>DASZAI010000043.1:0-109245 GCA_035945295.1 Terriglobia bacterium | reverse complement strand
GATCTGGCTGGGGTTGATCACCCGTGACTGCATCCGCCGGGGCGTGTTCAAGTCCGCGCCGGATCTGGCCCAGAAGATCATGGCTTACATTCGGCTCCATAATCGTCACGCCCAGCCTTTCCACTGGACGTATCGCAATCCTAGAAAGCGAGTCCGCGTGTCACCTATTTCAGTTACGCGACACTAGCTCACCGGCTGACCGGCGTTCCTTTCACTTTTACAGCACATGCCAAAGACATCTACCTCAGCAACCCGGACGCGTTTCGCGCCAAGCTTGAAGGCGCGCGGGCCGTGGTTACCTGCACGCAGTACAATCACAACTTTCTTTCAGAGCGATACGGGCTTTTGTGTGATGGAAAGGTCCACTGCGTTTATCATGGGCTCGACATTTTGCAATTTAAGCTCGCCTTGCCGCGGGCAAAGAAGGCTCGCGTGAAAGCCGATGAAGCACCTTCTGTTCTTTGAACAATTTATCGGTACGGCTTTAGCGTGCGGCCGGACCGTGGACCGGGAGGCTTGCGCGGCGGCGAGTAAGCTCGTCCTCCTCGCACTGATCGCGCCACTGGCTGGCGCCGGGACAGCAAGGAGCTTCCTCAGGCGGGATCATTGGTGCCCCACCCGGCGCGGTTGATCAGAAGCCCGCCTCCACGACTGGCACGGTGGCGGCGGTCGTGCGCGGTCCCGGCGAAGTTCTCGTGCCCGGAGCCACGGTGACGCTGACCGAAGGTACAACCGGGGAAAGGAAGCAAACCTGGACCGACCAAGCCGGAAACTGCAGACTGGCCGGGGTCAAACCCGGCATCTACAAGCTGCAAGTCTCCTTGGTGGGCTTTCAAACTGAAATGCGCGAGTCCGTCACTGTGAGGGCGGGCGAGACGAGTCGAGTGAGTTTCGCAATGCGGATGGCCACGTCGGCGAAAGCCAGCCAGGAAGCTCGCACAGAGAAGCCTCAGGCTCCGCCGAATCCCAAAACATTACCCGAGTCGACTGGCAATGGGACGCAGAATCTGTCTTCGGAGAGTACGACGGCGGCTGGAGAGGCGAGCGAAGAAACGACCGCGAGGGGCGCGGGAACTGTACGGTTCTCCGAGGGCGCCGAGACTACGGGCGCGCCGCAGGTGGACAGCTCTGGTGGCGACAGCGAGTCTGCGCCCGCAGACTCGAGCGCCAGCGCGGAGAACTCCTTCCTGCTGTCCGGGGGCGTCGGTCAAGCCCCGACTCCCGGCGAACCGGGAGGTCGAACGCAAGAGCCAAAGGAGCTTCGCTAGCGAGTAGGCCGCGAGGAGGGCAAGCCTATCACGAGATTGAGTACTCCTCTTTCGCCCAGGACGAGGTCCAGTCGCGGCTCTCGACTTTCGCTTTTTTTCGGGCGCACGAACGCCACTCCAAGGAGTCAAGAGGCAACATGAACCTGAAAGCCTCGATGCTGGGATTTGGCGTGGGCTTCCTGGTCGGTTTAACCGGCATGGGCGGCGGCGCAGTGATGACGCCGGCGTTGATCCTGTTAGGATGGTCCCGGCCGATCGTCGCGGTCGGGACGGATCTCGCCTGGGCAGCAATTACCAGGACTGTCGGAGCTTGGGTCTATTACCGTCAACGGACCGTCGATTTCACAATCGTTCGACGCCTAGCGCTCGGCAGTGTTCCTGGGGCCCTCGCCGGAGTGACCGCTCTCGCCTATGTCCACCGAATCCGTGGGGCCGCCGTGGTGGACAGACTTGTGTTGCGCATGCTGGGCATCGTGCTGATATGCGTCTCGGTGATGCTGCTCGTTCGGTCGCTCCGACGTCAACGCGCACGGTTCGCGCCCGACGTGCTGAACTCCGGCCGTCAGGCACTCTTGACAACCATACTGGGCGCGGTGCTCGGGGCGCTGGTGGGCATGACCGCGGTGGGTAGCGGAAGTCTGATCGTGGCCTGCCTGATGGTCCTGTATCCGAAGCTTTCATTGAGCCGAATTGTCGGCTCAGACATATTTCACGCGCTGTTTCTGCTGAGTGTAGCCGCCCTCGGGCATTTGGGGCTGGGAAGCATCGACCTCGCGCTACTGATCGGACTCTCGATCGGCTCGATACCCGGCGTGTGGCTTGGGAGTCACTTAAGCGCGATTTTGCCCGAAAAGGTCTCGCGCCCCGTCCTGGCCACGACCTTGGTCTTCTTGGGCTACAAACTCCTGTGAGGTTTGCCAGGGAAGATGGGGGGCAGCGCGAAACGCGTTTTGATTGAGCGCCACCCGACGGCGTGAGGAACCATCGCATGATCCATCTGGCCGTATCGGCGAGCCGCCCAATGACAGGATTCTTTATGCTGGCGTTGTGGAGAGGATTCTTGCCGACTCGGGGTCCTCGTCGCACCTCCAAGATAATGCTTCCGAGGAGGCTCCGGAGCGAAGTAACGTGTGCGACACCGCAGTTCAGGCAGGTGGTTTGTGGCGCAATTCGGGGCACGATTTCCACTGGATGCCCAAACCGACCGAAAGGTTCACGTGATGCGCGACGGATCATTGCTATCGCTAGGCGACAAGGCAAGACCTGTTTCCTGAACGTGGTTTACGTCAGCCAGGCCAGATAGCTGGTGGGAAGGGCTGTATCGACAGCTATTGGTAACCCTTGGCGACTACTCGTTATTGATTCCAGGCCTATCATGCGGCAGCTCCCAGATGGTCGGGAAGGCGGAAGTACTTTTCGGGGCCGCTCGCCGAGCACCCTTCCCATTTGCAACCTCCACTTCGATCTTGCGAAGCAGGTTCACTGAGCAGACAATCACCGATATGATCGACACCACGATCCGGCAGGTGCGCGCTTACGTCGTCCGAGGCGGTGGAGGCGACTACCACGACCAAAACCGCGGTCATTGGATTGACGACCACATCGCGACTCCGATGGCGAAATATCCTGCCTACCGGGACAGTAGACAAGAATTTGGGTTGAACGTTTTGGGGACTCTGGTCGTCGAGATAGAGGCAGCCAACGGGGTCATCGGGTTCGCCGTAAGCACGGGCGGTGAACCGGGCGCCTGGATCGTGGAGCAACATCTGGCTCGATTCCTTGAAGGCGCAAGCGTTGCCGACATCGAGCGCATCTGGGACCAGATGTATCTGTCAACCCTGTTCTACGGACGAAAAGGGCTGGTACTAAACGCGATCAGTTGCGTCGACCTGGCTTTGTGGGACCTGCTCGGCAAATTGCGGCAGGAGCCCGTCTATCACCTCCTCGGAGGCGCGGTTCGTGATGAACTGATTTTTTACGCGACGGGTGCTCGTCCGGATCTCGCCCAACAACTCGGATTTATCGGTGGCAAGATGCCTCTTCACCACGGTCCCGGAGAGGGCGAGGAGGGAATGCAGAAAAATCTCGCCCTGCTGGCGGACATGCGTTCCCGAACCAGCGCAGCCTTCTGGCTCATGTACGACTGCTGGATGAGTCTCGATGTGAACTACGCCACAAGGCTGGCGCATGCCGCGGCAGAATATGAAATGAAATGGATTGAAGAAGCTCTGCCGCCCGATGATTATTGGGGCTATGCAGAGCTCCGGCGAAAAGTGCCCAGCGGCATGCTGGTCACGACGGGGGAACACGAATCTACTCGCTGGGGCTTTCGCATGCTTCTCGAGATGGAGTGTGCGGATATCATCCAGCCTGATGTGGGATGGTGCGGCGGCATCACGGAGCTGATCAAGATTTCGGCGCTCGCAGATGCAAGAGGGGTGCTGGTCGTACCGCACGGATCGAGCGTCTATAGCTATCACTTCGTCATCACGCGACATAACAGTCCCTTTGCAGAGTTCCTGATGATGGCGCCCAAGGCCGACAAAGTCATACCGATGTTTTCGCCGCTTTTGTTCGATGAACCCGTGCCGCATAACGGGCGCATGAAGCTGCCAGACACGCCGGGATTTGGCGTGCGCCTTAATCCTGCGTGCCAACTTCATCGTCCCTATCGCCACGAAACGGTGACTGCATGATCATGAACCTGCTGCGTTGAATCAACGGCGAGGCCGGGAGAACTCATTTGGGCTGGTTGTCGGTGGCCATAAAATCTGAAAATCCAAAGTCGCCTATCACGCCAGTGGCCCCTGCGAGGTAATACCCGATGCCTGGATTACCGCTCGCGAATCTGTCGTCGCTGAGTTGAACCATCTGCACGCCGTTGATGTAGACCGTAAGGATTTTTCCGATCATACTGGCCTTCACCACATCTCCATCCTTGACCCCGTACTCCGAACCTTCCGTCTGTTTCAGCATGGTGAACTTTCCCAGCGGCCCCTCCCACCGGGCGATATTGCAATAGGCCCTCGGAATTTTAGAACAGCGGAACATGATCTCATACCCCGTGCAATTGTGAGGAGAAATGGAAGTCCGCAGGCGCAACTCCACTTCCTCCCAGACCTTGCCGTCCTGGTTGGGTTTCACCGAGCGGACCGTGGCTTGGACCGTTTGGTTCGGTCCCCAAGTACCCTTCAGGAGGGCCGTGGAATCGTCGTATCTTTGTGGACCTGGTCTATTCCCGCCTGTTTCGGTCCCAAATGCGAAGCCAGGAGTCGTCCGGACGTCGGTCCAATCAAGGCCGTCGGTCTGGCCGTTCAGCCATCTGCCGCCTTCTGAAATCGGATTCTCAGCGCGAGAAAAGTTGGTGGTGTAGGGCCCGTGTGTTCGCGCGGGAGCAGGGGCCGGCAACAGGCTCAAGCACCGCGTTGCAAGAGGCCAAACGCCTACGATGACGAGGAGCGCGATCGCCGATGACCAAACGACCACTTTGTGCTTCGGTCCTTCAACGCTCATAAGCGAGTACTGAAGCATACACCCTCCTTACATTGTCTAGTCTCTCCTCGTTACCACGACGCCTTTTGCGGTTCCGCCTGGACCGGGCTGCTAATGGTTTCGCTATGGCCCTCAGATTTCTCCCCGAAAAACGAACGTTGATGTGAGCCGAGGGGGCGCTGGCGGCGATTACTCGCGATCAACGCTGCAGCGTTTAGTATTAGCGATTCCTGTTGATAAAATCCTCTTCCCGCCAGTGCGTGCCCAAGTCCACTTCGGGGACCCGAACCCCGTTTCGCGACAACGGTCCCGCCTTCGCCCCAGGATTCACTTCTGAATCGGCCCGGATTTGCTGGGAACCGTCGAAGCGAAACGAACGCCCGGGTTCTCAGGTCAGCCAAGGGAGACGGTTGCACAAGCCTTTGCCTTCGACTGGCTTTCTTTCGAGCCGGAGCCGTTCTTGTCACATCGCCTTTCGGCCGTGTTATCAACCGAGCCAGTCCCGGTTCGCGTTACTCCACCTGCTGCAAATTGAGCGCGATCCGGACGCCATTCACCAGAACGATGCTGCGGTTGATCAGATCCTGGTTGGTGATCTCGTCGTCTCCGAATTGCCGGAGGTCCAGGAGCGGGCAAATGAACTCCAACGCTTCAGACGAAGGCGTGGGCTTAGAACTCAACTGGTTGATGACAGTGATATCGAGGCCGGCGATTTCAGGGTTCTTGGGAACCTTGTCGAGGATGGGGTGAAGCAGTGGGGCCAGGAAGAGATCGAAGCTTTGGGCGGCCCGTTTGTAAATCGACGTCGCGCTCTTGTCGAAGGCTTCCGGGTTCCGCAGGGTCAACTGAACGTAGATTCGATTCCGAAAAACGACGAACGAGGGCGACGCGTAATCTACCAAGTGGAATTTCGAGACACCTTCCTGAGCCAGCGCGTCAAGTTGCGCCCGATATTCCTTCTGAAGCGCCTCCGCGTCGGCTTGACTAAATCCCGTAGCCGCTGGCAATGGCTGATCCGCTCTCTCGCCAGCACGTGAACTCGGTGAGGCAGACCCATCGGCACCCAGAGCCGTTGCTTCAGGCTTGGGCTTCAGCAAACCTGCCAGCGGATCCTCGTAGATCCTAGCCAGCCGCGTACCCGAACTGGACGCAGCCGGAAGCGCGTCCGAATCCGACGCTGCAGCAGGCGCCGGTGCGCTGGGGCGCTCAGCTTCAGCGACGGGAATCGGATCGCGCTCCCCCAATGAGAGCCCGAATTCCTTTCCGTTGACATAGATCTCCGAACGGCTCAGGACATCCTGCCGTTGGGACTCGCGGTCGGCTAGGAGATAACTCGCGGCATCAGCCCGGTTAAGGACCAAGGCAACAATCTCCCTGCCTTCATAATCATAATTGCGAGTCCGCCTTCGCACATGCCACGAGATTTCAAAACCGTAAGAGTCGAAGCTTGCGCCGGACGGAAAGGAGCCGGCGATAAGGCGAAGTAACGGGACAATGACGTCATCCAAGATCCGATTTGCGCGTTGGTTCTCGGTCAGCAGGTCGGCGTTAAAGGCAGCGCCGTAGTCGCCGGACACTTTTAGGATCACCCGGTCGTGGAATTTCACGAACTCCAGCCCTCTCGTGTCCGCGCCAGCCACCTGCTTTGGATCCAGATTGGCGTACCGATTCAGAACGAAAGGAAAGGGGAATTGCGTTTTGGCAATGCTGTGGCTGATCACCACGAGCTGTTTCAGATAGGTTTGCTCCGTTGCCTTGAGCTGTGGATCGGATATTTCAGAGGGACTGACCTGGGCAAGGCCTTCTGACCACGGACCGCACGTCACCGCGCCGCCGACAACCATCATCCACATCACCTTCTTGATTCTCTGCATAGGCGACTACTTCGCGGAGTAGCGCAGCCCAGGCCGGGCCGGAGGCTGGTAAGGAGGCTGAGCTATCGCCCGAACGTACGCAATAACCGCCACAATCTCATCCCGAGTCAACGTGCGGCCCCAAGGCGGCATCATAGCGGACTTTCCCATTGCACTACCACCAAGCGTGATGGTGTTCTCGAGAAATTCGTCGCTCAGAGAGTTGAACGTTTCGCCATCGTTCATGAGCGGCGGGGCAGGAGTCAGGTTCGAGCGGTTGGAAGGTCCGGCTGGCGTGGCATCAGCGTGACACCACACACAGTTGCGATAGAACACGCGCTTGCCCTGTGCCTGTTGATAATTGAGCGGGACGACGCGTTGTGGATCACTTGGATCTGTTTCCACATCGTACGCTCTCAGGAGCGGGTCAGTTTTCGCGGCGACACTCTTCTTCCGGCAAGCAGGAAGGCCAGGGATGAGAAAGAAAACAAGTACTAGGAACCACGTGCGCTGCCTCATCGGCCTCCTCCCGCTCGGACAGCGCCGGCAGTCGACTTCGGCTGTCCGGCTTGTCGGAGCGTTAAAAGGTAGGCGGTCAGGGCCGTGACCTCTTGGCTCGTAAGCTCACGCCTCGGTTCAATCGTTCCAGGAACCAGCACCTGCGGGTTTTTCAGCCACTCCTCGATCCAGGCAGGGTTCATCCAGTTCCCGACATTGCTCAGATTCGGCCCGACATACCCCCCTGAGGAGCCAATCGTGTGACAAGACTGACATTGGTATTTCACCTCGTACAGTTCCTTGCCAAGCCCTGCCATTTGTGGCGTGAATTCCTTGCTGCTCACACTTTCCAGGTTCACGTTTGGGCTCTGGAGGACCAGCACAAGGTAGTCCGCAATATCTCCGGCCTCCCGGTCCGTCATGTTGAACTGAGGCATCCGGAAGGTCAGCGTGGGACGCAAGGTCTGAGGATTTTTCAGGAATTCCGCAATCCACTTGCGCTGGGCGCGGCTTCCTTCGAAGGACAGGTCAGGCGCGAGGTTCGAGCCGAAACCGTTGAAGCGATGGCAGGCGTAGCACCGGTAGCGTTGGTAAAGCTCGCCAAACGCCCCAGCAGGACGGAATTCTGGACGAGGAGCCGGGACAATGAGCTTGGATAGACCGGCGCTTGAAGGTGTTCCTGTCATGCTCAGCAATGCCGTGGTAATAGCCGCGAGATCCGGTTCTTCCAAATGGTACTGGGGCATACGCGCTGCCCGATTTACGGAAAGCGGGTCCGTGATTTTTGCCTGGATGTAGGAGATCAGATTGCGGGGAATAGTTGAGTTGCCGAACTCGAGTTGCGAGACGTTCTTGCCGCCCAGGTTGGAAAGATCTGGGCCGAAGTCCTTCTGCGGGCTCATCCCTTGAACCGCATGGCAGCCGGCGCAGCCTTTCTCCAGAAAGAGACGGCGACCTGTGCGGATCTCATCCGGCGTCGGACTCTCCAATGCCGGAACGTCGCTCAGCAGGTCGGGGTCAGCAAGCTTCGTCGTGATGTAATGGACAACCTTGTAGAGATCCTCATCTGACCACTGGTAGCGCGGCATTTCGCTGAGCGGCAAGTAGGCTTGCGGATTGCGGAGCCATGCGGCCAACCAATCGGAGTCGACCTTGCTTCCGACCTTGGTGAGCTCGGGGCCGACATCTCCGCCAATCAACTTGGTTTCGCCGGCCCGGGTGACCGCCAGAGGGTGGCACGTCGAGCAGAACATCTGGCGGAATCGGACTTCACCTTGTTCCACGAGGTCCGGCTTCTTTTCCCAGGCCGCCACGACCCGGGGATCGAATTTAGGGGGCTCCACTGGCTTGGCCCGAAGAGAACTGAGGAAAGCCGACAGATCCCGAAGTTCCTGCTCGTTCAAGCGGAACTGCGGCATGCGTGGCTGCTCCTCGTAGCCATCGACAGTCACATTGCCTGAGCTATCTAAGATGGTACGTGGCTCTTTCAACCATTTGTAGAGCCATTCACGGCGCACCTTGGTTCCAATATTCGTGAGGTCCGGACCGAGCATGTCAGGACGCTCGATGCCGGAAAGACCGTGGCAGCCGGCGCAATTCAGCCGGGCAAGAAGTCGCCGGCCGCGGTTGAGCAAGGGCGCCTCGGGCCGGGTATCGCGATGACACATGCCGCAGGAAGCCTGGATGTACCGCATGGGCAAGAGTGGTTGTTCCCAGGCGAGCGTCGTCTCATGAGCTTCGGCCGCTTCCGTCGCGGCGCCCTGGCCACGATGGCAGACGGTACAGCCCCAGTCCCTGACATGGTGCGGAATCGGGGGGTGGGACCTGAAGGGTTGCGGTACGGACGGGTCCGCGAGGCTGGCTTCGGTGATTCCCTGATGGCAGGTCGTACAGCGGTCGACGACGTTCATCTCCGGAATCCAGATCTGATCGATTTCGGGATGGTAGTCGGCGAGCAAGCGCCTCGTGTCAGCCCGCGTCTGCGCGTAACGCACATAGCCGCGCTTCGACTGTTTCCACTCTTGACGCAGGTCTTTTACAGGCGAGACGGCAAGAACAGCAACGAACACCACGCTGGATAGCGCGAACACTAAGCGCATGCCGTGCGAGATCTTGCCCATCTCTTCGTCTTTAGAAGACATGCCCTCTCCACGGCCAAACCCACGACCATCCGGGGCCTCGGAAGAAAGTGCCGACGAGCGTCAGGACCACGGACACCGTAATGAACCAGGTCATCACCCACCACGAGACGGGCCGGGTTCGCAGGAACTCCATCCTCGGGCGGCCACCTGGCTTGAGGAAGAAGGAGAACAACAACAAGCCCCCGACGGCGAGCGACGGCGCCAGCACCGTCCAGGCGCGAAAAATCGCCAGGAGAATCACCAGAGCTACCAGGGTCGAGAGAAAAATCCTGAGGTGCCGGGCACGGTTCGCTGCCCACAGCGGCTCACCTTGAACGTTCACGTCAAAGTAGGGGATGACGATCAGAGCGAGCACCACCAAGGTCGGGATGATGATCCCGGCCACCAGCGGCGGAAAGTAGTGGAGCAGTTCCTGCAAACCCAGGAAGTACCATGGCGCCTTGGCCGGGTTGGGCGTCAGCAGCGGGTCTGCCAATTGCTCGAGCGGAGCATCCCAAAGAAGGGCGATAGCCACTAGCACGATCACCATGATCTGGAATGCGACGCTCTCGCGCAGGAGCAGGTGGGGATAGGACATCCATTGTGGCCCGACATCACCCTTGACCTTGGCCGAGGTCTTCTTGGTAATGAAGACGATCCGCTGGGGATTCTTCACCGCGTCGGAACCAAGCCCTGCCTCGTAGTTATTCTTCTTTTCCACCCTCCTCCTCTTCCACCTTTTGTTGCACGCTCAAGCCGCCATCTTTCTGGACTCGCCAGAAGTGGACGCCGATCAGGACGACTGCGACCAGGGGCAGGATCACACAGTGCAGCACATAAAACCGCAGCAGCGCATTCTCGCCCACCAGGTTTCCGCCCAGCAGCAGAAACCGGATCGGCTTGCCTAAGGCCGGCATCGCCGAAATGATGTTGGTTCCCACGGTGATGGCCCAAAAGGCCAACTGGTCCCAGGGCAGGAGATAGCCCGTGTAGCTCAGGAAAAGCGTGATCAGAAGCAGTCCGACCCCCACCACCCAGTTGAACTCGCGAGGCGGCCGGTATCCTCCGCGATAGAAGACGTGGAACATGTGCCAGAAGACGGCGACGACCATCGCCTGAGCGGCCAGGCGGTGAAGATTGCGCAGGAAAACCCCATTGGAGACGACGAAGCGGAGGTCCTTCATGTCGCGATAGGCCTGTGGGACCGCAGGATGATAGTAAAGCATTAGCAAGATTCCGGTGATGGTCAGGACTGCGAAGAGAAAGAAGGTGGCCGATCCGAGATAATAAGTGGCGCGAACGCGCAACGACTGCTGCCGAACCTTCGCCGGCAGGGCGTGCAGGAAAAAGTTGCCGAAGATCGCCAGGCTGCGCGTTCGGTTCGTGTGCGCCGGATCACGTCGAAAGATGGATTTCCAAACGCGGGTCGAACGCAACCGTTCCAGTGCATGGTCGAGCGAAGTAGTGGCCACCCCTGTCCTCACACTCTTAGAGTCTGGCTAGGTTTGACCGTTTCGAGCTTATTGACCATCAACTCACCGTCAGCCGTCAGGGTGATCGAAAAATGCGGCAGGGGACGTGGCGCCGGCCCCTCGATCTTTGTGCCGTCACTGCGGAATTTGCTCCCGTGGCAAGGGCAGGCGATCTGGTTCGCGTCCGGCTTCCACTGGGTGATGCAGCCAAGATGCGTACAGACGGCCGAGACCGCATAAAAGCCCTGCTCCGTGCGCACGATATAGACCTGCTGTTCATGGAGGTAAGTGACTGAGTTGACCGGATAAAGATCGGGACCCCCGGCCCGAAAGGTGGGAGAGGGTTCAAACAGCACATTAGGAGAAAGGTACCGATAGGTGATGACCACCGCGCCCAGCCCGGCGATGCCGAGGGCGCCCACCGCCACCTCGTTAAGAAAATCGCGACGGCTAGTGCCGGTTGGTTGAGCTCCCAGCGGTTTCGGAGCCGGGGATTTGCCGGATTCGCTCATATGCTGGGCCGCATCTCGGCCGCTGGAGTTTCGTCGGGGTTCAGGTCGAAGACCTCGAACCCTTCCATGGTAATCGTGTGGGCCGGGCACCGCTCGGCACAGAGACCGCAGCGGATGCACAGGGTCTCGTCCTTTGCCATCACCGAGCCTTCGCCGGCCGAGAGATCCAGGGCTTCCAGGTGCTGGAGTGTCCCCTCGTGGAAGGCTGCCTCGGAGGCCATGCGAGCCTTGGTCTCGTCCGAAAACCCGATCTGATTCAGAGGCACCAGAGTCAAGCAATTCTCGGGGCACACATCCACGCAACCGCCGCACAGGATGCATTCCGTGCCTTCCGCTTCGTTGCCCTCGAAAATGGTGTTCACCCAGCAGCGGAGGCAGCGCGAAGCCTCCCGCTGGGCCTCCTCCTCGGTATAGCCCGATTCAACTTCGGCAATGCCGGTCCGGCGCTCCAGCGGAACGGTGGGGACCGACAGCCGGGAATAGGCGTCAAAGTTCGCAGCCATCTGATGGTGGTCAAGCACGGTGATCTCAACGAACTTGGGCTTGGGCTTCCAGGCCGCGCCCGAAAGATAGCGGTCGATCTGCTCTGCCGCTTTCTTACCGTCGGCCACGGCACTGATGATGAGGCGCGGGCCGAAAGCGATGTCACCAGCGGCGAAAATTCCCGGCGCGGTGCTCATCAGAGTTTCCGGGTCGATCTTCACGGTGCCCTGGCGAGTGGTTTCAATGCCGTCCGCTGGGCTGATAAAGGAAAGGTCCGACGCCTGACCGATCGCGAGGATGGCGGTATCGCAGGGAATGACGCTTTCGGTGCCGGGCTCGAAGGTGGGGTTGAATCGGTGCTGCGCGTCGAAAACCGAGCGGCAGCGGATGGTCTCGAGACCGGTCAGCTTCTCGCCGGCGCCTATGAAGCGTTTGGGACCGAGGGACGGATGAATCTTTAGCCCCTCTTGCAGGCCTTCCTCGATTTCCTCCTCGAAGGCAGGCATCTCCTGGCGTGATTCCAGGCAAACCAAGTGGACTTCCCGCGCTCCCATCCGCAACGCGGCGCGCGAAACGTCCATCAATTCCTTCATGGCGACTTCCAGCTCACTCGGAGCAAGGCTGTCGGGCAAAAGCGAGCTTGCGAGGGCCTCAAGCGTCAGGCTTTGTTGTTGGCGAAGGGCAGAGCGCGCCACGTCAATGGCGACGTTGCCCCCGCCGATCACCACGACTCGTTTGCCGATGGAAAAGCGATAGCCGAGATTGACGTTGAGCAAAAAGTCGATGCCCTTCACGACGCCGTCCAGCTCGGTCCCCGGCACCGGCAAATCGCGGCTGCGATGCAGTCCCAGGGCAAGCAGGATCGCCTCGAATCCTTGCTGGCGGAGGTCAGCTAGTGAGAAATCCCTGCCCAAGCGGGCGTTGACCCGCAGCTCTGGGCCGAGTTCAAGGATTTCGCGGACCTGCGCCTGCAAAACGTCTCGCGGCAAGCGATACTCGGGAATACCCAGGCGCATCATGCCGCCCGGCACTTGCGAAGCTTCGAAGACCGTCACTGGATACCCGAGCAGCGCTAAATCGTGCGCAGCGGAGAGTCCCGCGGGCCCGGAACCGATGACGGCCACTTTTTCAGTGTGGGTCATCCGCGGCTTTTCTGGAAACACATCGATCGGGTGCCGCGACTCCGGCCCGTAGCGCTCGGTGACGAAGCGCTTGAGCGCGCGGATCGAAATCGGAGCGTCCAGCAGCCCTCGCCGGCAGGCGCTCTCACACGGATGACCGCAGACCCTGCCGCAAATCGAGGCAAAAGGGTTGGGGGCACGCGCATACCGGTAAGCTTCCTCGTAGCGGCCCTCCGCGATCAGGGTGACGTACCTTCCCGCCTGCGTATGGGCAGGGCATGCCTGCATGCACGGAAAGTTCGACTCGAGCCATTCGAGGTCCACGAGTTTTGAACGGGTCGTCATCCGCAGCGGCTCCTCAGACCGCCGTTCGCCCTATCTCTTCACCGTGAGCTCGACGTTGGCTGAGCCCCCTTGAACGTCAACGTCTTGCGTCGAAGGCTTGCCTTCCTCGCTCCAGGTTTTCAGCGTGTATTTGCCCGCGGGGACGTCTTTGATTTCGAAAGCACCCTCCTTGTCGGTCACGGCGAAGTACGGCGTCGGGGCAACAACGACGTAGCCGGACATCTCAGGGTGCACGTTGCAGAGGAGCGGAGCAGTACCCAAGTCGTTAAACTGAAACGATTTCTTGACTCCTTTGGGCCACGTCCCCATGTTATGGGAGAGCTTTTTATTACCGCTGATCGACGGCCAATAAACGTTGTGTCCCACAGCATCGCTGTTCAGGAAGTCCACCGTCGTTCCCTTCGCCACCACGAGCACGTGAGGAATGAAAGTCATTTTCCGCTGATCGATGACCACGTGTTGGGCAGGCGGGTCGAAATTCTTGCCGGGTATCGCATCAATATAGACCGCGATGTTCTCGGCCGAGCGGATCCCCTGAACCGTCACTTTGCCTTTGACCTCTCCGGCCCAGCTCAGTGCCGCGAAAACTGAAGTCATCATCAATGCCATCACGAAAAGAAGTGCCATTCTGAGAGTTTTCATGCTTCTCCTCTAGGTTTTAGAAATATCACCTGGTCCTCACGAACCCGCCAGTGCGTTCAGCCTAAAAAGAATAATCGACGCCGGTCGCGAAACCGTTGGGCCTGAAGAACTCTTCGGAGCTCGGGACCGGCTGTTCCCAGCGGCGTTGATATTCGAACGCCACCTTGATGTTGGCGCGGACCAGAAACTGCACTCCCGGGCTAAAACGGTTGCGCGAATTGTGGCGAGACGAGCCGTTGAGGAAATCGGTTGGCGAGTTCACCACGTCATAACGCATCAACCCAATGATCCACGGATAGAACCAGTACTCCGCCTGGGCAAATCCCCCGCTGAAAGTGACTGGAGGGCCTGGAAGGAAACCGATGACCGTACCGTCTTCCGACAGCAGAAGATGATTGGTGTCACGACCGTACATCCCCAGCCCGTAGAGTTCGAAGTTGCGGTACTTGAACCGGAAGTCCGATCCCAGGCGATAGAAGGGCTCTTGAATTGTCCCCAAAGTGGGGAAGAGCGTCCGATCGGCATTTAAGGCATTCCGTCCGTAATAATAGAAAGCGCCGAAACGGAGAGAAGTGTGATCGCGAGGCCCGGTGGGACCCGCGGCCCGTACCTCTTTGCGAACGCTCGCATCGCGTTCCAGGTTGAACCGCTGGGAGATGCGGACGTAGACATCCTTCGAGTTGCGCAGGGCCGGCCCGTTGTTTGAACCGTCCACCACTGCGACGGACCAGTTGAAGTTCCCGTCGTTCGGGTAGCCTCCGATTTCCAAGCCGCGCTGGGGAATCCCAAACGCGAATGGATTGTCTGTGGTGCCCTGAGAGGCCGCCACGCTGGCCTGGCTGTAGATATCATAAGGCGTGAGGTCGATGCTGCGGGCCTGAGTGAACGGTAAATCAAGTTCGAATTGGCCCATGCGCAAGTTCAGTGTGTCTTTGGGCAGGCCGATGTAGTGTCCAAGGTCGTTTACCTTGAGGTACCCGTCGCCCAAACCAGCCGCGTTGTTCGCGCCTCCCGCCGAGATATCGTTGTCGACCCAGAAAGAGAGCGTGGGTCCCAGGCTGCCGGCGGCGATAATTGTGAAAGTGTTGGGGACGAACAGGTCCGTTCGGGGCACAAAGCCTATTGATAGAGGTTGCTTGCTGTTGTAGGTGGCAAATCCGGAATATCGAAAGCCGAGCGGAAGATTTCCGGGAATTTCACCGGGATAGACGGCCCTCGGGAAAGCCTCTCGTTGCGCCTTCGCTCCCAGGAGCACCGGGAGCTCTTTCACGAAGCTTTCATCGTCCTGGGGGAATTTGAAGCCGTTCTTCTTAAATGCTTCTCCGAAGTCGTTAAGTTCGGGATAGTCGTTGTGACACGTCGAACAGGAGGTTTGATATTTGCGCGCAAACGCTGGAATGGCCAGGGTGCGTGGTGTCTGAGCGAGCAGCAAATAAACCAAGGCGCTTACGCCTAGGGCCCCAAGAAACCCAATCCCGGAACTTCGAATGGTCCGCACGCCGTCCCCCTCGACTTTCTTAAGAGTTCGCAGGGCGTACTACCTGAACCCCGCTCACTTCAAAGGCACTGGGGTCATTTCTGCTCTCGACGGGCCGCAGAATAGTTGAGCTGCATGGCGAGTTCCTCCAAGCTGACCCGGTTGAAGGCTTCATTGCTTGAGGCCGCGGTTTGCCGCCAGATCCGCAAGACCGGGTCGTTGCTGCGCTCATCGCTGCGATCGGACGGAGAGGAGAGAAACTCCACCACGTCACCAATGCGGATGCGACGGGGAGTCCTTCGCAGCCAGAATCCGCCCTTCGATCCGCGCCGCGAAGATACGAAGCCTCCCCACGCCAGCAGATACAAGATCTTCGCCGTCTCTGCCGGAGGGATTCCCGTGCATCGCGCGACCTCACGTGCGCACACAGGGCCTTCGGCGGTAGCCAGAAAACACAGGCTCTTGAGTGCATAAAGAGCTCGTTTCGGCAGTTCCGGCCAAGCCACCGAATCCTCCTTTTCGGGGTGCATTGTCCGAAATGAACCCAGGCCCTGCAGTGACCGACGTCACAGCCTCATGTGACGCTAGTCACAGACCTCCGAATCCGAATGAGCACCGGAGTCGTGCCGACGCGAGCCCTAGCGAGCTCTGAAGGTGAAATTCGTGGTCGTCGATTCCTTCGGCTTCACGGTCACCTTTTGCTGTTGGGTCCCAAAGGTTGCGGTCCACGCCTCGATGGTGTAATCACCTGCGGGAAGTCCCTTCAGGGTGAACGTCCCCGTGTTACCGGTCACCGCATAGAACGGGTTGCGAGTCACGCCGATGTAGGCCTTCATCCAAGGGTGTTGTTTGCAGTTCACCGGGATCATGATTTCGGGGCGCGTAAACTTCTTACTTAGAGGGGCGCCACCTGGCGTTTGCGACTGGTTCCATTCGCGGTTTTGCTTGGACATAGCGTGAACGTTGTGAGTCGTCGGGTCGCTCGACAGAACGCGTAACTCCTGCCCAACCATCAGTCCTAGCACGTGGGGCTGAAAGAGGCAACCCTTCTGGTCCAAGATCGCGGGACTCTTGGGGATGGTAAAGGTATATTTCTCAGCTCCTTCTTTGACATAAACGAAAACGTTGGGCAGAGTTCCGTCGGTGTTGACTTTGCCGTCTTCCGCGTAGAGGGGCTCGGAGTGCCTCGAAGCGCACAACGGATCTTTATCCATGAAAATCCGCGGCAGTTGTGGCGGGTTTCCTTCCAATACTACCTTGCCGGTTATCTCACCCACCGTGGCTTGATCGATAGGAGTCGCCTGGTCGGTTGGCCCTGCCGTTCTTGCCGTCGCCGCCCTTTCCTGTTGACCGCATCCAGCCACTAGAAGGGAAGCGCTCAGAGTTACCAAGCAAACGATCCGGTTTGAAGTCATCGTCAAGACCCCCTTTGCCCGCCCGCTCTCTGCCCTTGAGCCACGCTTGCAGGCTCATTCGACAGAGGAAGAATGGCTGCCTGTGCACGTGAACGCGCTCCGCATTCTATTACTGAGCATCGCCATCGGACTGTTTCCTTGCGTCTCCTCATGAACCGGGAGTTTCCGAAGCAATCACTCACGGTCGCAAGAGGTTACGTGTTACCGGGTAGCTCGTCAGTGAGGATTGTCACAGTGAGGTGTGACCGCCGTCACAACTTGCCGGTTTTGCGTGTCCCTTGAATTCACTCAGATTCCTGCGGTACCGTGATTCGTCGCGGCGTGGTTCGTCGCTTCCCGCCGCGCTGCCGAGGATCGAAGTTTCCTCGCGGCAAGCGAACCCATCCCTGATGCCGGTAAACGCACTATAATCACTTGCGACCGGAGGAGCGCACAATGGAAGCCGAGGGAAAGACTTCTAACCCCGGAACGACGCAGCCGTCGTCCGGACCGTTCTCGCCAGAAACCAACTCTTCAGGCAGGCGGTCGTTTCTCGGCTGGCTCCTGGGTATTTGCACGCTGAGCGTGGGCGCCTTGCTCTCCGTGCCGCTGGTGCGATTTGGGCTTTACCCGCTTCGCGTCAAGACCACCGAAACATCCTGGTCCGACTTGGGCGATTTGGGGAAGTTCGCTCCGTTCCCTTCACCAGTTAGACGGCTGATCACCGTAGAACACCTTGACGGCTGGCGCAAGGCGGTGTTTCAGAGGACGGTATACGTGACCAAGGATGCGAAGGGGCAGACGATCGTGCTCTCGGCCGTCTGCCCACACCTCGGCTGCTCGGTTCCGTGGAACGAGGCGCAGGGTCAGTTCATCTGCCCCTGCCACGCCGGGGTCTTCGCGCGCGACGGCAAGCGAATTTCCGGGCCGCCGCCTCGTGGAATGGACACACTGGAAGCCACCATTAAAGACGGGCGGCTGATGGTGCGGTACCAGTATTTCCGCCAACTCGTGCCCACCAAGGAAGTGGTGGCCTAGTCTTTTGCTTGGGGTCGCCCCTATGTCCGATGCCGCGACGGATAACCGATCCATCAAGCCCAGGCCGGGTAAGGGACTGCCACGACGCCTCTACACCTGGTTCGATCACCGCACCGGTCTCGACAAGCTGCTCCACCAGGCTCTGGACGCACCCATTCCGGGTGGCGCGCGATGGTCTTATGTCTTCGGCTCAGGGCTTCTCTTCATTCTCTTGTCGCAGATCATTACCGGAGTTTTCCTGGCGCTGTATTACCTGCCTTCGGCGGACCGCGCCCACACCACCATCGCCTACATCACGAAGGAAGTAACGTCCGGAGCGTTTCTGCGCAGCCTCCACGCTTACGGATCCAGCGCCATGGTCATCGTGCTGATCCTTCACCTGACGCAGACCTTTCTGTATGGGGCGTATAAGAACCGGCGCGAACTGCTTTGGTTATCAGGCTGCGCCCTCTTTATCCTGGTCCTCGCAATGGCCTTCACAGGCTATCTTCTGCCCTGGGATCAAAAAGCCTATTTCGCGACGAGCGTCGGCACCAACATCGCGAGCGAGTTTCCGCTCATCGGCGACTGGCTCAAACGTTTGATACGCGGCGGAAGCGACATGGGCACGCTGACGCTTTCCCGCTTTTTCGTAGCCCATGTCTTCCTCATTCCGGGCGCCATTTTCGCCTTGATCGCCCTCCACGTGTACCTGTTCCGCAAGGCGGGCGCGGCGGGATCAGTCAGATCGGATCCACGGGCACCGGGATTCGAGACCGAAAGCTTTTACCCGCGCCAGTTGCTAAGGGACTTCGGGTTCGCAGTGGTTCTCATCGCCGCGCTGGGAATACTGGCTCATTTCAGACCGGTGGAGCTCGGCCCGGAGGCCAACCCCGCCGACACACGGTACGTGCCGCGTCCCGAGTGGTATTACCTTCCGATTTTCCAGTGGTTGAAATGCTGGCCCGGTTCGCTCGCCTTGCTGGGCATCATCGTCATTCCCTCCAGCATCGCTGTTTTGTTCGCCGGCCTGCCCTTCATCGACCGGCGCAGAGAGCGCCGCCCGTGGAGGCGCCCCGTCGCGGTAGGCGGATTTGCAATTATCTTGCTGTCGCTCTTCAGCCTGGGGTTGCTCAGCCGGTTGAGCGACCGCCGCGACCGCGCCATCGCAGCTCAATTGGCCCACCAGCGCCAAGAAACGAGGCGGTACATGCAGGCGCCCTTCGAACCTGAGATGGCTGAGACTTCACTCGCGGCCTCCAATGTCGCTCTCCTCGACCCCTTCGCGGCGAAGGGAAAGGAGGTTTACGAGATGCAGTCCTGTGATTCCTGCCATGGCGACAACGGAAGGGGTAGCGCTGAGGGGCCCAAACTTGTGGGGATCGGCGCGAAATTCCAGCCCGACCAACTGGAGGCGCTGCTTCGACATCCTACTCGGAAAATGATCGATGGCGGCATGAACGCCGTTGTCGTGAGCGACCAAGAAATGGAGTCGCTTGTCGCCTATGTCAATTCCCTGAAGTGAGTCGCGTAAAAAGCAGCCGAACGGGCACAGCATCCGTTCGCGCGACCTCCCTAACAAGAGCTGAGGGAATTGGGGCCTTTCGAAACACGCTGGGGCAACTTCGTTGGGCGCTCCTCATTTCACTTAGGTTCGTCGTAGGCAGAAACAGGAACAGACGGGACAGAGTTGCAAGGCCGCTGCGGGAGCTATTGAATGTTACCTAATAGAGTGACGCATGCACCCCTTACTCGGCGCTGCGCGCCACTCCTTCGCTCCGCTCAGGACCGGCTCTCTCCCGCCAGGGGAGAGGGCATGAATCCAACCTCGTTCTCCCCTCGCCCCTTTGCGGGAGAGGGGCGGGGGTGAGGGGCTTTCCACTCAATTATGCAAGGCTCAGTAGATCTCTCCCTTCTTGAGCTGATCCACCAGGTACGCGCAGGAGCGGCAAACGATCGCCATCATCGTCAGCGTTGGATTCTGGCAGGGAGAGGAAACAAAGCAGCCGCCGTCCATGACGAAGAGGTTCCCGATGTCGTACGACTGACAGTACTGGTTCACGACAGACTTCTTGGGGTCGCTGCCCATACGCGTGGTTCCGACGTCGTGAATGGAGTTGCCGAATATATCGGGAGTAGTCTGAAGCTTGATCTCGCGAGCGCCCGCCGCTTCGAGCATCTCGGCTGCAGCGTTAGCGGCGTCGTGGCCCATCTTCAGCTCGTTAGCATCGAACGAAGCGCTGATGCGCAGGGCGGGAATTCCCCAGGCGTCCACCACCTCGAGGTCCAAATCGACACGGTTCTCCCAGCGCGGCAGACACTCTCCGTAAGCTTTGAGATAAATGCTCCAACCGCCGCGTTTGACGGCCTCCTTGAACTCTGAAACGCGAAATCTGCCTGGCTCGAACCTTGCAGTCCGGTGCCGATCGCGCACGTTGCGAAACCGTGGCACATAGACCACGTCGGGCCGGCGGGGCGGACCGATCCAAGGCCGGCTCGTCAGCATGGACATGAGACCATTCGCGCCGAAGCCTGAAATATGATCCATCAGGTAATGGCCCAGCGCACCGCTCGGAACGGCGAGTCCATTCGGGAAGTGGCGATTAGACGAATTTAGCAGGATGCGTGTTGATTCCAAGGCCTGCGCACAGAGGATTACGGCCTTGCCGCGCACCTCGTGGACCTCACGCGTCGAGCGATCGAGGTAGCGAACGCCCGTGGCGCGCCCGGGCATTCAAGTCCGTGGTCACATGGCTGACCACTGCGTTCGTGATCAGCGTCATTCGGCCCGTAGCCCGTGCGGCGGGCAGGGTCACCGAAGGACTGCTGAAGTACGACTTGGTGATGCAGCCACGCTCGCATGGGCCGCAGTAGTGACACGGTGCCGGCCGTTGTGTGGAACAGTGATGTTGGCTTGGCGGCCGATCGTAACCGTGCGGCCGAATTTTCGCTTCGCCACGTCGCGCAAGCGGACCGCGCCGCAGGTCGGCGGCCAGTCTTCGCCGTAGCCGTCATGGCTGGCACACTTGAAATCAAGATCGCTGTAACGATAGCAGATCCGGTACCAGGCGAGCGATCGTCCGCCCAGGATGCGTAAGCGGAACCAGTTGTAGGGCTTACCCGGCGGAGTGGTGTAGGGATTCTCGAGATCATTCACGAACCACTTGTAGTTGTACTCCGAGCAGGCGTAACAACGCGCTTGCACCGGCCTCGTCTTCTCAACCACATGGGAAAGGTTGTGGTACTTGACCTCCTAGGGTGCGAGGTGGCTTTCGCGCCTGGGCCGCTCTTGAAAGCTCCTGGAACTTCTGCATAGACTGACGAGCCAGGTCCTCTTGGCCAGCCTTTTGATAGGCCTGAGCCAACTGGTAGTAGAGTCTTCCCTCCTCATCCAAGCCCAGCGCCGCGTTGAATTGCGGGATCGCCTTCTCCGGCTCACCCACCCTCATATAAGCACGCCCCAGAGAGGCGTGGACCGCCTTGTCAGCGGGCGAAAGTCGTGCAGCCTTTTCGAGGAACGGGATGGCGCCGCCGGCAGCGTCCTGACCTCTGAGCAGCGAGTCACCAAGCTCGTAACTGAGTTGGGCCGACTCGGGCTCGGCTTTGACCAGCTCCTCCAGCAGGGGCTGAGCTTGGTCGTACTCGCGATTTAGCCACAAGGCTCTCGCGAGTCCCTCTTTCTGGCGGCGATCCTGGGGAGCGAGTTTCTAAGCCTCGCGCCACTCCTCGGTACAGAGCTCGTACTTTCCTTGGATTCGATACGCCTCGGCCAGCAGATCGTGAATGGCCGGCGATGGCGGCATCGCGGCCAGGCGCGCATGGATCTCGGGTTGAAGACAAAGTTGCGATGGTTGCATGTGCCGGTGGCTGCCTCGGTCTTGCCGTCGCCGGATCCCTCGCCGAGGAAGGGCGCGCGCGTTTCAATGACTCCCAGCGGCTCGACATGACTTCGGGACTAGGGCGTAACCTCTTCAATTCCCTCCGCCCAGGACGCTGTCGTTTCCACCAACTCCCGCAACACCTCCGAGTCGCTTCTACCCGATTTCTTCGGTACATGAAACGAATGATCAGCGTTCTCAATAATGTGTAACGTCGCCCGCGAGCCAAGCTGCGCGCAGATTGGACTCAACAACTTGAGATCGGCAAGCGTGTCGCGTGTTCCCTGGAGGAACAGCATAGGCATCGGAACTTTCGCCAGGTGATCCGCGCGTTTCGTTCCCGGCCGGTTAGGCGGGTGCAATGGAAACCCAAAGAGCACCAGCCCTCGTACCTCGTCGAGCAGATTCTGCGCCGCGGCCTGCGAAGTCATTCGCCCTCCCATGGACTTGCCACCGGCGAGCAGCGGCAAACCAGGAGCGGCCGCCGACGCCGCGCGCACTGCCGCCGCGACGGTCGCGGTCAGCACCGCGGGCGGATCAGGAATCCGCCGCCGTTCCTCAATGTAAGGGAACTGATAGCGTAGTGTCGCCACGTCTACGCCGGCCAATTCGCCGGCCAGCTTCTCCATAAATGGATGAGTCATCCCCGCTCCAGCTCCGTGCGCCAGCACCAGGAGCCGCCGCGCGTTCGTCGGCCGCAGCAGGAGGGCCGACACCTCGCCTCCGCCCTCAACCTGGAATCGCAACGGTTCGCTTGTTACCATCAGGCGCGATTCTAGCAGAACCCACGTTATCCTTGGGTGGCGCAGACGTGGCGCAGTTGCTTGTCTGCGACTACGAGGATTGTGGGTTAGAATTTGACGTAATGATTGACGAGGAGCTACGCCGAGAATTGTTGGCCATGCGGGGCGAAGACCACCGGGTGCGTGAAGAACTGATCGCTTCCGGTGAGCTGGGCGGCGCTTACGTTCCGCGTATGGAGGACGTACACCGAGGGAATGCGGCGCGCCTTCGGGAACTGATCGAGCTCTATGGCTGGCCGGCTGAGGACATTGCGGGAAAGGACGGCGCCGAAGCCGCCTGGCTGATCGCTCAGCATGCCGTCGGCGAGCCGCCATTCCAGCGGCGCGTGCTCCGACTGCTCGAGGCCTGCGCGGCCGAGGGTCGCGTCCCCCGATGGCACGTGGCGTATCTCGAGGATCGAATCGCCCTGCACGAAGGCCGCCCTCAGCGCTACGGCACGCAATGGCAGGATGATGTGAGAGACGGGCGCATCCGCCCGTGGACGCTGGCGGATCCCGAGCGCGTCAACGAACTGCGCGCGCAGGTTGGGCTCGAACCGCTGCGTCCGATCCCGGAACCGGGTCCCGAACTTGGTCCGGAGGAGCAACGGCAACTGGAAGAGACCCGCCGCTGGTGGGAGCAGTGGCTGGCGAGCAAAGGATGGCAGCGATGAATGGCAATGACTCCCCTGCCTTCTGGACAACATTTAATCGCTCAACTTGAGCCTTCGCACCGCCGGTTCCGGCTCATCTTCATAGACGAACTGAAATCCCTCGTCGAGGACCCGGTTGCGATAGCGAATGAGCGCGGCCAGTCCGGAGATTGCCAGCGCGAAGAAGGGCAGCAGGCTGAGCGGGTGCTTAATCATCCAGGCTTCGAGCGATGCCATGCTGTAGGCATAAATGGAGAAGGCGAACCAGTAGAAGACGCCGAGCACGGTAATGTTGGCTTTGCCGGGCAGGAACGAGCAGGTAAAGGGAATCTTGAAGAACCTCAGCAGGAGCAATTCCGCGAGCGCGAGGGAAAGCGTCACGCCGAACAGCGACTCGACGAGGGCCACCTTCCATCCTGACAGCGCCGCGTCAACCGGGAACAGCACGAGGAAGAGCGGTACGATGACGAATACCAGCATCGCCTTCCGCACGCCCGCCAAGCACTCGCGCCGGCGCTCGTCTTCCGTCAACTGGAAGATCCAGTTGGCGCGCAGCTCGGCGGGAATCGGGAAGACGACCCTCATCCCGGAGAGCGCGAAAAACGAGAGGACGAGCGGCACCGAGAGCAGCGTCGCATCGGCGCGGGTGATGCCGGCGGTGCGCCGTCCGGCGAAGAGCCCCACTAGTCCCTCCACCACGAAAGCACAGCCGACGCCGACGTAGGCCGCGAAGTAGAGACGATGCTTGCTGCTTCTCGCGAGGGTCTTGCCGACGAAATAGAACGAGGCGCGCTCGAGCGGCTTGCGTACCACGAGAGCGTCCGCCAGCCGCGTGAGAAGGCGCGCTACCCAGCCTGGGCCGGCGCTGACGCTCTCGCTCTGCTCAAAACTGCGCCGCACGTATTTCCGGTAACTCCCCAGGTATGCGGCGGCCGAGACCACAGCGGCGAGAACCAGCGCGCCCACCGCCAGCCGCGCCAGCGCCGCGTCCACCGCATCGTGAATCCCCAGCAGCCTCTGGTAGAGGCCCAGGAACCATGCGGGCGGGAGAAGATACAACCCCAGGCTATTGTTGCGTCTCCAGATGGGCACGCGGCTTGAGATCGTGGGCAGCAGGAAGAAGATCGAGAGAAGCGCTATCATGGACGCCAACTGGACGTAAAGCGAGACCTGCCTGAAGCGGCGGTAGCTGAGGAGATTGATCAGCAGTCCCTCGAGGGCTACGAAGAACAGAAACATGAAGGCGCTTCCCGCCCCGACGGCGAGGCCGTGGGCGAGGATCATCCGCGCCAGATGAAGGAACGGCACGCGCGGATCAGCCAGACCCTGCGCTTCGACGAAGGGATAGAGCAGCGCCGGCAAACCGCCCACGTCCACGGTGAAGAGCGCCACGAAGATTCCCAGAGCTGCGACCTTGGCGGTAAAGACCGTGGCGGATTTGAGAGGCAACACGGTCAGGACCACGTAATCGCGGTAATCGGGAAACAGCGCGTCCCACTCGAGCACCGCGATGAAGCCGATGGTCACCATGGAGAAAAAGACATAACGGCACCGGTCGATCAGGGAGACCACCGGGTAGAGCCACTGAAAGAACTGCCCAATGTCGTCGTAAACCGAGAAGAGGTAAAACGTGTAGAGGACGGCGGGTACCGCCAGCAGGGCCAGAGCGTGGACCAGCGTCAGGTGCGCCTCGCCGCCCGGCGACACGAGTTCGTTGTCGAAGAAGCGGTGAAAGAAATGCCGGGCCAGCTCGACGAAGTGTGTTTCGTCGTCGTGGAAAAAGCGGCGAGTGCGCTCGAGCAGCTTCACGATGTCCTAAGCATGGAGCTGGATCGCTTCCACGATGTCGCGGGCGATGCGCTCCGTGTCCTCCTGAAGCACCAGTTGCCTGAAAATATCCTCGAGCGAGGGGAGCTTCATCAGGTCACGCAGGCGCTCCACGCGGTCGTTGGCCATGATGCGGCCCCGGTGCAGAATGATCACGCTGGAGCAGACTTTCTCGACGACCTCGAGAACGTGGGAGCTGTAGAGGATCATCTTGCCGGCCCGCCCTAGCGCTTGCACGACGCTGCGGAAGACCAGCATCGAGGTGACGTCCAGCCCGGACAGCGGCTCGTCGAAGATCAGCAGGTCCGGGTTGTGAAGCAGGGCCGCCGTGATCAGGATCTTCTGCTTCATACCCTTGGAGTACGACGAGATGGCAGCGTGGCGGTGGCGCTCCAGCCCAAAAAGCGCCAACAGGTCATCCACTTTGCGGTCGACGACCGGTTGGGGGATGGAGCGCAGCCGGCCGACGAGCTGGAGGTACTCGCGCCCGCTCATGTAGGGATAGAGATAAGGCTCCTCGGGAACGTACCCGAGACGCTTTCGGAACTCGATCAGGTGGTGCTGGATGTCCCGGCCGTCAAACAAAACGTGTCCTTCGCTCGGCTCGAGCAGGCCGGTGATCATCTTCACCGTGGTCGACTTGCCCGACCCGTTGGGACCGAGATAGCCTGAGACCGAGCCCGGCTGGAGCGTGAAGCTGATGCGATCGACCGCGGGAACGCGGTGATAGCGCTTCGTGAGTTCCCTGACTTCGAGCATCTCTGTATCCTGCCGGCCGCAGAACCCTCGCGACGCGGTCCGCCTTAACACACCCCTGCAAACGCTTAGACACCGCAATCGCAGGCCCTGTTCCATTAGAAGAGAGCTCGCCAACCCGGCGCTTGCGCCCGGCCTGCCGTCGACGTATACTCAGTCGCCAACAACTACACTTGAATATTCTGGGGGAGCAGGGAGAGCGCCATGAAGATCAACATCGATCCCGTGATTGCCGCCCGGATTAAGCAGGCTTGGAACAACCTGCCTGCGGATCAGAGGAACCGCATTGCACCGCTCATCCTGAAAGCGCATCAGCAGGCGATGACGCTAAGCCTGACTCAGGCGGCGCCGCCCACCGATCCCAGCGTCAAACACCAGCTTATGTTCGTGCGCAGCGCGCTATCCAACGATCAGGACGGCCTGGTGAACAACCTGGAGGCGGGCGTGGTGGTCGATGTGGGGCCGGGCGGCGAAATCTGGGGTACGGGGAAGTATCAGCAGCTCGACCCGGGCTGGGCGGAGGCGGGGGCCGTCTGGCTGGAAAACCTCGTCCTCGGCAAGCACGCTTTCAACAACAACCCCAAGACTTTTACGATTCCGAACGCGGTGCAGATCGCCATGGCGGGAGACTGGGGAACCGGTAACTGGCGAACGGCGGCCAATCCGGCGCCCAGCACCGACGTCGGCAACCACATGAAGTTTCTCCAGACCGATTTGACCGTTCACCTCGGCGATGTGTATTACGCCGGCACCGGCGACCAGGAACAGCACCTTCTCATAGGCCAACCACCGGGAACCGTCTGGCCGGCGGGCTCACTCGGCGCGCTCACCCTGAACTCGAATCATGAGATGTATTCGGGCGCCAAACCTTACTTTAACCAGGCACTGACGAGCAGTGTTTTTTCCGTCGCCGTGCCGCCCGGGCCGCCACCCGGGCCGCCGCAGCCGCAACAGTCGAGCTACTTCGCGCTCGAGAACGACAACTGGGTGATCGTCGGGCTCGACTCGGCGTATTACTCTGACGCCGAAGGGCTCTACCTCGATGGATCGCTCTACCCTAGCGGCGGACCACAGGTCCAACTGGACTTCCTGAGGGCGCAGGTGGCAACGGGCAAGAAGGTAATCGTCCTGACCCACCACAACGGTATCACCCAGGACGGCAAGAGCACCACCAACCTGTGGTCACAGGTGATGAGCGCGTTCCCGGCGAACACCGGTCCGGCGTTGTGGTATTGGGGACACGCGCACGCCGCTGTCGTATACACGCCGCAGGGGCCGGCGAACGTGCCCTGCCGCTGTTGCGGTCACGGCGCGCTACCCTGGGGTCAGGCTTCGGAACTCGCGAATAATCCGAACGTCGTGTGGTATGAGCACCGCTCGGCCAACGATCCTGACATTCCCGAGCGGGTGCTCAACGGTTTCGCGGTCCTTTACCTTGCCGACGACAAAGTGACGGAGGTTTTCTACGACGAGAATGGCGGCGTGGCGTGGGGCAGCGTTTAGGTCGAGAGACTGCGCATCCCGGTTGTTTCGAAAAATAGCCAGAGTTGTAACCCCCTCACCCGGCGCATGCGCGCCACCCTCTTCCGCAAGGGGAGAGGGTAATAATTCGGAATCTGCTCTGCGCTCTGACGCAACGGGAGAGGGTTGTAGTTCTGAACTTGCTCTCCACTCTCATCTAAGGGGAAAGGGTTGTAGCTCTGAGTTGCTCTCCCCTCCCCCCTCGCGGGGGAGGGGTAGGGGGTGAGGGGGCTGCACGGACCTACGGCCTTACTTCATTCCTTCGAGCTTGAACGTATAAGCGCCCGCGGCGGATCCTATCTCCTGGCCGGAAGTTTCAGGGAGCTCGATGTGAATCTTCCCGCCGGACTCCTGCCACTTGAGCGGTTGGGCTGACCCGAGCAGCGTGATGGTGGCGCCCTCGGCCGGACGCGGCGCCGCGAGCACCAATTCTCGCCCTGGCCACCCTTCGGCAATCGCGTACACGGCATCGCCTTTGGCCGTGTACCGAACATTACCGGGGGGGCCTTCCGACATTTCGCGCCAGGGATGCGTGCCGTAGATGGCCTCGCCGTTCACTTTAAGCCAGGCGCCCATCTCGAGCAGCCGCTCCTGCATGATCACCGGTATCCGCCCGTCGGCGGTGGGACCGATGTCGAGCAGCAGGTTGCCGCCCTTCGCCACCGTGTCCACGAGCAGGCCGATCAGTTGGTGAGCCGACTTGTAGTCTTCGGCGGTTTCCACCCGGTTATAGCCAAACGACTTGCCCATCCCCTGACATTCTTCCCACTTGTGGGCGGTGCCGAGCTGGATGCCCGACTTGGTGAACCCCGCGTACTCCGAGGTGTAGAACCCGCCGTCCGTCTCACGCGTCTCCTTGCCCCATCGGTCGTTGACCGCGACTGTGTCGCGCACCGGAGAGTCATTGAAGAGCCACGCCAGAAACTCGGTCGACTTCCAGAACGAGCTGGGATGCTCCCATTCCCCGTCTGTCCACACGAGCGATGGATGATAGCGCTCCACCAGATCCTTCATCTGCGGCAGCATGTGCTCCGTGACGTAGCGGTCGGGGTCGTGGAGGTAAAGCGGGTTGTACCACTCATAGAGTGAATAGTAGAATCCCATTTTCAGCCCGTGCGCGACGACGGCTCTCGAGAGGTCGCCAGCCAGGTCGCGATGCGGTCCAACGTCCACGGCGTTCCAGTTCCAGCTCGCCGGACACGGCCACAGGCAGAAGCCCTCGTGATGCTTGGACGTCAGGACGACGTAGCGCGCCCCGGAGCGGGCGAACAGCTCAGCCCACTGGTTCGGGTCGAACAACTCGGCCTTGAACTGGTCGGCGAAGTCCTGATACTGGAAATTCGCGCCGTAGTGCGCCAGATGGAACGCCCAGGTGGGACCGCTCTTGTTGTGCATGTGGTTCCAGTACCACTCGGCGTAGGTCTCGCCGATCTGACTGTGCGGGTCGGCGAAGGCGGGCACGGAATACACACCCCAGTGGATGAAGATGCCGAACTTCGCGTCGTCGAACCACCCGGGCGTTGGCCGCTGGTTGAGTGATTCCCAGGTGGGTTCGTAGCGAGGACGATCTTGCGCCGCGAGACTCACGGGCACCAAGCAGAGCAGAACGAGCGACCAGCGGCAGCGTTTGTTCATGGCCGCGGATTCTATCACGTGCGGCGGCGGAGGGAGAGAGCGCCGTCGCCCGCCGGCGTCAATCCACCGGCTTCACGTCTTCCATCAACGCGAAGAAGCCCTCCGCCAGCGTGGGATGAATGTAGATGGCGCCTTTCATCAGGGTATAGGGAAGTCCGGCAAGCATCACGGTGCCGAGGATCTGCACCAGCTCGCCTCCCTCGGTGGACAAGATGGAGGCGCCGAGGATGTGGTCGTTCGCGGCATCGACCACCACCTTCATGAGGCCGGCAGTCTCGTCGCGCTCGATGGCGCGCGCCACAGAGGTCATGGGGACCTTGCCGATCTTCAATCGGTAGCCTCCTACTCTAGCCTCTTTTTCCGTCAGGCCGACGCCGGCCAGTTGGGGATCGGTGAAAACGGAGTAAGGCACGATGCGGTGGTCGGTGCTCAAGCTCTTGCGCTCGATCAAATTGCCATAGATGATCTGGAAGTCGTTGTACGAGATGTGGGTGAATGCGGGGCCGCCTTTCACGTCGCCCAAGGCCCAGATGCCGGGCACGTTGGTCTCGAGGCGGCCGTTGACCTTGACGAAGCCCGCCGCGTCCGTCTCGACTCCGGCTTTCTCCAGATCCAACTGGTCGCTGTTAGGCTTTCTCCCAACCGCCATCAGGAGATGCGAACCGGTCACCGTGCTCGTTGCAGGATCGCTGCCCTCGACAGTGAGCGAGACTTGGCCGTTGTTCTTATCGACGCGACTCACCTTGGCGATGCGGACAAAAGTGACGCCTTCCGCTTCCAGAGCTTTCTGCAACTCCGCTACGACATCGGCGTCCTCGCGGCCCAGAATATGTTCACCACGATAGACGATCGTCACCCGGCTGCCGAATCGCCGGAACATCTGCCCGAACTCGAGGCCGATGTATCCGCCGCCCAGCACCAGCAAATGCTCGGGCAACTCGTTCAACTCCATGATGCTGGCGTTGGTGAGGTAATCGACCGAGTCGAGCCCGGCCAGGGGAGGGATGGCCGGACGCGCGCCGGTGTTGATAAAGATGCGCTCGCCCTCGAGCACGTCATCGCCGACGCGAACCTGATGTGGACTCACAAAGCGCGCCTCGCCATGATACAGGCGCAAAGTCTTCCGCGCGTCCATGCGGCGTTGTTGCCCCGCCCGGAAGCTCTCCACCACCTTCTGCTTGCGGGCCACGATCGCCGGCAGATCGACGCTGACGCCGCTCGCGCGCACGCCCCAGCGGGCTGCATGGCGAGCGTAGTACGCCACCTGAGCACTCGCGACCATCGTCTTGGTCGGAGTACACCCCGTATTGATGCAGGTCCCGCCCAGGTGCGCTTTCTCAATCAGCGCTACGCTCCAACCTCGGTCCGCGAGATTCTGGGCCAGTGGATTACCGCCTTGTCCCGAGCCGATCACAATTGCGTCATGCTTGGCCATGGGAAGTGCCCCTTTCTCTCCGATCCTCTGCCAGACACAGGTTACAAAAGAGCCTGCCACGACGCGGGGCAATCATCAATAGGGTCACGAATACCGTCACGCTTATGACGGCATTCGCCTTGCCGACTATCAGTTGAACGACAACCCGCGGGATGGGGGCGCAGAGGGCGTTATGATCACGGTGCCATAGACGAAGTTCGTCGCGTAGGGGGCCCTGTTCACCCGCGAGAGCGCGTAGCGCTCCCCTACCGAGCGCTCGAGCGGCCGGCGAAGTCGCGGCGCGAGCAAATCTGCGGATAGGCAGGGAGAGAAGAAAAAGCGAAGGAGAAAATGGCTCGGCGGAAAAGAAAAAAGATAGCGTTTATTTTGGGTTTCGAGGCTTGTAAGTTATAGCAAATAAAGGAACACTCGAGGAACGAACTCTGGAACGAACTGTTCTGGGGCGTGCGTATCCGGCTATCATGCTGATTATGAATAAGATAATCGAAAATAACGACTTGGGACGAAGTGATAAAAACGGCTGGCGTCGCAGGCTATGTTGTTGAAAACAAAAGCGAGCGGTGCGAAAAAACGAACTCCCCTGCCGGGGAGCGCGCGGGGCTGCATTTTCTTACTCGCACTCACTGCGCCGACCGCCAAATGGCCTACACCCGTGGGCTACATTGCCCAATCGAACACACGCGATCGAACGCCGCAAAATCTCCTGCACGTCGCGAGGCATGGATGGAATTCTCGTTGGTCGCGGAATGGTAGATCTTCGGGGACGGCAAACGGCGTTGCGCGCGACGGCAGAACTCTAAGTGGAGGGCACGGAAAACGGGCGTCCCGCCCGTGACCACGGCCAAGCCCGCCCCGGATCGCAGTGGGCCGGGGATGGCCGTGATACCACGGAGTCTGGTTCTTGAAGAGGATGGCAGCGAGTGGCGGCAGCGTCGCGGTGATCGAATGAGGGCGGTTATGGTAAGGCACGGGCTCAGCAGCGACCGCGCCAAGTTGCCCCGGCCGCTGCCGCCGTCGAAAACGGATGCGGCGCTGGAACTGGGTAGACAGAGTGCCGATGCGCTCGCAGCCGTGCACTACAGAAGGCCGCTCCGTGCGATGCGCCACCTTCTTCGGTAACGCGACACTAGCGTATCAATTCCTGCGAAAGCCTTTCGACGCCGGCAGCAAAGTCGGGATCATTCGGTTGAAGCTGGGCGGCCATCCGGTATTGCTCGAGCGCTCCGCGCTGGTCGCCGCGCTTCTCCAGTGCAATGCCGAGATTGTAGTGCGCCACGGCGTTCGCGGGCTGCAAGCGTATCGCTTCACGATACTCCGCGATGGCGTCCGCCAGTGTTCCCTTTTCCCGCAGCGCCGTACCGAGGTTGTTGTGCGCCTGGGAGATATCCGGTTGCAGACGGATGGTCTGGCGATATTCCGCGATCGCTCCGTCCAAATCCCCGTTGGCCTTCAGCGCGACACCCAGGTTGTAATGCAGACTGGGGGTGTTGGGCTCGAAGCTCAGCGCCTTGCGATACACTGCGATCGCTCCGTCCAGATCGCCGACGGCTTTTAGGGTCAGACCAAGGTTGTTGTACGCCTCGACGTCGTTGGGCTGGGCGTGAAGCGCGGCGCGATACTGCGAGATGGCGCCTTCCATATCGCCTTGGGCACGCAACAGGACTCCGAGCCGAGTGTGCGCCGCGGCGTCGTTGGGGGCCAGGCGGACGGCCTCTCGATATTCCGCCGTCGCTCCGGCCACGTCATCTTTCCTCGCCAGCACGCCGCCCAGGTTTTCGTGGGCGATGGCGGAGGCCGGGTCCAGCCGGATGACCTCGCGATCCTCCGACAGCGCCGCATTGAAGTCCCCTTTGGCTTCCAGCATCACCCCGAGGTTGCGGTGCGCGTCGGCGTAATCCGGTTTCAGACGCAGGGCCTCGCGGTACTCGGCCACGGCGCCATCCAGGTCGCCCTTGGCCTGTAACGCGTTGCCCCGTTCGAGATGCGCGACAGCAGTCGCGGGTAGAGCGGCCGTCGCGCCGGCGTCTCGACCTGCGGCGACGGCGCCGGCGAGCAGGCTCGCCGTCAGCCCCAAACCAACGGCACAAATTGGTAGTCTCATCATCCTTACGTTCATTCCTTCACCCTAGTGTGCGGAGTCCGCTCATGAATCATGACCGCAGAAGCAGGTTCGGGCGATTACCCCAATCGACAGCCGCAGTTGGCCGGCTGCGCCTGCAACCGAAGCGCATGACGCACGCAAAGGTTCAATTCAAACCGAGGATCAAGCGGAACAGCCGCCCCCTTCTCCCTAGCTCTTGCCCAAAATCCAAGGCAGCATCGCGGCTGACGGTGGGTTCAACAGGCGGAGATAACGCCGCATCAACTAACCCAAGCGCAAGACTTGACGCGAGGGCAAATATAGCCGCGGGCCAGGCGTCGTGTCAATAGTCCGAAAACCTACATAACCACAGAAAATACTCTCCTCCTGTCGCGTTCCGCAAAAAGGTGAATACCCAGGGGCGTATCAGCAGTTACGCGACACCAAGTTTGAAAAACTGCGCTTGAGTAGGCCTCACACGGGCGGGATCGGGCATCGGGATGGTCCCGCACCTCGCAAGATGCTCTGCGCCCTGATGAACGGCGTGCCGAGCTTCCTCCAGAAGCTTTATCTCGCTGCAACCAGTTGCGCGCTCGCCAGTTGAGTGATCAACTGAGAGAGCGCTTTGTGCAGGCATTGCTCGCCGCAGTACGCCTCAGTGGGCTTGGCGATAGCCGCCAGTGGAGCGACGAAGAATCCGTCAGCATGCTCTATGACTGCGAACCAGTGGTTGTCTTCGCCTTTCAGTTTCCCGCAACCGCCGCACTTCCAGTACTCGACTCTAGGCATGTTCCTCCTTCGACTGGCACCGGAGGTCTCGAGGACGTGGAGCCGATCCCTAACCTGGGTTAAGAACTCTCCGCTCGCACGCGTCCCGCGACCCTGTGTCATAGGTCGGGAGACACCGGGTTCCCCCCATTTGGTCTGCTGGGCTGCCCCTGTTAGTCCTTCCCAGAGCCCTTATTTGGAATGGGTGGAAGCCTACAGCGAAGACCGGACACTGGCAATCGGCTTCATTACCGAGAAGCGGAGTCCCTGAAATTACCGTTGTGAAGGTGAGGACTCTCTTATTAAACTTGCTACTCATCTTAATCAACTTGGTAAACGTTTGTCCGAGATAAACACCGGCGCCTAGCTTAGGAGCTAGGTGAGTCCGGGATGGCCGCGCTACTCGTGGTCCGCACAAATTTTTTCCTGGAACGAAGCCACTTAAGTTCCTTTAGAATCAGTAGAAGTTCGCCTCCAGAAGGCAAAAACGAACCCATTCGGGGGCGAGATCCCACCGGGTTACAGAAGACGGAAGACTGAAGGCAGAAGGCGGCGGTGAGTTCCGCGGTAAGACTCCCTTGTCACCGCAGATGCGCAGAGAACGCAAAGCAGGGGAAGGCTAAACGCGGAAGGCAGGTCGTCCGGACATCCTGCCCCCTGCGCCTCAGTGATATGTGCGGCAAACTTGCGGCAAACTCCCTTTTTCTAATGCGCCTCGCCCTTGAAAAGCACAGCGCCGAGCGGAGGCAGTGTGGCCGAGATCGAATTGGGGCGGTTGTGAAACGGCACGGGCTCGGCAACGACTGCGCCCAGATTACCCTCGCCGCTGCCGCCGTAACCGGGCGCGTCGCTGTTCAGGATTTCGCGCCAGACGCCCGCGTACGGGACGCCCAGCCGGTAGCCGGTGCGCGCGACAGGAGTGAAATTGCACGCCACGAGGACGACTTCGGAAGTCGACTTCGCCTTGCGGATATAACTCAGCGTGCTCGACGCTGCATCGTTGCAGTCGACCCACTCGAATCCGGCGGGGTCGAAATCAAGCTCGTGCAGCGCCGGCTCGGCGCGGTAGATGCGGTTCACGTCCTCCACCCATTTTTGCAGACGCTGGTGCGGCAGGTACTCGAGCAGATTCCACTCCAGACTGCCGTCATGATTCCACTCCGCCCACTGGCCGAATTCTCCGCCCATGAACAGCAGCTTTTTGCCGGGCTGGGTGTACATGTAGCCGAGGAGCAGACGGAGTCCGGCAAACTTTTGCCAGTCGTTGCCCGGCATCTTGCCGATGAGCGAGCCCTTGCCATGCACGACTTCGTCGTGGGAGAGCGGCAGCACGAAATTTTCCGTCCAGGCATAGATCATGCGGAAGGTCAACTGATTGTGCTGGTACTGCCGGTAGATGGGATCTTTCGACAGGTAGACCAACGTGTCGTGCATCCAGCCCATGTCCCACTTCATGCCGAATCCGAGCCCGCCGAGATAGGTCGGACGCGAGACCATGGGCCACGCCGTCGACTCTTCGGCGATGGTCTGGGCGTCGGGATGATTCTTGTAGACGTCCTCGTTGAAGAGGCGCAGAAAAGCGACGGCATCGAGATTCTCCTTGCCGCCGTACTGGTTGGGAATCCACTCACCGTCCTTGCGGCCGTAATCGAGGTAGAGCATCGACGCGACGCCGTCGACACGCAGGCCGTCGGCATGGTAGACATCGAGCCAGTAGAGCGCGCTCGACATCAGAAAGCTGCGCACTTCGTTGCGTCCATAGTTGAAGATGAAGCTCTTCCACTCGGGATGGAAACCCTGGCGCGGGTCGGCGTGTTCGTAGAGGTGCGTGCCGTCGAAGTAGGCGAGTCCGTGGCCATCGGTGGGGAAGTGCGACGGTACCCAGTCGAGCAGGACGCCGATGCCGCGCTGATGCAGGTAGTCGACGAGGTACATGAAGTCCTGCGGCGTACCGTAGCGGCTGGTGGGCGCAAAGTACCCGGTCACTTGGTATCCCCAGGAGCCGAAGAACGGGTGCTCCATCACGGGCAGAAATTCGACGTGGGTGAATCCCATGCGTTCCACGTAGTCGGCAAGCTGGACGGCTATCTCGCGATAGCTCAGTGAACGATACCCGTCCTCGGGAACGCGCTTCCACGACCCGAGATGGACTTCGTAAATGGCAATGGGGCTCGCAAAGCTGTTCCGGCGGCGCCGCTCGGCCATCCACTCCTGGTCGCCCCAGGCGTAATCGAGACGGCGCACGATGGACGCGGTCTTGGGCGCGACCTCGTTCCAGAAGGCGAACGGGTCGGACTTATCTTCCTCGAAAGCGTTGTGGTGGGAGGCGACGTGATACTTGTACTTCGTGCCTTCGGAGAGGCCGGGGATGAATCCTTCCCAGATGCCCGACTGGCTGCGGGATGCGAGCGGATGGGCCTCAGCGGTCCAGCCGTTGAAGTCGCCGATCACCGAAACGCAGCGGGCGTTGGGCGCCCAGACAGCGAAGTAAGTCCCCTGAACGCCGCCTGCCGTCAGCAGGTGCGCGCCAAGCTGGTCATACAGGCGGTAGTGCGTGCCTTCGTTGAACAGGTGGAGGTCCTGATCCCCGATCAGGCTCACGTCATGGCGGACGCTTGGCTGGTCCGCGCTCATCGCTTGCCTCCGTCTGCGGGGCCGCTGCTCCGCTGTCGCTTCACTTCGCGCAGGATATCCAGGACCTGGGGCATCTGGCAGAATGCTTCCAGGCTATGCCGCGCCTTGCGCCGCCAGTTCGGACGCTGCCGGTTGGTACCCGGGACGTTCTGCGGCTTGCGCTCCATCCACAGGTCCTCGAGGTTAACGAGGACCAGTTCCGCCGGACTCGAGCTCAGGAAGCTCAGGAACGCCCGCACGATCTCGGGACGGCAGCGCTTCGAGTTCGCAGTGGCCGATTTAAGCTGACCACGGTGCATGAAGAACGCGGTCATGAATTTCCTGACCCTGGCGCGCAGGCGTCGTTCGGCGACCGCGGGCCGCTCAGCGAGAAAGCCCAGGGCTCGCCGATCCTGGATGTCCAGGCCCTCCCAGAAGGCCGCGAACGGCGGCATATCGTGGGTGTTCAGGCTGGCGATGGAGTCCGTGTCCACCGGGCGCAGCCGGTCCTGACCGGAAAGTCCGTACTGTACCACATACATCCGCTTGATATTATGCCGCGCCATCGTGGGATTCACGTACCTGGGGACGATGCCGAGGTTCTCGCCGGCGATCACCGACTGATGCCGGTGCGATTCAAGGCAAAGGATGGCGTACAGGTGTTCGGCTGGGTAGCGCACGTACGCGCCGTGGGTCGGATCGTAACCCCGGGGTATCCAGAAGAGCCGGTGCAAGCCCATGACGTGGTCCACTCGCACTAATCCGGCGAGCCGCAATTGCTGGCGCAGGCAGTCGATGTAATACCGGTAGCCAGCCTGCCGCCGAGGATCGGGATGAAGCGGCGGGAAACCCCAATTCTGACCGCCGGTGAACACGATATCCGGCGGGGCGCCTGCCGTCACGTCCAGGACGTAGGAGTCGCGATGGCGCCAGACGTCGTAGCCGGCGGGATGCAGTCCAAGCGGCAGGTCCAGACACAGGCCGGGCGGATTCTGGCGAGCTTTGGCCGCGAGCGCTCCCAACTGTTCGCTCACGACCCACTGCGCATAAAGGTGATAATTCCGCGCCCGCGCATCGTAGTCGCCTGGCTGGATGTTTCCCGCGCGCAGCGATTCGGGCCACACGATCCAGGGACGGCGCTCGCGCTCACCCACGGCGCGGAATCGCGCATAGTCCTCAGCCTGGGGATTGGACTCGACGAACCTCCGAAACGCCTGGGCGCGATCCGTCTCGCGTGCCAGTTGAGCAACGCCATCGCCCTCGCCGAAGAATTCGCGTGCCAACGGTTCGATGACCCGGCGTTTCACGGCCATCGCGCGGCGATAGTCAACCCGCCGGCCAGCGCGCAATACCTTGAGTTCGCGCGGGACCTCGGCAGAATTCAACCGGGCCTGAGCCGACAGGGAGTCGTGGAACTCTGGCAGGCGCTTGACGTCAACGTAAAGCTCATTCCAGAACAATCGGCTGGCAGGTGCGTAAGGACTCGGGTCGAAGGGTCGGTCGAGGAACGTGGCAAGCAAGGGCAACGTCGCTACTGCCGAGCCGCCCAGTTCGTGAGTCCAATCGAGCAACGCATCGAGGTCGCCGAAATCGCCGGTACCCCAGCATCGCTCGGACCATAGCGCATGGAGCGGCAGGAATACGCCCCAGGGACGGCAGTTACCGGGCACCGCCTCACCCCAACCCGGCGGCTGATAGGCGCGAGCCGGCGCCGAGATCACCAGGGTCTCGGCTGCAACGCCCGGCATCTGAAGCCGCAGCTTGTGGTAGCCCATCGGCAGCTTGTCCTGGAGGAGCAATGTCTTTGAAACATACTGGACGCCCTCCACTTGGACTGCGTCGCGCGCGCCGAGGTCGGCGAGATTGATCTTCCAACTTTGACATTCACCGGACTCGAGTTCGATTTCGCAGTCACCCGACGCGTTCGCGTGGGCCGCGTCCAGATGCAACTCGATACGCGCAGGTCCACCGTCCCAAGCAACAGCCACGGGCGGGGCAATCGCCCGCCAATCGGCCTCGCAGCGCTCGCGTATCGCCGCCGGCAGGTCCTCGACGCTCGCGAGCGGCGCACCCAAGGCCCGCAGGATTTGGACGAGCCCTTCAGGGCTTGCCACTTTTCGCCGGCCATGCACATCGAGGTACGCGGTCTCGACTCCGTAGAGCGCCGCCAGCCGATGCAGCGATGGGTATTTGCGTGGTTCGCGGCGGGAATGTCTCGCGCGTCTCATGCGTCTCATGCGTCTCATTTTGGGTCAAGAACGGCGCCGAAAGGTAGCCCAAGAGGGCCTTCCGTCAGGCGCGATCGCTTCCCATCATAGCCGAGTTTCGACTCCGCGTGCAGGAGAGCGGCCTGCAACCCTCTTGATCGGAGGCATGATCGGGGGGGCTGGGCTCCCTGAAGCGACCGCCTGCAGCAGACCTGCCCGCGCGCGGCGCCCATGCCAGATGCTCAGGATCTCCAGACGTTGGGAACGCACTCGGTACGAAATGATAAAGGGAGGGACGGTCAGACTTCGTGTTCCCGTTCGCCGGCCTGGCTTGCCCAAGTGCGGAAACTCTGCCAAGTGCTCCACGGCGCCAAGAAGATGCGCTGCCACGCGCACCGCAGCCTCTGGCTTATCCTGCTGGATATACAACTCGATCTCTGCGAGGTCCGCTACGGCTTGCTCGGTCCAGTCTATTTGCATCGGGGTGGCGGCAGCTTGCGACGGCTGCCCCAGGACTCGAGATAGCGTTTCACCTCGCGGTGGGAGACCATGCGCCCGGCGTCGGCGTCGCGGACGCCTTGTTCGATTCTCGCCAGTTGCGTCTCCTGCTCGTCAACGTAGGTCTCGAGGGCCTCGACAGCGAGCCGTGAGCGGTTGCTGGCCGTCGACCTCGCCAGCGCCTCGAGGCGGTGCTTGAGTTTCACCGGAACGCGCACGGTCAGGATGGATGTTCGAGCCTTCGCAGATCCTTTAGCCTTCATGTACACATTTGTAATACTGCGGCTCAGGCAAGTCAAGCGTGTTCGTCTGCTAACGCAGCTTGAAGATGTGCGCGGGAAGATTGCTCGGGTCGAGCTCGACATAATTCTGCGGGCCGTGCCACGTGTAGCGATGATCGCTCAGCAGGTCGTGAACTTCGTAAGGCCGTGAGGGGTCGAGGCCGAGTTCGCCGAGTGGCAGATCGATGGCGCCAGCCTGAGTATAGCGCGGGTCGAGATTGACAATCACCAGTACGACGTTCGCCAGGTCCTCGGTCGCGCGCGTATAGGCGATGATCTGGTCGTTCGCGATGGAGTGAAAGCGTAGCCCACCGTCGCGTCCGAGCGCCGGATTCTCGCGGCGGATCCAGTTGATGCGGCCGATGAGCTCGCTCAAATTGCCGGGCGGCGCGATGTCCCAGTGCCGGATCTCGAACATCTCGGAGTTCAGCAACTGCTCGCTTCCGGGCGCCGCCGGTGTATTCTCGCAGAGCTCGTAGGCGGGGCCGTAGATGCCGTAATTGGCGGCTAGCGTCGCCGCGAGTACCAGCCGCGAGATGAACGTCGGACGCCCGCCGGCTTGCAGGTGTTCGGGCAGGACGTCGGGAGTGGTCGGCCAGAGATGCGGCCGGAAGTGCTCGCGCACCGGGCTGGCGTTGAGTTCGGTGAAGTACTCCACCAACTCGTGCTTGGAGGTGCGCCAGGTGAAGTACGTATAAGAGTGAGTGAAGCCGAGCGCAGTGAGCCGATACATGCTGTTCGGCCGGGTGAACGACTCAGCGAGCAGGATGACGTCAGGGTAGTCGCGCTTGATTTCGCCGATGAGCCATTCCCAGAAGGCGAAGGGCTTGGTGTGCGGGTTATCGACACGGAACATCTTGACGCCCTGCTCGATCCAGAAGACAAGAATGCTCTTCAGCTCTTCCCAAAGCTCCTCCCAATCCTCGCTCTCGAAGTCGAAGGGGTAGATGTCGTCGTAGGTGTGGGGCGGATTCCCGGCGCACTGGATGGAACCGTCAGGGCGGCGCCGGAACCATTCCGGGTGATGCTGGACGTAGGGATGATCGGGCGAGCACTGGTAGGCGACGTCGAGTGCGACGTCGAGGCCGTGCTCGCGCGCCTTGGCGACGAGCCGGCGGAAATCGTCGAGGGTTCCGAGCGCGGGATGAATCGATTTGTGCCCGCCCTCGGCTGAGCCAATCGCCCAGACGCTGCCCGGATCGCTGGGGAGCGCGCCCGACCTGCCGTTCTTGCCCTTGCGATTCGTCACGCCGATGGGATGGATGGGCGGGAGGTAGAGCACGTCGAATCCCATGGCCGCGACGTAAGGCAGACGCGCTTCGCAGTCTGCGAAGGTGCCGTGCCGTCCGGGCTCCGGACTCGCCGAGCGCGGAAACATCTCGTACCAGGCGCTGAAGCGCGCCCTCTCGGGGCCCACCGTGATGGCCAGCGTCTTCTCATAGGTGGTCGAGTGACGCCGGTCGGGATACTCAGCCATGAGGGCGACGATCTGCTCAGACTGCGCGGCCTCGAGGGCTCGCTCTACCGCCTTCTCGGTCCCGGACTCGCGGTGACGTATCAAGGCCGCCCGCAAGGCCAAATCGCGGGCCGCAGGACCGATCGCCCGCCGCGACGCCTCGTCAACCAGAGACGCTCCGGTCTGGAGATCGCTTTCCACGTCCTGGCCAGCCTCGACCTTCTTCTGGAAGTCGCGTCGCCAGGTTGCGAAGCGGTCGATCCAAGCCTGGAGCATCACCTCGTAACGCCCCACCTGGGTCGCGCGGAACTCGCCGCGCCAGCGGTCGTTCACCAGTTCCCGCATGGGCGCCTCGCTCCAGCTCGTATCCTTCTCGTGGCGATAGCGCACCACCGCCGCCAGCAGGTCGTGGCTGTCGGCGAAGATGTCCGCCGTCACCACCACGGTGTCACCGACGATCCGCTTGGCCGGGAAGCGTCCGCCCTCGACCTCGGGCTCGACGTGACTGATGACCACGCGGCGGGGCCGCACGGCGGGTAGAGTGGTCGGGATGGGATCGTCGCCCGTCAAGATGCTCCTTCGGACACGGGTCAACTGCTGGCTCAATAACCGGGGTGAGGAACGCGAAGCTGAAATGGGATTATACAACGGCGGCCCCGCGGCCCATGTTACGAGTCAGTGAAGTTCAGGATTGGTATCCCGAGCGAGTTGTGCTAGGATGCCGGGAATCGCCGTCCTGGGAGGGGACCCCGAGTGAGGGATGAGGCGGGCCGGGAGCGCGGGTACACCGCCCATCGGGCGCGTTGGGTATCGCCAACCAAGCTTCGCTACTATCACGTCCTCGGGGTCGAGCCCGGCGCCTCGCTCGAGGAGTTGAAGGAGGCGCACCGCGACCTCGTCAAGGTCTGGCATCCGGACCGTTTTGGCGACGACCCCCGGCTCCAGCGCAAGGCGCAGGAGAAACTCAAGGAAATCAACGAGGCCTACGAGCAGATCCTGCCTGATACGCTTCCCGCGCCGCCCCATCCCGTGCCGGAGCCCGAGTGGCCCGCGCGCCGCTACGCACCCGAGATTCGTCTGGCAGCGCCGGAGGCTCCGCCCGCGGACTTGGATCCGCCGTCCGAACCGGCGCGGCGAAGGTGGGGTCTCTCGCCGCAGGCGGCCGCGGCCTTCGCCCTGCTCGGCGTCACGGCGCTGATCGTGGTCGCGGTAGTGCGCAACGATGATACCCGCCGGAGTACGACCGCTGACTCGAACGTGAACCGTGAGGCGTCGGATGCGCTCGAGGATGCGCCCATCGACGTTCCTACGTTTACCCTAGGTTCCACGCAGGAAGAAGTACTGAGCGTCCAAGGAACGCCCACGGGTGTTGAAGGCGGGCGGTGGCTCTACCAGTTATCCTCGGTCGACTTCGCCGAGGGCAAGGTCGAGGGCTATGCGAACGTCTCCCGCAACTTGCACGTGCGGCTGAAGCCGGCGGGCGACGCTCAGGCGGCCTTGGCGCGTAGCGCCTTCACGCTGGGGTCGACCGCCGATGACGTGCTCGCCGTCCAGGGTACGCCCACCAGCGTAGAGGGGCGCCGCTGGCGCTACGATTCGTCGTCGGTGGACTTCGTCGACGGCAAAGTCGAGAGCTATGACAACGCCGAGGGCAATCTCCACGTGCGAGTCAACCCCAAGGGGGACGTTTCGGCGGCGCGCGCCCGCGGCGCCTTCACGCTGGGCTCGACCGAGGACGAGGTGCTGGCAGTCCAGGGTACGCCGACCAGCATTGAAGGGGAGCGATGGACTTACGACTCGTCAACGGTGAGCTTTTCGAACGGCCGCGTCGACGCCTACTCCAACGAGACGCAAAAGCTCCATTTCGAGATGACTCCCCAGGGCGACGTCGCTGCCGCCCGGACGCGCGGTTTCTTCACCCTGGGCTCGACCGGGGACGACGTGCTGGCCGTCCAGGGTACGCCCACCAGCGTCGGCGGGAACCGTTGGGGCTACGAACTCTCCTGGGTGGTCTTCGACCAGGGTAAAGTCGAGGGCTACTCGAACGTCTCCGGCAACCTGAGAGTAAGAGCTCGCTGAAGGACCTGCTTCGCTCCTCGCGTTCCCCGTTACAGATTCCCTTCTGTATTCACGCCTGGGCCGCCCAAGATGGAACATCCCCGCAGCTCGAGAATCAGAAGTTAGTTTTGACGCCTTGCCGCAAGGAGACTTAGGATAGAAGACGGTTCCTAAAACCGTGGGCGGGTCGTCAAGACAATCAGGCATGGGAGGACGCTGGGCGAAGAGTTGCCGGATAACCCACCAGAGCGAGTCTGTGAACGCTGCGGACGCACGATCCCGGCCGGGGAGGTAAACTGCCCGCATTGCCAACAGGCGCCGGCGTGGTGGCCCGAGCGACGCGACAGCGTGCTTGTAGCCAGCTTCGCGCTGCTGGGCGTTCTCTTCGCTTTCACCGGCTTCGTCACCCAACGCTATCACGCCACCCAACGCGCGCTGGCCCAACGATGGTACATCCGCGGCGAAGCAGACCTCCAGTCGGGTCAACCGGAAAAGGCCATCGAGGACCTCGAGACGGCACTCGTCTATGTCCCCGGCAACAACGTCTATCGGCTGCGTCTAGCTGAGGCCCTGGAAGCGGCGCAGCGCTTGGACGAGGCGCAAGCCTACTTGCTGAGCCTTTGGTCAGACGAGCCCTCGAATGGCGAAGTCAACCTCGATCTCGGGCGTCTGGCCGCCCGCGCCGGCAGCATCCCGGAAGCGCTTCGCTACTATCACAACGCTATCTACGGCATCTGGAGCGACAACCCCGAGCAGGCCAGCCGCAACGCCCGGCTCGAACTGTGCCAGGCTCTCTTCGCCCGGAAGGATACCCGGGATGCGGAGGCGGAGCTTATTGCGCTGGCAGGAGACCTTCCGGAGGATGCCGACCTCCATGTGCGGGTGGGTAACATGTTTCTCGCGGCGAGCGACTTCGACCGCGCTCTCAGGCAGTTCCAGCGAGCGCTCGCGCTCAGTCCGCGCTTGGAAGCGGCGTTGTTCGGCGCCGGCCAGGCGTGTTTCGAGCTGGCTCGCTACGAGGCAGCGCGGCCTTATCTCGAGCGTGCGTTACGATGGAATCGAGGCAACACGCAAGCCGCGCGACTGCTCGAGACGACCAGCCTGATTCTGGAGATTGACCCGTTCTCCGGGCGTCTCTCGGCCGAGGAGCGCAGCAGCCGCGTGGTGCGCGCTTACGAGCAGGCGATGGACCGTCTCGAGAGCTGCGCGCAAAGCCGCGGCGACCAATTAGAGACCACCTCACCTCAGACGCCCCTCGAGAAGGCCTACGCCCAGGCGCTTGAGCTCCGGCCCAAGATGCGTGAATCGATTCTGCGCCGCGACCCGGATCTGACGACGGCAGCGCTGGACGCGGTGGTGGAAGCGGAGAAGGTCTCGGCGGTGGCCTGCGGAGCGCCCACTGGACTCGACCACGCGATTCTGCTCGCCGCCCAGCGGCACGGTGGAGGGGAACCTGACTGAAAGCGCCAAGTCCGGATTCGAAAGTCGAGCGCTCTGGATCAGGGTTCGCCACTGGCTGCGACTCTCGCCCGAGCCGTTCTCGTTGCGCGAAGAGAACCTGTTCCTGCTGCTGGCTGTCATCATCGGCCTATTCTCTGGACTCCTGGTTGTCTGCTTCCGCATCGCCATCGACTGGACGCGGATTCGGCTGCTCGGCTCAGCGCTGATTCCGACGCCAGCGCGCGTCCTGACTATGCCGGTCCTCGGCGGGCTGGTGGTCGCTGTGCTCGTCATGCGGTTCTTTCCGCGCGTGCGCGGCAGCGGCGTCAACCAGACTAAAGCCGCAGTCTACATCTACGACGGTGTCATTCCGTTTTCCACCGTGGTGGGCAAGTTCATCACCTGCGCGCTGGCCATCGGCAGCGGGCATTCGCTGGGGCCGGAGGACCCGTCGCTGCAGATTGGCGCGGGCGTAGCCTCGGCGCTGGGACGCCGGCTGCGTCTCTCGCGCGACAAGCTGAGGCTGATCGCCCCGGTGGGTGCGGCGGCGGGACTAGCAGCGGCGTTCAACGCGCCGATTTCCGCCGTCCTCTTTGTGATCGAGGAAGTCATCGGCCGCTGGAGCGCCGGGGTGCTGGGCGCCATCGTGCTCTCGGCCATTTCAAGTGTGGTCGTGGTGCGCGGCTTTCTGGGCGGCGAACTGCTTTTCCGCATCCCCGTTTTCCGTCTGGTACACGCCTGGGAGCTCATTGCCTACGCGGTGCTCGGAATCGTCGGCGCGATTGGCTCGCTCGCCTTCATCAAGATCATTGACAGGGTTCGTCCGCGCCTGCAAGAAATGCCCCGCTGGACCTTCTACGTGCAGCCTGCGGCCGCCGGCTTGCTCATCGGCGTGATCGGACTGCGCCTGCCGCAGGTGATGGGCGCCGGCTACGAAGTTATCGACCAGGCGATGCACGACCGCTACGTCTGGCAGATGCTGGCGGTGCTGGCGGCGTTCAAGATCGTGGCCACGAGCCTCTCCTTCGCAAGTGGCACCCCAGGCGGGATGTTCGCGCCGACCTTGTTCATCGGCGCCATGGTCGGCGGCGCCGTAGGTGGAGTCGAACACCATTTCTTGCCCGGACTGACGGGCTCGGTGGGGGCGTACGCGCTGGTGGGGATGGGCACGCTGTTTGCCGGATTCCTGCGCGTCCCCATGACCTCGGTCTTCATGGTGCTCGAAGTGAGCGGCAATTACTCCATCATCGTGCCCGTCATGGTGTCAAATACCATCGCTTATCTCATCTCCCTCCGCTTTCAGCCGACCTCACTGTTCGACCTGTTGTCGCGCCAGGACGGGACCGATCTGCCTTCGATGGAGGAGCAGCGCGAGGAATCGCTGTTGCGGGTGGAAGACGCCATGCACGAGCCCACGGAACCCTTGCTCCATAGTGAAGAAACCGTGGCTGACGCGCTCAGCCGGGTGCAGTCGTCAGCGCCGGACGCTATCTTTCTGGTGAGTTTTCGCGACGGCGAGTGGAGCGCCATCACGAAAGCGGAACTCGAGCGGCAGGCGAGCTATGACAAGGGCGACGCGTTCCTGCGCGATATCGTCAACGGCCGGCTGCCGCGCCTGCATCCTGACCAGCCGCTTTATGTCGCCCTCCGGAAGATGGGAGAGTATCCCCTTCTGCCGGTAGTTCACCGCGCCAACTTCCAGCGGCTCGAGGGCGTACTTTCCCTCCAGGACATCCTCGGTGCGTATCGCGCCGCCTTCAAAGCGTCGGGCCGGGACAGTGACGCCGTTCTGCTGCCTGCAGAGTTGTCTCCTAAGTCCGATGAGATAGGCGGTGAAGCTCCGCGTGGATTGTAGTAAGCTCAGGTGTTTTGTGCCTGGTGCGAGGCGTTGTTGGGGGCAGCACCGCGCCTATCTTGGTCCGCGACAACCCCTCAGCCAGCCGTCGACTACCCAGTTCTCAAGCGGGTCAGGGCAATCGACTGCTGGGATGGCAGGTTTCTCCAAAGGAGAGTTATGAAAAACGACTGTTTGTGGATTCGATTGCGTGCGAGGACGGCGCGCTGCGGCAAGCCGCTCGCTTCGGCCGTTGCGCTCGCCGCGATCTGGACCGCGCTGTTCGTTGCGCCGTTGACACCGCGCGCCGACGAAGGCATGTGGACCTTCGACAATCCTCCCCGCAAGCTGCTCCAGGAGCGCTACAGCTTCACGCCCACCCAGGAGTGGCTCGACCACGTCCGCCTGGCGAGCGTCCGCTTCAACGACGGCGGGTCGGGGTCGTTTGTCAGCCCGCACGGCTTGGTGCTCACCAATCACCACGTGGCGTTCGGGCAGTTGCAGAAGGTATCGACTCCACAGAAGGACTACGTCAAGGACGGCTTCTACGCCAAGACCGCGGCGGAAGAACTGAAGTGTCCGGACCTCGAATTGAACGTCCTGATGTCGATGGAGGACGTCACGGCGCGCGTACAGGGCGTGGTCAAGCCGGGCATGAGCGACAAGGACGCGCTCGACGCCCGCAAAGCGGAGATCGCCAAGATCGAAAGCGAGAGCCTGGAGAAAACCGGACTGCGCTCGGACGTGATCCCGCTTTATCAGGGCGGCGAATACTGGCTTTATCGCTATAAGAAGTATACCGACGTGCGGCTGGTTTTCGCGCCGGAGCGTCAGGCGGCTTTCTTCGGCGGCGATCCCGACAACTTCACTTATCCGCGCTACGACATCGACATGGCGCTCTTCCGCGTCTACGAGAACGGCAAGCCGGTCGAAAGCACCAACTATTTCAAATGGAATGCCAAAGGCGCGGCCGACAGCGAATTGGTGTTTGTCTCGGGCAACCCCGGCTTGACAGCCCGGCTGGACACCCTGGCGCAGATCGAGGACCAGCGCAATGATTTCCTGCCGATGGTCCTGGGTCTCCTCAAGCGGCGCCTGGACGTCCTGGCCACTTATTCGAAGCAAGGGCCGGAGCAGGCGCGCGAAGCGCTGGGCATGACCTTCGGCCTGAGTAACGCCCAAAAGGCATTCCAGGGCCGATACGAGGGCCTGCTCGACAAGAACCTGATCACCAAGAAGCAGAAGGAAGAAGCCGACTTTCGCGCTCTCGTTGACGGCAACCCCGAATGGAAAAAGGACTATGGCTCGGCGTGGGATGACATCGCCCAGGCGGAGAAGAAGCGGCTGAGCCAACTGAAGCCGAGCTTCTATCGTGGCATAGGCTCCTCCAGGATGTTGCAGACCGCGCTGACCATCGTTCAGTTGGTGGCGGAAGTGAAGAAGCCCGATGGCCAGCGGCTCGACGGGTACCATGAGTCCCAGCTCGAGTCTCTGAAGTTTCGCCTCTTCTCACCCGCCCCCGTGTATCCGCATCTCGAACAGGCACTGCTGGCGGACGGACTCGAGCTGTCGCGCGAGCAGCTTGGGTCCGATGATCCATTTGTCAAGGCGACGCTCAACGGTCAGGATCCGCGCTCGGTGGTTTCCCAGTTGTTTACCGGGACCAGGATGGCCGATCCGGCCTTCCGCAAATCCCTGGTCGAGGGCGGCGAAGCGGCGGTCGCGGCATCGACCGACCCGATGATCGTCATGGCGCGCAAGATTGACCCCATCATGCGCCAGACCCGCAAATGGATGGAAGACAACGTGGAGAGCGTCGAGACGGCGGCGGGCGAGAAGATCGGCAAGGCGCGCTTCGCGGCCTACGGCAAGTCTCTGTACCCGGACGCGACGTTCACGCTGCGACTCACCTTTGGCACCGTCAAGGGCTATCCCATGAACGGCACGGAGGCGCCGCCCTGGACGACCCTCTATGGCCTCTACGACCGCTCTTACAGCTTCAGTCAGAAGCCCCCGTTTGACTTGCCCGCACGCTTTGCCGAACGCCGCGACCGGCTCGACCTCACCACGCGCGTCAACTTCGTTTCGACCTGCGACATCATCGGCGGCAACTCCGGCTCGCCGGTTATCAACCGCAATGCCGAACTCGTGGGTCTCATCTTTGACGGCAACATTGAGAGTCTGGTGGGGGACTACGTCTACGACGAGACGAGCAACCGCGCGGTCGCCGTCCACACCGCCGTGATGATCGAGGCGTTGCGCAAACTCTACGACGCCGGGCCGCTGGCGGATGAACTGGAGGGAAAGAACTAGACCGCGTCAAAATAATCTCCAACACTTTGCTCCCAACCCCGTCTTATCTCCGAGGACCGCGAATGTCCGTGCCGGGTCAGGGGATCTTGGACGAACCGTTTCCTATCGCCGACACGCCGACTGATGATGAGATGGAGGCGGCGGTAGAGGAGCACTCCCGCCTCGTCTATCGTATCGCGTACTCGGCGTTGCGCAACCATCACGACGCCGAGGACGCAACCCAGGAAACCTTCCTCCGCTTCCTCAAACACCGGCACGACTGGCCGCGGATTCGCGACCGGCGAGGGTGGCTGGCGCGTACGGCCTGGCGAGTGGCGCTCGATGCACGACGGCGTCCAGCCCCGGCTTCGCTCGACGAGGCCGCCGGAGTCGTCGCGACCTTGTGCGCCGCGGGAAAAGACGCGGAGGAGATTGCCGCACACGAGGAGACCGCTGGACTCCTCCACCATCTGATCGACGGCTTGCCGCACGAGCTGCGCGAAACGCTCATGCTCTCAATGATCGAGGAGATGTCCTCGGCGGAGGTCGGGGAGGTGCTCGGGATTCCGCCGGGCTCAGTACGCGAGCGCCTTTGGCGCGCCCGCCAACTCTTGAAGGAGAAGCTCCGAGCGGTACTGGGGAAGGAATCATGAAGAACGACCGACACGCGGTGGATGACCGCTTTCTCGACAAGCTGCTTGACGCGACACTCGAGCGTGCGGGCGATGTAGAACCGCGGCCGGGTCTTGAAGGGCGGGTGATGACACGCATCCGGGCGGAGCGCATAACTCGACCGCAGTTCGCCTGGAAGTGGCAGCTCGTCGCGGGACTCGCTGCGCTGGTGCTCCTCGTGCTGACGGCAAGATTCATGCTGCGCTCCGGCTCGACGGCGCACCCGCAACGAGGGCCGTCGGTGATCGCGAGCCCGTCCCCGGCCATCGCGAGTCAATCCCCGTTGCCTCAGGTCGCTTCATGGCCCGCCGGGTCCAAGCCCGCAGCAAACTCACAGCCGGCGGGGCGCGCCCATGGGAGGTTCGCGCCGCGTGACGAACGCCGAGTTCGCCGGGAACCTGAAAGCGTGCGGGTGGCGAGCTACCAGCCGAAGCAGTTTCCCAGCCCCTCGCCGCTCTCCGAGGAGGAGAAGTTGCTGCTCCACGCCAAGGACGCGCCTCCTTCAGTGCTGGTCGCATGCAGTGGAAACGATGCCGCGGGAGACTTGCGAATCAAGGATCTTGATATTTCGCCCTTAGAAAACTGGCCGCCCGATTCTGACAGTGAGCAGAAATAGCTCAAGGAGAAGATGACGATGCGAAAAATCAGGCTGAATGCGCCTACATTTCTAATCCTTGCGACCTCCCTGGCGTTGCTGGCTGGAAGCGCGACTGCCCAAGAGAAGCAAGCCAAGGATCCCAGGCCGATGGCGGTCACCCGGCCCAGCGCCACGTACAAGATCGAGTTCTCGGTTTACGAGGTCCAAAACGGCAAGCGTCTGAACGCGCGAAAGTACATGACACTGGCGGACGACGGAGAGTTTGGGAGGATTCGGGTGGGAAGCCAGGTTCCGTTCGTTGTAGGGGGCGTGGGCAGTGGAGCGTACCAGTATAAAGACATTGGCATGAACATCGACTGCCGGCCCCACGGCGATGAGAACGGAGTCCGGCTCGACCTTACGGTGGAGATGAGCAGCGTCCTGAAGCCGGAAGAGTCGCACCAATCGAACGAACATCCGGTCTTTCGAACCGATCGGTCATCTCTTACCGCGGACCTGCCCCTTGACAAGCCCACCATAACCAGCACCATGGACGACGTGTCCTCCGATCGGCGCTACGAAATCGAGGTCACGGCGACCAAGGTGAGATGAGGCGAGTTCAGAAGACGGCGCTCACAGAGCGCCGCTACAGGACGGACTGTGGGCGGATGGGCAGGCCGAGTTTCTCGAGCGCCGCTTTGTTCATGCGAGCGCTTTCGGCGGGACCGCCCGGTGGCGGTTCGTAAGCATCGAGCTCGACGATGATCCAGTAGGGGGAACTCAGTTTGCGCAGCTCGGCGAGGATGGGCGGAAAATCCACAACGCCCGTGCCGATCTCGCAGAAGTGATATTTCGAGTGGCGCACGAGGTCGCGATCCTGGCGCGCCTGCTCCGCGACGTCCTTGCGGAGGTCTTTGAAGTGCAGCAGCACCACGCGATCGTGGTAGGTGCGGATCACCTCCGCGGGGTCGGAGCCGCCGAGTGTCAGGTGCGCGACGTCGGCAATCAGCTTGACGTCACTGGGATCGGTCGCCGCCAGCACCCGTCCGAGTCCCTCCCGAGTCTCTCCCAGCGTCCCGAAGTGCGGATGATAGCCGAGCATCAATCCATGCTCGCGCGCCAGCTTTCCCAGGGCGTTCATCTGCGCACCCAGCGCCGCAATCTCCGCGTCAGAATACTTCACCTGGGGATGGCCACCGTCGGTCACCTGAAGGTAGCGCCCGCCGAGGTTATTGAGAAACGCGGCATAGGCCTTGAACTCCGCCGTTCCATCGACCAGTCGAGCGGGGTCGAGCTTGACGTGCGAGCAGGAAAGCGCTGCCGGGTAGAGTTTCAGCTTTTGAAGATGCTGCTTGAGCTGGACGGTCTTGTCGCCCGAGTTGGCGTCACGCACCCACCCCAACATCTGGAGGCCGGCAAAGCTGAGGCGGGAGATGGTCTCGAGGGCGTCGGCGAACTGGCTCTCCGGCCAGGAGATGGTGGCGTAGCCGACCGGCGGCGGCCAGGCTGGAGGATCGAGCGAGGCGGCGCCGCGCACGCTCGCGAGTGGCCACACCGCGAGCGCGCCGGCCGTTTTCAGAAAGTCTCGCCGCGTTGTCACTGAGTCAGACATTCTCCGGCACCACAAAGGGGTCGCGATAGGTACCGCGCAGCAGGCGGTTCGCTTCGTCGTCGCCGATTACCTGTTCGCTGGCGGGATCAAAGCTTAGCGTGCGGCCGAGGACGTACGACGCGTTCGCGAGGTGAACCAGCGTGGCGGAGATGTGGCCCTCGAGGATCGGGGCGTGCAGGTCTTCCTGCTTGCGGCTGCGCACGCAGTCGATGAAGTTCTGGAAATGGTGCTCGCCGCCATGACCCTCCGGGCCCGGCTCCATGTTCTTGCCCAGCCAGCTCTTGTAGGAATCGTAGCCACCCATGGCCATACAGCCCTTCGACCCATAAAAAAGATTGCCGATGGTGTTGTGTGTACCCGCGTCGGGCCCAAGCATCGGCGCAGCGGCCGCGCGGCCCTTCTTGCTCTTGGGTGCGGGCTCCAATCCCGCGGCTGGCAGGGCTGCACTTTCAAACTCCCGCGTCCCGATTCCGGCTTCGTGGTTGGTGATCCAGTGCCGCACTTCGAACTCGAGCATCTTGCGCTTGCCCTCCGGCAGGTTGTACTCAAAGGCGACGTTGAGGGTGTTGGGTGTTTCCTGGTCATCGTCAAACATGAAATGACCGCCGATCGCCGAGACTCGGTTGGGAAAACCGACGCCCAGTCCCCAGCGCGCGATGTCCATCTCGTGAATGCCCTGGTTGCCGATGTCGCCGTTGCCGGTATCCCAAATCCAGTGCCAGTTGTAGTGAAACCGGTTCTTGGTGAACGGCTTGAGCGGCGCGGGCCCCGTCCACAGGTCGTAGTGGACGCCTTTCGGCACGGGCTCGACGGAGGCGCGCCCGATGGTGTCGCGCCACTTGTAGCACAGGCCGCGCGAGAGGTAGAGGTCGCCCAGGAGCCCGTCCCGCATTCTCTGGATGCCTTCCACCATCCCCATGGCGGAGCGGCTCTGCGTGCCGTGCTGGACAATGCGGTTGTACTTGGCGGCGGCGCGCACCAGTTGCCGGCCTTCCCACCAGTTGTGCGAACACGGCTTCTCAACATAGACGTCCTTGCCCGCCTGGCAGCCCCAGATGGCCATCAAGGAGTGCCAGTGGTTGGGCGTGGCGATGGAGATGGCGTCGATATCTTTGTCCTCGAGCAGCTTGCGGACGTCGACGTAGCGTTTGGGCTTAGGCAACGCGAGCTTCTGCTCGGCTTCGGCAAGCCGCTGGTCGAGCACGTTTTCGTCCACGTCGCAGAACGCGGCGATCTCCGCCTGTGCGATCCCCTTGTACTCGTGGACGTGGTCCCAGCCGCGGCCGCGCACTCCGCAGATTCCCACGCGAACGCGGTCGTTCGCTCCAAAGACGCGCTCGGGATGGGTGAGGAAAGTAATCCCGCTCAGCGCGGCGATTGCCGCTCCACTCTTCGCACCGGTCCTCAGAAATTCTCTTCGATTGATTTCCGATTCGTTGGACATGATCGCTCCTTATGAAAGTGTGAATCCGCAGACAGCCGGCCGAATGCCGCACCTCGGCAACGCGCGCATCATCCCCAACCTCCCGCCTGCTGTCTAAGGTGCATCATCGGCGAGTCTTACAATCCGATCTCCCTCGAACGCTGCTCGAGATGTTGATAGCCGATGGCCATCATGCGGGTGCGGTCGAGCCCGAAACCGTTGGGCTGGAAGACGAACTCAGTGCGCGCCGGAATCTTCACGCTTTCTTCCATGAAGAGCTGGCGCACCAGCGCGGCGTACTCGGGTCGCTCACCGATCCTCTCACGCAGCCACTCCATGCCAACGGTGATGTGCCTGCCCTCGTCGGCGCGGATAAGCCTGACGCCCTCGAGCAGGCGCGGGAAGATGCCGCGCGCGCCCAGCATCTCCTCGAAATAGTCGTAGCCGGTTGCCGCCATCATCCCTTCGACGACCCCCATGTAATGGGCAACGCCGAGCAGCAGCGCCCGGTCGAGCTGTTCGTGGCCCCCGGGCTCGGCGGCGTCGAGCAGGGCGCGGCCGATTCGCTCCCCGCGCTCGCGCAGCTCGTCCACGAGAACGCTGCGGTACTCGTCAGTCAAGTAGGACGCGGTGTCCACGTCGCCCAAGACTTCGCGAAAATAGAGCCCGAAGAATTCGGCGTGCTTCGCTTCCTCGAACACCTGGCTAGCCAGAAAGACGCGCCGGTCGGGGTCGGGCATAGCCACCAGCCACCACGCTAGCGTATCGGCCACGCTACTCTCGCCTTCGTAGAAAAGCGAGCAGATTTTCACGAGCTGCTCACGCTGCTCCCCGGTGAGTGCCTGCCAATCGTGGCGGTCCTCAGCGACGGGGATCTGCTCCGGGTCCCAGACGCCCTGTTGCTTGGCGACGCGATAGAGTTCGCGCGCCGACTTGGGCTGGTGCGTGGCCGTGGCCATGGATCACTCCCCGCTCGCGCGGGTCTTGAGACCAAATCATACGCCTGCGGGTATTGCGGCTTCAAGGCCCGATGCGCAAATGTGATGGCGGCCCGCGCCGTCTGCCGGGTGACGTTCGGATGGCGCGTGTTATCATGGGTCGTCATGTCCGACGAAAGCACTGTCCAATGCGGTCCGCCTGAACGACCCTTCACCTGAACCGAGCTATACGCCGGCAACGAGCGCGCGCATCGGCACGTCGAGTTGCCCGGCCTTGAGGGCGACGTGATCGCCCTGCCAGCCGAGGGCGGTGAAGGCGGCGACCTTTACGCGCTGTTCAGTTGCGGCGCCGAACGATTCGCGCGCGTCGTGCTCGCCGACGCCGTCGGGCACGGTTTCACGGCGAGCGGCATCGCCGCGCACATCCACGCGCTGCTGCACGAGCATAGCGACGTCCAGGACATCGGCGGACTGCTCGAGGCGCTCAGCCGCACTTTTCAGTCGCGCGAGCGTCCCGGCGCACCTCTGCGGCTGGCCACCGTGGTGACGGCGAACTATGATCGCGCCAGCGGCGAGTTCAACTTTGCGTATGCCGCCCATCCACGGATGCTGTTGTGGCGCGTCCGCGAACGCGACTGGTACCCGCTGGGTGAAGGCCTGGACGGACTACCGCTCGGCGTGATTGCCGGTGAGTGGTACAGCCAGGCTAGCGTGCGGCTGGAATCCGGCGACATGGTGATGGCGTTCTCGGACGCGGTCAACGAAGTCGAGTCGCCGGCGGGCGAGCCGTTGACAGCACCAGGATTCGTCGACCTGGCGCGCTCGACCGTCCTAGGCTTGCCACGTGAAGTGCCTCTGCCGGAAGTGTCGTCGGGAGTGCTCGATGCAGTGAGCCGCTACCAAGGATCAACGCGTTTCAAGGACGACCTCACCATGCTCCTGCTGCGTCGCGGCTCATAAAAAGCGGGCCATCGCGAGACGGCGGTCAGAAAACTCTCGGCGAACGGCCACTCCGTGTCGATCCACTGACCGTCGCAGCGGAAGCCGCTTCGCTCCGCCATCTCATATGGCTCATCGGCGCGGTATTTGTGCGAGCTCTCCGTCCAGATCGTTTCACCCTGGCGAAGCGCAACCTCGAAGCCGGCTTGGTGGATGGCAACATGCTGGTCCGCCTTCGAGCGCAAGTGCATCTCGATGCGGCGCTGGTTCGAGTTGAACAGGGCCAGGTGCTCGAATTGCGCCAGGTCGAAGTTGCCACCGAGTTCACGATTGATGCGCGCCAGAAGATTCAGGTTGAACGCGGCGGTGACGCCGAGCGAATCGGCGTAGGCCAGGAGGAGTCGCGGCACGGACTTCTCGAGGTCGGTGCCGAGCAGCAGCGCATCGCCTGGAGTGAGGGTCTCGCGCACCTTTTGCAAGAACTGCTCGCCTGGTTCGCGGTCGAAATTCCCGATAGAACTGCCAAGGAAAAGCACCAGTATTCGCTCGCCCGGTCGGCGCACAGCAGCGGCCCGCCGCAAGCCATCCAAGTATTCCGCCTCGAAACCCAGGATGGCGACCCGAGGGAGGTGGTCGAGTTCCCGTTCAACCTGCGCGAGCGCGGCGGGCGAGATCTCGATGGGATGATAGGTGGTGGGCTGACGGCGCGCCAGCGCCTCGAGAATCCAGCGCGTCTTCTTGCCGCTGCCGCTGCCCAGCTCGGCGACGACGGCAGGCGAGGAGATGTGCGACGTGATATCGTCGGCGTGCCGGCGGAGGATGCGCTCGTCAGCCCGCGTCAGGCCGTACTCGGGCAGCAAGCTGATGACCTCAAACAACGCCGAACCCACAGCGTCGTAGAGATACTTGGACGGGAGCTCCTTCTGTCCGGGCTTGCTCAGGCCGTCGCGCACTTCTCGGGCAAACTGCGCGACCGGGTCGAGAGTGATCTCGTGAGCGAGCACATTGCACCAGGGTTGAGCGACTCAGTCGAGCACGCAGCGGAATCCGGCGTACAGGTACGGGTAATGCGCCTGAAACCAATTGCGGAAGGAGCGGCGTAACAGCGGCGCTGCGGTGCGCGCCGAGCCCCCCTTGACGACGTAGTGCTGGCCGTCGAAAAAATTGGCCGAGTAGCCAGTATAAAACGCGAAGGGTCTGAATCCGGAAAACGGCGCGAACACGCTCGAGGTCCACTCCCAGCCGTTGCCCACCAGGCCGCCGACTCCGAAGGCACTACGGCCCTCCGGGTAGGCGCCCACGGGCGCAGGATCCCAGCGGGAGAGGTCGAAGTTGCCTCGACTCGCCTCGGGAAACTGATTGCCCCAGGGATACTCGCGCTCGCAACCTTCCGGCGTTCCATAAGCGGCGCGATGGAATTGAGCTTCGGTGGGCAGCTTCTTTTCCTTCCAGCGGGCGTACGCCGTCGCCTCGGCATGACTCACGTAGACGGGCCAGTCGAGGGGCAGCGGAGCTTCGGCGAACATGCCGCGGTAGGACCACTTCTCGCCTTGCGGGGTCCAGAACTTGGGATGCCGGATGCCCTGGCTTTGCGTCCACTCCCAGCCTGCCTCGCTCCACAGGCTCTTCTCCTCGTATCCGCCGGCGCGGATGAATTCGAGGTACTGGCCATTGGTCACCTTGTACTCGTCGATGCGAAACGCGGGGACGGCGACTTGGTGTGCTTCGAACTCGTTGTCCCAGCCGAAGACGCCGTCGGCCCGCGCGAGTCCCAGGGTAGTCTCGCCGGTAGGGATCTCGATCATGCGGGGAGCAATCGGAGGGGCTGCCGGCGCGGGCTCAGTCGCGAACTTCGCTTTGCGGTCGAACGGTAACTGATGGAGCATGTAGGCGAGTGTCTCAACGTGCATGAGCCGGTGCTCGATGGCGATGTTGAGCAGTGCGCCATCGGCAAGCGCGGGCTCATGCCGCGCCGAGCCGCTCTCGAGGCGCGCATCCAAGTCCTTGCGTACGCGGGCGCCGTACCCCTGGATGTCCTCAAGCGCCGGCCAGTCCGACACCTGGTCGGTGGGCAGCCCGTCCCCTACGGGATCGATGCCGTAGGCGAACAGCCGATCGAATTCCGGATGACAGGATCGAAGGCCATCGAGTTGGCCCAGGAACAGATTGAAGTCGAAGGCCTCGAGATGGCCGACGTAGAACACGATGCGATGCCGCTCGGGGATCGGCCGGTCAAAGAGCGCTTCGGGCGCCACCAGCCGGAACAGGTCGTCGGTCATCGTCCGTGCTTCCGCCAGCCGCTCGAGCAGATCGAGCCCAGCCTCGCCGACCTCAACACGGTTTTGCATGGCGCTCCCTTTTCTCCTATTCTTGCAAGCGGAACTGGACGACGCTGACCGCCAAGCCCAGTTATTAGACGCTCCATCGGCCGACGCGGTTCAGGCGTCTCCGTCCGGGCCAATATAACAGGTTCGCGCGCCCGGTCATATGACAGGCATGTTAACTTCGGGTAAATCCCGTGAAGCACCGAGCAACAGCCGTCGCGTGCTTTGAAAGCTATGACGACGCCGGACAGCGCGACGATCATCGAATTCAAGGACGTGCGCTACGCCGTCGACTCAGGACGCGACCTGCTGCGTGATCTGAACCTCGAGATTCGCGGCGGCGAGACGCTGGTGTTGCTCGGCCGCAGCGGCTCGGGCAAGACGACGACGCTCAAGCTCATCAATCGTCTGCTCGTGCCGAGCGGCGGCGAGGTCCGCGTCGAAGGCCGCTCGACCCTTGCCTGGGACGCCATCCAGTTGCGCCGCCGCATCGGCTACGTGATCCAGGAGGTCGGCCTCTTTCCCCACTTCTCGGTCGAGCGTAACGTGGGACTGGTACCGGGGATCCAAGGGTGGCCGGCGGAGCGCATCCGCGCGCGCGTCCGCGAGCTGTTGCTGCTCGTGGGACTTGACCCGCAACTTCGGTCGCGCTATCCCCGCGAACTTTCCGGAGGACAGCGGCAGCGCGTCGGCGTGGCGCGCGCTCTGGCCGCCGATCCGCCCATTCTCCTCATGGATGAACCGTTCGGCGCGCTCGATCCCATCACGCGGGCGGAAATCCAGCGTGAATTCCTCGCGCTCGAGCAGCGGCTGAAGAAGACCGTGGTGTTCGTGACCCACGACCTCCGCGAAGGCCTGCTGTTGGCGGGCCCTGGCGGCCGCATCGGGCTCTTTGAAGCCGGCCGCCTGATCGGAGTCTACACCGCGGCGGAGTTTCTGCGAGCAACCGAACCGCTCGCGGCCGAGTATCTCGCGGCTTTCCGCAGTGGAGACGACTTGATCGCACGTTGAAAGAGCCGCGGGCAGGCTTTCGGCCGCCGTGACAAGAAAGGGTGGATGATGGGCCTGCTCAAATTTCTCCTGACCAACCGGATTGAAGTGCTGGAGCTGACCGGCGAACACCTCTGGCTGGTGGGCGTTTCGATGCTGCTCGCGGTGGTGGTGGGCGTGCCGCTCGGCATCCTGCTGACCCGCCATCCGTCGCTCAACAAGCCGATTCTGGGCAGTGCGAACATCATGCAGACTGTCCCTAGCCTCGCGCTCTTCGGACTCCTGCTTCCCGTTCCCTGGATCGGGGACCGCGCCGACCGCCTCACCATCCTGGCGCTCACGCTCTATGCGCTGCTGCCGATCATTCGCAACACGCACGCGGGAATCACTGGCGTCGACCGCGCGGTGGTCGAAGCGGGGCGCGGCATGGGGATGACCGACCGCCAGTTGCTCTTCCAGGTAGAATTGCCGCTGGCGCTCGGCGTGATCATCGCCGGAGTGAGGGTGGCGACGGTGATCTCGGTCGGCGTGGCGACCATTGCCGCGGCCATCGGCGCAGGCGGACTCGGAGAATACATCTTCCGCGGCCTCGCCATGGTCAATAACAACCTGATCCTGGCGGGCGCGATCCCCGCCGCGCTGCTCGCCCTCGCCGCCGATGTGATTCTTGGCCTGATTGAGAAGCGCCTGCGTCCAGCCTAGTGGCGGGCGGAAAGCAGAAGGTGGAAGGCAGACGAATGACCGCGATCTTGGGAATCGATGCGGCTTGGACGGCAAGCCATCCGAGCGGAGTGGCGCTGTTGAGCGGCTCAGGCCGAAAGTGGAGATGTGTTGCTCTCGCTCCCAGCTACGAAGCGTTTATCAAGACCGCTGAAGGTCAGGCGGTTGACTGGGCAAGTCGAACGAAAGGCGGTTGCGCGGAACCGAGCGCGCTTCTCAGCGCTGCACAGGGGATGCTAGATGGTGAGAGCGTCCAAATTGTTGCGGTTGACATGCCGCTGGCCACCGTTCCCATTGTTCATCGGCGCGAGGCCGAAAACGCAGTAGGCAAGGGTTTCGGAAAATACGGTTGTGCCCCACACAACCCGAACAAGAGTCGACCTGGTCGCATTGGCGAGCAATTAAGAAGGCAGTTTGAGGCGGAAGGATTCTCGTTAAGCGTCAAAGGCAAGACGACGGGGCCTAGGCAACTCCTTGAAGTTTTTCCACACCCGGCGTTACTGCGCCTCGTCAAGCCCGACCCCTATTACCGAATCCCGTATAAGGTAGGTAAGACGACTCGCTATTGGAAGGGTGCTCCTCCCGAGACTCGGTTCCTGAACCTCTTGGCTGAGTTAGGAAAGATCTCAACGGCTTTGAAGGATGCCATTGACGAGATTCCGTTGAAGCTCCCCTACTTTACGGAGATCGAGACATTCTCCTCTCTTAAACCCTATGAAGACGGGCTCGACGCGCTGGTCTGTGCATGGGTTGGGATCAAGCACGCGCAAGGCGAGACGAAGCCTTACGGCGACGAGACTGCTGCCATCTGGATACCCGTATGACCAGTCGCAGCTTTCTCGCTTCCGCCCTTCGCTTTTCGCCTTCTGCTTTCCGCCCTGTGCATTCCGCCTTCTGCCTTTTGCTTTTCGCCTTCTGCCTTCTGCCTTCCTGCGGGCCGCCGCGCGCCGAACGGATCGTCGTCGGCTCGAAAAACTTTACCGAGCAGGCCATCCTCGGCGAACTGATCGCGCAGCATCTGGAAGCGCGCACCCACCTCTTCATTGAGCGGCGGTTCTACCTGGCGGGCAGCTACATCTGCCATCAGTCCATTCTCGCGGGACGCATCGACGTCTACCCCGAGTACACGGGCACCGCGTTGACCGCGATCCTCAAGGAGAAGCCGCAAGGAAGCGCGGCGGACGTCTACGCGCGCGTGAAGGAGGAATACGCGCGGCGCTTCGGACTGGTGGTAACTGAGCCGCTGGGGTTCGACAATACATTCGCCATCGTGATTCGCGGCGAGGATGCGCGGCGTTTGCATCTCCACAATATCTCCGAAGCGGCGCGCTACACACCCCAGTGGCGCGCCGGGTTCGGCTATGAGTTCATGGAGCGGCCCGACGGGTACCAGGGGCTGGCTCGCACCTACGGCCTCAAGTTCGCTTCGCCGCCTCGCATCATGGACCTTGGCCTGCTCTACCGCGCGCTCCAGGAAAAGCAAGTGGATCTGGTCGCGGGCAGCGCGACCGACGGCTTGATCGCCGCGCTCGATATGACCGTACTCGAGGACGACCGGCACTACTTCCCGCCCTACCAGGCTGTCCCGATCGTTCGCCGCCCAACTCTGGCTCGCCACCCCGAGGTCGGCAAAGCGCTCGACGAGCTGGGCGGCAAGATCTCGGCCGACGAGATGCGTCGCATGAACTACGCCGTCGACGGGGAGCATCGCGACGTCAAGGAAGTCGTGCGCGAGTTTCTGAAATCGAAGGGGTTGTGAGGAACGCTCGTCGCCTGGGTATATTAATTCAGGTGCGTTACGGGCGATGCTATGAACCAACGACTGCGACCGCTTTTCGGTAGCCTCGGCGCGAGACCTCTGCCCTGGTTTTTACTGGGCGTGGCAGTTTTCCTATACCTTCGACTGTTCGTTCTCCCCTTCACGCCGATTCTGATGGGAGGCGATCAGTCATTTTTTCTGACCTATGCGAGCCGGATGCTCGATGGACAGTTGATGTATCGGGACTTCTTCCAGTTCACTCCTCCGGGCACCAGTCTCGTTTATCTTGCTCTCTTCGAGGCGTTCGGGAAACGCGCCTGGATTCCTAACGTCCTGATCCTTGTGCTCGGGGTCAGTCTGACTTGGCTCACCGTCTCGATTTCAAGGAAGATCATGGGACGTGGTTCGGCATTCCTCGCGGGACTTCTTTTCCTGACGTTTATCTACGTTTACATCCTCGATGCGACGCACCATCGGTACAGCCTGCTGGCCGTCATGGCTGCTGTAGCAGTGGTGATCGAACGCCGGGCCCTCGCGCGTCTGATTGCAGCCGGCGCGCTCTGTGGAGCGGCCTCCTTCTTCACTCAGAGTCGCGGCGCAATCGTTCTGATTGCCTTCAGCATTTTCTTGGTGTGGGAAACTAGAAGCAGAAAACAGGGCTGGGCTTGGCTTGTCACTCGCGGAATCGCTTTGTATCTGGCCTTCGCCGCCACTCTCGTCGCCGCCAACGCCTACTTCATCTGGACGGCCGGCTTGGCTCGAGTCGTGTACTGCCAGGTGACATTTTTCCTGAAACACTTGCCGAGTTCCGGACAGTATATGGTCGCGCTCCCTCACGTCCCGCCTTGGCCGTATTTTCCGAAATTGGCCATCTTTCTCTTCATCCATGCTCTTCTTCCTCTCGTCTATCTGTTGTTCTTCGCACGCTACTATCACGGCGCGAAGTCTCGACCTGCCGAACATTGGGACCGGCTCATGCTGGTGAATATCGTGGGTCTGCTGCTCTTCACCGAGGTCGTGCCGGCCGTCAACTGGATACGGCTCTTCAGCGTGGCTTTGCCGGCCTTGATCGTGTTCGTGTGGTTTGTCAGCAGGCCTGGCTGGCTGTATGCCACCATCGAGCGATCGCTGTGGGTCATTACGCTGACGCTTGCCTTGACCGAACCGTGGCGGACGCAGCGGCACTGGCGCGTCTATCTCGACCTTCCCGTCGGCCGCGCAGCATTCACGGATAAGGGCTTCTACGACAAGTGTGCCTGGTTGCTGGATCGAACGCGACCCCGGCAGTTTCTCTTCGAGGGCGCCGCGGCCGGTCTCTATTTCCCGCTTGATCTTCGCAATCCCGCCTACCTGGACAAGATTGGCACGCACGGCTACGGACAGCCGGAACAGATTCAGCAAGTCATCGAATCTCTCGAGAGTCACCGGGTGCAGTTCGTCATTTGGAGTAGCGGGCTGCGACCCGACGGCGGTGGTGATCACCTGGGTCCACTGCGCGCTTACCTGCGGGCTCACTACCGTTTGGTCAAGATTTTCTTCGACTCGGAAGAAGCTTGGGAGAGGAATCCGTAGAATGAGGAACACCAGCGCGCACCTAAGACACGATGAGTCGCGCTGACTCTTCGCTAACCGCCACACTCCGATATCAGGACCTTCCGAACACGCGCCGGAACACCGTATCCACGTAGCGAAGTTGGCGTTCGACTGAGAACGCGCGCGCGATCTCGCGCGGCGTGAGGTATCGCCGGATGTCGGCGTCGCGCTCGACCAGGACTCGAAAATCCTCGCGGGTTTTCCACACCTGCATGGCATTGCGCTGTACCCAGCGGTAAGCCTCTTCGCGCGCTGCGCCCTTTTCCACGAGATCCAGCAGCAGTTGCCCGGAGAAAATGAGCCCGCGCAGCAACTCCAAATTTTCGCGCATGCGCTCGGGGTAGACGAACAGCGTATCGATCAGGTTAGCGGTCTTCGCCAGCAGGTAGTCGACGAGGATGGTCGAGTCAGGCAGGATGACGCGCTCGACCGAGGAATGCGAGATGTCGCGCTCGTGCCACAGCGCCACGTTCTCGAACCCCGCCTGGGCGTTCGCGCGCACCACGCGCGCCAGTCCGCAGATTTGCTCCGCCGTCACGGGATTGCGCTTGTGCGGCATGGCGGACGAGCCCTTCTGCCCCGCCGCGAAGTACTCCTCCACCTCGCGGACTTCGGTGCGTTGCAGCCCGCGTACTTCGAGCGCGATCTTTTCGAGCGAACTCGCGATGACCGCGAGCGTCGCGAGATAGAACGCGTGACGGTCGCGCTGGATCACTTGCGAGGAGATGGGTGCGGCCCGGAGGCCCAGTCGCGCGCAGATGCGCGGCTCGAGCGCCGGACTCAGGTGGGCGTACGTCCCCACCGCGCCCGAAATCTTGCCGACCCGCATCTCCTCCGCGGCAAACTCGAGGCGCTTCGTATTGCGGCGGTTCTCCGCGTACCAGATCGCGAGTTTCCACCCGAAGGTGATGGGCTCGGCGTGGATGCCGTGGGTACGCCCGACCATGGGCGTGTGCTTGAACTCGAAGGCGCGCCGCTTCAGGACCTCGCCGAGGCGCGCGAGTCCTGCCAGCAGCAGCGCTGAGGCCTCGCGCACCTGGAGCGCCTGCGCCGTATCCACCACGTCATTCGAGGTCAGGCCGTAGTGCAGATACCGCCCGTGGCGCCCGATGTTCTCGGCGACGTTGGTGGTGAAGGCGATGACGTCGTGCTTCACCTCGCGCTCGATGGCGTGGATGCGCGCCACGCTGAACGCGTCCGGTCGGCGGCGCATGCGAGCGATGGCGCGCGCCGCGCTTTTCGGGATCAGACCTGCCTCCGCCTCGACTTCAGCGGTCGCGATCTCGACGTCCAGCCAGCGCCGGAATTTGTTCTCGTCGGTCCAGATGCGTCCCATCTCAGGACGCGTGTAGCGCGGGATCATAGGGCTTTAGATTTTGGATTTTGCGCCGCCGATTTGCAACGTGATTTTCGGGAAAAGTGAACGAGCCGGTGGCTGGCGGACGCAAGACTGGGGCGAGGGCGTCGCCGGCGGGCGCGGGCTAGGCTCGACAAACTCGAAAGGCTAGGCTAGACATGGCTTGCAACGGAGGGTGATAGGTGAGAAAATAGGCTGCTTGGCGGCGCTTTCCTTGTTTCGCTTTACGTTCGCTCCCATGCCGGACAGACTAGGGAGGGCCAAGCCCTCCCTAGCCGCAGCGTCGGATTGCCTAGCCCCGACCTCCTGAGTCTACAGCTTGCACGAACCGTAGTCCTTCACGACCCTCTGCGCCTCAAAGATGGGCTTCCCCGAGTCGTCTTTCGACTTCTTGCCCTTCAGCGACACCCGCTCGCCCGGCGCCAGCACCACGTCCTTGCTCGCCACCAGCGCATAGGTGTTCTTGTCTTTCTCGTCCAGCAGCTTGGTGCCTTGCGCGGACGGTTCGACGCATCCCACCACGGTGCCGCGGTGCCGCAGCAAGAGGTAAGCTGCTCCAACGCTCGCCGCTGCCGCCGCCCCGATGGCGACGCCGGTCCCAGCGCTGTAACCGCCCTTGGGAGGCGTGTACCCGCCCGTCGAGCCTGTACCGCCCATCCCGCCGCCGTATTGCCCCCAAGCTGTAGCGGCAAGCGCCAGGCTCAACACCAAGCTCCAAGCGATGTGTCTCAAACCAGAGTGATTCATAGGTGAAATCTCCTTACTCCCCGGACTGTAGCATAAGATGCATCAATGCCGGTGGGGGCGATGTCAAGAAGATGTAAAAGTTTAAGCGCCCCGGTTAAAGGAGATTACAGCAAAAACGCTGCTTCGCAGGTCTGCGGCTCGTCATGGAGAAATCGTGAACAACCCCCGCGGACCGACAGGCGCGGTCCGCGCTATCCGGCTGGGGGTGAGCTTCGGCCATGTTGACTTGACCTCGCAGCCCGCCTAACATGGGCGTCGCGCCAGAACGTTATCCGCGAGTCCTTCAGGTCCACACCATGATCGGCAAGACGGTCTCTCACTATCGGATTGTGGAAAAGCTGGGTGGCGGCGGCATGGGTGTTGTCTACAAAGCCGAGGACACGCGGCTCGGCCGGTTTGTGGCGCTCAAGTTCCTGCCCGAGGATCTGGCGAGGGATCGCCAGGCGCTCGAGCGCTTCCAGCGCGAGGCGCGCGCCGCCCTGAAGCGTTTGATGTAGCTCCCGAACTAAAGCCCTGTTCTTCTGAGGTTCTCTCAAAGTCGGAGCTGAAGCTCCGACCCCCTAAGACATCCTCGACCCCCAACCTGCCACCTGCAACCTACTACCTGACCTGGCCTTGACAATCCCCTGCCTCCGATCAACGATCCGATCGCGCCTGGCGTTCTGCGCCGCTCCTCATCCCTGGCCATTGGGACGTGCGAGTAGATTGGAGATACAGCCCTCTCCCCTTGCGGGAGGTGAGGGGCCGTGGCTGCCGCAGACCTGCTGAGGTCATTTCGTAGCGGCGACCTTGATGGTCGGCACAGTGCCGGCCTGAAGGCCGGCGCTACAAAGTACGGCCCATGTCCAACTCATCTCCATCCCTCGACGCGGAATCCAGCGCGTCGCCCGGCAAATCCGCCGCGCCCGCGCGCCTGCCTGCGCCGGTGTTTCACGACCCGAAGCATCACATCAAGATCTATCAAGGCGATTGCCTGGAAATCCTGGCGGCGATTCCCGAGAATTCCATCGACCTCATCTTTGCTGACCCGCCTTACTTCCTGTCGAACGACGGCATCACCTGCCACGCCGGACGCATGGTGAGCGTCAACAAGGGCCAGTGGGATAAGTCGAAGGGGGCGGACCTCGACCACGAGTTCAACCGCACCTGGATTGCCGCCTGCCGGCGCGTCCTGAAGCCCAACGGCACGCTTTGGGTCTCGGGCACGGCGCACGTCATCCACTCCGTCGGCTTCGCCATGCAGCAGCTCGAAATGAAGCTCTTGAACGACATCACCTGGGTGAAGCCCAATCCTCCGCCCAACCTTTCCTGCCGCTACTTCACCCACGCGACCGAAACGCTCATCTGGGCGGCCAAAAGCCGGAAGAGCCGGCACACGTTCAACTACAAGCTGATGCGGGAGCTCGCGGGCGGCAAGCAGATGAAAAGCGTCTGGACGATTCCCGCTCCCGACCGCGACGAGAAGCGTTTCGGCAAGCATCCCACGCAGAAGCCGGTGGCGCTGCTCGAAAGGATTCTGCTGGCGGCCTCGAATGAGGGCGATTTGGTGCTCGACCCGTTTGCAGGCAGCGGGACGACGGTGGTGGCCGCAGTCCGTTTGAGGCGCGCCGCTCTGGCGTTCGATCGCGACGAGTCGTTCGTGCGTCTCGCGCTGAGGCGGGTGTTGACGAAGCTTATAGTTGCAACGATGACAGCCGTCTCAGCGCCGATCTCGCTTGATCTCGGCCTCGGTTTTATGGATCGATCCGTAGGTCAGGCGAGCGTTGAAGAGATGGCGCCGGAGTCCAAACTCGTGCATCGGGAATCGAAGTACTTTTTCGTCGGCGCTCAGCGCCGCGAAATCGTGTACTGCGTCGAAGCGGCATCTCTCGAAGCAGCCTGGCAGTCGTTCCACGCAAACTCCAAGTCCTCCGAACCCGTCTTTTCCGTTATCAAGACTCAAACAGAGATTTATTTGACACAGTAACTGTGATCTAATGCCACGGTCACACTGCCGAAGAGGTAGGTGCGCGTGTCCTTCGGCCTTTTCTCAAGTTCGATGCTGATCTCCTCGGCCAGAATGAACATGGGGGTAGGACCGCCAATACAATGAGCCTAATGTTTCCAGCCATCCGATTCCACCAGCGCAAGTGCCAGATGTACATAGGAGTCGTGTCTGTTCCTCAGCTCGACAGGTTTTCCATCGACCTTTGGAACCCGAAAAGTGTGCTGGGGCGTCGTGGCTATCAGCGCAAGCTAGACGAGAAGAGAATCGGCCAAATCGCGCGCTATCTGGAGAGGCGTGACTCGATCATGCCAGTTGCGGGCCTCTTGAACGTAAGAGAAAAGGGGAAACTGAGGTTCAAAGATAATCAGTTAACGATTCCGGATGGCACTGACGTTTGGGTCGTGGACATGCAGCACCGCCTAAAGGGGCTATTGCGCGCAAGGGATGAGGGCCTGATTCGCGGCGACGGATTCTCATTTCCGGTGGTGATAACTGAGGGCCTCGGTCAGGTGCAGGAAGCCGTTCAATTCTACATAATTAACACGAAGGCGAAGAAAATGGACGTGGCTCTGACGCGGCGCCTCTTGATTGAGAACGAGATGATTAAGGACATCTCCGACGCAAAGCAATGGGAGATCACAGCCGTTAAGGTCACCATCGAATTAAACAAAGCGATTAGAGATAACCCTTGGTACGAGGCCATCCGCGAGCCCAATCAGGAGCGGCAAGAAACGCACATTGCGACAGAGAAGTCCTTCGTGAATTCCCTCCGCAATCTTCTCCTGACTGGCAAATTCCGCCAGGCCAAGAGAACGTCGCGGAGGGTTGCCGTTCTTTGGTCCGCGATTAGGCAGAATATCCCAGATGCTTTCAAAGAGCCCAGGCGATTCCTTATTCAGAAGACACCCGGAATGTTCGCATTCAATTTCTTCATTGCTCCGCTTTTCATGGTTAGGTACAAGGACCAGCAGTTCGTCGAGAAGCTAGCCGGTCTTAGTAAACTCGGGTCTGACTTTTGGCGTCGGTCCAACAAAAGAGGAGCAAGGCGCTTTGGAACCGGGATGGCGGGTTACGCCAATCTCGCCACGTACCTGAAGGATCGTCTCTCTCTCAATTAACAATGGCAGACCTCCATAATGCACTTGTGCGGGCGTGTAGGGCGAAGTTCTTGCGCAAAGGATTCAAAGAAAGCAAATCACCCATGCCGACCTACAGACCCGATCTATTCGCTGAAAAGTACGCCCGAACGGGAAAGGCGGTTGAGCAGGTCGCAGTCGAGGCTGAGATTGCGTCGACGCTTTTCACAGAACATACCAGCCACCAGCTAGTCCTAATGGATGAGTTTATTCGCCACCAGACCAAGAAAAGGCTCAACGTAAGAGGTTATCTGGTCATCCCTCGTGGTAGAGTGATTTTGGCAAACGCACAGACGCAGTTGGCCGCCCTCTTCCCGGCCCGATGTACGATCAGGATTCTTCAACCCTAAGAACGGCCTTCGAATCGATAGGATGCCACGCGCAAAACCGCCACGTCCGCGACAAAATCCGCCAGCAATTACAAGTGTTACGCGACCTGGGATTCGTCGTGTTCCTGGGTCGCGGCCAATACCGGCTACCGCAGTTGTTGAAACTGCTCTAGCGTAACTCCCAATTGACGCAGAATCTTGAAGAACAGCGGCGGGCCGATTTCGCGACCGCCGTGGAGGGGAACGGTAACAGCGCGGCCGTCAGGGTGGTTCCAGCGCTCGCGACTGCGGTTTGGCGTATCTTCGAGAAGCCTAACTTTTGCGCCACCCTTTGAAACTCGCGGGCGGTAGCGCTAGGCATGGACGATTTCGGTGGTGTCAGCAGGCAGAGGTAGCCGCTTTTCGCGGTATTCGCTCGAGATCATCTCAAAGACTTTGGCGAGCTCAGCAAGTGCTTCCTCCCGGGTCGCCATGAGAGCATAGCAGCCCGAGATGGCGGGAATCTCTGCCACCCAGGAGCCATCTTCCTGGCGATACAGGACCGTCTTGTAGTCCTCCAGCCTCATGGCAACGTCTCCGGCATCCAACACTATAACACAACCGTTACCTCGAATATCCTACCGCTTAGGCCTCTCTTGGCTTAGCCGAGGCAGACACCGTTCGCGCGGCTGCATCCCCCCAACCGTCACGTCCGCAGCAGGTCGTAGCACGGGCGGCCCGCGCGTGACCACGGCCAAGATGGCCGTGCAGCCTCGAGTGGCGCTGGCGCCCGGCTGATCGTATCTGGCTTGGGGTCCTTCACATGAGGTACTCGGAGGCGCTCATTTGACCAAAGCGAATGATGTTGACCCGGTCGCCCACCACATTAGCGAAATACTCCAGTATTGAAGCCAGCTTCAGGACGGCGGCTCGTTCGTTCAACCCGAGCGCATGTAACACGCCGAGCCCTGCCAAGATAGCCCGGAAGTACACCATGAGGAGCCGTTCTTCATACGAGAAGCAATGCCGGATATTGCGCGCGTTTTTCAGCAGGTAGCTCAGGGCGAGAAAGTCGCACTCGAGCTGCATGCGGAATCGCGGGTAGTCCACGGCCGCGTCAAACTCTTCCAGCGCCTCGCGGACGAGTGGGAACTCTAGCCGATTGGCGTTGACAATCAACTGGTAGAAGTCGTATTCGAACCGGCGACGTAGAATCCTTTGGCAAATCGCCTGCAAGTAGAACATGAACAGAGCACCGGAAAGGATCAAGATTACGATGGCTGGAAACATCCTCTTAACCTCATTTAACCGCACCGGCTTCCGCCAGAACAGAATCCTCTTTAGCCAGAACGGAATTCTCTTTAGAATCGATCGGGAGTTTTCTGCCAAGGTAGCCAAAACTAACCCAACCAGTAATCGTTTCGCGCGGGCGACGCCACCTCGCCGAGTCAGGAGTCCCGGCGAGGCGGCGCGCTGGGGTTTACTGCAAAAGCGCTGCTCTCAGGAAGAATAAGGTAGAGTAGGGACTGAGCTGCATATTGATGGTGCTGTTTCCCCCCAAGGCCAACTGGTCCGCGATAATGTCTCCCACCACCTGAGTGGTTGTCCCGGAGTTGCCCTGCAAGCTGACGCTCGCCTGATAATCCGTGGGCGGCGTGGAACAACCCGTAGTCAGAGAATTAGGGCAGTCGTGGAAATACATCGTTCCTACCAGCAACAGTCCTCCGCCGCCGTTCAAGACGGCTTGCGCGTTCGTGCCGATGTTCGAGCGGTCCTGGAAGAACAGTAGTCCCCGGCTCGGACCTTGAGGCGTGGGTGGAACGTTGAAGGCTCCGTTCGTGGTGCACGGTGCGAGGAGCACGTTGCCCACCATCGTGGCCGGAAGGGGAGGATTGGGAGCTCTGCCGCCAGGGCACGGCACCACGCTGGTGTTAAAGACGTCCACGCCGGTGTTCTTTCCGGAGTTCGAGCCGATGGAGGCCGAGCCGCCCGACAGATAGAACAGCGTGCCTCCGCTGCCATCCCCCGTGGCCGTGCTGGGCCGCACGGTCGAGTTGGAATCCAGGACAAAGGCACTGCCGGAAGCTTGAATGTAATAGATGCCGGGATCAAAAATCGCTGTCGCATTCTTCACATCCAAGGCCTTGGTGTACAGGCCAGGTCCGTACTCGTCGCATCCCGAGGTGTCTGGGCAGCCGTTGACGTGATATAAAACTTTACAGGGATTGGCCAAAGTTGTGCATTGGCTGGGATAGGGATCCGGAGGCACGCTCGGGGCTGCCGGCAGGGCGGGCGGTGCGGTGGTCGCGAAAGGATCGGAATCCGGCGCAGTGGGCGCAACCCAGCCGCCGGTGGTTCCGCCGTTGAAGTTGGATGACGGCCACGCAGTGGTTGGTCCGCCCACGACCCCGAGGTAACCGCCTGTGAAGTCAGGTCCTCCCTGGCTCAGATCAACTACTCCGCCGCCGTTATACGACGCGGCCGTGGCATTGCGAGAATTCACCTGAACCCCTTTGGGAGGTCCACCCACGATCTTGACCGTGGTTGTTCCCCCTACGCTGAGGCTGTTCGCCATGGTGGGGTGGAGAACAATGATGGGACCTGGACCCGGGTTCATCACCACGCCGCAGGTGGCGGAAGCGCGCACGTCCTGCGTCTTCGATCCTGAAACGAAAAAGGTGAAAAAGGTACGGACACGGTCGACCACGGTTACGCGGATGAAGGGAAAGGTCCCGGCAAGGGCCTTAGGCGGGACAGCAATCCCGGACACAGAAGCCGGGAAGGTGACCGAGACGTCGTTCGAATCCGCACCTGTGGTGAGGCCCGGGCTGGAGTAGCCGTTCAGAGCGGCATACTGGCATGGGGCCGCGCTTTGAGTGGTGGCGCAGTCAAAGTTAGTGCCCGCTGTAAAACCTCCCAGGGTGGTGTCTTGCAGCGCGTTAGCGTGCATATCCATGACCGCCGCGAGGCAAGCTGCATCGGCCGCGCCTTGGGCGGCCTCGTGATGAAAAAACAGACTGGTCATGTCCAAGCCGACGGCGAGTACCGCCACGAGGACAGTGCTCAGGCCGAATACCAGCGAGAGCATCACCTGGCCGTCGTCGTGCTTGCATCGAACTCGGCGAGTCATTCGTCCGTATCTCATGCGGTCACTCCTCTATACTGACCTGGGGCGCGAATCATCAGCGCCCGCTTCGTGGATCTCCAAGAACCGTCAGCGGTCAACTGGCGAGGCGGGCGGCATCGAGGCTCGTGCATTTGCCCGTGCCGCCCGCCCCCCCAAGCTTAGGCGGCCCAACGCTGTTCCTCGACGGCAACCGACCTGCGGCGAAACAGGCTGGCGCTCGGAAGGCTCAGTTCCGGAGTCGAGGCAAGGCTGGGACCGAGTAGCCGCCAGCAGGCGACCACGGTGATCTTGGAGAAGCCGAACATCCGCTTCTCGGCCACGCGCGTGACTTCCAGACAATTGAATTTGTCCCACTTCAACTTGGCGATGATCCGGCCGATGGTGCGATGCAGGGTCTTCTCGCTGTCGAGACCGACCGCGGTGGCGCTGATTGCACCTTCCGTATAGAAGAAGGTCCAGCCCGCTTGCTCGACTTGGCGTCCCAAGGCGTCGCGGTCCATCCCGTGGACCAGCCTCCAGACGCGCGAGTAAGGCTGTGTCTGGCATCTCAGGGTTTCAGGCAGAAGCTCGTCATCTTCAATCAGGATCGTTCCGGTGCGGATTTCGTTTTCCATGGTGTTCCCCCTTTGCGGAAATTGGATCGTGACAACTTGTCGGGTTCGCCCTTTCGTGGTGCGGCCGCTCCTTCCAATCTTGGCGGGATGCTTGGGCGGCGGCTCGTCCGGTCCTTCGCCGGGCCGAGTGTCGTGGCGTACGGCATTCGACGGAAATGCGAGCACCACCGGGTCGCGATGACGCTTGGGTAGGACCGGCGGGTCAGCCCAAGCGGCTCGAGTAGTAGGGCGCGAATTGCTTGAAGTTGCGAATTCCAGAATCATGACGTTGCTCTCATCCGTCGCTTTCATCTTCCTGCTCCTTTGATCCTTATCGTTCCACTGCAATTCAGTACTCCTGTCGGGGAGGCGCTTGGAGCGCCTTGTCAATCTACCGGACGACGCTCACTTCGGCCTCCTCGCCGTACCAGTCCTCGAGGGCGCCCACTTCGCCGGCAAGTCTCTGTAGCTCCATTCCCACCAGGATGCCGGCCGTAAGAAGACCCAGCGTCGCTTGGGCGACATCAGGCGACTTGCGGAAAGCCAGGAAGTCCACCGCGCTGTCAAGCGCCCACTTCTTGAGGCGGGAGCTTTTAGCGAAGTTGCGAATCTGGTCGAGGCTGGGATCGCCCGGCTGCGTCGCGTCGATGTCGCGCTGCACTCGATCAAAGGCGATTTCCAGCAGTTCCTTGGTCACGCATCGGTCTATGCTCAACATGACTTCTAATCTCCCCTGACGGCCTTGCTGATGACTCGCTGTCGGCCGCCTCAGCTTGGCGATTCCTCGCCGCGCACGGCTACCTTCGCTCAGGGGCCAATATCTAAGCAATGCCCGGCGGGTTCTTTGAGGGTTGAACGTGGGTCTCCATGTAACGAATTGAGGCTAAGTGACTTGGCGGGCAGTATCTCCGGCAGGATGCCGTTGCAGGCTCGCAAGCGAGCAAGGTCCTTTTTCCGGCAAACATCAATTATGACCAGCCTTGCGCCATGGAAGCGGTATCACAGACTGCAAATTGGCTTAGCGGACCCTGTGGCGCCTCGTTGTGAGAATCGGTTTCGGAAGCAGCCGGTCTCACGGTTTCCGCCGTGCGCCGTGTAGTGCAGAATGACCTTTGTACGAAAAGGTCCGTACTCTACGCGGCACTAATGCTGCCCTCGATGTCACCATGAGGGTACAGATGAAAAGGTGGTACTTGTGCCGCGGAACAGGAAAAGGGAGATCCTGGACCACCGAAATACCATCGTGGGTTATTTGTTAAGCTGTGTGTTTACAGTATGTTGAGTCATCAGCCAGGATGAAGGCGGTCATGGTTTTCATTAACCCAATGGTGGCAAAATCGCAGCAAGAAAATCCGTGGTTCCCGTGGAAGTATACTTGCTAGGTATTAGTACTTGATTTACGAATGACCCTGCTGATCAGTCGTTATTTGATTTAGGCGGGAGGGGGGATGGGCTGTGTCTGTTCAGGAGACCGGAGAAGCGCCCCGCATCTTCCATTTCGGCGTGTTTGAAGCCGACGCCGCTGCCGGGGAACTTCGCAAAGGCGGTCTGAAGGTCAAGCTCCAGCAGCAGCCTTATCAGGTGCTGCTAAAACTGCTCGAAAATCGCGGCGAGGTGGTAACCCGAGAGGAACTAAGGAATTACCTCTGGGGAGCGGAGACCTTCGTGGACTTTGAGCACGGCCTGAACCGCGCCGTGAACCGAGTCCGCGAGGCGCTCGGAGATTCGGCTGATCGTCCGCGCTACGTCGAGACGCTTCCCGGACGCGGTTATCGGTTCATCGCGCCGGTCCACCCGCTCGAGCCGCCCGGCGTTCCGCTCCCTGTGGAGCCCGCGAACGACCCAGTGAGGAGCCCGGACGTCCAGCGCGGCGTTGCCGGCAGAATGACGACCGTGGTTTTGGCCGTCCTCGTCCTGCTCGCGGCTGGTTATTTCGGCTTCTCGCGGCTGACTTCGCCCGCACCCAGAATTCTTGGCTCTCTCCGCATCACCAACGACGGACGGATGAAAACCGTCTCGTCGCCGCTCTTTTATATTTCCCGTCCTTTAATTACTGACGGCTCGCGCGTCTATTTCATGGAATCAACCGGCGAAGGAAGAAAGCTGGCCCAGGTATCGGCCTCGGGTGGCGAAACAGTCTTCATCCCAGTACCTTCGCGCCAGTCCGCTCCTACCGACATTTCTCCCAATGGCTCCGACCTGTTGCTGGTCGAGAGCGCCATCGGTACGGAAGGAGAGACGCCACTCAGTATCCTGCGCATCGCGGATGGATCGGTGCGCCGAGCCGGTGATATGCACTGCCATGACGCCGCCTGGTCGCCGGACGGCAGCGAGATAACCTGCGCCAATGGCCATGGACTGTACCTGGCTCGCCCCGACGGCACCCACGTGCGAAAGCTGGCCAGCCTCGCCGGCACCGCCTGGTGGCCGCGCTGGTCTCCGGACGGAAAAACACTGCGCTTTACGCTGATCGATGCCCAGTCTGATTCGACATCGCTCTGGGAAGTTTCGCGTGACGGAAGCGACCTTCGCCCGTTGCTGTCTGACTGGAACAATCCGCCTTCGGAATGTTGTGGCGTCTGGACAGCCGACGGAAAGCACTATGTCTTTCAGTCCACGCGTGATGGCCAGACGAATGTCTGGGTCATGGAAGGCACGCGGAGCCGCTTCAGGGGTTCAGACGTCAAGCCCGTGCAGTTGACGGTCGGCCCCACCGACAGTCTGGCTCCCGTCCCCAGCCGCGATGGTAAGAAGCTGTTCGTCGTCGGCGTGATGCCCCACGGCGAGCTCTCGCGCTATGACTCCGCCTCCGGCCAGTTCGTGCCCTATCTCTCTGGTATTTCCGCCGAGCAACTCGATTTTTCTCGAGACGGCCGCTGGATTACGTATGTCGCTTACCCGGAGGGTACGCTGTGGCGGAGCAAAGTCGACGGCACGGAGCGGATGCAGTTGACGACGTCGCCCGTGCGGGCTTACCTGCCGCGCTGGTCTCCGGACGGCCATCGGATCGCTTTCGCCGCCGCTTCACCGGGCGAGCCCTGGAAAGTTCATGTTGTCTCCGCCGAGGGCGGCGAATTGCGGCACGTGACCGACGGACAATGCAGCCAGGGCGATGCCGGATGGTCGCCGGACGGCAACGTCCTGGTATTCGGATGCCTCGCGGGATACGGCCCGCCGGATTCCACCGTTCATCTGATTGACTTGAGAACCAATGAGGTGTCCACGGTGCCCGGTTCGCAAGGGCTTTTCTCGCCTCGATGGTCGCCGGACGGGCGCTACCTCGCGGCCGTCGCACAGGACACGGGAAAGATGTTGCTGTTTGATTTCAAGACCCGGAAGTGGACGAATCTCGTCAACGTCCCAGTGGGCTACCCCACCTGGTCGAGGGACAGCCGTTACATCTACTTTGACAGCTATTCCGACGACCGACCCGCGCTCTACCGTCTGCGAATCAGCGATCGGGCCCTCGAGCAGGTTGCCAACCTCAAGGGGTTACGCCGGGCATGGGGAGCCTTTGATCCGTGGAGCGGTCTGGCTCCGGACGATTCGCCCTTGGTTCTCCGCGATGCCGGGACACAAGAGATTTACGCACTTGATTGGCAGGCTCCGTAGACGCCGAAGCAGAGGCGTGGCGTAGTTCGCATGGCTCCCGAGAGGACGCGACTGTGGAACCTAGACAAGAGAGCACGTTGCATTGGGGCGCGACCCGCATCGGACAGGTGGCCCTTTTCTGGGGAGTTCTCCAGATAGCCCTGGACTTGCTCGACGCCCTCATCAAATGGGACCTCATCCTCACGGTGCAACTCTCGCTCGAACCCGAGTTCCGATTCGTGGTGGAACCCTGGTTCGCCGTGCCGTTGGCGGTGTTGGGCCTCGGAGCTGTCTGGTGGGGCAGCCACCCTATGATGCTGGCGGAGGGGAGGTCGCTGGCCCAGGCGTTGCCTGACGTCAACAGCGTCAAGCGGGCGGTGGGAATCCCGCTCTTCCTGGCGTTCGTCTGCGGTCTGGCTTTTGGTGGCGTCGAGTGGAACTCTCGCAAACACCGTCAGTTGGCTGCGGATACGACGCGCGGATCCAATCCGGTTCTTTCGGGAGCAGTCCATCATCGGCCGCACGGCGCGAAGAGGGCGCGCGGCGTGGTTCCCCCCCCTGAGCAGCCTGCGGCTGATCAAGGCACCGATCTGAACGCGCGGCTGTCTCCCTTGCTGACGTCAGCCTTCGGCCGCGACAGCGGAAGTCCGGATAGCGCCGAGGCCGACGCCGGGCCGCTAGCCGGGAACCTTCCGGACGACCCCCGTCCAGCCCTTCGCGCCTATGCTTACAACGGCGCACGGAAGATCCTTCTCTCCGGACAGCCCGCCTCGGATACCGACACGCCGGAGCACCGGTTGTTCGGCCGGATCGAACGCGCGCATCAGGACAGGAACTGGTCCTTGCTCGCCAGCTTGTCCGAAGACGCCATCAAGCAGAGCCCGCAGTGGCTCACTCCTTACCTGTTCGCCGGGGAAGCATACGCGAACCTCGGCAAGTTGGATCGCGCGCTTCCCATGCTCGAGTACGTCAAGCAGAGCGGGTCGGGCAATCCGGACTACGACTACGCCTTCCGGCACGCCACGGAACTGCGGGAATCGATCAAGCAGCGCTACGGACGATAACCCCCACCTGCCCCTGACCGCCCACGCGCTTCCCCTAGAGAGAAGCGCCCAGCGCGGGATACTTCCTCGCGCCCATGCCTTAGAAACCTTTCCACATGTAGGTGATAACATGCCAGGACCGCACGCGTCGATCTGATCGCCTCGTCCTTTTGCTGTCCGTCGAGGCGCACATGATGCAATAATTGCGCTCCTCTGGGAGCAGCACCAGACGGGTATTTGGTTGAGGGAGTCACTGGTAAACTCTGCCGAGAAGCAGGCCGACCTTTTGGGAGACTAGCGCGATGAATGTCAAACAGCTTTTTGATCTTACCGGACGCGTGGCGATCATCACCGGGGGCTCGGTTGGCCTGGGACGCCAGATGGCGGAAGGTCTGGCGGAAATGGGCGCCAACCTGGTGCTCTGCGCCCGCCAGCGGGAACGCTGCGAGCAGGCCGCTGAGGAACTGCGCCGCCTCGGTGTGAAGACGTTGCCGGTGGGTTGCGACGTGAAGGACCCGTCGAGCGTTCAGGAAGTGGTGCAGGCGGCGCTTTCGGAGTTCAGCCGGATCGATATCCTGATTAACAACGCCGGGACGTCCTGGGGCGCTCCGGTCGAAGAGATGCGCCTCGAGCACTGGAACAAGGTGATTGAGACCAACCTGACGGGCGCGTTTCTGTTCTCACAAGCCGCCGGCAAGGCCATGATTCCCCAGCGGCGCGGCAAGATCATCAACATCGCGTCAGTCGCCGGATTGCGCGGCGCTCCGCCGGAATTCCAGGCTATCGGATATCACGCGAGCAAGGGAGGATTGATTGCCTTTACGAAGGACCTCGCGTGTAAATGGGCGGCGCATAACATTCACGTGAATGCCATCGCGCCCGGCTGGTTCCCCACCCACATGTCTCGTGTAGTGATGGAGCGAAACCGCGAGTCTCTCCTACAAAGAATACCGCTCGGCCGCTTCGGCAGCGATCATGATTTGAAAGGAGCGGCCGTCTTCCTCGCCTCGGACGCCTCAGACTACGTGACTGGGCACGTGCTGGTGGTGGACGGCGGACAGACCGCGTGGTAGGGCCGCTGTAGCAGCGCTCGAAGCCTGCCCTGGAAGGGGAGCGCCACGCGTCGGCTCGGGCGCGCAGAGCGAGAGTACGACGCTTCGGCGACTAGCCACGGTCGCGCCTCCGCCTCCTTCGGACCTCGGCTATTACGCGAGCTCATGCCGGAGGGTTGCTACGGCCCAAGCGACCCGCGCCGAGAACCAGCCCGAGACCCGCGACTACTAACTGGATGAGAGCCGCCGGCACCCCCAGCCGGGTGTCGAGAAAGGGGACTCGGAGCAGGGTCGCCACCGTGACCACGAGCGTGCCGGCCGCGAGTGCCCACCACGCCCACCGATCACCTCGGCGATAGGGGCCGAGGGTGATGGCCAGGAAGAGCGTCGCGAACCCGGCGGCGTAGGCAGCCGACGTTGCCCGACGCGCCCGCACTGCGGTCGCCACCTCTGACCTCCCAACCGATAGCTCTTCCAGGCTGGCAGTACCGATCTCGTCGCGGGCCGAGGCGTAGGCGCGACCCAATGAAACGAGACTGCCGAGCAGCGTCAGACCACCTACCACCACCAGAATGATCCAGCTCGCCGTTTTCATTTCTGCCTCCTTCTTTCAGCCTGCCGTGCGTTCAACTGCGCCACACTCTACCTCGGATGCCTGGTGCTATCAAGACCGACCCGGCGTGTCATCCTGAGCGGAGCGCATGTCATCTTGAGCTGAGCGAAGGATCTCGCACTGAAAGAAAGCAAGGCTTGGGCGCCTTGCCGCGAAGGCCTAGCCTTCCCGCACAGTTACGCATGATTGGCCACACTCCCGAGTGTGAAAATACCCTCGCCCCCTAGGGGGAGAGGGTGGCGCGCCAGCGCCGGGTGAGGGGGTCCATCGGCCATTTTTTCCGAAAACAGCAGGGCGGCAAAGCCGCTCAAGAACCAACTACTTCTCCTCCCGCATCGACGGCGTAAACGTTACCCCGACCAGTAACCCTTCCGGGCTGATGAATCGGCTCACCGTCTGGCCCCACGGCTCTCGCTTCGCGGCAATCAGCATTCGATACCCGCGCGACACGAGCTCCGCCGTCGCGTCCTCCACCCGCTCCACCTCAAACTCGATCCACGCCTGAGGCACGGGGACGTCGGCGGGCCAGGAGTCCTTGCCGAAACACGACTGGGCGGCCTGCGCGAGCGGCCACAGCGCGAAATGCTTCACGCCTTCAAGCGCCTCGCCGACTAGATAGTCAGGCGCCGCCTCCTTGAGTTGGATCCCCAGCGCATCGCGGTAAAGCTTCCGGCTCGCGTCGTGCTCGCGCACGATGGGACCAAATCCTGCGACGAAAAGAACGTTGACCTTGCCGCCTGTTTCCATGATTCGCGATCCTCCTCGCACCAGCATAAGCGTTGTCTTAGGAGCGGCAATACGATTCCTGCCTGACGGTGGGCGCAGCCCCTCAGCAACCACTGGTGATTGGGAAACTGAGGTCGTGGCCTACATTAGCTTAATGTTGAGCCTGCTCGCTTTGGACCGCGCGAATCTGAGTCGCCAGAGGTTCTGCAAACTGACTGATTGCAGCACTCATGGGAACAGCGGTCAGCCAAACCTGAATGCGACGCCCTCGGATTGGGAGCTCCGCTTGATGAAACAGGCGCTGGCGCTGCCTCAGCGACTCCCATGTTGCCACAGAGCATGGGTAGACCAGGCAGCAAATCACGCTGGTGCTTGTGGCCAAGTTGGCGTACGCCAAAACCTGCAACAAGTCCTGTCGATGCTGATCGCGGACGCGTTCGTCCTGCTCCTGCCAACTTCTCTCCTGCAACTCCTCCCAGTGCCGCTTGTACTTGGCATCCACGACAACGGTGATTCCGTCGAGTTCGAGGAGCAGGTCGGGCACTAGCGAGCGCTGCGAGCCGACGTATGGCGGTTCCCATGAAAGGGGAGAGACCGTCTCGCGTCGACGAGCGACGCGCAGGCTTCCGCCCGTTCTTACGGCAACAAAGCGCATGACTGTTTCGACCCAAGCCTCGAAGAACTGATCCATGGGCATGGTCCACGGGATTCCCTCCAGTTCACTTAGACCCGCGAGTCCACGCTCCTCCACCGTCCAATCGATCGCTTGGAGCCCCTCTGTGAAGACATCGTTACGCAGCGGCCGACGCATCCAGGTCTCGATCTCCTGCGCGCCTGGCCGGCGGCTTGCCACAGCCTGAACGCGCAATAGCAACGACTCCGCAAACGAGATCAGGCGATGAACAAATGAGCCCTGTTCTCGCTGGGTTTCGAGAGAGCGAAGCTGTCTTTCCAGTGTGAAGCGGATCGCTCCCTTGAGTTGGCGATCATCACGGAGATCAGGGAAGGTACAAGGCACCGAAAGAAACTTGCCACGCGACATCTCACGCGTGCAATAGTCGGCCCAGTTCACACTCCCCTTCGGCGCTCGTCTCGCTTCGCGCACCATCTCAAACCGACGTTCGAGCCGTTCCAACAGCGCCTTCAGCCGAGCGAGAACCATGAAGGAGAGCACCCAAGGCGGTACTCGCCTTTCCGAGCGCCGCAGCAAAGGAAGACGCAGTGGAGAGGGGCTGACCAACCATCCCATCTCAGCGAGCATGGGCCCAATGCCAGGCCAAGGGAATCTGGGTTGGACGACGATACCGAAATCGAGTCTAGCACTGAGAGGAGAAAGCAGTGGTAGGGCACCAACGGCGCTGCCCGATTCGATTACCAGCAGAACGTCCTTGCCGTCGTAGTCGCGGCGAACCGTGACCTGAATTAGGTCGAGGAATGCCCGGTTCTGGGTAATGAACTGATCCGCCAGTCGAGCTGCTTGCGACGCCGGGTCCACCGCCCCGCGAACTGCGAAGAGGTCGGCGGCTGATTTTGTGACCGCTGCATGGTCCTGCAGCTCCAGACATATATCATGACTCGGCTCCACGCGAAGCAACGGAGACCGTGTGCCCGCGTTGCCCCGGAGTGTTCGGCGGTAGCGGCGGCGATTCATAAGCTGTCGAGCCACTGCAAATAGCTACGAATAGGCTCTGCGAATCCGCCCACGTAGCCCTGGGCAAGATACTCGCGCAGGAGGGGCGCCAGGCTTGTCTTTAGATTGCGCTTCGAGCGTTCCGGGTCCTTCTCAAGGAAATAAGAGTGACCAGGGACAAGCTCGAAGGCATCGTCTGGCGCATGTTCGACGAAGATTGAAACCAGCTTCTCGAACGCGGCCTCCGTAAGTTGGCAGCCGCACTCTCGCACGACCGCCAGGCTGGGCCACATGGACCAAAATGCGAACCTCCGCCGCACCGCCACATCAACAATGGCTATACTACGATCGGCGGTGTTCATCGTACCCAGAATGTGAAGATTGTCGGGCAAATATAGGGTTCCACCGAACGGTGGGCCGAAATCGTAGGCGAGGCTGATCTCGCGGCGTTTCTCGGGCTCCGGCTCAAGTAAGTAGATTGCTTCACCCAAAACCTTACCAAGGTCCGCGCGGTTGATCTCGTCAATGTGTAGCAAGTACGGCTTGGACGAATCCCCCAGAGCGGTTCTTGCCGCCTCTGTCAAGAAGCCTCCGATCGGTACGAATCGGAAGCCGAGTGCTCCATCTCCGTGGGCTTGGTCGGGCGCGAGCCCACCGACAAAATTTTCATATGTCGTATTCGGGTGAAACTGAATCGAGCGGCCACGCCCAGCATATTCGCCGTCCAAAATCAGCCGAGCCATTCTTGTCTTGCCGGTTCCGGGCGGTCCCTGAAGAATCACGTACCGACGGTGCTTGAGCAGATCAACGATTTCGCCCTGATTCGCATCGGGCATGAGGTGCGTGAACCAGGTCGAGCGTATTGACTGCGACTCCTCTTTGTGAGCCGCGAGTAGTTCCCCGCCACGTTCTTCGAACATCACATCCAGCATGGCCGCCACAGCCCCTTCCGTAGCCGTGAGGTCGTCACCGGGCTTGTAAAGCGCGTACATGACCTTCCCGTAACGCTTGAAGACTCTTTCATACTGCGGCCAGGCGCGCTGGACGCCGTCGGGAACGTCAACATCGATTCGTGTGGGATCCTGCTTAGCCCATGCTACAAGTTGCCCGCGTCCGAACGAATGATTCAACCACGCGCAGATCGCCCGCATTTTTCGCGCATGCCCTGGCCGACCGAGCACAGCCTCATCGGGAGCCAAGCCCTGAGTACCCGTGCCCATGCCAACAAGGCACGGCTCGCCCTCTACGGGAAACACCACAAAGCACATTCCGCCGTACGCGCCCGCATCGGGATTCGAAGGGTGAATGTACGCTGCATAGGGAACACCTTCGTCACCTGTGCCCTTCATATCAGGGGCACGAAGCTTGACGGTCTTCTCGGTTCGTTTGGAGTAACGGCTTCCAAAGAGAGCAGCAAGCGCCTTTTCATTTCGATCCCGCCAGGACTCGATCGTCTTGGAATGGATGACGTCCAGTAACAGTTCAAAGCTCATTTTTGTGCTCCCGCCCGTGACCGACATCCGGAAGCCATTGGAGTCTGCATTCAGCCGATTGAGAAATACCACTATTGGCAAGACGGGGCAAGCAGCCTAGCGCGATTCGCTCAGCCGAGCAGTAGCAGCCGAAGCCTTGAGCTTGCGCGCGAAGTCGGCGAGGGAGAACGGGGCTGCGCGCTGACGACGTCGAAGACGGCACCCCGGCCGGCGCTCACTTTGCCTTCTGGATTTCTGCCCGCTCGGCGGCAATCTCCGACTGGGCCTGCTTGATCAGCCGCTGGACGTTCGCCAAGTGCCCACCCAGGTCCCCGCTGATCCGGGCGCACTGGGCAGCCGCCTGCTCCAGGTGGGAGTTCGCCTCGATCAGGGCACCCTTGCTCCCGAGCGTCTGGTCGGTGGACGCCGCATGGCTCCAGTTGGTGGACGTCGGGACCACCTTGGGATTGTTGACGCCTGCCGCCAGCTCGCTCGCAGCCTGCTCGATGGCGCTGAGCGCCTTCCCCCGATGCGATTCTGGGTCGGCGCTCGCACTTTGCAAGTCCGTATGCGCCCTCTCGAGATGCTTCCAGAGCTGGTGCGCCCAGTTATTACTACTCCCACTCGAGCTGGGCGCGGCCGGCGGCGGCGGGCGCCTGGGCAGCGTCTTCGGAGCCGTAGGCTTTTGGGCAGACATCACCATCGCCGTCACGAGGACTGCCGCCAGGGTGAGCACGGAACAATAGAGTCTCTTCATAGCCAAAACCCTCCCGTTCTCTGAATGAGGTTGCAAATCCTCGCGACGACGTTCGCGGCGCTGTCCTCGGCGAGAAAAACGCCGCGGGCGATACTGGCGCAGAGCCGAGGCTGCCACTCGGTCTTGCAATCCTCAACTTGACCCCCTGGGTGGGCGTCCCGCAAGGACCAGCAGTAGCTTACACGACGGCAAGCCGGCGAATCAAACGATCACTCGATATCGATGGCGCCGTCGTGCTCGAGGCTTGCCCCGGAAGGGCGCGTCGAGGCGGACTCGTCCTGCTCAACTTGCCAGAAGATCTCGCAATACGCCGAGCCGCGAGAAGCCTGGCGATTGGCTTCCGCGAAATACGACGCGGCGCGCGCAGCGCTGCCGAAGAGCGTGGGAATCTGCGAGCGGTAACACTGGAAGGCTCGGAGCTTGCGCGCGAAGTCGGCGGCGGAGAAAAGCGCGACGTGCGCTCGACGCCGGAGTTCGGCGAGGTGCGGGCAGTTCCAGTCGGTATAGAAGAAGTCCTGGTAGAACCTGACGTCGGCGCCGCGCGCCTGCAACTCGCGGCCCGCCAAGAACGCGAGCACGTGGTCCACGTGATGGCCGACTCCGAGCGGCGTGTAGAAGCGCGTGTCCGCAAGATGCCGCGCGTTCCGAGCCTGAATCGAGGCGAGGAGTTGGCGCGCGATTCGGGCGGGAAGGCTGCGGTCGCGAGCCGCGACAACTCCGAACAGCGCGGCATGGTCAGGATAGAGCCAATCGTCAGGCGGAGCGTGGTCCGGTGCGAGCAATGGGCGGCGCGCGCGCACCGGAAGCGCCGAGTTGGTCGCTGTGGGGCGGCGATAAATAGCGTCGAGCCAGTCGGAGTATCGCGCCCGGCAGCCGAGGACGCGGCAGGCACGCGCATCTTCGAGGCGACGCACCGCGACCGGGGAATCGCCGGAACACCACTCGGCGTGCAACCGCGTCGCGAGCGCGGAATAAGGAGGCGAAGCGTGGCCGGCGAAGATCGTGTGGACGGTCACGTGGTCGCTCGCGCGACAGAGCCGGCTGATGGTACCGCCGCACGAGCCGATCGCGTCGTCAAAATGAGGCGAGAGGAAAACGTGTGTCATGTCGGGCCGGCCCGGCCGGGAGGGCCATCGCGCCCGCGCTTCCCGGTTAAAACTAGGCTAGTAAACTGGCATCGCGAGAGCTCGCCTGCCGCCTCGATCGACCCGCCAATGGCTACCCGCGAGTCCGCGAGGCTCAGGCTCGACAGAAACCATCAGTCGGTCCGTCTCAGAGCGGGCCCTCCGCGGCATCCTATTGATTCCGAGTTATTTAGCTCGAAGAACCAGAGTGACAAATTTTGTCAACCAGCGATTGGCCGCTCTGCGAAGTTCGACCCTGTGTTTTCATAGGGTTACAACACCAGACAAGCCAGAATGAGACAAATGAGACGCGTGAGACTGAGACATTCCCGCAGCCAACGGTCGCCGATTCCGAGCCCTCACCGGCGCCGCTTCGATCGTCCTCGACCATGACCGTTGAAAATCCAGCGCTCGGAATGGGAGTACTCGTGGCTTAAGTCATTCGAATATCCCCCCAGATAATACTTGACGGTGGCACGTCCTGAGCAGGCGATGGGAACCTGGGCGGCGACCAGCGCGTCGACCAGCTTGTCGTCCTCGGCGATGTTGTCGAGCCAATCCTGATAGGAGAAGTCCTCTGGTATCTTAACCTTGCGAAGTACCTCGGCGCCGATGAGCCACTCGTTGGTGTCCACCAGCACGATCCGGGAGGGACCCATTGTGAGGTCGACGCGGTCGCGGACGACGTTCGATCCCGCCTCCACCACTCCCTTTTGGACTAGTCCGCGATAGTAGTCCTCCGCTCGCTTCAAGTCGCGACACCACGGCCAGCGCGCTTCGAGGTACGCTCCACCTTCAAAATAAAGGAGTTGACGATAGGAGTGAACCGCCGGACAACGGGAGGCGATGGCGCAGGCGACGAGTGAATCGATATGCCCAGGCTCGTACTCGTTGTCGTCGTCCAAGAACGCGATCCATCGGGTATCCACCAGGGTTACGGCGTAGTTGCGGAGCCGGGCCATCCGCGGGGGACCACTCGACTCCCACGGCTGGCGCTCCGAAAGCACGCTGCGGAGATGGCCGTTGGCGCACGCGGTGCGAGCAAGAAACGCAATGGTTTCAGCGCAATCGTCGACGACGACCAAGTGCTTCAACACACCTTGGTAGCTCTGCGCCGCGACCGACTTGATGCAGCGCTCGAGCAACTGCGGGCGTCGACGCGTGACCGTCACCACGGTAACGCCTTCGCCGGACTGACTGGCGCTCGGTTCTGAGGTGTCGCTCAACGTGCCTCTCGGAGTGGTTCTGGCCGACCGCTAGGGGCCACCAACAAGATAGCGGATTCGAGAAACTTTTCTGGAGCGGGCATCAGCCACGGAACGGCGCCGTCATCTTCGTAGTCGTCGCAAAACATTCGAGATAGGCGTCAATGATAGGTTGCGGCGAATACTTCTCCGCCACCCAATCCCGAGCCTGCTGCAGCCCCCCCTCCGAACAACCTGCCAGCACGGCACTCGCGATGGCTGAGGGCTCGAGATCAGGCACCACTCGATGCGCTTCGCCGGGCGGGACGGTTTCGCTGACCGCGCCCGTTCCCGAGCTGACGACGAACGTCCCCGAGGCAATCGACTCTACCACACTCAATCCAAAGGTTTCCGGAAGCCGGCTGAGGTGAAGGCAGCATTCGCCCAGAGAATAGTACTCCGGCAGGTCAGGGTAATCAATCCAGTCGTGGAAGATCACGTGGTCTCGCAGTCCCAGGCGCGTCGCTTCGCTTTGGACATGCTGAATCCAGTCGGCCTCGGGTCGTGTGTCTACTCTGAGCGAAATCGGAGGCTTGGGGACCAGAAGGTGAAACCGAGGCTCGTGCGGAAGCAGCTCCCCAAGAACCCGAAGAGCGAGCTCATGACCCTTGCCACTCTCCGGCCGATGCGGGAAAAGCAGATAGCGGCAGTCACGATTCAGTCCAAGCTTGGAGTACAGCCGGGAGACATCGCGGCGTGGGTAAAAGATCGGGTCGAGCGGCGGCGGTATCGACGACCAGCGGCGCGAGTTCGACCGCGCGGAATCCCGACCGAACCACGAGTCGATGATGCGCGCCACGGCTGGTGAAGGCACGACAAGATGATCCCAGTTCATTCCAAGAAGCGCGGCGAGATCGTTCGCGTAGCAGAGCGCGGACAAGCTGAGGACGATGGGTTGCGGCGTCTCGACCGGAAACAGCCGATCCACGGTCCAGACGACGTCTACTGCTTCCGAGGCGCGGCTAATCTCACGCAGGTTGTGACTCACATCCTCGGAAGCGATCGTTCGCTCACGCTGTTCGATGAGGACTGGTCTGACCTCGAGACCTGGCGCTTCGAATAGCGGCCGCGAGTCGTTCCCTGGGCACAGCGCGCGCACCTGGTGGCCGCGCTCAAGGAAGCCTCGAACAAGGGTTTGTACGGTGACTTGTACTCCGCCCGCCAGATGCTGGTTAAAGAAGGGATAATAGAGATACGCAAGGATGCGCACAGCACACTGAGCTCAGAGTGGCGGATCCAAATCGAGCGCGTAAATTTCCTGGCTTCCCACGTCGCGCGGGATCAGCAAGCTGCCGTCGGGATCCAGGCCGATCCAGCCCGCGAAGCCGACGGCTCGGCGCAGCCCCTTTGTGCTCAGCACGCGCTCCGGATTGTGGGAGCCGACTCGGAGCCGGTAGATGGTCGGCTGGGTGGCGGACAGGGTGTCAAAGTAGATCGATCTGCTATCCGGCGACCAGCTTGGAAAACCGATAGGCATTGCGGCCCACACCTCCCAAGCGGCACTCTGGGTGTCATAAAGCATCAGCTTCTGCGAATCCACAGTGAGTGCGGCAATATAGCGTCCGTCGGGCGACCATCGGGGCGAGTAGAGTCCGTTCGAACCGGGCAGTGTGGTGACCTGATGAGTCCGCAGGTCGAGCAGATGCAGCACGGAGTTCGGCGCGATGTTCCCAAACATGCAGCCAAAGACCAGCGAATTGCCGTCGGCGGACCAGCCTGGGTCGCCTTCGTTGCACTGTCCGGTTGTCAACGCTTCCGGATCACCGCCCTCCGCCGAGACAACGTATACGCGGAAGAGTTGACCGGGCATCCGAGCAGTGAAGGCGATGCGCCTGCCGTCGGGCGACCAGCGCGCCAGGGCGGCCTGCACGGGAGGGAAAGTCAACTGCTGCGACTCGCTCAGATCCACCTTGCTGCGCCACAACGTCGAGCCCGGAAAGCGGATATAGGCGATCCATTGGCCGTCATGAGAGAAGTCAACCGACTCAGGGGAGATCCCCGTAAGATAAGGCATGAGCTGGCCGGATTTGGCGTCCTGCCGCTCGAGTTCAGCGCGCTCGCTCACCCCTATCACAAATACACGCTTGCCGTCGGCGCTGGGGAGTGGGTCGTAGAAACCCAAGGGGCCAACCGTCAACTGAAAAGGCTCGCGGCTGGCGTGATGCAACCCGATATTCTCGCGCAACGCCCAAATGTTCGACTTGCTCTCCCTTGTCGCCGAGAAGACGAAGTAACGGCCGTCCGCCGTCCAGCTTCCGCAACATTCGTTCGGCGGACGGCTCCAGCCCGGCAGAAGGGGACGAAGCCCGCTGCCATCGGTCGCGACCTCCCACAGCGATGTCGAGTTGGTCTTGGGGTCAGCCACGCTGAAGCGGATGCGGCTTCCGTCCGGGGACCAGCGCGGCCACCATGGCGTGCCGGCGACGGTTGTCAGCTTGCTCAGTGGAGTCCCGTCATCCTTAGCGAGGTAGAGATCCGAGCCCCGCGCATAGACCACTTGGTCGCCATCGGGAGACCAGGCGGCGTCATGTCCCTCCAGGTTGCCGAGACGGTGCGGTACTCCGCCCGGAACGGGCAATACCCACAGCGGCATCTCCTGTTCCGATCCGACGAAGCCACCCACCAGAAGCTGCGAGCGGTCAGCCGAAATGGCCATAAGGCAGACGTTCTCGAGCGGCGCGGCGACGGGAACGCTCTGACCTCCCGCCTCCGCGACCTGAGCGATTTTCCAACCGGGAAATGTCGCCTCGACCCAATAGAGACGCGTGCCATCGCTGAGCAGCGGATAAGGAGCCGGTCCCACCGCCCCCATGCCCTGAACGCGAAAGGCGTTCAGCTTATCCATTCCGTCCGAGGTAATTTGCGTGTATCCGAGGACCTTGGGCGCCGGCAAAGGCTCTATCAAAAGGTAGCCGAGAATCGCTACCAGGACGACCGCGAGCCCGCTCGCGGCCATGATCAGCCGCCGCCTCCGCCGCTTACGAGTCAGAAGCGAGTATGCAGGAGCACGAAGCCCGGATGAGGCCGCCGCCGGAACACCTCGCGAGTCGGTCTCACGCTTCAGACGCTTCAAATCGGCGCGCATCTCGGCGGCGCTCTGATACCGCACTTCGCGGTCCTTCTCGAGCGCCGTGTTGATGATCCGCTCGAGTTCGGTGGGCAGGCCGGGAGCCAAGAGCACCGCGACCGTGGGCGCGCGGTTGAGAATCGCATCATGAATCGCCGCCGTAGTGTTGCCGGCAAAGGCTTGGCGGCCGGTCACCATCTCGTAGAGGACAGCGCCAAAGGAGAACAGGTCGGTGCGCGCGTCGAGCTCCTCGCCCAGCGCCTGCTCGGGTGACATGTAAGCGATGGTGCCCATCGCCACACCCGGCGCGGTGAGCAGAGCTTCTGAGGGCGGCGTCGGCTGGCTGGTGAGCGGCGAGCTTTGGCGCGGCTGGTGCTGCGTCAGCTTGGCCAGCCCGAAGTCGAGAATCTTGATCTGGCCGCGCTGCGTTACGAAAATGTTGGCGGGCTTGATATCGCGGTGAACGATCCCCTTGGAATGAGCCGCATCCAGCGCGTCAGCAATCTGGATGGCGTAGTCGAGCACGGTCTCGATCTTGAGCCCCTTGCCTTGCAGACGATGGTTGAGCGTCTGGCCCTCGAGCAGCTCCATGATGATGAAATGCCTACCCTCGCTCTCGCCGACCTCGAAGATGGTGCAGATGCCGGGATGATTGAGCGAGGAGGCGGCACGAGCTTCACGCCGGAAACGTTCGAGCGCGTCGCGATCGTGGTCGTATTTCTCTGGGAGGATCTTCAGCGCGACTTGGCGGCCAAGTGTGAGGTCTTCGGCGCGGTAGACGATACCCATGCCGCCGATGCCAACCTGGTCGATGATGCGATAGTGGGAAACCGTCGTACCGATCATACGTACAGCCACACTCGGCGCTTATGTTAGGTCGGCGGTTGGGACAAGTCAACGCGGTTCGACCGCAGGCCTCTGGCAACCCCCGGTTCTTGCAGCTACAATGATCGGCGTCCACATCGCTTCGATGCTTTTGAAAACGCCGTATTCTTTAGGCAGGCGACAGTGATGAACGCAGTCCTCGAGGAAATTCTGCGCACCGGGTTCACCGTCGCTGGGTCCGGCCAGAAAATCCCAGTGCACTCGTCGGTCACGGAAGAAGAAGGGCTGTTTCTCGCGGGCATGGTCTCTGAACTCAAGCCTCGCCGGACGCTGGAAGTCGGACTTGCCTTCGGCGTTTCTGCCCTCTTCATCTGCCAGGCGCTCCCCGCCGGCGCTACCCATATTGCGATCGACCCGTACCAGTTTGCAGGCCCTCCAGGGGACGAATGGTACGGAGCGGGGCTTGACGCGCTCCGACGCGCCGGCTACGAGGACCGCGTCGAGTTTCATTGTCGTCCCTCCCATGCCGTGCTGCCGGCGCTCGAAGCCAAGGGGACCAAGCTGGGTTTCGCTTTCATTGACGGCTGGCACACTTTCGACTACACGCTGGTGGACTTCTTCTACATCGACCGGATGCTTGAGGTGGGCGGAATCGTCGCCCTGCACGACGGGGAGATGCCCAGCCCTAAGAAGGTCTGCCAATTCGTCGTGAATAACCTTAACTACGTGGTCTGCGCATACTATCCAGCCGTGGAGGGCCAGGCATCCTCGAAGCTTCAGGCGGTGACCGGACTGGCGGAGAAATTCCTGCGTCCAGACTGCGGACTGGTGGCCCTGCGAAAGATCTCGAACGATACACGCCCCTGGGACTTTCATAAGGACTTCTAGCCGATCGCACGACCCTGCCGCGCTGCCCGCAACCCCCAGAAGCACGCGATGGGTGAAGGGGTAACTCTGGTGACCGCTGAGGTGATTGACGCGCATCAGCACTTCTGGGATCTGCAACTTTTCGACTACCCCTGGATGACGGGGCCAGCCGAGCCCCTACGCCGGAATTACCTGCCCGCCGATTTGAAGCCCATCCTAAACGATGCCGGCGTGAGCCGCACGGTGGTCGTCCAGGCTACCCAATCACTCGCGGAGTCACGCTGGCTGCTCCAGTTGGCGGCGTCGCATGACTTCATCGCCGGCGCGGTCGTCTGGGTGGACTTGACGAGTCCCGCCCTGGGAGGCATCCTCGATGAGCTCCAGGCGCAGCGGAAATTCTGCGGTATTCGCCACCTCGTCCACGACGAGCCCGATGAAGCGTGGATTATCCGTTCTGACGTGCTCGCGGGTTTGAAGGAGCTTGAGCGTCGAGAGATCCCCTACGACCTCCTGCTGCGCCCACAGCATCTGAAGTATATCCCCCGCGTTCGGGAGCGGTGTCCTGGGCTACGGATGGTGCTCGACCACATCGGCAAACCGCGCATCGTCGAAAAGGCGCTGGACGGTTGGGTGCAAGACCTCGAGACGATCGCTCGCCTGCCCGGCCTTTGGTGCAAGCTATCGGGCATGATTACCGAAGCCGATTGGCGGCATTGGACTCCGGCCGACCTCAAGCCCTACGTCGAGCACGTCATCCGGCAGTTCGGCTACGGCCGCATCATGTTCGGCAGCGATTGGCCGGTTTGCACGCTTGCGGGTTCGTACTCACAGGTAGTGGAGGCGCTGCGGCAGGCTCTGGGGCCACTGAATCCGGCTGACGGCGCCAAGGTCTGGGGAGAGAACGCGCGCGTGTTCTACAGGCTTCCATGAGCCCGGACGAGTGTGGGGCCAGCACTCGCATGACGTAACTGAACACCGAAGACTCGCCTAATGTGTCATTCCGAGAGAAGCGAGGAATCTCGCTCTGAAGCCTTTCTAGGGAATGCCGGTCACGCTGATGTCCCCGGCATTCACGTGGCGGATCTCGACGACCCAGTCGCCGCCGGTCAGCATGCGCAGCGTGTAGCCTTCTTCCCTCAAGTCTTGCCGCATGCGAAGATTTGCAGCACCGGCGCTGACCCGTACAGGCTTGAAACTCAGCCGCAGCACTTCGGTCGCGCTGCGGTCGAACGTCCGGTAATCGATGCTTCGCCGGCGGTAACTGGCTTTCTGGATCACCGAGGTCGAGCGCAGCAGATGGTCCTCGCCTGCGGGTGCCAGCTCGGGAATGGCGCCCATCGCCCAATTGAAATGCCGCAGGTAGTCCGAATAGCCGTCGCTGAACCAGTATTGTCCGCCGAAGCCGACGCCACAGCAGGAGATTCGGCCGTCTGCGCCGGCGAAGTAGGTGGCATAATTGAGCGACCGGAAGGCGTTGTCGCGCGACTGCGCGTCGCCGGTCTTCTCATAGTACAGCGCGTTGATGGCGGCCCAGCGTGACGTATCGCTGCCCAGTCCGGCGCGCGAGCAGCAACCCTGATAGCTCGGCGGACGCCCTTGTTCGTCGATTGCCCACGCGCCGAAGTACGGGCCGCGTCCGAAATGCTGGCGCACCCAGTCGATCAAGTGGCCGACGTGGTTCATCCAGTCAGGGTCGACGGCCGCCGGGTCAGGGCGCGTCATCAGGTAGTAGGCCGTATAAGTGGGCGCCGCCTGATTCACATTCTCGGTGTCTTTGGCGACGTCCTCGAAGTATCCACTCCACTTGTCCCCGGCGCGGCTTCCCCGATTGAGCGGATATTCGAACAGCCATTTGCGGGCCACATCGCGGGCTCGCGTGAAGCTCGCGGTGTCGCCGGCGCCCAAGCGGATCAGCTCGTCAAACAGGCGCAGCGGCGAGACGACGATGCCGCCATACTCCTCGCCCGCCAGCACCTGGCCGGTCCGCGCGTCGACGCGAAACGGCCAGGGCGTGTGCTCGGCGTCGCCGGCGCGGACGTGCCGTGCCAAAGCGGTCGCGCCTCGGAGCGCCGCCTCGAGATACTTGCGCTCGCCCGTCATCTCATAGAACAACGTGTAGCCGATACCGAGCTCGCCGATCTTGTCGGTTTCGATTCCGCCGTAGAATTCGCGCGGCATATCCTGAATGCAGCGCCCGTATTCCTGCTGGTCGTCACAACTGGTGGCGAAGGGAACGCCCGGCCAATCCCAGTCGGCGGGCGTCGTGCCGTGGGCCAGTTCATAGTCCAGCATGCCGCGAACCGCTTCGACGGCTTCCTGGTCGCCGGAGTAGGGATACCACGCGGCCAGCGAGTCGACGAAAGAGCCGTAGACCATGGCGGGATTGTGCTGCCAGTTGGAACCCTGAAGCGTCGCATCGTCGAAGACCGAGTTGATGAGGTAGATCTTGAGTCCGGTCTGGGTGCGCGTGTCCGCAGGGACCTTGTGTTCGATGAAGTCCCAGCCCAGATGCAGGACGTGGTCGTAGCCGCGATTCCGCTCGGGCTCGTACCAGGCAAGCAGATGGCCCTGCGCGTCGACGACCGGCGCATGCCAGGGCAGTTGGGCGTTGACGTGGTCTTCACCGGCGCGCAAAGGAACCAGACTCGCAATGACAACTAGCCCTGCTGTCAACAATCGCAGGCTGAGGCGACGTCTAAGCCACATAGGGAACCCCTACCAAGCGCTCAAAACCTGTGTTTGTTTTCAATAACATAGCCGCTACAATCATGTGATAAGTGCTTAGCGTACAATAACATAGAGACGACTGCAAAACATTGCGAGGGCGCCTTACTGATTCTAAAGCACTTCTTCGGTTCGTTCCTTGAATTCTTCACTTTTCCTGCTCGTCCAGCGACAGAGTTCGCCGCCTCGCGGGGATCCTACAACTAGCCTAGCTCGCTCATAGGGGGATGCTCAGAATCGCCAGGGGTAGTGGTCGGCCTGTCATCCTGGACAAGCGAAGGCCATCTGTTTTGTCGCCGTCCGCTCCTCGTCTGAGCTAGAATCGGGGGACCTGTTCTTCGGAACATCGGACATAACCGTTGGGCATACGCATCGACCAAATCCCGCTCAAGGGGCGCGCCGGACTTGCCATTACGCTCGCCGTGGTCATCATTTTTCTGATCGCCCTTCCTCAGGCGCGATGGTTCCTGGCCATCAGCGTGGGACTCGGCGTTGTCGTGGCCGGCATTCTGCGCCTCGCGCGCCGCGGCTGACCGTGTCCGGCCTGCAACCTCAGGCCTCGTTGGTCCATCTATTACGTATGCATCATACGCCAGTAGGGGAGCATGGAGTGAATCCCGGTAAGCCGGAAGCGCGTCACGCGAAGGATCGCCAAGGGCTGGGACGCCGCGGTTTCCTGACCGCCTCATTGACGCTCGCTGCTGCCGGCGCTCTGGCCTCCGCCGAACCGGTTCGGCGCCGGCTGCTCGGCGCTTTGGACGCTGGAAGTACAGCCCGCGACGCAGCCAATCCTGTTGCCAGCAAACCCGGCAGGGTCGCCCTGGTGGACTTTGCCAACTCCGGGAGAAAGAGAGGAACCGTGACTGTCGAAAAAGTGGTGAAGACGGACGAAGAGTGGAAGCGGCAACTGACGCCCGAGCAGTACTACGTCACCCGGCAGCAAGGCACGGAGCCTGCCTTCACGGGGAAGTACTGGAATAATCATGAAAAGGGTATCTACCGCTGCGTCTGCTGCGGGACGGCACTCTTCAGTTCGACGACCAAGTTCAATTCCGGCACCGGCTGGCCCAGCTTCTGGGAGCCCATCTCCGACAAGAATATTCGCGTCGGCACTGACACGAGCTACGGCATGGTGCGTTCCGAAGTTGAGTGCAAGCGCTGCGACGCCCACCTGGGACACGTCTTCGACGACGGCCCCCCGCCCACCCACCTGCGCTACTGCATGAATTCCGCCGCCCTTGATTTCGTCAAAGCCGAAGACTCGGTGAAATAGCCCCGCCAAGGGCTCGTTGAATATATTCCGCGCGGCGGTAGCCCACCGTGGTAGACTCAGGGTTATCGAAAAGGCTTTGCGCGACGGGTCGGGTCGCAGGGCTCAATCGAAATTAGCGATTTCACCCCAAAAGAGAGGCGCCCTGCCGATGAAGGTTTTACTGGTCTATCCTGAGTTCCCAGACACGTTCTGGAGTTTCAAGCACGCTCTCCCCTTCCAAGGAAAACGCTCCGCTTATCCGCCGCTGGGGATGCTGACGGTATCGGCGATGTTGCCCGCAAGCTGGGAACGCCGGGCCGTCGACCTGAACGTACGCAAACTGAAGGATGCCGATATCGACTGGGCTGATGTGGTTTTCTTCAGCGGTATGATGGTGCAGGGCCCGTCCATGAAGGGGGCCATTACGCGCGCCAAGCAGCGCGGGCGGCGCACTATCGTGGGCGGTCCGATTGGCAGCACTCACGACCCGGCGATTGCTGAAGTGGATCACGTCGTTGAAGGTGAAGCGGAGGACCTCATCCCGCGGCTGGTGGCCGACCTGGAGCGTGGAGAAATGAAGCCGCACTACAAGGCCGCGCAACTTCCCGACCTGACCCGCGTCCCGCTGCCTCACCTCGAACTCGTGAAGCTGCACAACTACAGCGCCATGGCGGTGCAGTACTCGCGCGGTTGCCCCTTCACCTGCGAGTTCTGCGACATCATCGAGATTTACGGACGGCGTCCTCGCACCAAGACTCCGGACCAGGTTTGCGCTGAACTCGATCAGGTCTATCAGCTCGGCTGGCGCGGACCTGTCTTCCTGGTGGACGACAATTTCATCGGCAACAAGAGGAACGTGAAGCTGCTGCTGCCACGCCTGGTCGAGTGGATGACTGACCACAAGTTCCCGTTCTCGCTTTTCACGGAAGCCTCGCTCAACCTGGCCGAGGATGAAGAACTGTTGCGCCTCATGCGCGCCGCACACTTCACGCGCGTCTTCCTGGGCATCGAGACTCCGGTCGAGGCGAGTTTGAAGGAGACGACCAAGTTTCAGAACCTACGCAAGGGCCTGCTCGAGAGCGTAAGGCTCATTCAAGCCTACGGCATCGAGGTCATGGCGGGATTCATCGTGGGGTTCGACAACGACCCGCCCGACGTCTTCGACCGGCAGATCCAGTTTATCCGCGAGGCCGCCATTCCGCTCTCCATGGTCGGCCTGCTCAGCGCCCTGCCCAACACCCAGTTGTGGCGGCGCCTGAAAGCGGAAGGACGTCTGCTCAAGCAAAGCCTCGGATCGAATACCCTCGCCGACATGAACTTCATCCCCAAGATGGATACCCAGGAACTGCTGGCGGGTTACCGGCGGATTCTCGAGACCATCTACAGCCCGCGGGAATACTTTGAGCGCGCTTCGGCGTTTCTCTCGCAACTAGGCTCGGCGGCACGGGCCCCCATCGTCCTCTCCGATGTCATGGCCGTGGCGCGGTCCTTCTGGCGGCAAGGCCTGCTCAGCGACTACCGCAAGGAGTACTGGAAATTCATCGTGCAGGCGGCGAGCCGGCACCGCGAGCACTTCGACAAGGCGCTCACCCTCGCTATCATGGGACACCACTTCTTCGAGCTGACGGCGGAGGTGGAGACCCCCTGAGCCGCATCGAAGCTCGCCTGCCTCTACGGATTGGCGCCCTTCCGCTATAATCGCGTCTTACCGATGAACTGGCTGAGCATGCCGCGCACGCCCGAGCCGGAAGTCATGGGGGAGGCCGACGAGGTCGAAGCCTACGCATCGGCAGCCGCTCAGTCTTACCTCGACGCCATTGACAATACCCTGGTCGAGCAAGTGATCTCCCTCGCGTCGCCCGCCCGTTCGGCTAAAGCCGGCGATTCGGACGCGCTCAGTGGATGGCTGCTTGACGTGGGCACGGGGCCGGGCGGCATCCCACTCAAGCTGGTGCGTCGCTGTCCTCGGCTTCGCGCCGTGGGGATCGACCGCTCGCTGAACATGGTCCGCGCGGCACGCCAGGCAGCCGCCGAGCAGGGGCTCGCCCGCGTCTTCTTCCTTGTCGCTGACGCTCGCAACATTACCTTCCCTGACGGCTGTTTCGACATCGTGTTGTCGAACTCCGTGCTGCATCATCTTCAGGATCCCCTGCCCGTCCTGAATGAGATGGCCCGCCTCGCCAAGCCCTCCGGGATGGTTCTGCTGCGCGACCTCAGGCGTCCCTCGCGCCTCGCTTTCCCTTTGCATGTGGGCTGGTTTGGGAGATACTACAGCGGTCTGATGAAGAAGCTCTACGTCGACTCGGTCCGGGCGGCGTACACGGCGGACGAGCTCCGGCAGTTGCTGCGCCAGTCGGCGCTGTGGGGCGCCGAGGTCTTCCGCCACCGTCGCACACACCTGGGCTTTGTCCGGCGAGCCAACGAAAGATAGGAATCTGACGCGATGACCAACGAGCAGACCTGGAGCATTCCTGTCCGCATCCGTCGTTCGAAGACGTCGGCGCGGCGAGCGTTTCGCCCGGCCGCCATCGTGGGCTTGCTTTGCCTGACCGGCGCCGTGGCCCTTCCCGGGTGGACGGACGCGAAAGAGAAGCCCACGCGGACCTACACCATCCCGACTCCGCCCAAGCCGGACTTTGCGCAGCTCGACTGGCTGATTGGGGACTGGACGGGCAAGACCCAGGGGAAAGACGCTCAAGGCGACGTCCACTTCTCCGCCGCCTACGAGTTCGACAAGCTCTTTATGGTGCTGCACGAGGAGGTCGCGCTTCCGGCGACCAACAATGCGCCGGCGACCAAGGAATCGTGGATGGGGATCCTGACGGGCGCTGGCCGGGACGGACATTACGAGCTGCAGGTTTACTCGAGTACCGGCTTCGTCACGCGCTATGCCGTCACCATCGACGAGGGCGGACTCTACTTCAACCAGCAAGGCGGAGAGGATCCTCCGTCCGGCTGGCTGTTTCGCCGCGTCTTTGAGCACACCAACCCAACAGAGTTTGTGGAAACCGTCCGCGTGGCGCCGCCTGACCAGGCGTTCTTCGACTACTACAGCGCCAAGCTGACGCGCGCGGCCGCCCCGGCGAAATCCGCGGCGCCGGCCAAACCCTCCAAGAACTAAAGACGCCAGGAAGCCACGTGAGCGACGGTTCCGGCTGGAAAGAGGCGGCTCGATTTGCGCTGGGAGGCTGGCGGATCTCGGTCCTTTTCCTGGTGCCCGGCGCAGTCCTGGCCCGGGCTCTCGACCTCCACCCGCTGGTTGTTTTCGCGGCCGCGGCGCTGGCTTTGATTCCTCTCGCCACCATGCTTGGCGACGCGACCGAGGAACTTGCTGGGCACGTGGGCGCGACGGCGGGCGGTCTGCTCAACGCCACTCTGGGCAATCTCACTGAACTGATTATCGGTGTCGTCGCGCTCTGGGACGGCCACGTCGAAGTCGTGAAGGCCTCGATCACCGGGAGCATCATCGGCAATCTGCTGTTAGTTTTCGGACTCGCCGCGTTCCTGGGCGGACTCGGGCGCGAGAAGCTGACGTTTAACCGCGTCGCCGTCGGCGCCAACACCGGGATGCTGCTGCTCGCGGTGGTTGGACTCGTCATGCCGGCGCTCTTCCAGCTCTCCGTGTTGGGAAAGCTCCAGCCAAGCGGCGTCAAGATCGAACACCTCAGCCTGTGGACGGCGCTCGTGCTGCTGCTCAGCTACGCGGCGAGCTTCGTCTTCATGTTCCGGACCCACCACAGCATCTTTCGCGGTGAGGCGGTAGCGAGCGGCCGTGTGGGAAGGAATGCCGCGCTCCTGATCCTGCTCGGAGCGAGCGGCCTTACGGCGGTCGCGAGCGACCTCCTGGTAGGCCAGATCGAATTCGTCACTCGGTCGCTCGGCTGGACGGAACTTTTCATCGGCTTGGTGATCGTCGCGACGGTGGGCAACGCCGCTGAACACTCCGCCGCCGTGATGCTGGCGCGCAAGGACAAGATGGATCTGGCGCTGAACATCGCCGTGGGCAGCAGCGCGCAGATCGCGCTATTCATCGCGCCGCTCCTGGTCGTCCTGTCGCAGGCACGGCCCACGCCCATGTCGCTGGTCTTTCAGCCGCTCGAAATCGCGGCGGTGATTCTTTCGGTGGGTGTCGTGACCGTCGTCTCCATGGACGGCGAGACCCACTGGTTCGAGGGCCTCCAGTTGCTCAGCGTGTACGCCATCCTAGCCGTGTTCTTCTATTTCCTCCCCGCGCCGCACTGAGCGGCCTTCAATTGATTCTAGGCCGCGTTTCTGTTAGAAATTCAGTCATGGCTTTGACACGCGAAGTCAGCCACCTCCGCGAAATCCTCGCCGCGGCGCGACTCGAACACGTCCACTACGCCATCCGGGACATCGCCGTCGTGGCCGAGCAGCTTGCGCGCCAGGGCAAGGAGATCCTGCCGCTCAACATCGGCGATCCGCTGAAGTTTGACTTCCGCACTCCGCCGCACATTGTGGAAGCCGTGGTGCGCGCGATGCGCGACGGCCATGACGGGTACGCGCCGTCCCAGGGTATTGACGAGGCGCTCGAGGCGATCCGCGCCGATGCCGGACGCAAGGGCATTCGAAGCATTCAAAGCGTGTTTGTGACCCAGGGCGTGAGTGAAGCGGTCGACCTCTGCCTCACGGCGCTCGTGAACCCCGGCGAGAACGTCCTCGCGCCGATCCCCGAGTATCCGCTCTACTCCGCCGTGCTCTCGAAGCTCGAAGCCGAGCCCAACACCTACGCGCTCGACGAAGCTTCAGGCTGGGAGCCCGACCTCGGCGATCTCGAGCGGAGGATCAATGCCCGCACGCGCGCCATCGTGGTCATCAATCCCAACAACCCGACGGGAGCGGTGTATTCGCGAGCGACGCTGGAAGCGATTGCAGAACAGGCGCGGCGGCACGGACTCCTGGTCATCGCGGATGAGATCTACGACAAGCTGATCCTTGACGGCGAACCGCGTGTTTCATTTGCGGCGCTCGCCCCCGACCTCCCGGTGGTCACGCTCAACGGGCTTTCCAAAGCGTACCTCGCGCCGGGCTGGCGCGTGGGTTGGGTGGTTGTCAGCGGGGAAGCAGCGGCGGTCAAGTCCTATGTCGAGGGAATCCACAAGCTGCTGCGCGCCCGTCTGAGCGCCAACCATCCTGAGCAGTATGCGGTGCGCCCGGCGCTCGAGGGTCCGCAGGATCACCTTGTAGAGGTGGTCAGGAAGCTGCGCGCGCGTCGCGATCTGACGGTCGAGTGGTGCAGCCACACTGAGCGTGTGAGTTGCGTCACACCGCGCGGCGCGTTTTACGCGTTTCCACGACTCGAGATCGCTGGCAACGACGAGGATTTCGTACGGCAACTGCTTCTCGAGAAGCAGGTGATGGTCGTGCACGGCAGCGGATTCGGGCAGGCGCCGGGCACGAAACATTTCCGCATTGTTTTCCTGCCGGAGGAATCCACGCTGGCGCGCGCCTATCAGGCCATCGGCGACTTTCTGGCAACGTGGGGGAAAGGTTAGGAATCGAACGGGCGGCGGATTCTGCTGCCTTTTCACGGGCTGGCTTTAGAAGGGACGACGAGTGAATCAAGAGTCACGCGAGCCCGATCCGCCGGGGACGTCCGAGTTGCCGGCTCAGTTCTGCCCCGTATGCTCGATGCGCCTGGAGTCGCAGCATTGCAAGATGATCTGCCCGCGCTGCGGATTCTTTATGTCGTGCTCCGAGTTCGAATAGCACTCAAATTCCGGCTCTGATTCTGAAACGGAGGTTCCTCCCATGGCACTACACATCGCAGAGAAGGACTGGGGCGGCGTCACGGTTCTGGCACTATCAGGTCGCGTGGTTCTGGGCGAAGAAAGCAGCCAGCTTCGCAACAAGATCCGGGCTGTGCTCGGTCAGGGCAAGAAGCACATCGTGCTGGACCTGGGCGACGTCAGTTACATCGACAGCGCCGGACTGGGAACGCTCGTCGCGGGCTATACCACTGCGTCCAGCCAGGGTGGAACCATCAGGCTCGCCAACCTGACCAAACGGTTCGAGGAGCAGTTGAACATCACCAAGCTGGTCACTGTGTTCGACGTGCATAACAGCGTCGATGAGGCGGTGATGTCCTTCAGACTGGCCGACGAGGCCAAAGGCTAGAGAGCGCGCCGCTTGCCTCGCGCCACCGCGGGCGGCGCTAGATTCCCGCCGGATTATCCAGCCAATAGATCGTCAGTCCGGAAAGCAGCTTGGGATAGAAGTCTGTCGACTTCTGGGGCAGGACGCATCCAGCAAAGGCGTTGTCACGTACTGCCTCGATGGGAGTGGGGTTCATGAGAAACGCAGCTTGCGCGCGTCCGCTATCGACCTCCGCGATGGCCGCGTCGAACTCGCGCATATAACGCAGATTCCTCTCCTCCCGCACCGCCTGGGGATCGATCCCTAGTATTCGCTCGAGCAGGATGCGATGCAGGATGACCACGTCGAGGCGAGCGAGACTGGCGGGAAGTTCCGGCAGCAGGCGCGCCAAATCCGTGTTGTTCCGGCGACGCAACAGGGCCGCCTTCCCCGGTCCCGCATAAGTCCCAATGGCCGTCCCGCCGCGCCCCGCCTCGGCCAGGCGTTTCTGAAAGCTCGCGGAACCATCTGCGATATCCTCGACCTCGAACGTCGACTGCACGGCTCGCTGGAAATTCGTCCAATCGAACGCCGGGAGACCGAAGACAACGCGGTGCGTCGGCAGAATGGTCAAGCCGTCCGTCTCCATGCGAATGAACGTCGCCATCACGTATTCCGCGCGCCCGTCGGTCAACCCCTGAGCGCGACACCAGTCCCGGTAAGCGAGCGCTGTCTCATAACGGTGATGGCCGTCAGCGATCACCAGCTTCTTCACTTGCATCGCTTCCACAATGCGCTCCACGGCATCAGCGTCGCCGAGGCGCCACACGGAGTGCACCGTACCGTACTCGTCTTCAACCTGCTCCCACGGCTTGCCGGCAGTCGCGCGCTCGAAGGCGCGCTCGATCTCACCCTCAGGATCGCTGTAAAGCAGGAAAATCTGGCCGAAGTGCGCCCGCGTTGCCTTCAACAACTCAAGCCGGTCGGCCTTTGGACCCGACAGCGTCTCCTCATGGCGATGCACGACGCGCGCCGAGTAGTCTTCCAGGCGGCACAAACCGATGAATCCTCGACGCACTTTCTTCGCGCCGGTTTGACCGTCGCCTGACGCGAGTCCCGGCACCGAGTACTCCTGGTAGTAGGGATACAGCGCCGGCTCGCGCTCCGCCGCGAGAACGCGCGTGTCGATCCAGTCACGGAAATCACGGGCCGCGTGCGTATACACGTTGTCAGCGGGAGTATCGCCCTCGGTCTGGCGTCCACGAATCACGCGGACGAGGTTGTAAGGACTCAGGCTGTAATATCGCGCCTGCATCTCGGGGGAAATCTTGTCGTAGGGCTGCGTCACCACTTTTCCGAGACCCGAGACCGCTTGGGCGTCGTAGTGGAGTGCGCGAAAAGGAAGAATCTCAGCCATGAATAACCCGATTGCGAGGATTTGAGTCCGAAACAATAAACGTAGCACACTGCCGGGAAACGGGGAAGTCCGCGGGCGAAGAAGAGATCGGAGGTTCAAGTTGACAGAACCAACGGCCTTAACTAGACTGAACCCACTCAGGACCTGAGACTTTAGCGAGTTAACGGCGATGCAAAATGCGGTGAAGCGTAACTTTATTCTGCAACAGGGGTTTGAAGACCCCGATCCCGCGGCCTGCCCGCTCGAGTATTCTGCGCTCCACTTTCAGCCCCGCATCGTGTTCGTCTGGATCGTAGCAGGAATCGTGTTCCAATCCCCGGGCGTGTTCGCGGTGCTCTGCGCCGTTCTGTGGTGGAACGCCCTGCTGCCGAAACTGAATCCGTTCGATGCCCTGTACAACTTGACGATCGGCAGCCGGCCGCGTGCGTTTCGCCTCCGTCCCGCGCCGGCGCCCCGGCGCGTCGCGCAATCGATGGCGGGGGCCTTCGCGCTCATCACCGCGCTGCTGATCCACGCCCGATTCAGTCTGGCGGCATACGTGGTGGAGGCGATCTTCCTGGCAGCCGTGCTAGCGCTCACCCTCGGCGGCTTTTGTCTCGGCTCGTTCGTCTATCACCTGCTCCGTGGACAAGCCAGGTTCGCCCGCCAGACCCTCCCGTGGGCGAGCTAGTTCTCGGACCGCCCGAGGAAGTCGCCTGGCACCAAGTGGACTCCCGCCGCACCGGCTCTTTTCGAGCCCCGCGATTTCACGGTAGAATCAGAAGTGATGATCGAGATGCTGACACCCATGGCGCCGGAGCAGTTCGCGGCCATTCGTCTAATCATCTTCGACCTGGACGGCACGCTCATCGACAGCAAGCAGGACCTGGCAGAGAGCGTCAACGCCATGCGCGAACAGATGGGCCTGGGCCGCCTGCCCGGCGATGTGGTCGCGTCTTACGTCGGGCGTGGCGTCTCAACGCTCATCCGGCGCGCGCTCGGGAACGGCTCGGCGGGTGAGCCGACCGAGGAAACGTTGCAGCGCGCCACCCAGTTCTTTCTCGATTACTACTGGCTGCATAAGCTCGACCACACGGTGGTCTACGACGGAGTTCGCGAAGCCCTGGACGCATTGCGCGGTTGGAAGCTCGCCGTACTGACCAACAAGCCCGTGGTTTTCAGCCGCGCCATTCTCTCCGGGCTAGGTCTGGCGGATTATTTCACCTTTATCTACGGCGGAAACAGCTTCGCGCAGAAGAAGCCCGATCCAGTCGGCGTCGTGCGGTTGATGGACGATACCGGAACCGGCGCGCGCCAGACTCTGATCGTCGGCGATTCGGACACTGACATCCTCACCGGACGCAACGCCGGCACGTGGACGTGCGGGGTGACCTACGGGCTTGCGCCCCAAACCCTCGAGTCCGCGCCGCCGGATGTACTTGTGGATGATTTGCGCGAGATCGTCGCGCTGCTCTCGGGCAATGCAGAAACCCGCGCGCTGCCAGTGGAGGGCCGTGAATCCCGGTAATCGCTCCGCACGTCCGCCAACCTACTACAGCGGACGGGCATCCAACTGAATCCAGCATGCAGGAATCGCTCGTGCAAGAACGAACGGCCGGTGGTCGGGCGAAGCGTGTCCTTTCAACCTGCCTCGTAGCCGTTTTCTCCCTCGTCTCGGGCCGCGCCCAACAGGCTCAACCGGCGACGCCCCACCCAGTTCAGCGGCCACGACTGCCTCATCCACAACCGGCGCAACCGGATTCGACGACGGCGACTTCCCCCGATACAGCCACCGAGGACGCGCCCCTGCCCGGCGACTGGGCTCCCGAGCTTCTGGACGGCATCCTGAGCTCGCCCAACGCCGACGCGCGTGACGCGCTGCTCGACGCCGCGTTCGCAGCCGGCCCCGGCATCATTCCGCAACTCGAGGCGTCGCTGAAGGATGACCGCACGGCGGAGTTTGCCGCTCAGTCGCTCGCTTTCATCGGCGGCCCCCAGGCGCTCCCCATCCTCGCCCGGCTCATGAGCGATCCTCGCGATTTGGGCTTGAAACGTTTCTACTACGGCGCGATGGGCGAATTCCCTTCCTCGCAAGCCAATCAGGTGCTGTTCTACGCGCTCGACCACGCGGACACCGAGCCTGACCATATGGTGACCGAGTCCGCGTTGATCGCGCTCACAGTGCGCTCCGACGCGAGCCTCATCCCCGAGCTTCGGCAGCGCGAGGCGAAGATCAAGGACTTTGTCATTCACGACGACCTCGACAACGCCATTGAAGTGATTCGCGCCCGCGCGCGGTATCTCGCATCGCCGCAGGCCACGAAGGCCGGCGGTTCGGTCGACCAAGCCGTTCGCACTTACTTCATGCCCGCACTCGAGCCGCCGGCCGGCGCTGCACCCGCTCCCAAAGCCGCGGTCGCGAAGGTTAACAGCCACGGGGCTGGCAGCGCTCGAGCGGACTCAGCCCAGCGCGGCAAGCCTGGCAGCCGTCCCTCTTCGACCGCTTCCAAAAGCACCGCAAAGCCATCCCCCAGGTCCGACTCGGACGCGCCTCCCGTCAAGATCGACATGCGCCACCTCACTTTCTCTCCTAACGGCGAGCGCGCGCTGGCTCGCGTCGTTCTCGATACTCCTGCTGCCATGGCATACTATTCCATCGTGCTCCAAAAGCAGGCGGGTGACTGGACGGTGGCCAGCGTCTGGCTCGGCTCGGAAGTCGAGAAGCCGGGCACCGGCGCGGCGCCCTCGGAACAGTAAGCCGTGGCAAACCGACGCCAGGCTTCCCGCCTTCATCACCGTCTGCTGGCCGGTCGCTGAAAACTCATGAAATACGTCATTGCCGGCACTGCTGGACACATCGATCACGGCAAGTCGGCGCTGGTGCGCGCGCTGACGGGGACCGATCCCGACCGCCTGGAAGAGGAGAAGCGCCGCGGCATCACCATTGACCTGGGGTTCGCGCATCTCGACCTCGCGAACGGCGTCCGGTTGGGTTTTATCGATGTTCCCGGACACGAACGTTTTGTCAGGAACATGCTGGCCGGCGTTGGCGGCATCGACCTCGTGCTGCTCGTGGTGGCGGCCGATGAGTCGATCAAGCCGCAGACGCGCGAGCACTTCGATATTTGCCGGCTGCTCGGCGTGCGCCGCGGCCTGATCGTGCTCACCAAGGCCGACTTGGTCGACCCTGAGATCCTCGACCTCGTCAAGCTCGAGGCGCAGGACTTCGTCCAAGGATCGTTTCTCGAAGGCGCGCCCGTGGTCGCGGTGAGTGCGCGCACGGGGCAAGGACTCGACGAACTGGTGAGCGCGCTCGGCCGGCTGAGCGAGGAAGTCATCTCGAAGCCGCTCGGCCTGCCCTTTCGTCTGCCCATCGATCGTGCCTTCGTGATGAAAGGCTTCGGCGCGGTCGTGACCGGCACGCTGATCGCCGGCCGAATTGAAAAGGAAGCGGAAGTGGAAATCTATCCGCTGGAACGGCGCGTGCGCGTGCGCGGCATCGAGGTCCACAACCAGTCTGCGGACTTTGCGGTAGCAGGCCAGCGGACTGCGCTCAACCTGGCCGCCATCGAGGCACGCGACCTCGGGCGCGGAATGATGCTCGCGCCTCCCGGGCTGTTTGAGCCTACGGTGCGGCTCGACGCGTCCATCTCCCTGCTCAGCTCCGCGCGGCCCCTCAAGAATCACGCCAGGGTGCACTTCCACTGCTGGACCGCTCAGACTGTCGCCGAAGTCGTACTGCTCGACCGCAAGGATCTCGCGCCCGGCGCAACCGCCTACGCGCAGTTGCGGCTTGCCGAGCCCGGCCTCTTTCTTCCTGGCGATCGCTTCATTATCCGCCAGTTCTCGCCGGTCACGACGATCGGCGGCGGCGTAATCATTGAGAATCATCCGCCCAAGCATCGCGCGGGAGATCCACGCGTCCTCGAGCGCCTGGCAGCACTGGAGCGGGGCGAGGTGGATGAGCGGCTCGAACTGCTGGTCTCAGACGCTGACGAAGTTTCCCCATCCGCGCTCGTCGCCCGCACGGGATGGCAGCCCGCGGAAGTCCTGCGCGTCGCGAGACGGCTCGAAGCAAACAAGCGCCTCCTGATTCTTGGCCAGCCGCCCGGCCTCCTGGTTTCGACGGCTCATTTCGAGTCGCTCAGTCGTCGCGCACTCGGCGAACTCTTGAAATTTCACCAAGCGAACCCGCTGGTCTCCGGCCTCGCCAAAGAAGAATTGCGCGGACGCCTCGCCGCGCGTGCGGCGGGCGAGACGGTGCTGCCGTCGGCGCTGTTCTTCAACAGCGTGCTCCAGGCGCTGAGCGTCGCGGGCAAGGTCAGTCTGCAAGGTGAAATGGTGCGGGCGGGCGGGCGCGAGGTCCAACTGACGTCCGAAGAAGTCGCCGCGAAGGATCAAATCAGCCGAGCCTTCGAGGAGGCAAGCCTTGCCGTCCCGAGCGCCCAGGAAGTGCTCGGCTCACTGCGCATCGATCGCGCCCGGGCGGAAAAAATCCTGCACCTGCTGTTGCGGGAGAAGACGCTCGTCAAGGTGGCGGAGGACTTGATCTTTCACCGCGCGGCGCTGGAGAAGCTGCGGCAACTCGTGGCGCGGCGCAAGCTGCAAAGCAATCGCATCGATGTCGCTGTTTTCAAGGAGATGACGGGCCTGACCCGCAAGTACGCCATCCCTCTGCTCGAATATCTCGACCGCGAGCGTGTCACGCGGCGCGAAGGTGATACGCGCGTGATCCTCTGACTCTGGCTGGGAGATCTCCGCTCGTGCGGCCGAGAGCCGGAGACGGCTTCGATCACGACGCATCAGTCGCCCGCTTCAGCATTTCGTACACGACCGCCACGGGTAAGCCCACCACGTTGAAGTAACAGCCTTCGATGCGCGTCACGAAGCGTGAGGCCAGTCCCTGGATGCCGTAGGCGCCGGCCTTGTCGAAAGGTTCGCCGCTCGCGATGTATTCTTGAATCTCGCGCTCGTCGAGCGGGCGGAAGGTGACGAGCGTGGTCGAGGAGTCAAGCGCCTCGATGGTGCGCGGAGCGCGCACCAGACAAACCCCGGTCGTCACACGATGCGTCCTCCCGGCAAGCAGCCGCAGCATCCGCGCCGCGTCCTGGGAATCGATTGGTTTGCCGAGGACCTCGTCGTCAACGAGGACCACCGTGTCCGCCCCGAGCACCAGGCTGCCCTGCACGCTGGAACTTGCGACGTCCAGAGCTTTCTCGCGCGCCGCGCGCAGTGCGAACTCCGCGCCCGTCTCTCCCTCGCTGCGAATCTCGACGATCGAGCTGGGTCGCACTTCGCAGGCGATGCCCGCGCGGCGCAGCAACTCGCGTCGTCGCGGCGAAGCCGAAGCCAGAATCAAGTGAAAAGGGCTGGCATCCTCAAGCACAGAAGCAGGATAAGGAGGCGCGGCGGCTACTCGCAAGGACAAACTGCACGAGACCGTCGCAGAATATTTCTCTGCTCGCCAGAGTTGTGCTACACTCCGTGTCCTTCAACCGTATTGTGGGTCGGTCGAGCCACTCCGGTTTCATGGCGGGGTCGTTCTCGGGTTTCTGATCTTGGGCGTTGTAGCATCCAAGGGAGACTTGGTGCAGGGTATTGGGTCGGTTCTGCCGGCTGTTCTGAAAAGCTGCATGCAGCGCGGCCGGCCGAGGATCGTAGAAATCCTCGAGCCTTTCTGGCCTCGCGTTGCTGGGAAGGCAATCGCCGCAAATTCCGCGCCGATCGCCTTTGTTTCCGGCACCTTGACCGTGGCGACGTCTGCTCCGCCCTGGGCGGTCCAGCTTCGTGGCATGTCGGAGGAGATCCGCGCGGCCGTCAATGATTTCCTGGGCGAGCCGGTGGTGAAGAAGCTGCGCATCGAACTGAAGCTCGACCTGAAGCTTGCGGTCGGCCGGAGCAAGCTGGAGAACTGACGGATGGCTCTCACGGAAGAACACGTTAGATACGTGGCCGAGTTGGCGCACCTCGAGCTCACTGACGACGAGGTTCGCAAGTTTCTGCCGCAGCTTCGCTCGATTCTCGAGTACGTTGACAAGCTGAATCAGCTCGATACCAGCCGCGTCGAACCGATGGCCCAGGTGACTTCGGGCGGCGCCGAGAATCCCGCCTGGCGCGACGACCAGCCGGAGCGAACGTTCTCGACGGACGAGGCGCTGGCCAACGCCCCGGAACCTGGCGCCGGTCACTTCAAGGTACCGCAAGTGATTGAACGTGAATGACTTAGCTTGACGCCGCTGTGCCTTAGCCGAACGCCGGAAAGTCGAGAAGCGCAACCCACCCCACATGAGCCTGACGGACCTGAGCATCACTGAGATCCGCGACCGCCTAGTCCAAAAGGATGTCTCGGCGGAGGAACTGGTACGCGCTCACCTCACGCGCATCGACCAGAAGGACAAGGACGTTCGCGCCTACCTGACCCTGTCGCCGGAGCGCGCGCTCGCTCAGGCTCAGCGAATCGACCGACTCGTGCAGGCTGGCGACCCTCTGCCGCCGCTGGCCGGTGTACCGACGGCTGTCAAGGACGTCATCGTAACCCGTGGACTCCGCACGACTTGCGCGTCACGGATCCTCGAGAGCTACATCCCTCAGTACGACGCAACCGCCGTCGTACGACTCGAGTCCGCGGGAGCCTGCATCCTGGGGAAGACCAACTGCGACGAGTTCGCGATGGGGTCCTCAACCGAGAACTCCGGATACTTCCCAACCCATAACCCCTTGGACCTCAGCCGTGTACCGGGAGGATCGAGCGGCGGATCAGCGGCCGCAGTCGCGGCAAGCTGCGCGACGGTGGCCGTCGGATCAGATACCGGCGGCTCGATCCGCCAGCCCGCCGCGCTCTGCGGAACTGTAGGCATGATGGGCACTTACGGCCGCGTCTCGCGATTCGGCCTGGTGGCGTTCGCCTCCTCGCTCGATCACATTGGACCCTTTGGACGCTCGGTGCGCGACATCGCCATTGTTTTGAGGACGATAGCCGGTCGCGACCGTCGCGACTCGACCTCGGCCGACGTTCCGGTACCCGACTACCCGGCCGAACTCGACGCGGTCGACGTCGCCGGCGGCAAGCTGGCAGGACTGAAGCTCGGCGTCCCCGAGGAGTACTTCAAGGGGTTGAATCCTCAGATTGGCGATAACATACAGAAAGCCATCGACTTATTCAGCAAGCTGGGCTGCCGGATCGTACCCATCAGCCTGCCGCACACCGAATACGCCGTCGGCTGCTACTACATTATCGCGACGGCGGAGGCAAGCTCGAACTTGGCGCGCTACGACGGCGTCCGCTACGGGTTCCGCGCGCCCGACGCCCACGACCTGCGCGATATGTATGAAAAGACGCGAGATGGCGGCTTCGGCGCGGAGGTCAAGCGCCGCATCATGCTCGGCACCTACGTCTTGAGCTCCGGCTACTACGACGCCTATTACCTTAAGGCTCAAAAGGTTAGGACGCTCATCGCGCGCGACTTCTTGGAAGCCTTTGACGACGTGGACGTGATCGTCACCCCCACCTCGCCCATCCCCGCCTTCAAGCTGGGCGAGCGCGTCGACGACCCGCTGCAGATGTATCTTGCTGATATTTATACGGTTACTGCGAGCCTCGCGGGCATCCCCGGCATCTCGGTGCCCTGCGGCAAGACTCCCGGCGACCCCGCCTTGCCGGTCGGCATGCAGCTTCTCGCCAAGCACTTCGACGAAGCTTCAATCCTTCGGGTCGCTCACGCGTTCGAGAAGGCCGGAGGCTTTGTAATCAGCTAGGTCTCTGACTCCGAACCCCGAACTCCGAACCCCGAACCTCGCACTCCGCACTCCGAACTGTAAAACTGCGTGATCTGCGGATTCGTAACCTGTTGATTCTGCTACAGTCTCACCCGTCTCATTTGTCTCATTTTGACGAATTGGACTCTGTAACTCCATGAAAACAAGGGATCGCGTTTTCGTGACACGCGCGGGCCCAGTGACAAAAATTGTCACTATCCTAGCTATGATTAAAGCGCGCAGAATGAATAGGATGTCTACGCCTCGCATCGCAAAAGGGCGCGATTGACACTTTTTGTCACCGGTTTCTTGCTCCTGCCAAAGAGGCAGTTTTCAGGCGTTTTTTTCGGTGGAGAAAGCCAGCGTCAGAAGTGGCGTGCACCTTGGGGTCAAGCTTAACGCCGAGCCAGTGGTTTTAGGCTTCGGTCGTTCCTTCGCCGCCTAACCACCAGACAGCTATTTCTAGCCTCGGTCTAGCCTATCTCAATCCTTCTCCCCTCCCCCCTTGTGGGGGAGGGGGCGGGGGTGAGGGGTCGTCGAGGGGTCAATCGATGCGATCGCTGCCTCCACCTTGGCGACGAATCCTTCAGGATCACTCAGCACCAATCCGTTCGGGAAGTGCAGCACCTTAAACCCCAGCGCCCGGAGTTCGCGGTCTCGCCTCTCGTCGCGACGCGCCTGCGAAGGCTGCGCGTGAACGCTGCCATCAAGTTCAATGATCAACCGCAGTTCGAAGCAACAGAAATCCACGATGCGCTTCTCGACCGGTTGCTGGCGGCGGAACTTGTGACGAAGCCGCTGACGATTCCGCAGGAGATCCCAGGCCGCCTGCTCGGCTTTGGTTTCGTCCCGGCGCAACCGGCGCGCCTTATCGAGCGCGTCACGACCCATCGAAGCTCTGACCTCCCCTCACCCCTACCCCTCTCCCGCAAGGGGCGAGGGGGGAGTATCATCGGGATTTACTATAGTCAACAAGTGCGTGATGACGTGCGACAGGTGCGCGTGCGTCCGGCTCCCCTCACCCCCGGCCCCTCTCCCGCAAGGGGAGAGGGGGGAGTTGTAATCGGATTATTTTGTAGTCGGATTATTATAGACAACAAGTGCGTGATGACGCGCTACGGGTGCGCGTGCGTGTGCGTGTGGCTCCTCGGGAGTCCCTTCTTCCTTTGCCGACCCTCCTCGGAAATTCTTTCTCCCCTCCCCCCTTGCGGGGGAGGGGCCGGGGGTGAGGGGTCGATCAACCTCACTGCCGCTTGTAGCTTGGTGACGAATTCCCGCAATCCTCTCGGCGAACCTTCTCTTCTGGCCTCTCCCGTAAGGGGCGAGGGGGAGTGTAGTCAGATTTACTATAGACAACAAGTGGGTGACGGCGTGCGACCGGTGAGCGTGCTTGTGCCTCCCCTCACCCCCTACCCCTCTCCCGCAAGGGGAGAGGGGGGGAGTTGTAATCGGATTATTTTGTAGTCGGATTATTATAGACAACAAGTGCGTGATGACGCGCTAC
>DASZAI010000042.1:0-15532 GCA_035945295.1 Terriglobia bacterium | reverse complement strand
TCGGCTCCAGCGTGGCGTTCGAAGGAACACACCCTCCACAGCTCTATCTGCGGCAACCGCACCTGACACTACGCTAGGCACGGGACCGAAGGGTACCACCCTCCTCCGTGGTGTCCATGTGGTGTCCAGTTCTGTGGGGTTCCACACAGACTGGAAAGACTGCCAGGGAGTATAGAGAACCCCGGCAGGCCTCGATAAGTCCCTTTGTTTATGCTAGTAAAATGCTAAGTTGAAGATTTGGTAGCGCTACCGGGAATCGAACCCGGGTTTTGAGATTGAGAATCTCACGTCCTAACCCCTAGACGATAGCGCCCCGGCTTGCTTCTTGGCTGGCCGCTCGGCCCCAGTCGACGACTCTTGGTTTCCCTGGACGTTTTCCCGGGCCGCTCTCCGCCAAACCAGAATACAACACGCCGCGAAGACTGGCAAACAGCCCACTGGCGACAACTCACTGACGACGCACGGAGGTGGTAGGCTAGAACTTCGTCATGGACGACAGGTTGAACTCTCGCACTTTCATCGCCGGCACCACCATCTCGAAGCTCTCTTCGCCGGCGGTACGTTCGGGCGGCCCCATCATCTCGACCTGGCCGAGCATCTCGATGATGCTCTGGTTGAAGCGGAAATTCTTCACCCCATACTGCACTTTGCCGCCTTCAATCCAGAACGTGCCGTCACGCGTCATGCCGGTCAGGATTTTCTGGTAGGGATCGACCTCGCGAATGTACCAAAGCCGTGTGACGAGCAGGCCGCGCTCGGTCGAGGCGACCATGTCATCGACGCTGTTCCGGCCGCCGTCGATCACGATGTTCATAGGAGCTTCGCCGAACTCGTTGGGCAGCGGGAAACCGTGGCCGGTGGGCGTCGTGCCCAACTTGTGCGCCGTCTGCCGCGCGTAGACGAGGTTCGCGGCTACGCCTTTTTCGACCAGATGGACGCGCTGGCGAGGCATCCCTTCCCAGTCGAAGGGCGGCCCGCCCTGCGCCGGATGATACACGTCATCGCGGATGTTGATGTTCTCGCCGACAAGTTTCGCGCCGACCCGCCCGGTGAGGCAACTGCGCTGCTCGTGGACAGCCAGACCGCCGAAGTCCATGAAGAGGAACCCGAGCATGTCGAGCACGGCCGCGGGCTCCAGGATAATCGTGTATTTCCCGGGCGGTATCTCGCGCGGATCGCGGCTCTCGAGCGCCTTGCGCGCGGCGCGGTCGGCGAGCACTTCGGGCTCCAGCTCCTCGAAATTATGCGCCGTCTTCTTGGCCCATCCCGAGCTTGACGCGCCCAGCATGGTCACTGAGAATTCCGACACCGTCTCTTCGTGGTAGGCCCTGAGACCGCGCGAGTTGAAAAGGGCATAAACGGCCGCCCCGCTCGAGTAGACGCCCGCCGCGGTCAGCGAATCCTTCTCGGCACGGCCGATCGCCTGGCGTACCGTCTCGGCGCGCGGCTGCGGACCCAACTCCGCGGTCTTCGAGTCAAAGCGATCGACCGAGCGATAGGTCTGCGGACCCGGCATGCGCAGCAGATCCGGATCCGGCGGTTGTAGTCGCGCCAGTATCAGCGCCCGCTCGGCCACTTCGCGGATCGCTTCTTCGTCCAGCTTGTTGGTGCTGGCGCGCGCCGTCCGCTGATCGACGACGGCGCGCACCGATACCTGGACGCCGTCCTCCACCACGTTCTGGTGGATCACGTTGTTGGCGAAGCGAGTGAGCGAGTACGAGTTCCAGGTGATGATGGCCTCGGTCTCGTCCGCCGTCGACCACTTGAGTACTTTCTTGAAGATTTCGTCAGCGCGTTGGCGTGTGAGCATAGATGGATTGTCGGTAGTCAGTCGTCGATTGGTCAGTTATTACGCGAGTTCGTGTATCTAGCCTATTTAGCTAAGAATCCAGAAGGAACCGCAGACTTAGAAAGCAAGTCTGCGCTACCCCGGAGCTACCCGGAGTACGCTACCCCGAGTACGCGACGCCGACTTTGACCTGGCGAAACCGCGCCGGTGACGCGCCGTGTCCGGTGCCCATCGTCTGCATGGGCTGGCCTTTGCCGCAGTTCGGCGTGCCCCACAGCACCCACTCGTCGCGGCCGCAAATCGCGTCGCACGAATTCCAGAACTCGGTGGTGATGCCGCCGTAACTCGGGTTCTTCAGCATCCGGGTCTTCTTGCCGTTCTTGATCTCCCAGCCGATTTCCGTCCCGAACTGGAAGTTGTAGCGGCGATCGTCAATCGACCAGCTTCGGTTGGTCTCCATGTAGATGCCGTCATCGGTCGAAGCGATCAAGTCGTCGAGCCTGGCGGCGCCGGGCAGCAGGCTGACGTTGGTCATGCGGATGAGCGGGATGCGGTTCCAGCCCTCGGCGCGCATGGTGCCGCTGGAGCGCGGCAGATTCACCTGCGCGGCCGTCTCGCGCGAACTCAGGTAGCCTACAAACAGGCCGTCCTTGATGATAGGCGTCGACTGGGCGGGGACGCCCTCGTCGTCGTAGGCAAAGGTGCCGAGTCCGGGACCGTGCTGGATGGTTGCGTCCGCCACCACGTTGACGATGTTCGAGGCGTACTGGAGCGTGTTTAATTTCTCGAGCGTCAGAAAGCTCATGCCGGCGAAATTGGCCTCCGTGCCGAGTACGCGGTCGAGCTCGATGGGATGTCCGACGGACTCGTGAATCTGCAAGCCGACCTGCGAGCCCCCCAGGATGATGTCTTTCACCCCGCTCGGACACTGGTCAGCTTTGAGCAGAGCCACGCACTCTTCGGCGATGCGCGGCGCGTTCCCCACCAGATCGAGCTCATTGACCAGCTCGTAGCCACGCGTCTGGTGCTGTCCGCCAAAGGAGTTGGGATAAGAGCGCCGCTGAATCTCGTGTCCGGCAAACGCGGTCGCGACAAAGCCCGCGCCGGTTTGAGTCTTGAGCTGGTGGATGTCCGAGCCGAGGCTGGAGAGGAAGAGCTGGTCGATGCGCCGGAAGTCGAGCCCCGCCTCGGCAAGCGTGATTCCCTGGACCTTGCGGAGCTCGGCATCCACTTTGAGCAGCAGGTCGAGGCAAGCGGCCACCGGCACCGTGAAGGGATCAATCGCGCAGGAACTTTCCCAGCGATCGACAATCTTCTCTTCGGGAGCGAGGCGCACGTCCTCCTTCTTGCACAAGGCGCTGGCTCGCGCGACCGCCACCGCTTCCGCCGCCACCCGGTCAACGTTGGCGCGCGCCAAGTCGTCCGTCGAGGCGAATCCCCAGGCGCCGTCCGCGATTACCCGTACGCCCAAGCCATAGGACTGTGACTCGCGCACCTGCGCCGGCGCGCCGTTCTTGGTCGAGAGATAGCGCTGCCGGATGTCCATCACGCGCACATCGGCGTAGCTCGCGCCGCGCGCTACCGCGGTGTCCAACGCCTGCTTGGCAAAGTCTTTCATTGGGATGCCTTTGTTGATTCTAAAGAACTTCTTCGGTTCGTTCCTTCATTTCTTGCATTTCTCGAAATGTGCGCGTTCGCCGGTTGCGTTCGAGGCCGTCTCAAGCCGGCCGACACTTGATGGATGGATTGCTCGCTGCCGTTCATCGCTGGTCTCGGACATAGCTTGCATTCTAAAGAATCGCTTTGTTGATTCTAAATGACTTCTTCGGTTCGTTCCTCAAGTTCACAACTCTCGGCAACCGTCGATCCTTGATGCTGGACTCCTGCCTTCCGCCTTCCGCCTTCCGCCTTCTTACGTCCCCTCGGACCACGACGTCAGATACGCCTCCTGTTCGGGCGTTAGCTTGTCGATCGCGACGCCCATGGACTCGAGCTTGAGCCTTGCGACCGTCTTGTCGATGTCAACCGGAACGGGATAGACCTTCGCTTCGAGCTCTTTGGCGTGCTTCGCCATATACTCAGCCGAAAGCGCCTGGTTGGCAAAGCTCATGTCCATCACGACGGCGGGATGCCCCTCGGCCGCCGCCAGGTTGATAAGACGTCCTTCGCCCAAGAGATAAATCTTGCGCCCGTCGCGCAGGGTGTATTCCTCCACTGAATCGCGCGTCTGGCGCTTGCCGAGCGCCAGAGCTTCGAGCGCCGGGATATCAATCTCCACGTTGAAGTGGCCGGAGTTCGCGACCACGGCGCCACTCTTCATGGCCTTGAAGTGCTCTGCCGCGAGGACCGTCTTATCGCCGGTGAGGGTGATGAAGACGTCGCCGATCTTGGCAGCTTCAGCCATGGTCATAACACTGTAGCCGTCCATGACCGCTTCCAGGGCGCGCGTCGGATCCACTTCGGTCACGATGACGTTGGCGCCCAGGCCGCGAGCGCGTGATGCGACACCGCGTCCACACCAGCCGTACCCCGCCACCACCACATGCAGTCCGGCAAAGAGCAGGTTCGTGGCGCGGATGATGCCGTCGATGGTCGACTGGCCGGTGCCATAGCGGTTGTCAAAGAGATGCTTGGTGTCCGCGTCGTTGACGGAAATGATGGGAAACTTCAGCACGCCGTCGCGCGCCATGCTGCGCAGCCGGATAACGCCGGTAGTAGTCTCTTCCGAGCCGCCCACGATTCCGTGAATCAGCTCCGGCCGCTTGGTGAGGATGGTGGTCACGAGGTCCGCGCCGTCGTCCATGGTGATCTGGGGCTTGTGGTCGAGCGCCGCCTGAATGTGCCCGTAATAGGTATCGTGGTTCTCGCCTTTGATGGCAAAGGTGGGGATGTGATAGTCCTGCACCAGCGACGCCGCCACGTCGTCCTGGGTGCTCAAGGGATTGGACGCGCAGAGAACCATGTGCGCGCCGCCATCGCGCAGCGTGATGGCCAGGTTCGCAGTCTCGGTGGTGACGTGCAGGCAGGCGGAAACTCGCAGGCCTTCGAGCGGCCGCTCCTTCGCGAAGCGCTTGCGGATGAGCGCGAGTACCGGCATCCACTGCGCCGCCCACTCGATGCGGGTCTTGCCCCTGGCGGCCATGCCCAGGTCTTTCACGTCACAAGCGAGCTTTTCTGTTGTCGCCATGTTAGAGCGCTACCTCCTGCCGCAGCAGCGCGGCCTTGTCTGTCTTCTCCCAGGTAAATTCCGGCTCCGAACGCCCGAAGTGCCCGTAAGCCGCCGTCTTCTTGTAGATGGGACGCAGCAAGTCGAGCGATTCGATGATGCCGCGCGGGGTGAGCGAGAAGTGCTCGCGGATCAGATCGACCAGGGTCGAATCGTCAACCCGCCCGGTACCGAAGGTGTCGGCCATCACCGAGACAGGATGCGCGACGCCGATGGCGTACGCGAGTTGTACCTCGACGCGGCTCGCGAGTCCTGCGGCCACGATGTTCTTCGCGATATAGCGCGCCATGTAAGTCGCCGAGCGGTCGACCTTGGTCGGGTCCTTGCCGGAGAAAGCGCCGCCGCCGTGATGCGCCGTGCCGCCGTAAGTGTCCACGATGATCTTGCGCCCCGTGAGTCCGGAATCGCCCACCGGGCCCCCGGTCACAAAGCGTCCTGTCGGGTTGATGTGATACTTGGTGTTCTTATCGAGCATGTGGGCGGGAATCACCGGGCGGATAACACACTGTAGGACGCCCTCGCGCAGTGTTTCGTTGGAGACTGCGGCGGTGTGCTGGGTTGAGACCACCACGGCATCCACGCGCACCGGATGTGATCCCTCGTACTCGACCGTTACTTGCGATTTGCCGTCGGGGCGGATGAAGTCGAGGATCTTCTTGCGGCGGACTTCAGCGAGACGCAGGCAGAGCTTGTGGGCCATCATGATGGGAAACGGCATCAGCTCGTCCGTCTCGTCGCAGGCATAGCCGAACATGAGCCCCTGGTCGCCCGCGCCGCCCGTCCCGACGCCCATGTCAATATCGCCGCTTTGGCAGGTCAGGTTGACTTCGAGCTCGCAAGCGTCGGCCGTGAAGCCGCCTGCGGGGTCGTTGTAGCCGATGTCGCGCACCGTCTGGCGCACGAGCTTCTCGATGTCCGGCTTGGCGGTGGTGGTAATTTCCCCCGCCACGTAGACGGCGCGGTCCTTGACCATAGCCTCGCACGCCACGCGCCCCTGGCGGTCTTCCGCCAGCACGGCGTCAAGCACCGCGTCCGACAACTGATCGCAAATCTTGTCAGGATGACCCTCGGTCACCGACTCTGAGGTAAACAGATACTTCCGGTCATGATCTCCGGACACGGAGCCTCCTTGGTCCCTGGAATTCCCACGAGGATTCGTTCTGTGGAGTCTGCTCAAGTCACGCGAATCTTAGAAAGTAACACGGAGCGGACGGAAGCGTCAACGCACGATTCACTGGTTTTGGTTTTCGTAGCGGCGACCTTTAGGTCGGCACCTGTGGCTCGTCGCGTCTAGAAGTGCCGGCCTGAAGGCCGGCGCTACGTTACTACCTTACTTCACGACGGCGCGCCGTGAGGTAAGATACGCCTTGATGAACGGGTCGATATCGCCATCGAGGACGCGGTCGGCGTCACCCATCTCGAACTTGGTCCGATGGTCCTTGACCATGCGGTAAGGGTGCAGCACGTAAGAGCGAATCTGGCTGCCGAAGGCGATGTCACCCTTGGACTCCTCGAGCTTGTCCGCCGCCTCGCGCCGTTTGCGCATCTCGAGCTCGTAGAGCTTCGAGCGGAGCATCTTCATCGCCATCTCGCGATTGCGGTGCTGGGAGCGCTCGTTCTGGCACTGGACCACGGTGCCAGTGGGGATGTGCGTGATGCGCACGGCGGAGTCCGTGGTGTTGACGTGCTGGCCGCCCGCGCCCGTCGAACGATAGGTCTCCGTCCTCAACTCGTCAGGCTTGATCTCGATTTCAATGTTGTCGTCGATTTCCGGGCTGACGAAAACTGAAGCGAATGAGGTGTGGCGACGCGCCGCCGCGTCATAGGGCGAGATGCGCACCAACCGATGTACCCCCGTTTCCGACGCGAGCAGTCCATAGGCGTAGTCGCCCGTCACCAGAAAGGTCGCCGACTTGAGTCCCGCCTCTTCGCCCTGTTGATACTCGAGCAGGGTGAACTTGAAGCCGTGGCGCTCCGCCCAGCGCTTGTACATGCGCAGCAGCATCTCCGCCCAGTCCTGCGACTCGGTGCCGCCGGCGCCGGGGTGCAGCGTGACGATGGCGTTGAGCCGGTCGTTTTCGCCGCCGAGCAGCGTGGCCGTCTCCACGCGGTCGAGCGCCTCGCGCAGCCGGTCGAGCTCCGAGCGCAGCTCGCCCGCGACGTTCTCGCCCTCCCGCGCCAGCTCGAAATAGGCTTCGAGGTCGGTGAGCGTGCGCTCGAGCGTGCGATCCGTCTCCAGCGCCTCTTCCAGACGGCGCCGGGCGGGCATGATCCTCTGCGATGCTTCGGGGTTCTGCCAGAACTCCGGCTGAGCTATCTGCTTCTCGATAGCTTCGAGTTCGCGGCGCTTGGCGGGGGCGTCAAAGAAAACTCCTGAGCTCGGTGGTTCGCTGCTTCAGCGGTTCAAATTCACGTTGCAGTTCTTCAATCATTCCGACTCCTCTGCCGACCTTACCGAAACTGCTGTAGCGGCACACTCCTAATCATGCCAATCACTACCTTCGCCCCTTTGGGGGAGAGGGCGGCGCGCCAGCGCCGGGTGAGGGGGTCCAATCCAACCGACACAACATCGTTCATGGATTCTGACGGATCCGCAATCCGATGAACCCCAGCGCCACCGCCACGCACAGCCAGGCAAACACATCGCCGTGGGCGTTATAGAACGTCCGCCGGCTCACGTAATTGAAGTGGCCGGGCAGCACCATCTGCCGGTGCCGCGGAAGCTCCTCATCCACGCGCCCGTAAGGATCGATCACCGCGGTAATCCCGTCGTTGGTCGCCCGCAGCAGGTACCGGCCATTCTCGATAGCACGGCAGCGCGAGATCTCGAGGTGCTCGGCGGCCGCCGACGAGTTCCCGTACCAGGCGTCGTCCGAGATATTCACCATCACGCCGGGACCAGGGGGCGTCAAGCGCCTCACCAGTTGCGGGAAGATGTCCTCGTAGCAGATGGAGACGGCAAGCGCGCCGTCCGGGGTGCGCGCCGCCTCGATCCTCGTCCCCGGAACAAAGTCGCTGACTCCGGTAATGATCTTGCGGATCTTTCCCGGGAACGCCCAGCTCGGCACGTACTCGCCAAAGGGCACCAGATGAATTTTATCATACTCGAGCATTTCCTCGGCGCGCGGGTCGAGGACGATCGCCGCGTTGTGCGGCATTGAGTTATTGGGGCCGGCGAAGGTGATGGTATTGAAGACCACGTAGGCGCCGGTATGCATCGCAATCGACTGCATGGCGGCGTGGAAAACGGGGTCCTGGGTGAAGAAGAACGGCGCCGGGTTTTCCGCCCAGACCACGAGCGGCCGCGAGGCAAGCGACTGGGTGCGTGGAGCCGAGCAATCCGGCAGCCCGCCCGGCGTCGCAGCGGTGGCAGCGGAAAAGCCCGAGCAGGCCGCGTCCACGCTCAGCTTGGTCAGGTCCATCAGGGGACGCGGGTCGCGCCAGGGCGCCCATTGCCCCGCCCGCTCATCCAAAGGAACGTTCGGCTGTATCAGGTAGGCATCCTTCAATTCGGGTGGTGAGACGGGAGGGCGGTAAATCCAGTTGGTCGCGACCAGCAGGACGAGCCAGACCACCGGGACGCTCAGACTCCAAGCGGTGCGCGGCGCGAGCAACGCTGAGACCAGCAAAGCGCTGGTGGCCAGCGCCAGGAACGACAGCCCGTAGACCGCGGTGACGGAGGCGAGCTGCCGCAGGCCGCTTGGCTCAACCGCATACCCGAGCAAGTTCCAGGGAAACCCGGTGAAGTAGTAAGTACGCGCGAGTTCGAGCGCCACCCAAAGGAAGGGCGCGAGCGCGAGCGCCATCCACCGCGAACGCCGCACCACCCAGGCTTCAATCAGTCCGAAGGCGGCAAAGATCACGGAGAAGACGGCTACCAACAGCCCGAGTACACCGGTCGAAAGCCCCAGGCTCAGCCCGCCATAGTGCTCGACGACGTAGACAATCCAATAGCAGCTCCCGGCCAGGAAGATGGCGCCCGCGACGAATCCCAGCAGCGCCGCGCGCACCAAGCTCGGCTCACACACGACCGCGGCGATCAGCGGCACGCCGGCAACCCACACCAGCCAGTTCAGGTCGAGCTCGGGAAAACAGGCGAACAGCAGGAGTCCACTGAGGACGCTCGCGAGCCAGCGGTAACGGGGCCGGGCAAGCAGGCGGCCGCAGAGTCCAGAGTCTTGGGGAGGCTCAAAATCTTCAGCAGCGGGTTCGTGCTCTTCGACGGCGGAGGATCTTCGGTCGGCGTGCCGACGGCCATTGTCAGGGATGTTCATCGTTCATTGGAGCACCGTGGCGGTCTCGGCGCACGTTCAACCTTCTCTGAGGAGTCAACCTCACTGGCGCCGGATAAAGGGCCTGAATCCCTCCTTGACCAGCTTCTGCCGCACCTTCTCCGCCTCGTCGCGCGTGCTGAACGGCCCCACCTCGACGCGATACAGTTTGTCGCCAAGTTTCGCCTGCTCGGGAGTCACGGTGAAGGCCGAGTAGCCGCGTGTCTTCAATGCGCCAACCAGCGTGTCAGCGTCCTGCCGAGCGCTCGAAGCCGCCAACTGAATCACCAGCGCCGATGACGCCGAACCGGCCGAACTGGCGGCTCCGGCCGGCGAGCGCGCATCCTCGAGGTTCGTCTCAGCGACCTCGCGTGCGGGACGGCTTCCCTTCTTCGGCTTCACTGCCTCTGACCGCGCACGTGCCTCGGCTGCCGCCTCGGTCAAGGGCGAAGGCGCAGGCGCGGGCGCCGATACCTGGCTGTCGTCCGAAGGAGTCTCCTCGGCGGTTTGCGGATGGGCCGTGGGCCGTGGATTGACGGTAGGCGGCACCGCGCTCGACGCTGCCAGCCGCTCCGTCTCGATCTGGGCCGCGGCGGACGGCCGCTGGTTATAGCCTACCAGGAATCCCAGCGCGAAAAACACGCCGCACACCGCGACACCCGCGAGGAAGAACATAATCAGGTGCCGCGTCGAGAGTCCTCTTTGAGTTCGGTCTGTCATGGTTTAGCTCGCAGACTTGGGCGGCGCCGGAGGCAGATCCTTCTGCGACGGCTCGAGCGCGCTCTTTTTTCCCATCAGTCCCGCCAGCAGGTCGACCGGCAGTGGAAAGACGATGGTCGTATTCTTCTCGGTGCCGATTTCGATCAACGTCTGGAGGTAGCGCAGCGTGATGGCCACGGGTTCGCGATTGATGACCGCTGCCGCCTCGGCCAATTTGGCCGACGCCTGGAATTCTCCGTCGGCGGCGATGATCTTGGCCCGGCGTTCGCGCTCCGCCTCCGCCTGCGCGGCAATGGCGCGCTGCATGTCCGGGGGCAGGTCCACCTGCTTGACCTGCACCTGCGTCACCTTGATGCCCCAGGGCTCCGTGTGCTCGTCAAGGATGGTCTGGAGCCGAGCGTTGAGTTTCTCGCGCTGCGAGAGCAGATCGTCAAGCTCGACCTCGCCCAGCACCGACCGCAGTCCCGTCTGTGCCGCCTGCTCGACGGCGTAGCGGTAGTTCTCCACCTCGACGATCGCCTGGGTGGCGTTAACCACACGAAAATAGACCACCGCGTTGACCTTGAGCGAGACGTTATCGCGGGTGATGATGTCCTGGGGAGGAACGTCCCAGGTGATGGTACGCAGCGACACCTTCACCATCTTGTCGATGGGCCAGAAAATCAGGATAATCCCCGGACCCTTGTCCTTCCCGACGATGCGTCCCAGACGAAACACCACGGCGCGCTCGTACTCGCGCAGGATGTTGATGCACTTGAAAAACCAGATGAGAAAGATGAAGATCGCAACCAAAACAACCGGACTCAAGGATTCACCCATGACACCCGCCTCCCCCTCGCAACCACTGTCTGGGTAGTGGGGACCCCACTACCACTGTCTGCCTTGTATAGCGGCGGTCCGAGCCGAGGGAGGACGCGCCTCCTTGCCCGCCCTCCCGAGATCGGCACTCCCATTCGCGGCCTGATTCTATCGAGCTTCCGCTTCCGGCTCAACCACTAAAGTGAGCCCCTCCATGGCGCGTACGCGCACGCGCGAGCCGGCCGCGATCCGGGCAGGCGAGCGCGCCTCCCAAAGCTCACCGTGTACCGCCACCGTCCCCGAAGGCTCGATATCGGTTTTGGCAACGCCAATCGCGTCGATCATCCCTGCCTTTCCGGTAATGGCTTTGCGCCGATGCGCGGCAATGACCAGCTTGAGCAGGATCACGCTGATGACGGCCAGGGGAATCGCCACCCCGAGGGCGGTTGACAGGCGAATGCGCGAGCCAGGCATGGGCGAATCGACCAGAATCAGCGCGCCGAACACCAGGGCGGCGACTCCGCCCGCCCCCAGGATCCCGTGCGAGGGCGTATGCGCTTCGAGCACGAAGAGGGCCAGCCCAAGAATGATGAGGATCACGCCAGTGTAATTGATGGGCAGCATGTGGAACGCAAACAGCGCCAGGACCAGGGCAATCGCACCCACCACACCCGGCGCCACCATCCCGGGGTGGGTAAACTCGACGTACAGTAGAATCACGCCCAGCGCGCCCAGCAGAAAAGCGATATTCGGATCGACGATGTAGAAGAGAAACCGCTGTCGCGTCGTCATGACGTAGGGCTCGAGCACGGCACCCGCCAGGTGCAGCGTCGTGGTCGAGCCATCAAACCGCTTGACGGTACGTCCGTCGAGCCGGGCGAAGATGTCCGCCGGCGTGTTGGCGATCAGGTCGATCAAGTGCCCGTTGAGCGCTTCAGTCTCGGTATAGGACCGGCTCTGCCGCACACCCTCTTCGGCCAGCTTGGCATCGCGTCCCCGCCGGTCAGCGATGCTGCGGATATAGGCCGCGGAGTCGTTCTCCAGTTTCTCCTGCATCGTCTTGCCGATGTCGTAGGCCCCCAGGATCACTGGGTGCGCCGCGCCGGCGTGAGTCCCCGGCGCCATGAGAGCAATGTCACCGGAGAGCAGAATGAAGAACCCCGCTGATGCTCCGCGGGCGCCGCTCGGAGCGACGTAAGTGATGACCGGCACGCGCGACTGGATGATGGCCGTGATGATCTCCCTCATGGAGCTCTCGAGGCCGCCGGGTGTATCAATCTCGACGATCACCGCTTGCGCCGCGATCTGGTTGGCGTGCTGGATGGCGCGCACCACGAACTCGGCGCTGACCGGCTGGACCATCTCGTCGAGCTTCACCTGGACGACGACCGGTGCGGTTTGGGGAGGCACGCCGCTCGCGGCCCGCCCCGGGACGGCAGCCACCAGGCAAACACTGATGGCGAGCAGAGCATAAACCGCGGACGGCGGGCGGGAACGAGCCACTCGGTCTGGATTGCCGCCCCGCGGTGCGGAAACGCTAAGCCTTTCCGGCTGGGCGCCACAGCCTTGATTTCTCTGAAAATACCCTCGCCCCCTGAGGGGAGAGAGCCTGTCCTGAGCGAAGTGAAGGAGTGGCGCGCAGGCGCCGGGTGAGAGGGCGTCACCGGCTATTCTCGAAACAGCAGAGCGGCGGAGCCGCTCGTTTTCACACACACCCGCAGGGGGGCGAGGGTAGCAGATCGAATTCTCGTGCTTTGGGATGCACTCAGCCGTGGAGACTTTGCGGAACAAGGCGCGAGCGGCTGGAGCACGCTCGCTACGGGCGTCAACCGGCTCCTTCATGGCGTTCTCCTTCGAGGCGCCGAGCGTTCGAGTGTGGTCTGCCGCGCTCCGTCTAGGGCTTGCCCTCTGCCGCCTTCCCCGCGGCGCGCTGGCCGATCTGGTCGATCAGGTTCTTGGCATAGCGGTTGCCGGGGTCGAGGACCAGCGCCAGCTCGCTCTGGTTACGCGCCGCGTCCACTTGGTTGAGCGCCAGATAGACGCGTGCCAGCCAAACGTGAGCCGGCGCGCTGTCGTGAAGCTTGAGCGACGATTCCAGCTCGTTCGCGGCCTCACTGTGGCGGTTCTCCAGCTCGTAGACCTGCCCGAGCGCCAAATGGGCGTCGCCCGAACCGGGCAGCAGTGTCACAGCCTCGGTCAACTCGTGCTCCGCCTCGGTTAAACGGCCCTGGTTGAGAAACTGCTGGCCCCGCGTCAGATGGACGTCACCGTGCTGCTCGGGCGGCTCTTTGGCCAGCGTCGCCTCCATGGCGTTGCGCACCGCGAGCGAGAGCAGCCGGAAGGCGCGGCCGTCATAATGCTTCTTCAAGCGCGTCCACGGCAGGATATCCTCCTCCACCGCCAGCATGCCGGAGTCTCCTTCGTGTTCGGTCAGCCACCGTCGCTCGCGGCGCTCACCTGCCGCATCGCCCAGCTTGTTGAGGACGGCGCCGAGCAAGGCGTGGGCGGCGGGATCGTCGTCGTTCGAGCGCAGCGCCTCTTCGAGGTGCTGAGCGGCCTGGTCATACTTGTGGAGATACCACAAGCAGGCGCCGAGATTGAACGCGTAGTCGGGATCGGCGCGATCCACGTCATAAGCCCTCTCGAAACTGGCGAGCGCCTCCGCATAGCGGCCGCGGCGCGCCTCGAGCACTCCCAGGTTGTTCGAGACCTCGGCCAACGGCACCTGATTGACGAGCAGGGAGAAGGCCTTTTCCGATTCCGGCTCGTGCCCCAAGAAGAACTCATCAACGCCCACCAGAAACACCGACTCCAAATAATCCGAGTCCGAAGGCGTCAGCTTGCGCAGCCACTGTGCTGAGCCCGCGTAGTCCTTTTGGTCGAAATAATATCTTCCCAGCTCGAAGGCGGCGGCGTGGTCCGCAGGGTTCAAGCGGTCTGACTCCTGGAGGAAATGCACCTTGCTATCCCGGTCAGGGGCCAGGAGGCCGCGCATGTAGTTCTCAAAGGCGTCGAGGCGAATCATTGGAAACTGGCGGGCGAAGTCCTCTTCGTTTCCGGTGACGAAGCTAGGGTCCTCCGTAGCCAGCAGCCGCCAGGCGAGCCGGGTCTGGAGTTCGACCACATCCGCCAGCTCCCCCGTCGCCTCCAGCGGCGGCTTGAGCTTCAAATGCCTCATATCGAGCAGGCGGGTGCGCGCCGCCAGCCGGTCACCGGCAAGGGTAAAATTCCCCACCACGGCCCAATCCACGCCCAGGGTCTCCGCCACCTTGAACTCGGTGGCCAAGGTCAGCGCGGTATCCGTTGGGACACCCAGCTCTTCATACGCCGCGATGCGCTCGTCCCGGCCCAGCACGTAGCGGCCCGGGCCAGCCAGGCGCGAGGAAATCATCTGGGCGAAGCCCTCCGCCAGCCAGTCGAGGTCAGGCCGCGAGCTTTGGTTTTCAAAGGGAAAGACGAGGATGGTCCGCGTTTCCGGAGCGGCGCACAGTTCCGGCCCCAGGACCACGACCGCCAGGAGCGCAGCCGCCAGCCGGCTGCTTCTGAAGAATCGCTCGCTCACTCCGTCACCTGACTGGATTATAGCATTGACGCGCCTCCGCCCGCTCGCTCGTTGCAGGGGCTTGGGGAGCAAGTCGTAGCCTACCGCTGGAACCGGCAGTCAGTCCGAAATCGCCACGGGGGGTTTCTTCAACAGCTCGACGTAGGCAGGGTACTTGCTGATTTTCTGGAAGTCAGGGTCATCGTCGAGGCGCTTGAAGTCTTTGAAGCCGTCTTCGAGGGCGCGCCGCAAGTAGCGCACCGACTCATCGGGTCGGGCGAGCGAGGCGAATACTTTGGCGAGGTAGAAATAGAACTCCACGTCGGTGCCCCGCGCCTCGACCACCGTCGCAGCCGAGGAGTGCTCGGTGAGGATGTTGGGATCGAGCTCCAGCGCGGCGCGGTAATGCTCGACCGCCTGCGGGTATTTCTTCATTTTGGAGTACGAGGCGCCCAGGTTCATGTGGAAGGAGGCGCTGGCCGGATTGAGCTCGATCGCGTGCCGGTAATACTTCAGCGATTTCCTGTACTTCCCCGCCAGAAAGTAGGTGGTGCCGAGGTTGTTCCAGGGTTCGGCGAAGTCGATTTTGCGGCGCGACGCCTCCTTATAGGCTTTTCGCGCCTCGCGGTAGTCCATCTCGAGTTGATAGGAGATACCCAGCTTGTTCCAGAGGAGGGCGTTCTCATAGTTCCCTTGTTTTAGCGCCCGATGATAGTAGTCGACCGCGTCGGCATAAGCCTTTCTGGCAAGGAAGATGTCGGCTCGCTGCTCAAGAGTGATCTGACTGACCCGCGTGGCAGTAGGAGTGAGATGTTCGATGGAAGCCGGCTCGGCTTGGGCCTCCGCAGCCGGTGACGGCGCACCCGCCGCCGCTAACGTCACGAGCGCAACACCGAGGATAGAAAGCGCGCGAACTCGTACTCGCGGACGTTGCGGATGGTTTCCCGGCGTCAAAGAACGCCGCGGCAGATTCGAGCGGCTAGCCACAGCACTTACTCCCCGGTTGGAAGAGATTATACTCCTCTTCCACTTCCAGGGATACAAGTCGTATAGAGACGTGTTAAATGTAACCGCTAAGGGGCCGTCGAGACATTTAAGAATGTAACCCGTCGCGCCGTTTGAGGTGTAACCCGATTCTCGAAGGGGAGGAGGGTTACGATGAGCCGGAGGTCGCGATGGGAGTATTT
>DASZAI010000041.1:0-123925 GCA_035945295.1 Terriglobia bacterium | reverse complement strand
CCATCCCAACATCTGCACCATCTACGAGGTGAGCGAGCACGATGGCCAGCCGTTCATTGCCATGCAATTGCTGGAAGGGCAGACGCTTCGACACCTGATCGAAGGCAAGCCGCTTGAGACGGATACGCTGCTTGAACTCGCGTTCCAGATTTCGGACGCCTTGGACACCGCGCACTCGAAAGGGATCGTCCACCGTGACATCAAACCCGCGAATATCTTCGTGACGCAGCGCGGTCAGGCCAAGATTCTGGATTTCGGGCTGGCGAAGTTGACCCCTGTAGCGGCGATGTCCTCATCGCCGCTCGGCGGCGGGGACGCCGCCGCTACAGTGGGATCGATCGACCCGGCACATCTCACCAGCCCTGGCGTGGCGATGGGGACGGTGGCCTACATGTCGCCGGAGCAGGCGCGGGGTGAGGAACTCGACCCACGCACCGACCTGTTCAGCTTCGGCGCCGTTCTCTATGAAATGGCCACTGGTCGTCCAGCGTTTGGCTGCAGCACTTCGGCGCTCATCTTCGACGCCATTTTGCACAGAGCGCCAACCTCGCCGCTGCGGTTGAATCCTGAACTTTCTCAAGAACTCGAACGCATCATCAACAAGGCCCTAGAGAAGGATCGGGACGTTCGTTACCAAGTTGCTGCCGAACTTCGCGCCGACCTGAAACGTCTGAAGCGCGACACGGAGTCGGGACGCTCCGCCGCAACGGCGATACCCTTGGAAGAGGGACGTGTTGCGGCTACGCCTGCCCGGCCTCGGTGGCGCACGTGGCCGATGGCTGTCATCGGGGTGTTCATCATCTTGGCTTCAGCCGTCGTCTACTGGTTCACACGCACACTCCCGCCGGCCAAGGTTTTGGGCTCAGTTCAAATCACTAGAGACGGGCGCTCCAAGTCCTCCATGGTTACGGACGGCTCACGGCTCTATATCTCGGAGTTCTTAGCGGACCGAGGCGTAGTGGCACAGGCGGCCACCACGGGTGGCGAGACGGTATTGATTCCTGCGCCCTTCCCGAACGCGCAACTTCTGGACATCTCTCCGAACCGTTCTGAGCTCTTAGTTGCGGCCTTCGCCGGTGTAGAACCGGATGCGCCTCTTTGGGTTTTTCCGCTGGTGGGTGGCTCCCCCCGTCGCCTCGGTAACCTCGTGGGTCATGATGGGACGTGGTCTCCGAATGGAGAAGAAATTGTATACGCTAATGGCTCGGAGCTCTATATCGCCAAGAGGGACGGCACCGAATCCCGCAAGCTCGTCGCCTCAGGCGGTCTCCCATCCTGGCCCCGTTGGTCCCCGGATGGACGTGTGGTGCGATTCACCCTGAATGAATCCAAAACCAATGCATCGTCGCTGTGGGAGGTTGCGGCCAGCGGGGCAGATCTTCATCCCTTGCTTCCAGGGTGGAGCAATCCCGCTTCAGAATGCTGTGGCAACTGGACGCGCGACGGGAAATATTTCGCCTTCCAGTCCTCGCGCAACGGAAGGGCCGACATTTGGGTCATTCCCGAAAGACGGGACCCTTTCCACAAGAGCGTCCTTTTGCCGACGCAGTTGACCGCAGGGCCGTTGAACCTCAGTGCTCCTGTCCCAAGTTTGGACGGCAAGGAACTTTTCGTGATTGGTTCCCAGGCGCGGGGCGAATTAGTCCGTTACGATTCGAAGAGTGGCCAATTCACGCCCTATCTCTCGGGCCTTTCGGCGGAAGGTGTTGACTTCACCCGCGACGGCAACTGGGTCACTTACGAGATGTTCCCGGAGAGCACACTGTGGCGGAGCAGAGTGGATGGCAGCGAGCGACTTCAGCTCAGCTCTCCCCCGATGCTAGCGGCCAATCCTCATTGGTCACCCGACGGGAAACGAATTGCTTTCATGGGCCAACTGCCTGGCAAGCCCTGGAAGATTTACATCGTCTCTGCCGATGGCGGCACTCCCCAACAGGCAGTGCCAGGCGAGCGCAATGAAGCCGACCCGACATGGTCCCCTGACGGGAATCGTCTTGTCTTCGGAGATATTCCCGGCTTCATGGGGGGTAGTACTGCGAGTACCATGACGATTCATCTGTTGGACTTGAAGACCAATCAGGTCACAACGATAGCAGGGTCCCAGGGTCTTCGTTCTCCGCGCTGGTCGCCGAGCGGTCGCTACATCGACGCCATGACGGATGACGCAGAGAAGGTGATGCTTTTCGATTTCACAACTCAGAAGTGGGTGGAGTTAGCAAGAGTCATTGCAAGTTATCACTCGTGGTCGCAGGATTCGAAGTACATCTACTCGGACACCTTTGGCGGCACCTCGGGCTTCTTTCGGATACGTATTAGCGACCGAAAGCTAGATTGGGTAGCGAACTTTAAAAACTTCCGCCGGGCAAATGGAACGCTGGGAGAATGGGCAGGGCTCACTCCCGACAACAGCCCCTTGTTGGTCCGCGACGTTGGCACACAGGAAATCTACGCCCTCGACGTGGAACTGCCATGATCGGCAACGCTATCTCGCATTATCGGATTCTGGAAAAACTCGGCGGCGGCGGCATGGGTGTCGTCTACAAAGCCGAGGATACCAAGCTCCACCGCCTCGTGGCGCTTAAGTTTCTCCCCGAAGGACTGGCCAAGGATCATCAGGCGCTGGAGCGGTTTCAGCGTGAGGCGCAAGCCGCTTCCGCCCTCAATCATCCCAACATCTGCACGATTTACGACGTTGACGAGTACGAGGGGCAACCTTTCATCGCCATGGAGCTGCTGGAAGGGCACACGCTCCGGACCCTGATCGAGAACAAACCGCTCAAGACGGACACGCTGCTGGACCTCGGTATTCAGATTGCCGACGCACTGGACGCGGCGCACTCGAAGGGGATCGTCCACCGCGACATCAAACCCGCGAATATCTTCGTGACGCAGCGCGGCCAAGCCAAGGTTCTGGATTTCGGCTTGGCAAAACTGGCGCCGGGCCGAGGGGCGGCAGGAGAAACGGCGGGAGGCTCAGGCGCGCCTACCGCAACCGTTGAAGCGCTGTTGACCAGTCCAGGCGTGGCGATGGGCACGGTCGCCTACATGTCTCCCGAGCAGGCCCGCGGCGAAGAACTCGACCCACGCACGGATTTATTCAGTTTCGGCGCGGTGCTCTACGAGATGGCCACGGGGCGGCACGCTTTCAGCGGCGACACCTCGGCCGTGATCTTCACCGCCATCCTGACCCAAACGCCCGGATCCGTGCTCCGGGTTAATCTGGATTTGCCGCCGGAGCTCGACCGCATCATCGCCCGAGCGCTCGAGAAAGATCGCGAGATGCGCTACCAAAGCGCCGCTGACCTGCGTGCCGAGCTCAGGCGCCTGAAGCGCGAGAGCGACTCGGGGCGGTCGTCGCGGGCGTTAACGGCCGCTTCGGCCTCCGCTGCGACCGCGACCGCTGTAGAGCCGCTTGCCCCGGCCGCCGTCCGGCCCGCTGTCGCCGCCAAGAACCGGCGAGCCTTGTGGGTGGTCGGCGTGACGGTCGCGGTGGTTCTGGTCGCCGTTCTCGGGTTCCTCTTTCGCCCCACCGTGCCCCCGCCGAAGGTTCTGAACTATACGCAACTCACCAGCGACGGCCGCGAGAAGATGCCACCTTGGGCTTACCGGAGCTTGATGTTCACAGACGGGTCTCGAATTTACTTCCTTCACGTTCCGGTGTCGGGTGGTCCTCCTGGAATCGCTCAGGTGGCCGCCGGCGGCGGGGAAATAACCCCGGTTTCATCTCCCTTCGGTTTTACTCTCCCCCTGGGTCTCTCGCCCGATGGTGCGAAGCTCCTGGTCGTGAGCTCGGGGGATGATGACTCGCCCCTTTGGGCGTTGCCGGTCATCGGTGCTTCCGCACAACGGCTGGATGGCGCTATCGGGCACGGAGGCAGTTGGTCGCACGAGGGCCAAAAATTGGTTTATGCGAACGCCAAGGACCTTTATCTTGCCAAGGCGGACGGCTCCGATTCCCGCAAGCTGGTCTCCCTCTCCGGGCCGGCTGACCAGCTCCGCTGGTCCCCGGACGACCGCCGGATTCGATTTACGATCGAGAACCTGGCGGTAAGCCCAGCCGCGTCCCTTTGGGAAGTTCTTGCCGATGGCACCGGACTTCACGAGCTACTGCCCGGCTGGAACACCCCGCCTGATGAATGCTGTGGCGCTTGGACCCCGGATGGCAGGTATTATCTCTTCCAGGCTCAGCGGCAGGGGCGAATCCAAGTCTGGGCGATCCGGGAAAAGGTCGGTTTCTGGGAGAAGGTTAATCCCGACCCCATGCAGGTCACCACGGGTCCCATGAACATCATCAATCCGCTGCCAAGCCAGGACGGCAAGAAACTATTTGTGCTCGGTGCGCAACGCAAGGGCCAGTTGGTCCGTTTCGACGCTAAGTCCGCCGAGTGGGTAGCTTATCTATCAGGAATCTGGGCCGAGCAGGTGAGGTCCTCGAGCGATGGCCGGTGGGTGGCGTACATCGCCGATCCTGACAACACACTCTGGCGGGCCAAGACGGATGGCACAGAGCGCCTGCAGTTGACTTATCCTCCCCTGGTTGCAGCGGTTCCAAGCTGGTCGCCTGATGGCAAGGAGATCGCGTACGCCGCGCGGGAGCCCGGCAAGCCTTGGAACCTTTACGTCGCCTCTGTCGAGACGGGCGTGGCCCAGCCACTCGCGTCCTCTAGCGAAGACCAACTCGATCCAGGCTGGTCGCCCGATGGGAATACCCTGGTTTTCGGAGGCTCCGATTCACCTGCGAGTGAGATTCACCTCTTCGATCTCAAGACCCGCCAGACCTCTTCGCTGCCGGGTTCGAAGAACCTGTTTTCCCCGCGCTGGTCGCCCGACGGAAAGTACATCGCTGCGATGATCCCTGACCCCGTAGCCAAGCTGATGCTCTACGACGTGAAGGCGCAAAAGTGGAGCGATCTCGGTGTCCAGCAGGTGGGGTTCATCGAGTGGTCGAGGGACTCTCAGTCCATCAGCTATTTCTCTTCCCCACCACCTCCGGCCATGCCCGGGATTTATCGTGTCCGCCTCGCCGACCACAAGGTCGGACTGGTGGCAAGCACGAGGGAGTTGCGAACTGCGGGCGGCGTCTTTACTAGTTGGTACGGCCTTGCGGCGGACGACTCGCCTCTAGCGGTGCGCGACACCGGCAGCCAGGAAATCTACGCCCTCGACGTGGAACTGCCATGATTGGCACAACGGTTTCCCACTACCGCATTCTGGAAAAACTCGGCGGCGGCAGGGGTTCGTCTACAAGGCCGAGGACCTCAAGCTGCACCGCTTTGTCGCGCTCAAGTTCCTCCCGGAGGGGCTCTGGGCAACCTATGCAGGAGTCAGGCGCCTACATTAGCGAATCGGAATTGAACGTATCGGCGGCGGCCTTCCAGCTTCCGTCGGCCTGCTTGGCGTAGACCGTCAGAAACTTTCCCTTGTCCGTCATGGGCTTCTTGGTCTTCGGGTTGGTCATGGTCATGCTGTAAGTCCCCTGCGAATAGACCATGTCACCACCCTTGGAAGCCACGGTCCGCGTGGACTGGAAATTGATCGAAAAATTGGGATCGGCAAAATAGGGCACCATCGCCGCTTTAATGGCCGCCTTCCCATCCAGTGTCGCGGCACCGGGGTATAGTCCGCTGCCATCCTCCGTAAAGTAGCTGGCCCACTTGTCGGCATCCTTGGTCGCAGCATCCTTAAGCCAAGCCGCCTCAACGTCCTTGACCGCTTGGACATCGGCGGCGCGCGTGTCAGGAGGCGGAGCGGGAGCTGGGGCATTCGAGCAGCCGGCCATGAGCGCGGCGAGCGTCAGGCATCCAATCAGCGAAGAGTTACGCAGCATGTTGTCTCTCCTTTGGGAATCCAGTCCGAACCGGAAGTGAGGGTCATCATAACAGAGGAGTCAAGCCAGGGTTTCTATATCTGGGATTGCGGATTGCCGGGCGGCAGCCGTGACTCCAGCAGGCCGATGAAAATCAGCCTGTTACGACGGAATCTTGGTGGAAATATTTGGACTTTTGGCGGGAGCAGCGGGGAGCGTGTCGGGCGATCCGGCGCTTTGGGAACGTTCGGACGGGTGGGGCGTCCAGGGGAGACCGAGGAGGGTGCGGACGACAATGCCGAGGTCAGAGAGGAAGTTGCGCTCGCCGGCGTAATCGAGTGAGAGCGAAAGTTTATGGGGCAGGATTTCGGTCACGTACCGCTTTTCGACGCCGTCCGCACCAAGAACCAGGTGTTCGTGGCGGTAGGCGAGGCTGGCCGGATCGGTGATGCCCGGGCGATCCTGAAGCAGCAGCGTGTACTCGGGGCGGAACATTTCAACATAGCGCTCGAGCTCAGGACGCGCGCCCACCAGCCGCATGTCGCCCCGGAGCAGGTTGACCAACTGGGGCAGCTCATCGAGCTTCGAGCGGCGCAGAAAACGGCCGACTCGCGTGATCCTGGGGTCGGAGGGAGCAGTCAGCGGCGGGCCCAGCCGGTCGGCGTCAGTCGTCATACTACGAAACTTGTAGAGACGGAACTTGCGGAATCCGCGGCCGAGACGCGTCTGCGAATAGAAGACCGGCCCGCCATCTTCGAGCTTGATCGCCAGGCCGATGAGGGCGAAGAACGGCGAGAGAGCGATGAGCGCGAGAATCGCAACCAGGATGTCAAGCAGTCGTCGCACGTCAAGCGCCTCGATTCCGTATCGCGGCTTCCGCTACAAGCGCTGTGCGCTGGCGGTGGTTCGCGCCCGGCAATTCTCCACGATATCACGGACCGCCTCGACCACGTCCTCCACGTCCTGATCGGTCATTCTTGGGTAGAGAGGAAGCGAGACGATCCGCTGACACTCCCGCCAGGCGACGGGGAACTCTTCCGGCCGGCAGCCGTACTTGTCGCGGTAGTAGCGATGCAGATGGATGGGCCGAAAGTGTACCGAAGAAGAGATGTGGCGGGCCGTCAACTCCTCGATGAACTGGTCGCGGCCGAGCCCCAGCCGCTCGGTCCTCAGGCGCAACACGTAGAGATGCCAGGCGTGCTCGACCTCGCGCCGCTCGGCGGGCGTTTCGAGTTCCTCGAAAAACGAAAAAGCTGCGTTGTAACGCTGAGCGATCTCGCGGCGCCGCGCCTGAAAGCTGTCGAGCTTGCGGAGCTGACCGAGTCCAATCGCCGCCGCGAGGTCGGTCATGTTGTACTTGAAGCCCGGCCGATCGACTTCATAAGACCATGCGCTCTCGGCGGCATGCCGCTTCCAGGAGTCGCGGCTCATCCCGTGCAGACTCCAGGCGCGCGCCGCTTCGACGAATTGCGGCAACCCCGTCAGCATCCCGCCTTCACCGGTGGTCAGGTTCTTGGTGGCGTAAAAGGAGAAGCAGGTCACGACCGGTACCGGCGCCGACGCCGCCATACTGCCGATGGTGCGGCCCCGATAGCGCGCGGGGAAAGCATGGGCGGCATCTTCAACTATTGCGACTCCGTGGTCGCGCGCCACGGCCAAGAGCGCATCGAGGTCGCAAGGATGGCCGTAAAGATGTACGGGAAGGATCGCCTTGAGGCGGCCGGCGCTAGGCTCGTGGCGGAGCTTTTCCGCAGCCTCGCGGACTCGGAGGAAATCGAGGTTGAGTGTGTCGCGCTCGACATCCGCGAATACGGGACGGGCTCCAACCTGCTCGATCACGTGCGCGCTGGAACAAAAGGCCATCGGCGTTGTAATCACCGCGTCACCGGGTCCGACTCCCAGCGCCTTCAGCGCGACGTGCATGGCGGCGGTGCACGAATTCAGCGCCAGGGCCGCGGGCGCTCCGACTCGCGCGGCGAACTCCTGCTCGAAGCGCTGCACCTTGGGACCGGTGGTGATCCAGTCCGAACGCAACGTGTCCACGACTTCGGCGATTTCTTCTTCACCGAGAGAAGGCGGAGAAAAGGGCAGCGGCTTATCGCGCATCACGCTTCTCCTCGCGCGTTATCGCCCTCCGCTACCTTGGGCAGGGCATAAGTCATCTCGATCAGCGTCTCGGTGGGCGACTTGGCAATCGCTCCCGCGAGCTTGAAGCCAATGCGCCGATATGCGTCGATGAGGGCCTGATTCTCTTGCTTCACTTCGAGCAGGATCGACGTTCCGCCGCATCGCCGGACGTGCGTGATCGCGGCCGCGACCAGCGCCAGCCCGTAGCCGCGCCCTTCGACCTCCGGAAGCACGGCGAGCGAGGCGAGCCGCGCGACGTCCCGGCCTCGGGGAGCCTCGACGCGATGTCCAAGCTCGCGAGCGATTCGCAGGAGGATGCCTGGACGTCGTACGACGGCCGCCAGAATCCGGAATCCGAAAGCGAACCACCGCCTCAGAAAAAGTTGACGGTAGAACGTGCCGGGACGGAATTCGCCGGTGACGAATCCCACCACCCGGCCATCGCGCACGAAGACCAGGCTGATCCCCAGTTTCGAACCGACCACCTCGCGGTAGTAAAGCGCCAGGAACTCGTGGCCCAGCGACGTGAGGAAGTAATCGGGCAGCGCCGTGGCATGGATCTGGGCGACAGCGTCGACGTCCGAAAGCGCCATCGGCCGGACCGCGCGCGCGTACCTGGCTTGCAACCGCGCGATGGACTCGGCGGGCATTTCCATACTCTGCGGGCCGCTGCCTTCCGAGTCGATCCTCGCCGCGCCCTCCACTCCTTAACCTCGCCTCTCGCTCACCACTTCGCTCAGGATTTCCGCGATCCTGCCGGTCAAGACCTTCCGCGCCAGATGCTGCTCGAGGTACTGGCGGCCGCGCCGGCCCATCTCGCCAATCTCCTGGGGGTGCGATGCCGCGTAGCGCAGGACGCGCACCAATTCGTCAACCTGTTCCGGCTCGACCACGAATCCGCACCCGACGGCCTTGACCAGCCGAGCGATCTCGCTCGACGTTGGTGCAATAGCGAGCACAGGCCGGCCGCTCGCCATCGTCTTATAAATCTTCGACGGCACTGAAGCGATGGCCGCCGCGCTACTCAGAGTAACCAGATTCATGTCTGCCGTCGAGAGTACTTTGGGGTAGCGCTCGAGCGGCTGGAACGGCATGAAGGTGACATTGAGAAGCCGCCGCGTGCGAGCCGAGTCCTCGAGCGCCGCTTTGCGAACGCCGTCGCCGATGATCACGAAGCGAAAAGGCTCGTCACGCAAGACGGCCGCAGCTTCGATCACCGGATCAAGATGCGAGTTGTAGGTGAGTCCTCCCGAATAGACGAGCGCGAAGTGGTCGCGTCCCCACTCGGCCCGCAACTTCTCGTCGCGCACGTCAGGCCTCACAAAATCCGGGTCGGCCCAGTTGGGAACGACGCGAATCCTGGACTCGGGCACGCCCTTCGCGAGCAGGTTCTCCCGAAAGCCCTCGGAGATCACCACCAGACGCTCAGCGTGACGATACACCCAGCGTTCCATCGCTTCGAAGAAGCGGATGGTGCGCCGCCCGCGCAGAACGCCGGCCGCCACGGCAATCTCGGGGTGGATGTCCTGAAGGTTCACCACCAGCCGCGCCCCCTTGAGCCGTGCCAGGGCCCACGCCGTCACTCCGAGCGGCAGCGGCGGGAGTGTGACGTAGATGACGTCCGCACGGGGAGCGGCCAGCGCTCCTCCCACCAGCGACGACCCGATGAACGTCGAAAAGCTGGCGACGCGACGTGGCATGGTCCGCACGGGGCTGGCGTAGAGATAGGTGCGAATGACGTCGACGCCGTTCAGCCGTTCCCGCTCGAATACTTTGTGGCGATACGCCCCCGGCACGACGCCGTCCGGGTAATTGGGAAAGCCGGTGAGCACGCGGACGCGATGTCCGGCCGCCACGAGGTCGGCCGCCAGTTCGCCCAGAAAGATCGCCGGTCCGACTTGCTCGGGCTGATAGTAGGCGGAGTAGACGAGGATATCCACCAAGGCGCACGCGGCCGTTCAAGCCGTTAAGGGCTCCTTCACGACGAGGTAATTGCCGATGGCCAGCGCGTCCATCCGGGTCCGCAGGAAGCAGTCGACCGCCTCTTCAGGACGGCACACGATCGGCTCGTTCTCATTGAACGAAGTGTTGAGCAGCACCGGCACTCCGGTCGCGCTCCCGAATTCCTTGAGGAGCTGCCAGTAAAGGGGATCCGGCTCGCGCTCGACGGTTTGCACTCGTCCGGTGCCGTCGACGTGGGTGGCCGCCGGAATCTCCCGGCGCTTCGCTTCCCGCACCTTGTAACACGCGAGCATGAACGGGTCGGGATACGCCTCGTCGAAGTAATCTCCCACCGACTCGAGCGGCACGGATGGCGCGAAGGGGCGAAACTTCTCGCGATTCTTGACGCGCGCGTTGAGCACGTCTTTCATCTCCGGACGCCGCGGGTCGGCCAGAATGCTTCGATGGCCGAGGGCGCGCGGTCCCCACTCCATATTCCCCTGGAACCAGCCGAGCACTTTGCCTTGTTCGAGCAGCCGGGCGGCGGCGCGCGCCAGCGCCTCGGGTTCGTGGGTCGAGTAGGCAAGCTGGCGCTCCTTGAGAGTACGCTCGACCGCGCCATTCTCAAAGCTCGGCCCCGTGTACGCGTGCCGCATGACAAAGCAGCGGGGCTGCCCGAGAATCTGGTGGTAGATGTAGAACGCCACACCCAGCGCCGTGCCCGCATCACTCGCCGCCGGCTGAACGAAGAGGTCCTCATAGGAGGTATTCGCGAGAATCTTGCCGTTGAAGGTGCTGTTGAGCGCTACGCCGCCCGCCATCGCCAGAACCTTGAGGCCGGTCGCCTGCTGCGCGTGGCGCACGACGTGGAACTCCACTTCTTCGAGCATCGCCTGGAGCGAGGCCGCCATATTGGCATGCTGCGGTGTGATTTCCCCTCCCGGCTCGCGTGCCGCACCGAACTTGCCGGTAAACTTCCCGGAGTAAATCGTCCCGAGCGCCGGACCGCCTTCTTCCCACGTCATGTCGACGCCTTCGGCCCAATGGATGAAATAGTCGAGGTCGAGGTCGAAGCGTCCGCGCGGCCGCAGGCGCACGATGCGGGCAAGGTCGTCGAGATAGACCCGCTCACCGTAGGCTGCCAGACCCTGCGCCTTGCCCTCGTCGCCGAACCTGGTGAAGCCCAGCCACTGCGTCACGGCCGTGTAGAAGATGCCGAGGGAGTGCGGGTAGTAGACTGCGTCGAGCACTTCGATCCGGTTTCCCGAGCCGCGACCGATCATCGTGCTGACGAAGTCTCCGAATCCGTCCACCGAGACGAGCGCTGCCTCCTCGAAAGGAGAGACGAAGAAGGCGCTCGCCATGTGGGCGCGATGGTGCTCGACGTTGTGAAACTCCGCGTGGATTGCGTCCTCCTCCACGCCCAGCCTTGCGGCGAACGTCTGCTTGACGCCGCGCACGTCGCCCAGGTTGGCCAGCCGCTGCTTGATGAGCTCGAGGCTGGGGCGCCGGCGCAGCGCAAACAGGACTTTGCGGTGCAGGTTGGCGCGGGGATCGCGCGAGATGCCAATGTGGTCGAGGTCGTAGGGAGTGATGCCGGCCTGCGTGAGGCAATACTTGATGGACTCGGCAGGAAAACCCGCCCAGTATTTGACGCGGCGAAAGCGCTCCTCTTCGACCGCGGCGACAAGCCGGCCGTCGTCGATCAGGCACGCGGATGCGCCGGCGTGATAGGCGTTGATTCCCAGAATATACAAATCGTCTGTCCTACCGCTTCACGCGTTTGTGAGAGAACGCGCCATTCGTATTTTGGCAGCCGGAGCCGCTGGTTTTCATGCAGACTCTTCACTCCGTCCCCGGTGCGAGCGAAGCGGCCGCACCAGGCGCCGGACGCCCGCCCGGAGAAGCAGCCAGCTCCACTTGCAGGTGAGACGCAGGAGACGCAGTGGCCAGTAGAGAAACCCCAGCCACGAAGGGAGCGGGAGCAATTCGTACTCTATCTCCGACGGCACAAACACGGCCGCGGCGAGCCAACGCAGCTTGTCAGCAGAGCGGTCCAGCAAGTAAAGCTGGGATCGGCCGGCTTGCCATGATCCGGCAGGAGAAGGCGCAGCCGGAAAAAGGCGTTCCCCTGAGGCCCTGGCGGGAAGGCGGCGGGGAACAAAGAGGCTGGGCACCGGAGTGCCGAGAACCAGCGAGCACGCGCTGAACGTCCACTCGACCACACGACTGAGTCCCAGGCGGCCGGCTTTCTCGTTCACTTTCTGCCAGTCGACGGGTCCTGCGACCGAGATCTGGTGGATGTCCACCAGCCCCTTCAGCATCTGCCACCCATGCGAGGCGGCGTGAACGGCCAGGAACAGGAACTCCCATTCCGGGCTCATCGAGCTCGAACGCAAGCCGAGGATGCTTGCGGGGCGGGCCTCCGCCCACAAGTCCTCGGTAGCCTCGCGATCCTTGGACGAGTGCGGCAAGAGCCCCCAACGAAGGTCGACGGGGCAAGGAGCCCGCTTCGCAGGGAGCAGAGAGCAGGCGTTGAGCGACGGAAGCTGGTAGTCGACGAAGAACTCCTCGTTGAGCGGGCTCGTATATCCGTGGGTCAGAAGGAGGCGTCGTGTGCGAACAGCCTCGTGGCGCGGAACAAGAAGGTCAATGTCGAAAGCGACCCGCAACGCCATGTCGCCATAGAGGGTGGCGCCGAGCGTGATACCCTTCAGCGGGATGACAGGGACTTCGGCGTCCCCAAGCAGGCCGAGCAGCCGGACCAGCTCATCGGCGAGCAAGGCGTTCCGGAGCTGGTTGATCCGGAAAGCCTCTTGGAGCTCAACGGCCGCCGCCTGGGGAACACCGAGCCAGCCGAGTGCCCGGAGATGATGACAGACGAGCGGAAGTATTTCGTGGGTCCGGGCACGCTCGAGGAGCAGGTCCCAGCGCAGTGGCTGGGCGAGGAGCTCCCGGGCTCGCTCCTCCCTCTCAACGAAAAGTTGGAGGCGAGCCAGGAGCAGGCATAACTCGTCCTCAGGGGCCAAGTCCTCGGGCATCGTCTCTCAGAAAACCGGCGGTCCAACTGCCATCTCTTGCTGATCAGGAATGCGGTGACCAGGGTCCGAGGCTCAGTCTGGCCGCCGTCCCCCAGGCGGTTCTCGTTCCGGTTGTTGCTCGGGCGGTTCGCCCAGCGCGGCATGATACATCTCCAGGTGCTCCCGCAGACAGGCATCAAGCGCGAACTTTTCCACCATACGCGCTCGCGCCGCAGTGGCCATCGTCTGAGCGAGCGCCGGCGACTCAAGCAGCCGGATCACCGCGCCGGCGATCTCCGCCGGACGCCGCGGCCGGATCAGCAGCCCGGTCACGCCGTGCTCGACGGCCTCGCGAGTGCCCCCGACGTCGGTCACCACCACCGGCACGCCGCTCGCGCTTGCTTCGAGCACCGCCATCGAGCCGCAGGCTTCTGACTCCGACGGATGGGCGTAAACCGTCATGGCGCGATAGACCTCCGGCATGTCGTGCCGTGCGCCGGTGAAGATGAAGTCCTGAGCCAGCCCAAGCTCCCTGGCTCGAGCAACCAGCGGCGCCCAGTATGCCCGCCGGTTCGCCAGCAGCTCGCCCACAGCAATGAACCGCGCAGTTGGATAACGCTGCTTGATTGTGGGCGCGGCCTCCAGCAGGTACTCGATTCCTTTTCCGGGGCTCAGGTTGGCGACGGCGCCGACTACGGGAGCTTCCGGCGGGAGTCCAAGCTCTGCTCTAACTGCTGAACCATCGACAGTGACGTTGAACCTACCTGGATCGACCGGCGGATAAATCAGATGCAGTCGCGCGGCAACACGAGCGGGATCGGGAAAGTAGAATTCGCCGACGGCCCGAGCCACAATGGCAATCGCGTCAGCCCAGGAGTGGAGAACCGGCAAGCACACCGCCCGAACCGTCCGAGGCGCCCTGATATCGTGCAGGTGCCAGATCAACCGGACGCCTTCCAGCCGTGCCGCAATCGCCGCCTGAAGGTTCATCAACCCGTTGGTGTGGACAATCTGCGCGTGGGTTTCCCGGAGCAGGCCGCGCAAATCCCTGACGTTAGGCCAGAAGCGCACGAGAAACCGCAGGTGAGCGCCGGGATTCCACGTCATACGCGGGCGCACCAGATCGAGTTCACGATAAGCTACCCCGGCTTGGCCGAGCAGCGTCCGGAGAGTCGGGTCGCCGCGCGGCATGACGACGATCGTCTCCACGGATTTACACCGCAGACCCCGCGCCACCTGGAGCACCATCGACTGGGGGCCGCCGAATCGCTCGTCGAAGAGTACGTTGAGTACGACCAGCGCCAGAAGTCATGCTCCCCGGGGCAAGCGAATCATCGCGACCGCCAAAAGGAAGAGGCCGTTGCGGCATCATGGCTTGGAGGAGGCGGTGGTGGCGGAGCTTGCCGGCTTGATGGAAATCGCGTCCACCCAGAAGGTGCCCGATATCTCGGTAGGAAAGCTGCGGCCGCGAGACCGTCGAATGGCGAGCATCACGAACCGGGTATCCGGCCCGGGCCGGAAAGTAAGGCTGACCGGATGCCACGCCGTCGTCGCAACCGTCGTTTCAGTCGAGACGTCCAGGTTCTCCGGGTGCACGGGATCGAACACGCGCAGCTCAGGCCCGGTGTCGGAGGTGATGTTCTCCGAGCGCACGTAGGCCGTCAAAACGTACGGCTGTTGGGGCGTCACGGGAACAAATTCATACACCGGCTGGAAGACGTCATTACGCTTGGCGAACTCCAGGCGCAGACAGCGCGCGCCGTGGTAAGCCTGTGGGGCGCCGAAATCGAGGGAGAGGAAGGGCACTTCAGCGAAATGCCAGTCGAAGCCGGCGTTGAGGGGCGGAGCCTCAAAGCTGCCGTTAAACACCAGATTATCCGGCTCGTCACCCGGCGGCCGCGGCACCATGCCCAAGCGGAGGAGGTCCTTCCAGACGCCCCACGCTTCCTGGTAGCGGCTCTGAATCAGCAGCCGCCCCAGGTAGTCCTGGACGTCCACGAAGGGAAAGGGTCCGGCGTTTGCGGCGGTCTTGACCCAAACCTTGTAAGCATCGTCAAAGCGGTCGTGTCGAGACAAGTAATCGACGAAATCAAGCTTGGCGTCTGGCCGCGGTTGGTCCGCCAGCACCTGCTGGAAGATGGTTTGAGGGTCGCCCAGCGCACGCAGGCAGATTTCGAGGGTTTGCTCGATGTATTGGCGTCCGGAAGCAAGATCGAGATCGGAACTTACCGCGACCAGCCGGCGGAACTGAGCCAGCGCTTCGTCGGTATTACCACTGCGCAGTTGGTAATTCGCGCCCGCCCACAGGTAACGGGGAGTCATGGGAGCCAGCGTCAACAAACGCGCATAGGCGGAGTCGGCGCAGGCGCGATCCCCGGCTGACTCGCAGGCCGCACCGAGGTTCGACCAGTAGAGCGGGCTTTCGGGATCGAGCTCGACAGCGCGGTGAAGGTGCGCCAGGGCCGCCGCGGGATCAGGCGGATCGGCCAGATAAAGGTCAAACACGCCAACCTGCCGGTGCAGCTCGGCGTTGCCGGGATCGATGGTCAAGGCGCGCTGGAGATCGGAGGCGCTGCCGCTCGAGGCGAGCGTTTCCGCCACTCCGGTCCGCAGGACAGCGGCGCCCAAAACGATGCTGAGGGCTACGACGATGGCGAGCAACAACACAATCCGCCAGAGTGAGCGCAGCGAAATCTCGTAAACGGTTAGGGGAGACGACATCACTGAGGAATCATCCTGGAGGGAGCTGGCCCTCGGTAACAGCCTGGCGCGACCGCGTACCGCCGGTGACTTTCGCTACGCCTGGCAACCCGACGATGAGCCGAGCCATAATGCGCCGGCCAAACGGTGGGTAGCGGCCTAGGGAACCCGATAGATCATGAGCGCAGCAGCCTGGGCCGCAGCCTCGCCCGTTCGGTAAAGCGCCTTCTTAGCCGCGCTGTCGGGTACAAAGAGAATGTCGTTGGCGAGGAGGTCTTGATCGGGTTCGTGCCCCTCCAGAATTTTGTTCAAGTTCAAGGGAATCTGTTCCGTCCCACTGGCTGCCTTCGGATCTTTCCGGATGATGACCGCTTTCTTGGTCGCCGCCGTCGTCTTGACGTTGTTCGCCAGGGCAATCGCGCGGAGAACGGTCATGTGCTCGCCTTCATTGGCCATCACAAAGCCGCCCGCCCGGAAAACCGCTCCGACCACGTAGACGACGCCCGCACGCTGCACTGTAACCCGGTCACCAGGATACAGAACGAGGTTCAGGGCGGGGTCGCCATCCTCCATCAGGCGCTTCAGGTCGACTTTGACCGAGCGGCTTGACGCCGATTCGCCGCCTGCTTCGTTCGATCCGCCTTTGTCCAGCCCCAGAGAGTGGCTCGCGATTTCGCCCCGCGCCACAATCGCCGTCTCACTCGCGTCCGGCGCCAGCCCGCCCGCTTGGGAGATGGCGTCGAGCAGCGTGATCTTGGAGGGGACGGGGAAGATCTGCGGAGCCTTCACGGCCCCGGCGATGGTGACGGTATGCGACCGCGAACTCGCCACCTGCACGGTCACGAACGGATCATTGACCATGCCCGCGGCTTGCAGCTTCTCCCGGATCGTCTGGGCGAGCTGCTCGGGCGTCAGGCCCGCGGCGTCGATCGGTTTCTTGAGTAGTGGAACTTCGATCATGCCCGCCGTCGTCACCCGATACTGGCGGGAAAGCTCGGGGACGTCCATCACGAAAACGTCGACCTGGTCGTCGGGACTAACCAGTTCCTCCATCGCAGCGGCTGGCTTGGACGACTCCGGAACCAGCTCGTACTCGGGAGTCGTCGTCGTGGTGTCCGACGTTCCATTCGCATGCTGCGTGGTTGAATCCTGGGCGCCAAGTAGACCCGCCGTCGAGAGTGCAGCTACCGCGACGATCAGGAACCGGCGCAAAGTCCACGAACCAGTAATCGCTCTGACTTTCGAGATTCCTATCAAGACTGACATTTGAAGACCTCGCTCGCTAACAAGAATGACCGGGCTGATGAAGCTCACAAGAATGCGGGAACAACCCTCGATGGCGCGCCCGCAACGCCGGCCCAGGCAGGTCGTGACGCGCGCTCGACCGTCGACACGTCAACTTCGACCGCCACCGATTTCTGCAGCAATTCGACCGAGACCACGAGCCGGAACAGGTTCTTCTTCCGCACCAGGATGCCCTCGATACCCGTTAGTGGACCGGACTTCACTCGAATCCAGTCTCCACAACGGAGGAAGGGATGTGGCTCCACTTGCATCCGGCTCTCGACCATCTGCCGGATGGTGTCCACTTCGGACTGCGAGATCGGAGCGGGCCGCCCTTCACTCCCGACCAGGCTGTGGACTCCCGGGGTGCCGAGGATGTCCGTCCTTCGGCGCGTGTCCCCGCTGAGAAAGACGTAGCAGGGGAAAAGAGGCAGGGAGATTTGCTTGGTCCGATCCTTCCAGCGATGGGCGGTGGCGTACAACGGCAGGAAGGTCTCGAATCCCTTGCTCGCAAGCACCCGGGCTACGGTTTTCTCGTGCTGGTGACGCGTATACAACGCATACCAAGCTGGATCAGCCACGGCGACGTTCACGATCCCTTCCTCTGCCGCGCCCATACAGCTTCGCCCTGTGAGTCACAGCGACAATTACCCCTGTGGATAACGTTCACTGCGCGCCCCCGTACGCTACTCCGCCGAAGTTTCATCGCCACTTGGTACATCGGAAGCCCATGATGCCTAATTCCAGGAAATCCAACCAGATACCCGATCCTAGACCGTACGACTCAAGGACCGCCCTTGCCAGGGTGAGCGGCTGATTCAGCGATGCCGAATCCGCACCCGCCCTGCCCCGATTTTACGAGTACTTAATATCTCGTTCGCAGACCGCCATGTCAAGTCCTTTTCTCACTCGCACTTACTCGCGCGTACCGGGCGGAAGGTAATTCCTCCCCGTGGACCCGCCACTCACTCCGCCTCGCTTTCGACCTCCGCCTCGAGCGCCGCGATCTCTGGTACGACCATGGTCCGGCCGTCCACTTTGATGATTCCCTCCGCCTGCAGCCGGCTGAGATTCCTCGAGACCAGCTCGCGCACCGTGCCGATATGAAACGCCAGCTCCTGATTGCTGATCCCCAGCGTGAACTCCACGCCGCGCGCCGTCCGCTTGCCGCTCTGCTTCGCCTCGCGCAACAACAGCGCCGCCAGCCGATGCCGCACCGTGGAGAACGACAGCTCCTCCACGATGTCCACCAGCCGACGCAGCCGCGCCCCTACCACTTTCAGCACCTTAAGCGCGACCTCGGGATGCTGCAGGCAGAGCGCCTGGAAGTCGCGCTTGCTGATGAAGAGCACCGTGGTCGCGCCCACTGCCGACGCCGACGCGGGATAGTCGCCGCCGTCAAACACCGGCAACTCCGCCAGCGTATTCCCCTCGCCCTCGATGGTCAGCACCTGCTCGCGTCCGTTGGGCGACAGCTTGAAAATCTTCGCCGCGCCTGACTCGATCACGTAGAGGCCCTCGCAGCGATCGCCTTCGGAGAAGATAAGGCCGTCGGCGTGATACTCGCGCGGCAGCGCGCGCGCCGCCAGGAAGTCGAGCTCCGCCTCCGAGAGTCCGGCAAAAAGCGGAACCTTCTTGAGCGCCGCCGTCCGGCTGGCCTTGGTCCCCGGCATGACGGCTATTGTACTGTGAAATCTGCCATTTGGATTCTGCGATCACGCGCCTCTGGCGCGCCGGGGCGTGTGTCATGCTGAGGGCCAGCGAAGCATCTCGCACTGGCGGCTCCGATTCCCTACTCCCGAGTCCCCAGCCCTGTGACTCGTCACGCGTCACTCGTCGCTGTCCTTTTGGACTAGTCCAAAAGCATTCTCATGCGTCTCACCAGTCTCATCTCACGCGTCTCATTTGTCTCATTGTGCTGTAAAGGTTGTCGAAGCTTCTTGTAAGTCCATGAAAAGGCAGGATCGGCCCCGCGGCGGGCGCAAAACACCTGTTGACAAAAAATGTCACCCGCGCGGGTCGCGCCAAGTTCTGCCAAATGAATGAGTTGGACAACACTCGGCCCGCCACCAGAGCGCGGTTGACACTTTACGGCACCCCCCCTCCTTCGGTTGGGGAGGGGGCCAGGCGTGGTAGGAACTCCCCTCCTGATTCAGGAGGGGGCCAGGGGGTGGTGCGGAGTCGGTGTCATGCCGAGCTCGCCCTCCGGGAGGAGCCTGTCCTGAGCGAGGCGAAGGAGTGTCCGAGGAACGAGGACGGCTGAGTGGCCACTTCGCATTTCGAACCCCTGGCCCTCTCCGAGAACAAAGGGCTAAGCATTCCAACTGTCCCGCGGTCGCGCAGGCATGGCGATTCCCTGCCATGAATGCGGCGTGCCTGGCTCTCAAATCTTGAATCTGCAATTCTAACGCGGTCGCCCGCACGCGCCCTCGTGCGTTGCTCTCCAATCTCGAATCTGCAATCTTAAGTGCGCCTCGCCCGAGCGCGTGAGTGTGCGCGCTTCGCTTCATCTCCGCCCGCCTGACTCGGCTCACCTGCTCGGCGACGATTCGGGATGGTACCTTGGCCGCCTTCGGCTAAAGTGCTAGTATTGCTCCCAGCGTCATGGCCGGTCACAATCTTATAACTCCCACGCACCGCTCCATCCGCCGGTATTACGAAAACGTGGCGGCCCTGCAAGACCAGCGCGTTCTGAACGAGATGAGCGTGCGCTCGCCCTTCGAGTCCCTGCTCCAGGAGACGGCCCGGCTCAAGGACTGGACATTCATCGCCGAGCTTTCGGGAAAGTCCGGCGGCGCGCTCATCCGTCCTGACGGTACTCTGCGCGACCGCAACAGCCTGCCGCGTGGCTATTGGGAGGCCAAAGACACTCAGGACGATCTCGACACCGAGATCAAGAAGAAGATCGCGCGCGGCTATCCCCTCTCCAACATCATCTTTGAAGACACCCAAACCGGCGTCCTGTTCCAAAACAAGCAGAAGATCAATGGGCCTTATATCCTCGGCAACCCGAAGGAACTGGTAGCCCTGCTCAACCAGTTCTTCTCCTATACCGAGCCGGACATCGAAGGCTTTGAAGAAGCGGTTGACGAATTCAAGGAACGGGTGCCCGATCTGGCGCGCGGCTTGGTGGAAAAGATCCAGCAGGCGCACAAGGACAACGCGCCATTCCAAGCCGCCTTCGAGAAGTTCTTTGAGCTTTGCCGCACCGCCCTCAATCCCAATATCCGCGTCGAGGCCGTGGATGAGATGCTGGTGCAGCACCTGCTGACCGAGCGCCTGTTCCGCACCGTCTTCAACAACCCGGAATTCGTCAAGCGCAACGCCATCGCCGCCGAAGTTGAGCGCGTCATCGAAGCCCTGGTGAGCAAGAGCTTTGACCGCACCGAGTATTTGAAGAGCCTGGACCGGTTCTATCGGGCCATCGAAGGCGCCGCCCGTCTGCTCCCCGACTTCAGCGAAAAGCAGCACTTCCTGAATACGGTTTATGAGCGCTTCTTCCAGGGTTACTCGGTGAAGCTGGCTGACACGATGGGCATTGTCTATACACCTCAACCTATCGTGGACTTTATGTGCGCGAGCGTGGCCGAGGTACTGCAAAAGGAATTTGGCAAGAGCCTTTCGAGCCCCGATGTTTACATCATCGACCCTTGCACCGGCACCGGCAACTTCATCGTGAACCTGCTGCGCCGCATGTCCGGGCGTGACTTGCCCCGCATGTACCGTGAGCAACTTTTTGCCAACGAAGTGATGCTGCTGCCGTATTACATCGCCGCGCTCAACATCGAACACGCCTACTACGAACTGACCGGCACGTATGAGCCCTTCGAAGGACTGTGCTTCGTGGATACGCTGGACCTCGCCGAAGGTAGCCAGCACGCTCTTGGGTTCATGACGGAGAAAAACGCGGAGCGCGTCGAGCGCCAGCGCAAAGCACCGATTACGGTGGTGATTGGCAACCCGCCGTACAACATGAACCAGCAAAACGAGAACGACAACAATAAGAATCGGAAGTATGAAGTAATTGACCGCCGGGTGGCTGAGACGTACGCCCGGGACTCAGCAGCGAGCAATAAGGGAGCCCTTTCTGATCCGTATGTTAAATTCTTCCGCTGGGCCACGGATCGCCTGCAAGGCCGGGATGGCATCGTGGCTTTCGTATCAAACAATAGCTTCATGGGCCAGTCGGCATTCGACGGCATGCGGAAGCACTTATTGGCCGATTTTACTCGCTTATATATGCTGGACTTACATGGGGATGTTCGCAGAAACCCGAAGCTAAGCGGCACAACACACAACGTATTCGGGATTCAGGTGGGCGTAGGTATAACGGTGGCCGTACGTAAAGGCGCTCAAAGGCCTGCCGCAATGTCCTACCACCGCGTGGAGGAGAACTGGCGCAAGGTAGACAAATTGGCATTTCTCCAGAAGAGTCGAGCCGTGGGCGCTATGGATTGGCACGGGCTGTTCCTTAGTCAAACAGACGGCTGGATGGTTATCAAGGACGCTTGGGAGACCAACCTTTTTCTGCCCCTGGGCACCAAGGCCGCCAGGGCGAGTAAGTCGGCCTCTGTCGAAGCGATCTTCAGGACATTCAGCCGGGGAATTGAGACCTGTCGCGATGACTGGACCTACGACTTCGACGTCGCGAGCTTGGCCAGCAAGGTTAGGACCCTTGCAGAGAATTACAACGCCGAGCTTGACCGCTGGCGGCGCGCGGGTAAGCCACAAAACATCGATGACTTTGTGACGTATGATCCAACCAAAATCAAATGGTGCAGCCGACTCAAGGAAGCCTTGAAGAGGGAGACGTGCGCAAGGTTCGATGAGAGCCGGGTCAGAGCGGCACTCTACAGGCCATTCACAAAGCGATCCGTTTATGTCGATCCCGTCCTGACACACCGGAGAGGGCTATTTCCCGAGGTCTTCCCGAGTGCCGCTTCCGAAGCTGAGAACCGAGTAATGACAGTGACCGATATCGCGTACCGTGCACCAACTGTCAGCGTGCTGGTTTCCAATTGCGTAGCTGACCTCCATCTTTGCGCCGGGGTTGACAGCCACCAGTGCTTCCCGTTCTACGTTTATGACGAGGACGGTACAAACCGCCGCGAGAACATTACCGACTGGGCGCTGGAGCATTTCCGCAAACACTACGCCGACAAGAAAATCACCAAGTGGGACATCTTCTATTACGCCTACGGGGTTCTGCATCATCCTGAGTACCGCACGAAGTACGCTGAGAACCTGAAACGCGAACTGCCGCGCATTCCGCTCGCGAAGGACTTCTGGGGATTCTCGGGAGCCGGTAAGGAACTGGCGCGCCTGCACATCGAGTACGAGAAGCTCGAACCGTGGCCGTTAGAATTCATTGAGACATCTTCTGGCGTTTTGGGACCGGACGTAGCGGCGAGTTTACCTCGCCATGGCGGCGTAAAGCCGCCGCTACCGCTGTCCTACCGCGTTGAAGACAAGATGCGACTCTCAAAGGACCGACGTTCGCTCAAGGTAAACGATTCGCTGACGCTGGGCGGCATCCCACCCGAAACCTTTGAATACCGCCTAGGCAATCGCAGCGCGCTCGAATGGGTGATTGACCAATACCAGGTGACCGAAGATAAGCGCAGTGGGATCCGCTCCGACCCCAACCGCACCGACGACCCCGAGTACATCGTGCGCCTGGTCGGCCAAGTGGTTCGCGTGAGCCTTGAAACCGTTGAGCTTGTTAATTCCTTGCCCGCGCTCTAGCGGCGGATGAGTACAACGATATGCCAGAAACTCCTCAACACGAAGACTCAGCGAGAAGTGCTCCTGCGTATCTCAAGGATGATAGTCCTTTTCTCGAAGACCCCCGCTATCTACTGCGGGTTGTTTCAAGGGACCCCATTACCCGCGCCGCGCGCAGTTTTCGAATCCGCTGTCTAGGCGTACCCGAATTGTATAACAGACGGTTGCTTTCCTCCGGCCTCTTGAGCCCTCTTACAGCCTGGTCACGCGGGTGGCGCATACGTTCCGCATCTTGGTACGTATGCGATGGCCAGCCCGCAGCGAGGCATCGACCGCGTTGGGCGGGCTTGCGGGTCCGGCCTCGCTGACACGGCGAACCGCGCCGCGGGGAGAAAACCTCCATCGTCGTCATTCCCGCGGAATTTCGAAGGAATAGCCATCGTCACCCTGCGAGAATACTTGGCCCGACGCCGGGACTGACGCTGGGGAAGCGGTGAGCCACCAAACCCGAAATCAAAACTGGAAAACTACGCCCTCCGGGTGGACAATGGGCTTCTAAATTCCTCCGGGAGGCAATCGTGTTTCGTTCATTTGTCGTCGCGGTCATCGCGGCAAGTCTGACTTTCAGCGCGCGCGCCAAAGCGGCGTCAACGCCGAGCGTCTGGTTTGTGGACTCGCTCGTCAAGGTCTTCCCGACTGACGTTCCGGGGACGCACGCTCTGCGGACTCCGGTGTTCCGGGGCGCACGCAATCAGCACGTCGCCGTCGAGCTCGCCCTGCGTTCGAACACTCCGCTCCCCGACCTCAGTGTGGAAGTGAAGCCGCTCGCGGGCGTCCACGGCCGGCGGATCGCGGACGTCGAAGTGCATCACGTCGGCTACGTGGTGGTCGGCTCGCACACACCCGACTGCCCGCCCGAGGAACTGGTGGGCGTCGCGCCCGGGTGGTATCCCGATCCCTTGGAGGACTTCCCCGCGGCGCTCGAGGCGCGTCGCACCATGCCCATCTGGGTGACGATTCACATTCCCGCGGACGCCGCGGCGGGAAACTACGAAGGTCTGGTGGTGGTGCGCTCTGGCGGGCGCGTCGTCGCGCGGCGGCGCTTTCGTTTGGACGTCGTGAACGCCTCGGTGCCCGCCGAGGAATCGCTCAAAGTCACCAACTGGTTCAGCCTGAGTGACAAGACGTCGCACCAGTTTTACGGCGTCGCGGCTTTTTCGCCGCAGTGGTGGACGCTGCTCGCAAACGTCGCGCACGTGTTTGCGGCGCACCGCCAGAACGTGATCCTGACGCCGCTCATGACACTCATTCAGCCGCGAGTCGAGGACGGCAAGCTCGCCTACGACTTCTCGAACTTCGACAAGTGGGTCGAGACGTTCAAGCAAGCGGGCGCCATCGGATACATCGAGGGCAGCCATCTGCTCGACCGCGCCGGCAGTTACGACGCGGCGCTCGTCGTCCCGGCGGTCCAGATCGTCGACGGCAAGCCCGTGAACCTGTCGCTGCCGCCCGACGATCCCCGCGTCGAGGCATTCCTCTCAGGATTCCTCGCGTCACTCGACAGCCATCTCAAGGAACGCGGCTGGGACAGTATCTACTTCCAGCACATACTCGACGAGGCGCACGGGAACGAGATTCCCTATTACGGAAGATACGCGGCGCTCGTCCACCGGCTGATGCCGGGGATTCCCACCCTCGACGCCGTCGACGCGGCCCACATGCCGGAGATTCTTCAGACCAATTGTGACGTGTGGGTCCCGCAGCTCGGGCGCTTCGACAGCCAGATGCCGCTCATCGACCATCGCATGCACGACGGGCGCGCGGTCTGGTTCTACACCTGCCTTTATCCTCAGAAGCGGTACCTCAACCGCTTGATGGATTTCCCCCTCATCAAGGTGCGGCTTCTCCAGTGGCTCGATTTCCGCTACGGATTCACGGGATTCCTGCACTGGGGCGGGAATTTCTGGACGCCCAAGCCACTGCTCGATACGCAGCCGGTCATCGACCAGAATACCGAGCTGCTGCCGCCGGGCGACGCCTTCATCGTCTACCCCGACCGCGAACACCTCACGGTGCGCAGCTCGATCCGGTTCGAGGCGATGCGCTCGGGCATTGAAGACTACGAGTTGCTGCGCGCGCTCAAGACTCGCAATCCTACGGCGGCGGATCAGATTGCGGCGAGCGCGGTTTCGTCCTTCACCGACTACGTGCGCGACGTCGCCACGTTCCGCAAGATCGAGTCGCGGCTGCTCGAAGCGTCAGCACCCCAGTAGACCGGTCACCACCAAGCTGCGGTAGCGCCGGCCTGCTGTAGCGCCGGTCTATGGCCGGCGTCTCAGACCACATCGCTCGCCGGCCGTACTCCGTTGCAAAAGGGCTTGCAAAGGCGCAAGCCCCCTCAACTGACGGCCGCGCGTAAAACTTCGCGCAGGCGCCGCGCCACGACCATATCTTCGCCAGGCTGGAGCATCCAGACGCCGACCACAATGGTGCTCGCGCCTTGAGGCAATCCGGCGCTCGCCGGTCCCCCGCCGCTCGCGGGATTCAATTCGATTCGCGGCTCGCCCTGCCGCATCTTCTGCATCACTTCGGCTCCCGTTACTTTGATCCGGTCCGGATCATAGGTGATGAGCAGGTGAGGAACATGATTGGCCACCGGCGGGATGAAGATCTGCGTCTTCACCGTCGGGATGCTCTTGAGATGCTCCGCGATCCGCTCGGCCCGCCCGCGGAACTCCGCTTCCAGCGCGGCGTCATCCTGGCTCAAGAACCAGTCGACGGCCGCCACCAGCCCGACGATTTCCTCCTTGGCCACTTTCATGCCGCGACCCAAGGTATTCGAGTGCGGCGAATTGTTCAGCTTGGCCGCGTCAATGAGCTGCTTCTTGCCCAGGAGCAAACCCGTGCACTGCGGACCACGCAGTCCCTTGCCGCCGGAAAAGGTGACCAGATCAAATCCCATTTGGGTGTAGTTCCACAGATTCGAAATCGGCGGGACATCCGCGGCCGCGTCATTGAAGCACGGGACGCCGTGCGCGTGCGCCACGCGTATCCAGTCCTCGCGGCTGATTCCGCCGCCCTCCGCGGCATTGAAGAAGTGAGCCATAACGGTCCGCTCCGTGAACGCCCGGTTGTACTGTTCGAGCGTCTCCACTTCGACGAACCGCACGCCGCAATTGCGGACGGCATGATCGTACTCGTAGCGATGCGTCTTCTGGACCAGGACCTCGTTCTTAAGCCCGCTGAGGTCGGTAGGGATGCTCACGATCGCGGGCTGATTGCCCACGGTGACGCAGGCGGCCGTTCCAAGCGTCAGCGCCGACGCCGCTCCAGCGGTCACCAGGGCGGCTTCCGAGCGCAGACGTTTGGCCAGATACTCACCCGAGGCGTCAAGCAGCTCGGTGAGATTCACCGGTTGCTGGGCGGCCAGTGCTACCGCCGCCTGCACTTCCTCCGGCATCGTGGAAGCCGAAAGCATGGTGTAAGTTCCCGCCGCATTAATAAAAGGGGTCACGCCGAGCTTGCGGTAATAATCGACTCCCGGTGCAGGCAATCCGCGAGCCAGCAAGTTTGACCCGGCTGAGGTCGAGTACGCTGCTGCGCCGCCCGCCACAAGGGCAGGCCCGACGCGGCGTAGGAGCTTTCGACGGCTGATGGTTGCTGACATCTGAGTCCTCCCCATGTTCTCTAGCAGCGAGTTTCACTCGCCACGCATGGCGGCATAAAGCCGCCTCTACGAGCGGTCAGTTTACCCATTCAAGAGCAGATTGTCACTGGAGTCGGCACTGTAGGGCGGGAATTGTGTCATTCCGAGCGGAGCGAGGAATCTCGCTCTGAGAATTCGGCCCGTGCGAGATTCCTCCTTCGCGCTGCTCAGGACCGCCCGCGGCTCCTCGGAATGACACGTTTCCGGCGCCGCCCTGATTCAAAAGAACTGTAGCGGCGCTCTCTGAGCGCCGAGGACGGCGGCCGGAGGCCGCCGCTACAAGTTGTGCCACTTTTATTTCAGTGGTAAAAAGGACGTCTACCAAGGAGGCCTCTATGCGATTCACGCGTCGCGAATGTCTGAAGGCGGTCAGTGGAGGGACTCTGGCGCTTGCCGCCGGAGGCGCCAAGGCGCTGGCGCGCGCGGCGCGTACGGAGTCGAAAACCGCGGGAAGCACCCTGGGCCACCTTGGGATGCCGGGCCTGTACAAGGGACGCGTGGTGGCGGTCCAGGATCCCGGTGTACTGGTGGCAGGCCATTACCAGGCTGAAGCCGTCGGGCGGATGATGCGCGCCGGCATGAAGGAACTCACGGGCTCGGGCGGCTGGGCCGATGCCTGGCGCCAGTTCTTCGAGCCGGGGGACGTGGTGGGAGTCAAAGTGAACCCCGTGGGCCGGCCGCTCGTGATCTCGGATCCGACCGTACTGCACGAGATCATCGCGGGTCTCGAGTCGGCGGGCGTCAAGCGCCGGGACATCGTCGTCTACGATCGCTACCACAAGGAATTCCTCGAAGCCGGCTTTGACAAGTGGCTGCCCGAAGGCGTGCGCTCGAGCTACGCGGTGGAAGAAGGCGACGACGTGCAACAGGGCATCGACGGCTACGACCCGGACCATTACATGGACATGGCTTTGACGCTGCCGGGCTACAGCCTCGATAACGCTACCGCGCGACGCTCTTACGCAGCCCGCTTCATCACCCGCGAAGTGAACAAGCTGGTCAACCTGCCGGTCCTAAAGGATCATCAGTCGGCCGGCGTCACGCTGGCGCTCAAGAACATGTCGCACGGCCTGGTCAACAACGTCTCCCGCAGCCACTCGAGCAGCAGTCTCAACGCCTGTAACGCCTTCATTCCCGCGTCGGTCTCGATTCCCGTGATCCGCAGCAAGGTGGTGCTCCACATCCTCGATGGCGTCAAAGGTCTCTACCACGGCGGGCCGTTCGCGCGGCCGCAGTTCGTGTGGGAACACCACACGCTTTATTTCTCGACCGACCCCGTGGCGCTCGACCACATCGGCTGGGAAGTGATCGACGCGAAACGCGTCTCGGTGGGAAAGAAGAAGCTCGTTGAGGATACGCCAGACCAGTTCAGCACGTTCGTACACCGGCAGCCGGAGCACGTCGAGATCGCCGGAGCGTTAGGCTTGGGAGAGTGGGACCGGAGCAAGATCGATCTGCGGCAGGTCAAGGTGTAGCTGGAGGTCGCGCCCTCACGGGCCGGGTGGCGAGGTGGAGAGGACTAGACCGAGTCGGACTCCTCCAGACCCGACTGCCTGAGAAGGTGTTTCAGGAGGCCGATCTTCAAAGGCTTGTTTCCGTGGATGGGCACAGAAAGACGGACCACACTTCCCGTTTTACCGTAAACGTGATGGCTGCCATGGATGCGGAGTAGCCTCCAGTCGTGGTGCTCAAGGGCACGGGCGAGCTCCTTGCCGGAAACCGACCTCATACAACAATTTCGAGTACCCGATCTTTGTTAGTTTGCTTAGGCTCTTCGACCTCAACCGAAAGACACCCTTCGACGGCTTCTTGGAGGTTCTTCATCAACTCATCGAGAGTGTCACCCTGGGTAGCACAACCCGGAATAGCCGGTACTTCCGCCCAGTATCCGCCCTCTTCAGCTTCGTGAACGACCACTTTGATCCTCAACGTCGACCTCCGCTTCGACTATCCTAGGCTGTCTTTACTCCAAAAGCAAAGGGGCTCGGCAGTGGGTGGTGAGAGGGCACCCCTATCTCCGAGCCACGAGCAGTGGCATGACGGCGAACGCGGCGAGGCTCGCAAGGTAAACAGTCCCCGACACGGGATCGCGGCTAGCGGCGTACTCGGCCAAAGTGAGGCGCCGGAGCCAGAACACCACTGCAAGCTCTGCGGCGACGAGGAATCCCAGCGCAATCAGGCCCACGCCGAGCCGCACTGCGGGCGCAGACGGCAGTGAGAGGCGGCGCAACACCCAGCGCGCTGCCAAGAACGATACGGCGAGCATGACCGGCGACTCCGCGAGTTCCGCGGTGCGTTCGCCGAGACGCGTCACAATCCACAGGACGCGGATCGTCCCCAGCACGAAGCCTGTTCCAAACACCAGAGCGAAGTAGAGCGTGGCCGCTTTCAGAATCCGCATGAGCAGCTCGTTTCAGAGATGTAGCGGCGCTCGAAGCCTGCCCTGGAAGGGAGCGCCGAAATTATTGAAAGCGACGGATCGCCGGTCATAGACCGGCGCTACAGCGGCGCTAGCCCTCCACCGCAACGGTCCTCGGCTGATACGCGCAGCAGGGCTCTTCTGCGAAGGGATCACCAGTGAGCGCGAAAGCGCGGGCGCGCGAGCCGCCGCAGATTTCGCGGAATTCGCAGACGCCGCACTTGCCTTTGAGGTTGGACGAATCGCGCAGGCCGACGAACAGCGGAGAGTGGCGGTAAATCCCGGCCAGCGACTGCCGGCGGACGTTGCCGGCGGAGGTGGGCAGGAAGCCGCTGGGGAACACTTCACCGGTGTGCGAGACGAAGACGAATCCCTTGGCGTCGTTCAAACCCCGAGGGGCGCGGCCGATCCCGTCCGGCGAGCCGGGATTGCGGGCCGGCGCCCCTCCACCCGACAGGGCTCTGCCGGCCAAAGACGCGGCCGGCGAGCTGCCGAGAGACATCGCCGTTGAAGCGGCCGGCGATGGAAACTCGATGGGCGGGCGCGCAAGGGAATCCGCCCGCGAGCCAGCCTCGCGGCGTTCTCGAGCGCGCTGCTGTGCGGCGTAGCGCCGATAATGCTGCGCCTCGGTGGTCTTGATGTCGAAGGGCACGCGCCGCGCCACGTCATAGAGTCTGGCGAAAACCTCTTCAAACTCCTCCGCTGAAATCAGGTCTGAAGTCTGGCCCCGCCCCGTGGGCACCAGAAAAAATACGCTCCATAGGACAATCTCCAGCCGCTCGAGCAAACTGACCATGGCCTCGAAGTCGCCGAGGTTGCGCCGCGTGATGGTGGTGTTGATCTGCACGGGAAGGCCGTCGGCGTGCGCCCACTCGATGGCCTGAAGCGTCCGCTGGTAAGAGCCTCCGACGCCGCGGAAGGCGTCGTGAATATCGGCCATCGAGCCATCCAGACTGACGGCCAGCCGCGCCAGGCCTGCGCGCTCAAGCTGAAAGATCGCCTCGCGCGTCAGGAGCGGCGTAGCGCTGGGAGTGAGCGAGGTGCGCACGCCCTGGCGCGTGGCGTACTCCACCAGGTGGTAAACGTCGGGGCGCTTCAAGGGATCCCCGCCGGTGAGCACGAACACCGGGACTTTCATCTCCGCAATCTCGTCGATCAGGCGCTCAGCCTCGCTGGTCGAGAGTTCGAGCGCGGAGCGCAGCGGCTGGGCGCAGGCGCGGCAGTGTACACAGACCAGGTCGCACGCCTGAGTCGTCTCCCAGATGACGATGAAGGGGCGCTCGTTGAAGTCGAGCTTCGCCGGGCTGGCGGGACTTGTCGTACCTGTCATAAGCCGCCATCAGACCATATCGGCCTCAAGCGATGCTGTGACGTAGGTCACAGAACCCGACAGGCCCGCGTGACTAAAGTCATGGATGTCCGCTCGGGCTCAGTCCTAAGCTGAGACTCGACGCGGTCGGTACAAGAGGGAGGGTTCGACGATGCCGGTCATTACAGAAAAAATGAAGGTTGGAGATATCGCCAGGATCTGGCCGCAGACGATGAAGATTTTCGCCCATTACAAGCTCGACCTGTGCTGCGGCGGCGCGCACACGCTCGAGTTCGTCGCGCAGAAGCACGGACTGAACCTGGGCGCCATCCTCGAGCAGTTGAACGACGTGGCCGGCGAGACCGTGCCGGTTACCTTGAAGGGATAACGTCCAGGGGCGACGCGCGAAAAGGACGCCATCATGACGGGGCTCTCGAAATCAACCAGCGTACGCGAAATCGTGCGGAAGTATCCCGCGGCGCGGCGCGTCTTCGATCGGCACGGGCTGAAAGGCTGCGGCGGCGACGAGGGTCCGGCGGAGTCGCTCGAGTTCTTCGCGCGCGTCCACCAAGTTGACGCCGAGGCGCTGTGGCGCGATCTCCAGGCGGAAATCGCGGCGCCCGCCGAGCCCGAGTACGCTTATCAAGAGACGCTGGCGGACTATATTTACCGGCGTTTCTTCAAAGCCGGCGTCGCGATCATGCTTACGGTGGGCGGACTCTGGGGCGCGGCGAACCTCGCCCAAATCGCGCTGCGCCAGAACTTCCTTCAGCTTGAACTCGTACCCGCCATCCACGCGCACGCCCACGCCATGATTTTCGGCTGGGTGGGGCTCTTCGTGATGGGATTCGCCTATCAGTCGTTCCCGCGCTTCAAGTACGTCACGCTGTGGCGGCCCGCGCTCGCCAATCTCACGCTCTACCTTATGCTGACTGGAATCGTGATGCGCATTGCAGCCGAACTTCTGCAGCCGCGGACGTTGGGCCTCGCGCTGGGGGCGGCGGCGGCGCTCGCGGAACTGGCCGCCATCAGCTTGTTTATCGTGATCATCCTGAAGACCGCCGCGCAGTCGATCGAGCCGCCGAATCCTTACGAGAAGTTCATCTTCGGCGCGCTCTTCTGGTTTTTCGTTCAGGCCCTGGTGAGCGACGTCTTCTTCTTCGCCAAGGCGACGGCCGCGACTCAAAGCCAGCTCATCGCACGCATGGCGCTGATCGACGGCCCGCTGCGCGACATCCAGTTGTTCGGCTTCGCGGCCTTGATCATCGCCGGCGTCAGCCAGCGATTCATCCCCGCGGTCTACGGACTTGGACGGCCGGCGCGCGACCGCCAACGGCTGATCTTCTGGCTGATGAACGTGAGCCTGGTGCTGGGGGTCGTCACCTACGTACTCGTAGTGCGCACGCACAACCCGCTCTTCGCCCTGGGGCTCGAGGCGGCTTACCTGCTGATGCTGGCCTGGGCGCTGCTGCTCGTGCGGCAACTCGGGGTCTTCCGCAAACCCGGCGAACGCGACCGCAGTTGGAAATTCATCCGCGCCGCCTACACCTGGCTGGTCATCGCCATGACCATGCTGCCGTTTTTCCCGCTCTACGGCCTCGCGACCCACCAGGTTTTCGCGCACTCCTACATGGGCGCGCACCGGCACGCTTTCACCGTGGGGTTTATCAGCCTGATGATCATGGGTGTGGCGTCGCGTGTGGCGCCGATTCTCGCGGGGGTCGACTCCGCCGAGCTCAGCTCGCTCCGCGGACCTTTCATTCTGATCAACGTGGGATGCGCCGGCCGCGTCGTGCTGCAAATCCTCAGCGACTTCGTTCCCGCGGTGGCTTATCCGCTCATCGGCTTCACCGGATTCGTCGAAGTCGCGGCGCTCGCCTGGTGGGGAATCGAGCTGTGGCACACCATGAATCTCGCGGCCACGCATCGCGTCCAACTCCTCCGCCCTCACCTGCCTGCCGTCACGTCGTGATTGCCGAAACGGCGGCTGCAAGTGCGACAGGTTTTGCCGGGGACAACTCTGGTCCGGAGATTGAGGGCACCGTGACGGAGAATGGGTCACGTGCGTCGAGAGGGAAAACTGTCCCGGCGAACGCCGACGTACGGGCGTTCGCCGGGTGTGGTTAAAGCGTTAGACTTCCGCGGCCATCCGCTTGGCGAGTGCTAAGACAACGTCGCGGTCCGATTCAGCAAGTTGACCCAGGAAAGTGTTGAGTTTGACCAGGAACTTGGCGTCTGTCGCACCGTTCTCCACCGCCAGCTCCTCCAAACTCCTGCGCGGAGTCAGGTGCTGAGTGGGCGGTGGCGGACCATCGCCCAGGTAGAAGAACTGGTAGAGCGGAACATCCAGAGCCCCAGCGAAGCGTTCCAAGGTTTCGAGCGAGGGGATGGTATGCCCGTTTTCGACGCGTGAAATGTAAGTTCGCAACAAGCCGGTCTTTTCTTCGATGTTACCCTGCGAAAGCCCTTTCTGCTCACGCAGTTGACGGATCCGTACACCAATCGTAGCCATGTTAGGTTCCCCCCTTGGGAATCCGTGATCCGCGGCCTTCTCACTCAGTTCAGCCGCTGGACACACTGCGCGCCCTCGCTCCAAAGAGCCGCCGCTCAGACAGAAGCACCCTGGATGCCAAAGGCTACAGCACCGATTACTGCCTTGTAAGTTAGTGAACTAGGAAAGGTTATGATTCGCGGCGATACTGATCAACGCGGTTACGGTGCTCTTGAAGGGACTCACGTCCCGGCTGAAAATTGTCGCTAGTTGGCGACACAGTGGTCCACACCAGGGTACTTTTCCAGCGGGATTTGGGGGGGCATGCCCTCGTCCTTATTGCCCTCATTGCGAGGTTAAGTCATTGAACTACCTGGCGTTAGGCCTGAGGGTTATTCGTACCGCAGGGCCTCGATGGGGTCAAGGCTGGCGGCCTTGCGCGCTGGATAATATCCGAAGAAGACTCCCACCATAGCCGAGAATACGACGGCGATCACGATCGCTTCGGGCGGTATGGTGGTCGGCCAGCGCAGCATGTTCGACACTGCGTCCGAGCCCAGGACTCCGATGAGGATGCCCGCAGCGCCGCCCATCAGGCTCAATACCAGCGCTTCGCTCAGAAACTGCATCTGGACATCCTCTTCGGTTGCGCCGATGGCCATGCGCACGCCGATCTCGCGCGTTCGCTCCGTAACCGACACCAGCATGATGTTCATGATGCCGATGCCGCCCACGAAGAGCGAGACGGAGGCGATGCTGGCGAGCAGCAGCGTCATCACGCGTCCTGATTGCGCTTTGGCCTGTGCCAGGTCGTCGGGATTGCGGATGATGAAGTCATCGTCCTCACCCGGGCGCAGATGGTGGCGTTCGCGAAGCAAGGGCCCGATCTGCCGAATCGCCGGCCGGATGTCATCTTCGGAGACCGCGGAACATATCATGTAGTTGACCCAGCTAATGCCGTCGATCTTCTTCTGCACCGTGGTGAGCGGCATGATGAGCGTATCGTCCTCGTCGTTGCCGAACGGCGACTGCCCCTTGGCCACGAGTTCGCCCACCACGCGGAACGGCAGATTGTTCACGCGGATGATCTTCCCTACCGGGCTTGCGTCGCCGAACAGGTTTTCCGCCACCGTCTGCCCGATCAGGCAGACGTCCGCTGCGGTATCGACGTCGGTCTGAGTAAACGCGCTTCCCGCCTGCAAGGGCCAGCGACGAATGTCCAGGTAAGCCGGGTAGACGCCCCGCACGTGCGTGAACCAGTTCTGATCCTGGTAGACCACCTGAACGTTCGCCCCCACTCCCGGCGACACTTCCTTGATCAGCGGGATCTGCTGGGCGATCGCTTTCGCGTCGTCCACCGTCAAGGTCTTCGTAGCTTCCATCCCCATGCGGATGCCGTTCACGCTCACGTTTCCGGCATGAATGAAAATCATGTTCTCGCCAAGATTGCGAATCTGCTCTTGCACCTGATTGGAAGCTCCTTCGCCGATCGCCACTGTGCAAATGACCGCACCCACGCCGATGATAATGCCCAGCATGGTCAGAATGGTCCTCATCTTGTTGCGTCCGAGCGCCGCTAGTGCAACTCGAAGTGTCGCCATAAAATCCATCGGAGACTTTCCCTCCTGAGTGTCGTGATATCACCTGCCGAGAGGATTGCCCCGACGCGTCCCCGGCAGGTTGAAAGAAGCGGCTTCGCGAACGCTGCCGCCACCCGCCTATTATTTTAATTCATGACAGCGCTTTTGATCGCCGACAATCGCGTATACTTTTTGCGCCGCGTCCACCCCAGACTCCCGGCCACAAGCCGGCAGCCTCTTGCGGCCCGCTCTTCAATTCGAGATACTGAGCACCAGCTCGAAATCTCGAGGCGCCATGGACACACTCAGCCGAAGAAAATTTATCCTGCGCACGGCGGCCGGAGCCGGCGCGCTCGAGGCGGCCAACGCGTTCTCAAATGGGCGAGTCGCTCCAGTACAACCACGGGAGTTCTACACTGTTTTGAGCCTGGGACGCCTCGGCTTCAGCGGCACGTTCGAAGAATCCGTCGCGCTCGCCCATCAGTACGGCTTCGAGGGCGTCGATCCCGACGCCGCCCTGTTCGCGCGCCTCTCGGACGAAGACCTCAAGCGACGGCTCGACGATCTGGCGTCGAAGAAGCTGCGGCTGGGCGCGGCGGGACTGCCGGTGGACTTCCGCAAGGACGAAGCCACGTTCAATGAAGGCCTGAAGCGGCTGCCCGACGCTGCGAAGGCGTTGGCCAGGGCGGGCGTCAAACGGGTGAGCACTTGGGTGCTTCCCTCGAGCAACGAGCTGACTTACCTACAGAACTTCCGAGTCCACGCGTGCCGCCTGCGCGAATGCGCGCGCGTGCTCGCCGATCATGGCCAACACTTCGGGCTCGAGTACGTCGCACCGCGAACCTTCTGGCGGAGCGAGCGCCATCCTTTCATTCACACCCTGAGCGAGATGAAGGAACTGCTGGTGGTCATCGGAACCACCAACCTGGGCGTGCAGCTTGATAGCTGGCACTGGTACAACGCGGAGGAAACGGCGGCGGACCTCGAGACGCTGAAGGCCACTGAAATCATGACCGTGGACCTGAACGATGCGCCCCGTCTGCCGCTCGACCAGCAGGTGGACGATCATCGCGAGCTGCCGGCGGCGACGGGTGTGATCCCCATCAAGGAATTCCTCGGCGCGCTGGTTGAAGTGGGGTACGACGGGCCGGTGCAGGCTGAACCGTTCAACGCGCGCCTCCGGTCGATGCCGCGCGAACAGGCGGTGGCGGCCACGGCAGAAGCGCTGCGCAAGGCCTTCGCCACAGCGGGGCTCACCTAGACCGCGAGACTATTGAAACTTGGCGTACTCGGCTTTCGCCTGCTTGAGGACAGGCACGTCGGGATCGGCGTCCTTCCAGACACCGAAGAAATCCTGATAAGCTGTGCGGGCCTTCGCGGTGTCACCCTGAAGAGCGTAGGCGCGTCCCTGTCCCAGATGCGCGAGCGGGTAGAGCGGACTTAAGGGATCGATACCGCGGTGGTCGAGGATCTTCTCGTACTCGGCCGCAGCCTTGGCGCCGTCATCCGTATGCAAGTACGCCTCGCCCCGAATGTACATCGACCAGTAGGCGGCGCCACCGGGCGGGCCGCCAAGTTCGTACGGGGTGGTGGCCTCAAGCTCGGCGATGGCCTTGGCGGGATCGTTGCGCTCAGTCTCGATGATCGCCTGCGCCACCGGAATTGAGACACTGTTGAGCAGGGTGTCGCTCGGGAATTCCTTGCCTAACTCTGCGATGAGTTTCTCGGCTTGGCTCGTGTCTCCGGTCCGCGCTAAGGTCGTGGCGCAAATGCTCTTGACATCCCTGCCCTGGGAGAGGGCGAGCGCCTGGGAAGTTTGCGCGCGCGCCTCCTGGATGTAGCCCAGTTCGGCTTCGTTGCCCGCCGTGGCCGCCCGGACGATGGCGGCGAAGTCTTTGGCGCCCCGGCGCTGGGCCAATTCGACTGCCTCAGTGGCAAACTCTCTTGCCTTCTTCGTTTGCCCCAGCGAGTACTCCCTTAGCGCCTGGAAGAAGCGCATGATGAACTCCAGCGGCTTTCCCGCCATCCAGGTCACCTCGTGCGCCGCGGCCGCTTCGTCGCCTCGGATCAAAGCGAGGTCATAAAGCTCCCAATGGATCACGTCTGAATCGGCCTTCTGCGCGATGGCCTGGTCGTTAATCGCTTTCGCTTCGTCGAGGCGATTGAGAGAGCGGTAGATCGTTCCCAGGTTCTGGTAAGCGTAGCGGTCTTTCGGATCGAGACGCTGCGCTTCACTGGCGTTGGCCAGCGCTTTGTCCCACTGCCCCATGGCCTCATAGCGGAGGGCCAGGTTATCCCGCGGGACAGAATCGCGCGGGTAAGTCTGCTTCCACCCTTCGTAAACCTCAACGGCTTTGTCTAGTTGGCGCGTCACGACGTCGTAGTAATGGGCGGAGATATAGAACTTCTCGCGCTCGCTCGCCCGGTCCTTGAGCTCGAAAGCCTTTTTGAGATCGTCCAAAGCCGGCTGCTCTTGCGTCAGGTTGTTGTGGACCACGCCCAGTGTCGCGTAGGCCATGGCGAAATTAGGGTCGAGCTGGACGGCGCGTTCGAGGTGCGGAAGGGCTTGGTCATCGACCAGCTTCAAGTGGTCGGCTTGTCCCAGGCTGAATTCTTTGAGCGCCTCGAGCGACGACGTGGTGGCCTGCTCGAGCGGCGTGGTGAATTTCTGCACGGACGCGAGGGATTCGCCCAGTTTCCCACGCAGGCTCGAGGCGGCGTTGTCGAGCGATTTCAGCACCTGCTCTTTGCTGTCGGATTCCACTTGCGCGCGGGCGAGCGTGTCACCCGTCTGCGCGTTGACGGCGGCCAGGGTGATCACATAATGGCTCCCGAGGCTGGCAATCGAACCGGTCAGCATGGCTTTGGCGCCTTCGCGGACACAGATTTCGCGCGCGATGTCGTCGGTGATCCGCTCGTCAGGAGAACGTCCCATATAACTGAGCGCTTGGCGCAAACGCGATTCCGGGAGAATGTTCAGATAGGGTGACTGCGCAAGCTGGACGGTGAGCGCCTCTTTCAGCGTTCCGTCGAAGACCGCCTCACCGGTGGTATTGACGAAGTCCGCCACCACGATGGAATCGCGCTCCGTCAGCGCCGGCCTGCCATGGAAATAGAAGAACGCTCCCGCGGCAATGAGTACGACCACCGCTGCCGCGACTACGATCCTCCCGGTCCGGCGAGGGACGGGAGCGGCTGCGCCTGCGGCAGGCACACTCGCGCTTGGCTGAGTCGCGCTGGGCACGCTGGGACTCGGCCCGCCCGACACGGCGAGACCGGCGGGAACGGCCGGCGCTGCGGATGCGACCCCGGCCGACGGCGTTCGTCCAGCCAGCGGTGCGGCGCCGCTCACACCACGCGCCGGGGTCATCAGCCCGGCGGCGACGGCGCCCGAGCGGCCCGAATCAGTGTCGCGCTTGAGGCGCTTCAGGTCGGCGCGCACGTCCGCCGCGCTCTGGTAACGCATCTCCCGGTCTTTTTCGAGCAACTTGCTGACGATCGGCTCGAGACCTTCGGGCAGATCGGGATTCAAACGCAACGGAGACACCGGCGCTTTGTGGAGGATGCTGTCGAAGATGGCCGCCGTTGAACTTCCCGAGAAGGCAGGACGCCCCGTGGCCATCTCATAGAGCACTAAGCCGAAGGAAAAGAGGTCGGTGCGGGCATCGAGTTCCTCACCCAGCGCCTGCTCGGGCGACATGTAGGCGACCGTCCCCATCGCGACGCCCGGGCTCGTGAGGTGCGCTTCGTCGATGGTGGCTGCCGTATCCGCCGTCGCCGCTGGCCCGCCGCGTCCGGGCGCCAACTTGGCGAGTCCAAAGTCGAGGATCTTGGCCTGACTGCGAGTGGTCACGAAGATATTTGCCGGCTTGATGTCGCGATGGACGATGCCCTTCGCGTGGGCGGCGTCCAAGGCGTCGGCAATCTGGATGGCGAGTTCCAGGACTTCCTCGGGCTTAAGCGGCTTGGCGCTCAAGCGATGCTTGAGGGTCAAGCCCTCGAGCAACTGCATGGCGATGAATGGCCGCCCGTCGGCCTCGTCGATCTCGTAAATCGTGCAGATATTGGGATGGTCGAGCGCCGACGCCGCCCGCGCTTCGCGCTTGAAACGCTCGAGGGCCTGCGGATCGCTCGCCAGTTCCTCGGGCAGGAACTTGAGGGCGACGAAGCGGCCGAGCTTCAAGTCCTCGGCTTTATACACCACGCCCATGCCGCCGCCGCCAAGCTGCTCGACGATGCGATAGTGCGAGATTGTCTTGCCGACCATAGGATTGTGACCGTCCTCGGAGTGGTCATCTTAGGCGGGGCCGGTCGGCAAGTCAATCGTCGCCGGGGATAGGAGATAGCGCCCTCCAAGATTGCACCCCCCTTTGGCGCTGTCTTGAGCAGTTGGGGGAGAGTGGGCAGGGTAGTGTCGGTTGCCATGAGCCGGGCGAACCGGCGGGCGTCTCTCCTGGATAGGGTTCTTCGTCGTGACAACACGTCTCTTGACAATACTGCGGGAAAGACTTAGCATCTTCTAAATCGATCTTTGAAATCCGTGGAGGAAACACGAGCACGGCTAACTTCCACCAACGAATTCTTAAATGTCGAGATTGCCTCATGCTGCCAAGAAATTAAGGGCTGGGGAAACGAAATCAGTTGCGATGGCTTCGTCCCGCCTAGGTTCTGTAACAACAATACTGGACAGTGTGTGCTTTTTGATTGCGACAGTGGGGACCCCAATTGCCCTCCTACTGGCGGTCAAGACTGCGCTCCGTCTGGATGTTCGGATGCTCTAACTTGCTCGGGTCCTTGTCCAAGCTAAACGAACCCGACCTCTTTCGCGAAGGGGGTGCCGTGGAAGTTGAGAATAGCCAACAGGCCGTTTGCCTGGAGTATTGGGTAACAATTAGATGGAGGGCTTATGATGATAGCTAGACTAAGGAAGTTTTCCCAAAGCTTAACACTGCTCGTTTCGGGGTTAGCCCTGTTCCTATTGTGCTTCTTCACTTTCCGACAGGCCGCAATCCGGCACCTTGCTCACGCTCAAGTTCTAGTTTCTCCCTTTCAACTCGAAATTGACTATATCGCGTTCGACCAGGGACATCCAGAGGGCCAACTTCAAAGCCACAGGATTGACGCACAGCGATCGGACGGCGCAACCGCGCTCAAAGAAACGATTATGTTCCCTAGCGGCCCCAGAACAACCAGGAAACTGATTCTTATGGACGGGCGTGTTATTACAATCGATGACCTTATCAGTGCCAAGAGTACAATGCGCCCTTACTCAGAAGCAGCAATCGCTGCCCGCAAGCAACGGATTTCGCAACCTCCCACAAACTGCGTACGCCCCGACGAGACTTTGGTGACACACACGAGTATCCTAGGCCAGGAGGTGGTTGTTATTAAGAAGCCGTTTCAGGAAGACGAGACAACCGGTGAAACCGTGTATTGGCGTGCTCCGGGACTGGGTTGTGAGCGACTCAAATACGAGGTCTGGACTAAGCAAGCCGACGGCAGCCTAAAACTCGCGATGCAAGCGAGGCCGCTCAGTCTGAAACTATCCGAACCCGATCAACTCCTTTTCGACGAAGGCACAACCTACGCGGAACTTCCACCTTCTGGGCGCGTTCATCGAAAGTTTCAAGCACTCGGCATTCCCGACAACGACGAGGGTCTGCAAAAATGGTATGAAAAGGCTGACCAACTCTATAGAGAGAAGCAATAGCCGGAGCACTTGTTGTTGTTTTTGAGGCGGATGGTTCTGTCAGCAGGCTTGACCTCCTCTCGCCGGTCGCCGGACAGGCGCTCGAAGAGGACGCACTTACCGCAGCCGTCATTGCGGCCATCCGCCATCGCCACACGAACTACGATGAGCTGTTCATGACGGGGTGTGACCGAGCCGAGGTTCGCGACGAGGTTGACCGCGTGCTGGATCGCTGGCGACATCCGCCCGGCCAATGCTAGTTCGCAGCCAGCGGCCACCCACCTGCCGACTAGGAATCGCAGCCCGCCTGGAAGCCCAACCCGAGTACCGGAAGGTGTCGAAGAACGCTGAAATCCTCCGCACACTTCATGCTATACTGACTCGCACCAACTCAGTTCAGCGGAGCTGCTGCCTGGGGTCAGGGTCATCACCACGCGAACGTCCCGCCTCAGGAAGGAGGTCCTGTGTCGGAAAGCTGCACGCGACATGGTTCCTACGCCGATCGTTCTCGCCTCCGGTTCTGCAACATGATCGACAGTCATGCGGCGTACGATCCCGAGGAGAACGTCGAGCGCTGCAGGCATTGCGGAGGGCGAACGGTTCAATGCCCTACCTGCTGTGGGCGGGTGCACTGGACAGAGCCCGAATGCCCGCACTGTGGCACCGACATGCGTCCGAGATGGCAAGTGGCCACGAGGAGTTCAAGGGTCGCCTGAGACCCTTCAATCGATCACCGCAAGTCACATCCGCTACTGAGATTCGTTGGAGGACGATGGCGGCAGCGCTTACCAAAGCCCCGGCGGCGACGGCGGTCGAGGCGCGCGTTCCCCCCGAAGTCCGACCCCGAACAAAGCGTTGTCTGGCTCTCGATGCCTTTCGGGGCTTCATCATGCTGATCCTCGCCTCCCGAGGGTTCGGCTTCTCAGTCTTGCAGGGTGATCCCACCTGGGGCCGTATCGCAAGCTGGTTCGATCACGTTCCCTGGGAAGGCGGCGTCTTCTGGGACATGATTCAGCCCGCCTTCATGTTCATGGTCGGCGTGGCGATGCCCTTCGCCTTCGCGCGGCGCCGGGAGCTGGGCGCTACCGAGCGTGATAACTTCCGCCATGTGCTGGTACGCTCGCTACACCTCATCATTCTGAGTGAAATCATCATCTGGGTTTCGGCGGGCCGCATCAAGCCGCAGCTCATCAACGTGCTGGCGCAGATCGCGTTTACCTACTTCCTCAGCTATTTGATCATGCAGTGGCGCTGGCGCTATCAGGCGGTTGCCGCGGTGGCGCTGCTCGCGGGATGGATGGCGCTGCTCTTCGCCTTCCCCGGACCCGACGGGCCGTTCTCCAAAACGAATCACATCGGGCTGGTCATCGACCGCAAGATTTTCCACTACGACTACGATCCGGCCTACTCAACGCTCAACTTCATCGCGAGCACGGTGTGGACGCTGAGTGGCGTGTGGGTAGGGCGCTTGCTGATGACCTCGCAGGCGCACACCAGCAATTTGAAGAAGCTCTCGGGCGCCATGATCCTGTCGTTTGCGCTGGCGTTCGCGCTCCGCCCCTGGATCCCCTTCATCAAGCAGCTCTGCACCGCGTCATTTATTCTCTACAGCCTCGGATGGGTGCTGTTGATGCTGATCGGGTTCTACTGGGTCACCGAGGTGATGGGCTATCGGAAATGGACCTTTCCGCTGGTGGTGGTGGGGATGAATTCGATTTTCATTTACTTCGTGAGTGAGGTCCTGTTCGGATGGCTTGACCGGGCTCTCGGTGTGTTCACCTTCCACTACACCTTCATTGGAAAGCTCGCACCGGTCGCCCAGGCCACCACCGTGCTGGCGGTGATGTGGTTCATGTGCTACTGGCTGTATAAACGCGCAATCTTTTTCAAACTCTGAGCGTTAAGCTGCAACCCTCCGAAGTCTTGGTAACAGTAAAGCCCCACCAACCCTGTACAATCGAATTCATTCTGGTAACTCGGTGACACGATTGGTGGACCTGGGGAGGTTCGAACTCCCGACCCCCTGGTTGCAAATCAGATTCCGGGTATTGTTGAAATATGCAGTTTCTTGTGGATTGCAACTCATTCTTGATTCAAGGCTTGCGGGTCGGCTCTTGAAACCATGTTAAGTCTGTGGAACGTTGGTGCTCTCACCGTCTACAAAATCGTCTACATAGCATAGTGTTGGCCGACTCCCATTTCTGAATCGAGTTCACCTCCGCTGAATGAGATAGATTATGAAGGCCAAAACAAACCAATGGTCAGTCCCAGCCGACCAAGTTGTCGCAGGCCTCTCTAGAAAGAGGCTTGACTGCACCGCGAAAGCGTGCGATTGTGTCATGAATCGAAACAGCAGCTTGGAGCATGAGGTGTTCTGCAGGTTGGAAGTGTCCAGAGTACGCCGGGGCTTGGCGCTTTTGCTCGTCGCCTTGGGACTTTTTTGCTATTCATGTGTCCAGTTAAGCGGGCTGGGCGCCGACGTTGACCACGACGGAATTCCTGACAGCGTCTACGAGGAAAGTCTCTACGTCACCCCGCTGCGTGCCGTGCCCCTCAACACCCTCAACACCCGACCCTTTGAGCCTTCTTGCCAGCCTTTCTTGTCCAGGGAGTGCCGCCGGCTTCTCGAGGCTGCACGGCCGATGTTGGCCACTCCATCCGGCCAAGGCCTTTTGAACCTTCTCTGCGCTTTCAGACGCTGACCCAAACCTCCTCCGCGCCCATCAGGGCAAAACACACTGACAAGTAACCGGCGCTTGCCGGTTGCACTGGCGTGGTCTTAGCAATCTTGTCTGGACCGGCTCCTCTAAGACCGGCCTGGGACGACAAAATTGCGAAGTGAGCTATGGATACCGCGTCTGCGGTGGTACATGCCATCAGAGAACGGAAGAAAGGGAAAAATATGAGAGACAAGGAATACTATCTGTTTGAGAGAATGACGAACGGAAGCCTCCGTTGGGTAGGCTCAGCCATGGGACTGACCGAGACCCATCGGCGGCTCGATCAACTGGCGCGGGCCTCCGGTGCAGAGTGTCTGGCTTATGATCAGGAGACGAGGCAGGTGATCGCCTATCGACGAGCCTCAGGCGGGGAGAATCTCATCAGTCTGGTTGCTTTCCCAGTCAAGGAGTCGAATCGAAAGCATGTCAACAAGAAACGAGTTGCCGCATCTTTTAACAAGAATCTAGGGGCGGCCCGAGTCGCCGGGACAAGCGTGCGCAAGACCTAAGCACCCTCCGTGACGACCTCGAGAATCGGGATTGCTGTGAACCTACTCGCCGCCGAAGGGATAGAAGTCCGAAATCGTAGCAGAGGCTGGAGCCGGAGGTGTAAATGCCCCCGCACCGTGCCCAGCGGGTCGGTGAAGTAAAAGTAGACATTCCCTGACGCATCGCGTCGCCAGATTCCGCTTTCCGGCGAAATACACATAGTCGTTGATGAGGTTGCCGCTCAGGTCCGTCTCCTCAAGAATCTGGCCGCCGGTCGAGTACCAATACAGCTTCCCGTTCGACTTCTCAACCCGCCGCAAATCGCCGTCATAGGTGTAGTTGACCCCGTTGGCTGACTTCAGATGGTTCTCCGCGTCCCAGGTGTAGCTGTACAAGCCGTCAAAGGTCTCTGAACGTCAGGTTGTGTCGGCGTTTGAGACATGGCCGCCCGCCGCCCGCCCGGTCCCAAAACGTCTTGATCGGAAGGACGAGAGCGACCACCATAAGCAAGAATACCAGGACAACTTTTAGAAAAGCTCGTGCGAGCCCACTATAAGGTTCTGCTTGCAGGCTCTCACGTATCGCGGCTGGAATCGATCGTGCGATTGCGGCCACGCCCACCCAGGGATAGAGGTAAGGTAACATCAAGACCGGGAATGCCCACACCCAAGTGATTGTAAACATCACAAACCACGTCCAGCGGACTCCTTTGATGTAACCAGCCCACGTAACAATCAGACCGATTCCAATAACTGCCAGGGAAGCAATGCCGAGGGGTGCAGCATAGTTCGGAATCACAACCTGATCTGGTGCTATCCCGGGCACCGGGTAATCAGAGATGTCGCGGAACCTGCTTTGGTAATCAACCCGCGCATTATTCAACATCGACGGCGTCAGCAAAAGGAGTGCGAGCGTAAACAGGATGGTTGAAACAGCCAAAGCGTCGCGACGGATTTTCAAGTCCCACCCCTTTCTTGATTCACTGGAAGATATCCAAGTGTCAGGGCTTGGTCAGAGGCTTCGTCTGGGATACTCCTCGGCCCAGAATGAACGTTTTGGCCGGAAGGGCGAGAGCAAGCACCATGAGGAGGAACGTGATGACAGACCCTGCAAATCCTAACTGGGGCCCGCGGCCCTTTAGTGCGAGCGGGGGCCACTGCGCGATAGGGAGCATGTTCCTCCAATGGAACTCCGCCAATACCAAAACCGGGAACGCCCATCCCCATGCGATAAAAAACATTACGAACCATGTCCAGCGGACTCCTTTGATGTACCCAGCCCAGGTCACAATCAGGCCGATTACAATGATTGCCAAGGAAGCAAAGCCGACGGGCACGTAATAGTTCTGAGTCCTTACTCGGTCTGCTATATCGAGAGTTGTTTGGGGCACCGTCCAGACATTCCCCAACATGGCGGGCACCGGAATAAGGAACGCTATCGTAAGAAGGATGCTCGAGAGGGCCACAGCGTCGCGACGGATTCTCAAATCCCACCCCCCTCTGTTATCCACTCTAGAGTTATCCAACCGCAGGGCTTGTTCAGACGGTTCGCCCGGCTCTGCTCGGTTGACACCGCCATCTAAGAGGCCTAAATGGGTGGTTTCGCCGGACGCCGCTGGCGGCCGCAGCAATTAGCGTATGCGGTCTGCGAGGAGTTCCTATCGAAGAGGGCGTTGTTGACATATCCCCCCGAGTGCCCCCCCTGGTTCTCACAGTCATGAGAGGCAAGGTTTTTGTTTCGCCAGACAACACGGATAATCGCCCGTACACTGCCACGCCCACCAAAAGTAAGGATGATCGGTGCCTGTGCAGAGGTTACCCCCGGTGGGCGGAACGCCGATCGGCGAACCCACGTAATTCGGCGGCGGTGACGCGGTACACGTGCGGGTCTTCTCGCTGCCCCCTCCCCCAAGCCAGCCTCCAACAACACCGAAATCGAAACCGAAATCCCAGAGGTCGCCAAGATCACCGCTAATAAGCCCAAGATCGCTGATTTCGACCAAACGCGGTTCACGATTGCACGCTACCGCATCGGGATGAGTGTCGCAGTACGACAGCCCGGAGGGGTCAGTGAACGTGGCAGGGTTGTCGGCAACATAGACATACCGGTTCAGCCCTTGTGGATGGGCAATACAGCCCCGTTTTGGGTCCACCTCAAGCCAGCGACCTAGGTTCGACGAATACTTGCGATAAAGCGTGTCATCTAGCCCACTCTCGGCATCACGCTCCAACCCCGTAAACTTGTAGTTCTGCGCACAGGTATTGGTGTGGACCTTTTCCCCGCCGAAGGGATAGAAATCCGCGTCATAGCAGAGGCTGGAGCCGGAGGTGTAGATGCCCCGCACCGTGCCCAGCGGGTCGGTGAAGTAAAAGTAGACGCTTCCGGATGCGTCGCGTCGCCAAACCAGCTTGCCGCCGAGATACACGTAGTCGCTGATGAGGTTGCCGCTAAGGTCCGTCTCTTCCAGAAGCTGGCCGCCGGTCGAGTACCAGTGGAGCTTCCCGTTCGACTTCTTGACCCGACGCAGGTCCCGTCATAGGTGTAGTTGAACCGTTGGCGGATTTCAAGTGGTTCTCCGCGTCCCAGGTGTAGCTGTACAGCCCGTCGAAGGTCAGGTTGCCAGCGCGTCGCAGCAATCCGCCCCCGGAGTGAAGGACGTTGGTGGACCTGAGGAGGTTCGAACTCCCGACCCCCTGGTTGCAAACCAGAAGAGTCATTTCACCAAATCTTGCCAGAACCGGCGCCAAACCAGGGGAATGAGCAGGTTAGGGCGCGGCGAACCGGGTTTGAATTCAGTTTTTCCGCTTACTAACCGTTGGGGTCATCGAACGTCAAAGGGACAGCGATTGCAGGAGATCAGGAGGAACTATCTCAATGCAAACACCTTGGCGAGACCTGCGCTACGGCGTTCGTCTACTGGCGAAGAACCCCGGCTTCACCGCGGTTGCGGTCATCACGCTGGCGCTGGGCATTGGCGCCAACACGGCGATCTTCAGCGTTGTGAATGCCGCCCTATTGCGCCCGCTGCCTTACGAGGATCCGGGCCGCCTGGTGTATGTGTGGTCGGCGGAGAAGGCGCGCGGGATCAATCAGAGCACCGTATCCATCCCGGACCTGCACGATTGGCGGGAACAGAACCGCGTCTTTGACGGCCTGGCCGGATGGTGGAGCGGAACCTACAACCTGTCGGGCGGCGACGAGCCACGGCAGGTGGGCGGCTGGACCGTCTCGCCGAATTTCTTTGATGTTTTGGGTGCCAGGGCCGAGTTAGGCCGAACCTTCGCTCGGGACGAAGAACAGGGGGCGAATGACCGCGTCGTCGTGCTTAGCCACTCGCTCTGGATCGGCTCCTTCGGAGGCGACCGGGGGATCCTTGGCAGGACCATTACCCTCGACGGCGAGCCCCACAACGTAATCGGAGTGATGCCGGCGGAGTTTTCGTCTCCCTTTCCGGATGTTCAACTCTGGGTCCCCTGGCCAGCCCGGGTGGAGTCGATTGCAGCCCGCGGCGACCGCTTCATGAGGGTCGTGGCGCGCCTCAAGACTGGCGTGACCCTCGAGCGTGCCCAGGCGGACATGAACACTGTCGCCCGCCGCCTTGCGCAGACCTACCGGGAGGACACGGGAGTCACTGCGTATCTTGTTCCTGCCGCGGTGCAGATTACCGGAAGCGTGCGGCCGGCGCTGTTGGTGCTGCTCGGCGCGGTGGGCTTCGTGCTTTTGATCGGGTGCGCCAACCTGGCCAACCTGCTGCTGGCAAGGTCGGCGGCGAGAGAGAAGGAGTTTGCCGTCCGCCGGGCGCTGGGTGCGGGACGCTGGACCTTGGCGCGTCAGTTGTTGACAGAAAGCCTGCTGCTCTCGCTGCTGGGCGGCGCCGTCGGGGTTCTGCTGGCGGCTTGCGGGGTTCGTTACCTGCGGCTGATTCTCGCAACCCAGGTTCCCCGCGCTCAGGAGATTGGTTTGGACGCTCGCGTCCTTTTGTTCACTCTAGGGTTGGCTGTGGTCACGGGCGTGGCCTTTGGACTGTTTCCCGCCTTGCGGTCGTTCAAGGTCCGGCTCAACGATTCGTTGAAAGCAGGAGGCCGCGGTTGGAGCGCAGGAGTTCCAGGGCGTCGGGTACGCGATCTTCTGGTGGTCTGCGAAATGGCCCTGGCCCTGGTGTTGCTCGCGGGCGCCGGTTTGCTCCTGAACAGCTTCGAGCGCTTACGCGCTATCGATCCAGGATTCAATCCGAGCGAGGTCTTGACGTGCCAGGTTTCGCTGCCGTCATCATACAAAGACCCGCAGATTGTCGCCTTCTTCCAGCAACTGCTCGACCGGGTCCGCGCTCTTCCGGGAGTCAAGGCTGCCGGCGCCACCATGACCATGCCGCTGAAAAATGGGAACGGCGGGTTTTGGGGCGGGTTGAACATCGAAGGGCGACCGGCTGCGACAAGAGAATCGATCCCGATCGTGAGTTTTTCCCAGGTCACGTCCGGTTACTTTCGTGCACTGGGTATCCCCCTTCTTAAGGGCCGCGACTTCACCGATGCGGATAACAGCGCTCAAAGCCCCAAGGTAGCCATCATCAACGCCACGCTCGCGCGCCGGTTCTTTTCAGACGGCGATCCCGTCGGCAAGCGCATTTGCATGGGCGAGGACTGCTCGAAGGGTCCCTGGCTCTCGGTGATCGGGGTTGTGGGCGACGCAGCCCTCCAGAGCCTCACGGACCCGCGATTTCCGCAGGTGTTTTCTCCCCACGCGCAAGGCGTGGAGGGAGGCGTGGCCGGGAATATGGAATTGGCGCTGCGCACGTCCTCTGACCCGTTGAGCCTGGCGAACGCAGTTGGCAATGCAGTCCACGAGCTGGACAAGAATCAGTCGCTGGCCGATGTCGAAACGCTCGATGAGGTGGTGAGCGCCTCACTAGCACAGCCCCGCTTCAACACATGGCTGCTTGCTGCTTTTGCAGCGCTCGCTCTGCTGCTGGCTGCCGTTGGGATTTATGGCGTGATTTCCTATTCGGTCGCGCTACGCACGCGGGAGATCGGAATTCGCACGGCGCTCGGCGCTGCGCGTGCCGACGTCTTGAGGCTGGTCGTCCGGCAGGGGATGACTCTGGCACTCACTGGAGCCTCGATCGGGCTCATCGGAGCCCTCATCCTGGCGCGCCTGATATCGAGCCTTCTGTATGGCGTTCGCCCGAGCGACCCGTCAACGTTCCTCGCCGTCTTTGCGGTGCTGGTCGGCGTGGCACTGTTCGCCAGCTACATCCCAGCGCGGCGGGCTACAAAGATCGACCCCATGGCGGCGCTGCGGCAGGAGTGAGATTCGAAACAGGCGCGAGCAGTGCCGACCCGGCAGGGTCGGCACGCTACGCACCACTGGTCGAATACCGACGACAAGGCAGCGCGGGTCATCCGTCGCCAATTTGGACGTGGAAGCTCGTTTTCCGTTCCCGATCCGCCAATAGCCCGCCATACGCCCAAGTGAGACCTACACCTACACTAGGTGGCTACCCTACGCAATCACTCGTTAGTGATTCCCAGGACCCGTAGGAGTCTGGCCCGCTTTCAAAGTGCGGTCGCACCGACGCTCGGAAAGCCGCTTGAAGGGGAAACACCGCTCTTCACAAGCCCGGATCGTGAGCTGCGGAGCGACTGCGGGCTACGAATCCACCTCAGGTGAGCCGACTTTTCGAAAGCGGCAGCTCCCTGATCCTTCTGCCGGTTGCAGCAAAGATGGCGTTCGAAAGCGCTGGCGCCATGACCGACACGCCTGGTTCCCCCACTCCCGCCGGAGGAGCGTCGCTGTCCACCACGTAGACGTTCGTCTGGTAGGGCGCCTCGTCGATGCGCGCTACCGGGTAGTCGTTGAAGTTCGACTGGTCGATCACGCCGTTGGTCGCGGTAATCTCACCACCTCGAAAGATGCTGGTCCCGAACACCGCGGCGCCCTCGAACTGCGCCTTGATGTAGGCAGGGTTGACGGCCGTGCCGGCATCCACCGCCGTATCCACGCGAGGAATCCGCACGTCACCCTGGTCGTTCACCTCAACTTCCACCACTGATGCCACATAGCAGAAGGAATAACGCTGGGCTGCAATGCCAAGGCCTCTCCCTTGACCCAGTTTACGCTTGCCCCATCCGGCCTTTTCCGCCGCCATCTCCGTAACTCTGCGCAGACGCCCAATGTCCAGCGGAAATCCGGGCTGGTCCGAAAAGTTGGGAATCTTGAGATGGAGGACGCGGGGCGGTCCGAAGAGCTCCAAGAGGTACTCTACAGAATCCCGGCCGGCGTTGTGCGCCAATTCATCCACAAAGGATTGGACGGCGAAGGTGTGATAGTTGCTCGCCACCGACCGCAACCACCCGAGACGGACGTGAGCTTCGGCGGCGCCATTTTCGACGCGAATGTTCGGGACGTCAAACGGCACCTCGATCCAATTCCCCTTGAGCTCCCAGCCGCCATGCCGCGCCGCAGCGTCAAACGTGGACGTGATCGGAGGAAAAGCGGAGCGTTGCAACCAGGCAGTCGGCTTGCCCTTGGAGTCGAGCGCCGTTTTCAGATACACGGCTGCGACGGGGAGATAGTAATCGAACTTGACGTCATCCTCGCGAGTCCACACCACCTTGACGGGCTGTCCCAGTTTCTTCGACAGCAGGGCGGCTTCAGCGGCAAAGTCACCAAACGATTTGCGTCCGAATCCCCCGCCCAGCATGGTGACGTGGCACGTCACATCCTCCTTGCGAACACCTACTGCCTTGCCGACGATCTCCTGTACGCTCTGGGGGTCTTGGGTGGGCACCCACGCCGTGACTTTGCCGTCGCGGTAGTCCGCCACTGCCACCGGCGGTTCCATGGTGGCGTGGGCCAAGTGCGGGACGTAGTATTCGGCTTCAAAGGTCTTCCCGCTTCTGGCGAATTCCGCATCGACGTCACCTTCACTGCGTACCACCAGGCCCGCCTGGCGCGCCGTGTGCTGCAATTCGCGCTTGTACTGGTCGGAGTTATAGGCGGCATTTGGTCCGTGATCCCAGTCCACGCGCAGTTTCTTGCGGCCTTGAAACGCCGCCCAGGTGTTGTCGGCGATCACCGCTACACCGCCCAGCGGCTGGAAGGCGTGCGGAGGCTTGAAAGGCTCGATGAGGACCGTCTGCCGCACCCCCGGCACTCGCAAAGCTTCCTGCTCTTGCAAAGACTTGACCTTCCCTCCGAGAACCGGCGGACGCTCCACCGACGCGTAGACCATGCCGTCCAGGCGTGCGTCCATCCCATAGATGGCTTTCCCGGTGCAGATGTCCTCGAGATCGTAGAGGCTCGCGTCTTTGCCGATATAGCGCCACGCCGTCCGAGGCTTGAGCTGCACGTCTTCTTTCTTCGGGATAGGGAATCTTGAGGCAGCGAGCGCCAGTTCCCCATACGCTAGTTGGCGGCCGGTTGGCGTGTGCTGGACCACGTGCAGGCCGGAGGCGCACTCCGATGCCGGAACCGACCATTGGCCGGCGGCGGCGCGCACCAGCATCAAGCGCGCTGTGGCCCCGGCCTCACGCATCACGCCAAAGAACACGCGAATGGATTGCGAGGCGTCGGTATCTTGGCCTCCGTAGCGCGGATCTCCGACCGCCTGCACGATCTTCACGCGATTCCAGTCTGCATCCAATTCGTCCGCCAGGACGCGAGGCAGAGCCGTGCGGCTCCCGTTACCCATCTCCGAGCGGTGCGCGATGATGTAAACCGTCCCGTCCGTCTCGATGCCCAGAAACACGTTAGGATGGAAAGCCGCGCGATCGGCGGGAGTGTCTGCCGCCATTGGGACCGCGCGCAGGGCGCCGGGCGCAAAGTAAACGCCGAGAACGAAGGCGCCCCCTGAAAGTACGTCCTTCAGGAATCCTCTCCGGCTCACATTCTCGATGTGGCTCCGGCTTGCTGTCTGGGTGCGGCTTCGGCGGGGATTTTCGAGGCGGCTCACGACGCCTCCTTCGCTGCCGCGGCGGCCTTGATGGCGGCGCGAATTCGCTGATAGGTGCCGCACCGGCAGATGTTGCCGGCCATCAACTCATTGATATCGTGATCGGTGGGCCTCGGCTTGCTCTTCAGCAGAGCTATTGCCTGCATGATCTGTCCCGCTTGGCAGTAGCCGCACTGCGGCACATCGTGCTCCATCCAGGCTTTCTGGACGGGATGCAAACCCCTCTCCCCTATGCCCTCGATCGTCGTGATCTCGGCGCCGGCCACCGCGCTGACGGGAACAACGCACGACCGGATCGCCTCACCGTTCTGGTGCACAGAACAGGCTCCGCAAAGCGCCACGCCGCACCCGAACTTGGTCCCCGTCAGGCCCAAGATGTCGCGCAGATACCAAAGCACCGGCATCTCGGGATCACCGTCAAATGAGCGTTCAACTCCATTCACCCTAAACTGGATCATCGAGTCACCTTCGCCCTCGCTTGCGAGGCCTACCACCCATATTCAACCGAAATCCCTCGTTAAGCATTGGCATCGCGCCAACGATTATATCGGAATTCCCTATTGCCTCCCGGCTTCTCGGTCACTACAAATCGACTTGCCGATGGCCAGCAGCCGAGTTAACACTCCCGGGACAACTGTGCCGACTCTGGAAGGCTGGGAATCCTCTAGGCCATCGCTGGGCGAATCCATCGGCTTCGCCCCGAGGGGGGATATCCCATAGACGTCGCTTACACCTGTGGCGACGACTTAGGGGCTTGTAAGGGGCGCGGCGGTCGGTTGGAGTTGCCGGAAAATGGCCTGTTCGCGCTCCGCTTCGGCGGCGCGGCCCGTCTCACGATAAAGTTGGGCGAGCAGGAAGTGGACTGCGGCGTTGGTGGGAGCGCTGTCCCGCGCCGGCTCGAGCACTGCCAGGGCGTCCTGGGTGCGGTGCTGCTCGCGCAGGACTTTGGCCAGTCCCAGGCGCGGTTCGGCGAACCTCGGGTCAAGCTGCATCGCCTTGCGAAAGGCCGCGATGGCCTCGCCGGACTGGCTGTGCTTGCGGTAAGCCTCGCCGATTTCGTATTCCGCCTCGGCGCTGGCGGGGTCGAGCCTGAGCTCGGCGTTCAACTCGTCCAACGCCTGCTTCCAGTCGTCGGGGCCGCCGGGATGCTCGAGCATCAGAACCGCCAGCCGCAGATGAGCGCCCGGGAGCCCAGGCTCGAGTTTCAGTGCGTGCCGGTAAGAATTCATCGCCGCCGGCCAGTTATCCTGCGCGGCGGAGACCTCCGCCATCAGTTGATAGCCTCGCGCCGTGTGCGGAGCGATCTGCATCAACCGGAGGTAGATTGACGAGGAGAGCTTGCCGTACATCTGGCCGGCTTCGTAAAGAACATCGACGTCATCGGGGTACCTGGCCAGGAGTTGCTGCGCGACCTTGTCGGCTTCGGCCTGCTGGTTGGTTTGGATGAGGCAGCGCTGGAGGCTGAGCCCGAGGATCCGTTGCAGCTTGACGTCGGGGTTGGATGCAAACTCGCTTCTCAACCCGCTGACGGCCTCCTCGCAGCGATTCGCCCCAGCCAGGCTCAAGGGTAGGAAGGTTCGCGCCATCTGGAGCGCGGGGTTCGTTTTCAGGGCCTGCGAGAAAGCCTCGACCGCTTCGGGATATTTGCGATCGGCGTAGTACGCGATCCCTAGGTTAGCCCGCACCTCAACTTGGCCGGGATCGGCCTTCAAGGCTCGCGTCAAATGGTCTTCCGCCTCGCTGAAATTCCCGCTTTCGAGAGCCGCCATTCCCTGGCGAGCCTCCGCCTGAGCGTCCCCGCCTGAATGCTGGGGGTAACCGCTCGAGGTCGCGAAGAGAGCGAGGATCAGCAACCGTGGCCCCAATCGCTTCATAGAATTATTCTACTGCTAACCCGGGCCGCACCGTGCTTTGAAGTGGGGCCGACACCGGGGCCGGCAGCGTGCTAAAATCGGCGTGCATGCGTCGCCGAGAATTCATCGCTTTCGCCGGCGGAGCCGTCATCGGCGCGCGCCGTCTCCTAGCGGATTTCGCCGTCGCTTCCCAAGACCCGCTCGTGACTCAGTACAATCTGGAGTCTCTCCAGGGTCAATACACCCCGGTCGATGAATTCTACGTCCGCAACCACAATTCCATGCCGAAGAACTCAGGCGGCATGGCCCTGCGCATCGAGGGCGAAGTCGAGGTGCCGCAAACACTGGCCATCGCCGATCTCGAGCGCCTGCCGCCGCGGCGTCTGGCAGCGGTGATGGAATGCGCCGGCAATAGCACCGGGCCCTATCAGATGGCGGGCAACACGCTGTGGGAAGGATGGCCGCTGGAGGAGGTCCTTCAACTCGCCCGATTGCGTGATTCCGCCCGCTACCTGCACCTGGAGGGCAGCGACGGCTTCATCCGCTCGGTGCCCCGCGCCCGCGCCACCCAGGACGCGATGCTGGTGACGCGCATGGGTCAGCAGCCGCTGCCGCGGGAACACGGCGCTCCTTGGCGCGCCCTGTTCCCCGGGTATTACGGCATGGACTCGGTGAAGTGGCTGGCGCTCATTACCGCGTCAAGCTCGCCGCTCGAACCGGCGTCGAACGACTATCTGGCGGCCCGGAAGGCGCCGGACGGCACGGTCGAGCGCCTGCCTCTGCCCGGCATCCAGCTAAAGTCAGCCTTTGTGTACCCGGCCGTGGGCGCCGTCCTGCGCGCTGGCCGGCTGGACGCGCGCGGCTTGGCGTGGTCGAACGGCGAGAAGGTCATGGCGGTCGAGGTCTCGGCGGATGGCGCCAAGACCTGGCGCGTGGCCAAGCTCGATTCGGGCGGAAGCAAGTACGAGTGGACGCCCTGGCACGCGACGCTCGAGCTCGGCGAGCGCGGACTGGTAGAGCTCGCCTGCAAGGCGATCGACGCTCAGGGCAGAGAGCAAACCTCAGAACGCCCGGCCGGTAGGGTCGACGGATACGCCGACAATCAGATCGAGCGCATCCGGGTCATGGTGATTTGACAGGGTGCTGCAGGCGTTTTTGCGACATCGGACGGGAGCACCGCAGGCGCTTCCCCACAAGCTAGTCGCCCAGTATCAACTCCTCATACACTTCGACGGGAATGGCAAAGCGCATGTCCGGATTCAGGTGCAAGCTCACCTCGAATTCCAGGCGCGCTTCTCGAGTCAACCGGCTCGACTCCGACACCAGTAACAAACCCTTTTCCAGATGCGCCTCCGCCATTTCGGGGTCGAGGTCCAAGGTGCGTTCGATCTCGGCCCGTGCTTCCTGGCTCTCATCTTTCTTCATGAGCGCGATAGCGAGATTCAGGTGGGCGGAGGCGAATCCGGGCTGGGCGGTGATCGCCGCCCGGAATTCCTGAATGGCTTCCCCAGTCCGGCCCTCACTCAGCAGGGCGTTGCCGAGGTTGTTGTGCGCCTTGGCGAAGTCGGGCTTAGCGCGCACCGCAGCGGCGAACTCGTCGTGCGCCTCTTTCGACCGCTTGGTCTGCCACAGCACGCCGCCCAGGTTATTATGAGCTTCGGCATAATTCGGGTCCTCGCCGACGGCTCCCCGGAGAGCTACCTCCGCGCCCTCCAGGTCGCCGCTGTACCAAAGCTGCAGCCCACGATCATTGTCGCTGCGGGCTCGGTCGAGCGCGACCTGGCGGCGCATCAACTCCGCTGCCTTGGCGAATTCCGCGGCTGCCTCGGCGGTCCTGCCTGAGTGTTTGAGCGCCGAAGCGAGGCCATACGTGGCCATCGAGGCATCCGGCAGTTTGCCGCCTAGCGCCTTGCTGAAGCTCTCGGCCGCTCCGGTCCACTGACCGAGTTGAAGCAGCGCTTCACCCAGGCTCTCCTGGGCCCCGGCGAAAGAAGGATCGAGGCTGAGTGCCTTGCGAAACTCGTCGGCCGCCTCGCCGGGTTTCCCCTGCTGGCTTAGAATCAGGCCAAGGCCGTCGTGACCGGCGGCATTCGCCGGGTCAAGGTGCAGTGCCGCTTCCAGTTGAGCCCGCGCTTCGGCCCAGTCGCCACGGCGCAAGAGCAGTGAGGCGAGCTCGATCCGTGCGGCAGCGCTTGCGGGATCGAAGTCGACGGCCTTGCGAAACAGCTCGACGGCTTGCGGCAGGGTTCCGCTGTCCACAGCCATCAGGCCTTTTTCATACCAGGCACGGGAGAGACGAGGATTCAGCGCGAGCGCACGGTCGAGCGCCTTGGCGGCGCCTGCGTCATCCTCGGCAATGCGGAGGGCGCGTCCCAAGGCCAAGTACCCTTCGGGCGAGCCGGGATTCTGCGCGACTCGCGCGCGCGCGGCGGTTATGGCCACCATGATCTTGTCGGGGGGTATCGTCGACGCGGGCGGCGCGAGGTCGGTCGCTTGCTTTTGCGCGGAGACCTGGGCCGCGATCGCGGTCGAGACTGTCAATAGGCAGACGAGAACGGTCAGCGTGGGTCGCGGGCGGCTGCCGGCCGGTCGATTCCGGGAGTCAACTTGAGCGCGGTCGAGCATCACACCCTTTCCTTGAACTGATGCTGGCGATTGACGGCGAGATGGTCGTGACTCTCGACCTGACCGCTCGGCCAGCGGATTTCCAGCCGGTCAATCGTCTGGGCCTCGCCGACGCCAAAGTGCAGTCGCAAGTCACAGGTTGAGAGGTAGCTGTCTCCGGCGCGAACCTCATCGGTCTGGGTCAGCTTCCCGCTCGTCACAACAACGCGCGCGCCGATCGCATCCCGGTTGCTCTTGGCGCCTTCCAGGTTCACGCGCACCCAGTTGCCGCCAGCGCGCTTCGACGGCGTGTAGAGAAACGGGACTTGGTCGATGTTGTTGACCACGATTTCGACCGCGCCGTCGTTGTTCAGGTCGCCCCAGGCGGTGCCGCGGCTGCTCCAGGCCTGCCCAAAGCCGCTCTCGCGGTCAGCGAGCAGCGCGAAGCGGCCGTCGTGCAGGTTGCGAAATAACTGGTTGTGTTGAAAGTAGTGATTGCTGGCCTTGTCGGCCTGGGGGTAGATGTGCCCGTTGGCGATGAAGAGGTCGAGCCAGCCATCGTTGTCAAAATCGATAAATCCCGTCCCCCAGCCCAACTGGGCGTAGGTGGTGGTGCCGAGACCGGCCGCATAGCTGACGTCATCGAACTCGCCGTGCACGTTGTGGTAGAGCGTGTCGTAGTCCTCAGAGAAGTTGGTTACCAGGAGGTCCATCCAGCCGTCGTTGTCGTAGTCACCGACCGCCACACCCATGGAGGACTGCGGCCGTCCGTCACCGCTCACCGCGCAACCTGCCGCCATGCCGATCTCTTCAAAGGTTCCGTTGCGCTTGTTGTGCCAGAGGTAATTCGGCATGGAGTCGTTGGCGACGTAGGCGTCGGGCCAGCCGTCGTTATCGAAGTCACACCAAACCACGCTGAAACCGTAGGCTTTGTCGGTGTCGCGCACACCGGCCTCGATGCTCACCTCGCGGAACTTGCCACCCCCTTCGTTGTGATAGAGCAAGTCGGCGAGTCCGGGCAGACCGAGGGGACCACACGCCACCGGCACTCCCTGATAAAGGCAATAATTGTAGGTCCCGGGCGGAGGTATCGCGGCTCGATTGAAGTCAACGTAACGCGCCACGTAGAGGTCCAGGCGGCCGTCGCGGTCGTAATCGCTCCACGCACACCCCGTACTCCAGTTGCCGCCGCCCAAGCCCGCCTCCTGGGTGACGTCGGTAAACGACCCGTTGCCGTTGTTGTGAAACAAGCGGTTGCGGCCGTAGTTGGTGATGAAGACGTCTCGATGGCCGTCATTGTCGAAGTCCGCCACCGCCACGCCCATGCCCCATCCGTCGTTGACCAAGCCGGACTGCCGGGTCACGTCGGTGAAGGTGCCGTCGCCGTTGTTGCGGAACAAACGGCTGGAGGTGCGCGGCACGCGGGGATTGTCGAGGATTTGGAAGGAAGAGCCGTTCACGATGAAGATATCCAGCAAGCCGTCACCGTTGTAATCAAACAGGGCCACGCCCCCGCCGACTGTTTCCACCAGGTAGTCTTTGGCCAGCGAACCACAAGTGTCGCGAAAGGCGGCCAGACCCGACCGCTGGGCCAGGTCGGCAAACCACGGGCCTGGGGCAAAAACCGGCTGTCCGAGGGCTCCGTTCCTGTAGAGCGGGATGACGAAACTGAGGCCTCCCAGTCCTCCCAGGGCGGATTGCAGAAACCGGCGCCGCGGCACTAGGGTCGGCGACTTGGTGCGGGCGGTCATCACCATGATTCGTCTTTGATTCTGCCGCTCGTAATGATTCGAACCGGCGCGATCGCACCCAGTGACGCTGCCAGGACACCAAGCCCACCAGGACGCTTGAGAGTTGGCTTGGAGTTCGCTGCTTGACCGATCAATTATACTGCCGGAAGAGGCTGTGGCGGCCGAGTAGCTGGATGGCTTGTAGAGAAAAAAGGGGACACCTGAGCAGTGCCCCCTTGAACGAAGTCCGCTTCAGAAACTGAGCTTGAGCCCGAACTGGATTTCCCTCGGGTCGTTAGCTCCCGTGACTTGCCCGAAGTTTCCGTTGCCGAGTCCGGTACTGAGGCTGTTGAAGGACGGATGGTTCAGCACGTTAAAGAACTCCGCCCGGAACTGGTAGTGGAGTCTTTCAGTAATGGGCCCGTTCTTGTAAAGGGCAAAGTCCCAGTTACGGGTACCTGGCTTAAACACGAGATTACGGCTGGACGTCCCAAACGTTCCCGGCGTGGCCTCGACGAAACAGGAGGTCTTGAAGAACTGCGCAACCGTCCGCGGGCCACCGTTCGGGTCACAGCCCGAAACGAGGTTAGCCGTTTGGCCAAAGTCCTCTCCCGCTCCGGCCTCGTCACCGTTGGCGTTCGTGATGGTAGTCGGAGTGCCGCTCTGGAAAGCGAGGACGCCGGCCATCTCCCACCCGCCTAGGGCCGCATCGGCGAAGCCGTGCTGTCCCTTGAAAAATGGGAGTTGATAGACGTAGTTGACGATCAGGTTGTTTCGCACGTCGAAATTGGACGGGCCGTAGTTATACTTGAGGTTGTAAGTGTCAACCGCGTTAGCGTAGAGGTCCGATCCATAGTCGTAAGAGTGAGCGTAGGTGTAGGCTATCCCGTACTGTAACCCTTGGCTCAGGCGCCGCTGCACGCTGACCTGCAAGGAGTCGTATTTCGAGCTCGAGTCATTCAGCCCCACCGTCGCTCCTCCGATGCCGGCATAGGGAGACAGGAACGCCAGAGCATCCTTGGCTCCGTTGTTGTTCGCTTGGACCGTGCCGGCCGGCAACTGATTCAAGTCCGAGTTGACGACCAGGTGCCTGGCCCGAGTGCCCACGTAGCTGACCTCTACCAGAGTGTCCTGCGGGAACATGTGCTGTACCGAGGCGTTCCAAGTGTAGACCGATGGAACCTTGGCGAGCAGATCGCCGCCCGTGATGGGGATGGGCAGTTGTACGGTCGAACTGCTGCCTGCCGGGTTGCATTTTCGCCCTGGGCCGAGCGCGCTCCCTTGCCCGGGGCAATCAGCACTGCCATTCAGCGACTCGGCCGCGAGCTGGAAGGGAGAGTTGCCTCCCATCAAGGTCACATCACTGAGGGTGAAGTGATTGTAGAAAATTCCCGCGCCGGCGCGAATCGAGGTGGTCCCCTTGCCGGTCGGGTCCCAGGCGAAGCCGAGGCGCGGCTGGAAGTTGGTGTAGTGCTTGGCGAAGATTTCGGGCGAGAGTCCCGCCTGCAGGCCGAGCGCTTTGAGCTGCTGGTTAATCGACGAGAGGTTCGAGGAAGTCAGCTCCTGGCCGAACACCGCAAAGTGGCCAGTCGCCGACTGGGGCAATGCACTGCAAGGAACGGAGATTCCGTTGTAGGGATCGCCGCCGGTTACAAAGCCGGTGGCCGGGTCGACCGTCTGCTGGATTCCTGGCGTTCGCGAATAGCGAGGGGGATCAAAGCTGGAGAAGTTGCACCAGCGGCTGTGATAGGGCGGGAAGTAGTCCCAGCGCAAGCCGCCCTGCACCGTGAGTCGCGGCGTGACTTTCCAACTGTCCTGGGCGAAAAGTCCGATCTGGTGAGCGACCCAAGGCGTGTAGTTGCGGAAGCCGAGTTCGCTGTAAGAATCGAAGTTGCCGAGGAGGGCGTCCGCCAGAGGCGCGCCCGTGGTAGCGGGGTTCGACGAGGCCGCGCCAAAGGTGAAGGTTCCGTTCAGGTTGTTGCCGATGCCACCCGCCGAACCGGGCGTAACGCGCACCTGGTCGTGGTCGTTTTCACCGTCCTGTTCCCACCAGACGCCTAGCTTCGCCACGTGGTTGCCCTTGATCTTGGTGACCACATCTTGGAGAGTGAAGACCTTGCCGACGCTTCCGGAGGGGTAGGGCAGACCACTGACGGTGTCAAACCCACCGCCGATATTCACCGTCGGAATCTTGCCTGCGATGTCCTTGCTCTGGTCGCCGAAGATGTAAGGGTAATTGACCCCGAGGTTGCCACGGTTGAGCCCCGCGCCCAGACTGAGGTTCACGTGGACAATGTCTTCGCTCGCTGTGAAGGTGAAATCGTTGAGCAGCGTCGGACTGAAGCTGGTGGTCAGGTCAACCGTACCGCCGCGCTCGGGGAACAACGGATGGATCTGCAGCAGTTGGCTGCTGCCGGAAGTGCCCCACGAAGGCAGGGCGTCCTGCGTGTAGTGGCGAAGCGTGACCGCCACGTGGGACTTGATGGAGTCCGCGTTGTAGTCCACTTTCAGGGTTTCTTTGCGCTCGTTCTGAGGGCTCGGGATCTGCTCGGCGAAGTTCGTCCCCACCCCGCCCACAGTCGGCATCGCACTCAAATCGACCATGGCCGATCCGTTGGGGCTAAAAAGGCTCTGGGGAATGGTGTTGTTCGGGAACGGTTGGCCGGCCACCAATCCATCCACGCCGTTGAGATAAGCCGGCACTTTGGGACACTGCAGTCCCGCGGCGCAGTACTCGCTGAAATTCCCGCTCCGTGCCAGTACTGTGGGGACGCTTGCCGTGGTGGTGGATGAAGTCCGGATGCGTCCCCACTCCTGCGACCAGAAAAAGTACAACTTCTCGTGATGGGGGATGACCGGACCGCCGACGTTGTAACCGAAGTTGTTGAACTTGAGCTGGCTGACGGTAGGCGAGAAAAAGTTGCGCGCGTCCAAAGAGTCGTTGCGCAGAAACTCATACGCTCCGCCGTGATATTGGTTGGTGCCCGACTTCACCTGAAGCAGAATCTGGCCGCCCGCGCCGCGGCTGTACTCCGGCATGTAGCCGGCGGTGACCAGGTTCATCTCGCCGATAGCATCGATGCTGGGGGCCGCGACGATGGCCCCGTTGGCGCGCGTCCGGGTGGAGGGCGATCCTTCGATCTGAATGTTGTTGGCGTCACCGCGCTGCCCGTTGACGTTGGTACACTGGGTAGCGAACAGGCTCATGCCCTGAAAGCTGTTGAACGAGAAGGACTGAACCACGCCCGGCTGCAACGCCAGAAGGCTGGCGAAATTGCGCCCATTGGCCGGGATTTCCTGGATCTGGGTATTGTCGATGACCCGCGAGACCTTGGCTTCTTCCGTACTGACTTCCAAGGCTTGGGCCTTGACCTCCACGGTCTGGGTTACCTGTCCGACCTGTAAGGTGCAATTGGCTTCCACGCGACCAGCGGGATCCAGACCAATGCCCGTGTCGGCGCACCGCTGGAAGCCTTCCTTCTCGGCGACCATGTTGTAGGGTCCGGGTACCAGGTTGGATAACGTGTAATAGCCCGAATCGTTCGTCGTAGCGCTGTGAACTTCGCTCGTGGCCGTGTTGGTCACGGTGATCTTGACCGCCGGCACGATCGCACCCGTGCTATCCGTGATAATCCCACTGATAGTTCCGAGGACTTGGGTTTGGCTGAAGGCGGCTGCACCAAGAAGCAACATTGAGCCTGCGCACAGCAACGCAAAGTATTTGGCGCGTGCTAACCACATAGGCACCTCCGAATCCGAATGCCGACGCTTTAACCCGGACGCGGTCCCCGACGACGGCCGCTAAGTGCCAGCGACGATACGCCCCGCGGTAATCAAAATCAAGTATTTTCTTACAAAAAAGCGGTTAGAGGCGGAAACCGTACCCGTAGGATCGAGGGTCAACCGGCCCTAATGCGAGGGGCCGAGTCAATACGTTGCCGAACGCCGCACGGCGCGTTGCGCCTCAATGCTCTTCGGGAACGCCTTGAGATAGCGCTCGTAAGTCATGCGAGCCATCGCGGGCTCGCCATTGGCAGCGTAGATGGCGGCCAGTTCGAGGTACGGCTGCTCCATCACAGGGTCCAGCCGCAGAGCTTTTTCTAGGTACTGAATTGCCTTCTTCGGATCGTGAGCCGTCTTCGACGCCAGCGCAGCGTGCATGTAGTGGCGCGGATCGTCGGGGTCAGCCTGGATGGCCCGTTCAAAGACCGAGACCGCCTCATTTCCGTCGCCGAGACCCAGCAGGACCTGACCGATACTCGTCAACACGGCGGGGTCGCTCGGAAAGTCCGCCCAGGATTGCATCAGGTTCCGCGACCCTTGCGAGATCATTGCAAACGACTTCGTTCGTTCGCCCACCTCAACCTCCGCCAGCCCGAGGTTGCGTTTCCCCAGCGCCGGCGCAGGCTCGTGCCAGGCGACGAGCGCTTGAGGCTCGGTGTCGGCCGGGGCGGCAGATTCCCGGGGCGGACGGCGCGCGATCCGGTGGTCGGTGAAGACCGTGTGCCCGCCGTCAGACGCCGGCCGATGCGGCATGTGGCACCCGACGCAATCCTGGCTGGGCTCGGGATGAGAACTCAGCAGCGCGGTTCCGTGACACGAGAGGCAGCGCGCGCGGAAGTACGTCTTTGGATCGGCGGGCTGATCGTGGGGGTCATGACACGTCCCGCACCAGAGTTTGCCGTTGCTGCGCCGGGCGCAGGTGCTCAACGCGAGTTGCTGCGCCTGGCTGATCACCTTGAGCGCGCCCGGCCGCGCGGGATCGCGAGAGCCTTCGAAGATGTAGACGGTAAACGCGTCTTCCAGCGCCTCACCGGGACGAAAATCGCTGATTTGCTTGCCGGGGTTGGGAATGCGCGCCTCGCCACTCAGGTGGCACTGCTCGCACACGCTGTCGCGGGCTCGAAGCGGCAGGTTGGCAGGATTGATGATGGAGCCTGGAACAGGACTGCGAAGGTGGGCTTCCACGGGTCCGTGGCAACGCTCACAGGTGATCGCCTCGGCCTCGAACGGCGGGTCATCGAAACGGTTCAGAGTGTGCGGTGCCGACCGCGTTCGCCCGGCATGGCAGCCGAGACACTCGGGAGTTATCGGACGCAGGAAGTCGGGCGTCTCGTTCTTCTCGTAGCCGGGCGCCATGTCCCACCCGCGGCCCGTATAAAAGCAGATCGGCGACTGAAAGAGATGGTCCTTGAGATCGATCAGATATCCGACGGCGTGCGTGCCGGAGCCGATAGCGTAAGCCGGTACGTAGTCGCCCGAAACGCCCTCGCGCTCCAGGCTCTGCACCATCCCCGAACCTGTTTCCTTGACCGAGAAATGGGTCTTGGAAGCCGAATGGATGAATGCACCGTCAGGCTCGCGCGTGACGGCGCCCAGGGAATGGGCCATCTGTGTGGACGCGTAGCCTGCGGTTTCGCGAGGGTGGCACGCGGCGCACGGACTGTCGCCGCCGCGCAATGATGAGGCGACGGCGAGCGCAGCCAGGGCGCTCGCGATGATCGTGGCTTCCGATCTGCGTGGGGCGCGCATCACCGGCCATCGTAATGCGCCTACGCGTGGAGTTCAAGACTTCGGTGGTCGTCATCGTGGTCTGCAACCTGCCAGCCTTCAAGGATGCGCCGTCCGGCCGCTATCAGACGCCTCGCGTTCGCGATCGAGCTCGTCCAGTTGCTGCTGGTCGACTTCGAGCGATGAGCTTTGGAGCCGCCGGAAGGTTGTCAGCGCCTCTTTCATTTTTTCCTTATCGCCGAGTTTCCGGTACAGGTCCGCCAGTCGGTAGTAGATCTGGCCGTCCTGGTCTGCTTGTAGGATGGGAAGCAGGTCTTGAATGGCTTGGCTGATCCGGCCGGTTTCGGACTCGGCCTTAGCGAGGTCGACCCGCGCTTTGACGTTGTAGGACGGGTCTTGGGCGGCCTTGCGCAGCGGATCGATAGCCTGCTCCCAGCGGCCCAGTTCGACGTAAGCGTCACCGAGTTCGTAGCTCGCGAGAGCGGAGCCCGGAGAGAGCTCCAGCGTTCGCTTCAACTCGCTCTCCGCCTCGGTCCACTCGCTGCTAGTCATGTAGACCGTGGCCAAGCCGATATGGAGATCGGGAAGCTCGGGCGCCAGTTTGATCGCCGCCAGATATTCGGCTTTGGCCCGCGGATAATAATGACGGCCGGCCCAATAGTGCGCCAGCATCTCATGGACCCGTGCCGAGTCCGGGCTTAAGGCAGCGACCTTGGCGAAGCACTCCTCGGCGAACGTCCCGTAGGACATGCTGAGCCAGTAAACCGCCCAGCCGCTGCCCGGATCGGCTGCCAGTATGCCCTCCGCCTCGCGACGGGCCGCCTGATAGTCTCCCAATCGGTACTCCGTCTCCGCGAGCTTGGATCGCTCCTGGCTTAGCAGGGTCTTCTTCGCCTTCCTCACCGTAAGGCGCTCGCGTAAATTCCCGTAGCACGCCCTAGTAAGCCAGATTCCCGGCGTGACAGCGGCCTTGTCTCTCAGATCGGAGCATGTCAGCGCAGTTCCGTCCGCCGGGGGGCCCGGAAGCGAAGGCGGCGGACCCGACCCGCCAAGCCACGTCTGCCAGAGCGATCCGACAGGTGAGGCGGCGAACGACGGTGGCGGCCGCACGGCTCCCCGTCTCCAGGCGTCACGTAAGATGCCGAGCGGCGGAAGTTCGAGCCGTCGAGCGAACTCCTCGGGGTTTGACCCCAGTAATCTTTCGAGCGCCGACGTCACCTCGGTCCAGTTGCCCGCAAGGGTTGCCGTCTCCGCCAGACCCACGAGGGCGTCAGGGCAGTCCGCGTCCCCTGCCAGCTCGAGCCGGAACCGTTCCTCTGCCGCCTTGGGGTAACCGAGCTCCCCCAGCGCCGCGCCCAGATCGGCGTTGGCCTGGGGTTGGTCCGGGTTTTCGCGCACCAGCCGGAAGAGGGCGCGAGCCGCGCCCTGGTCATCGCCCTGGTCGAGCAGCCCTTCGGCCATCAGACGCCGGCCGACCGTATCGTCAGGCCTCTTTTGCGCAAAGCCCTGTGCGACGCGGGTCGAGAGCTGGGCATAGGCGAGACCGAGCTTGTACCAGGCATCCGGTTGCGTGGGGGTGCGCTGCGTTTGTTCTTCGTACTGTTGTGCGGCTTCCTCCATCCGTCCGGCACGGGCCAGATCGTCACCTAGGGCGAGCCGGGCCGTGCCACTGTCCGGATTTAGCGCCAGCGTCTTGCGGAGTGAGGCCTCAGCCTCAGGAACTTGGCCGAGCTCCAGCCGGTCCAGACCGTCCACCAGCCAAGCCTGAGCGGGCCAGGGGATTTCCGAGGAACCCTTCGAACCCCAAGGCGCGAGTGCATTCAGCGAGTCCTGATAGCGATGAAGCAGGAAGAGATCCGTGGCGAGGCGAGTCCTGGCGTTGATGGCCACGCTTGGAGCCAGCCTGGCGAGTTCTGGGGAAGAAAGAGCTCGTGCATAGAGATTTGCCGCCTGCTCGTAATGGCTGGCGTGCTCGGCCTTAGCCGCCGCCTTCAGCGTGTCTTGGAGCGATCGCACTTCTTGGCCCCGAATGGCGATTGGCGCGAGAGACGCCACGCCAAGAACCGCCATTAGGATGACCATTGCCAAACGCCCCCTGCCCCCCAAGCGATCGAGGAGTCGGACGCGCGATCCACTTTGATGGAAGGCGAACACCGATCATTTACCCGCGTGTCGATTATACCTCCGCCCCCAGGCACCGGTCTTGGTCCCACTCTCATATTCATACCGATTCGTCGTCGCCCGGGCGATCATCGTCATTAGGTCCCTAAGCTGATTTCCATACGCACCACCTGGAGACTCGCCAGCGTCAGAGCGGCGACCGAGAGGACGAGGAACGCCAAGGTTCGTCCGCCGCCGTGCAAGCCGGACCGGCGTTGAAAGAGAATCAACGTCAGGGGATTGCGTCCCTTCGCCTGACAAGGAGGTCGTTCGTCTCGTCATCGCCGACTTCGGCCGCTTGCTTGGTCATCGTGCGAGCCTCCTTCAAGATGATTTCGGTGAGCCTCGAGTAGACGAGTTAAATCCTCTCGGCGATAGCATCGACGAGTTCGTCCTGCTCCCCGTGATACTTATCAAAGAGCGACCATCGTGTTCATGCCCGAGTGTGACCGGCTTACCTATGCCACAGACCGGAAGCTCGTGGAGCATTGCGTGAAAGAAATGACTCGGGTTTACCGCCGTCACATCGCCAAGGGACTTCGGATCTATGTGAATAACCGGCTTACGCAGGCGGTCGATCCCACCTATGCGATGGCCAACGCCCGCCATACAAGCATCGAAGGCCTCAATGTTATTTCAAATAGCACAATCCTGGAGAAGGCTCCGCTCATTTTTCCTGGCAAGAATGGCAGGCCCTTTCCGCCTCCTTTTGAGCGAATATTGAGAAGCGCAAGCCGGGAACGCCGACGTGCAAGCCTCCTGCAACGCTGTAACGTAGAGCGTGGTTGCTCAGTTCTGTATCGTCGGCAAACCGACCTTGTGCCCTGGGGTTTGGCGGCGAGAGGCAAAAGCAAGGGTCAACCGTTATACGTCCAGTGAATTCGTGCCGAGTGCCTCTGCGGGAACTTCGGACTGCGCCTACGGATTCATCGATAGAGAGTAGGCGGCTTTTCGTTCCCAATCCGACTCCTTAGCTACAATTGGGCATGGTCGACGGATACATTTTTTGTAACGAAGACCACGCCTTCATGCCTTCCAAGTGCTCGCGTGATGATTGCCTCGGGGCTATAATGCACCCCAGCCTGTGGGGCTCTCGACTGGCACAAAACTCGGTCCCTATGAGGTTCAATCGCCACTCGGCGCGGGCGGGATGGGTGAGGTCTATCGCGCGCGCGACACCAAGCTCGGCCGCGACGTGGCGCTGAAGGTCCTGCCCGAGGCTTTTGCCCAAGACGCTCAGCGCATGGCGCGGTTCCAGCGCGAAGCCCAAGTCCTGGCTTCGTTCAATCACCCCAACATCGCGGGAATTCACGGCCTCGAAGAATCCGGCGGCATTCGCGCGCTGGTGATGGAACTGGTAGAAGGCCCGACGCTCGCCGACCGGATCGGGCGCGGGCGGATGCCTCTGGACGAAGCGCTGCCCATCGCGAGGCAAATCGCCGACGCCCTGGAGTTGGCCCATGACAGGGGCGTAGTCCACCGCGACTTGAAGCCCGCGAATATAAAGATCACGCCCGAAGGTGCGGTGAAAGTGCTAGATTTCGGCCTCGCTAAGGCGCTCGACACGCAAGACTCCGCTGCCGACATTTCGAATTCACCAACTGTGATGACCGCGGCCACGCAGGCCGGAATGATCCTGGGCACGGCGGCGTACATGAGTCCAGAGCAAGCCAAGGGTAAGAGCGTCGATCGTCGCGCTGACATTTGGGCATTTGGGTGCGTGCTGTACGAAATGTTGACGGGAAGTAAAGCCTTCGAGGGCGAAACAGTTTCGGAGACGCTGGCGGCGGTCATCTTGAAAGACCCCGACTTGAACGCGCTTCCCGAGTCGACTCCCTCTTCTATTCGCAAATTGTTGGGACGTTGTCTGGAGAAGGATTCCAAGCGCCGCCTCCAAGCCATAGGAGAAGCGCGCATCACCGTTGAAGAAACGCTGCGCGGGTCGCGATCCGAAGGGGTAGACGATGACCGCCGATTGGAAGTCGGCGCGCCCCTTCAACTCTGGCCACGCGTCCTCCCTTGGGCGGTGGCAGGGATACTCCTTGTGGCTCTAGGCGCGACGCTCATTGGCTTCTGGCGCGCGCAGCGGTCGCCCCGGCCCGCGCAGGTGCTTCGCCTCGTCGTCAATGACTCCTCAGGCTTGGCGTCGCTGCCAGCCATCTCGCCGGACGGGCGTGTGGTCGCTTATGTTCTCGAATCCGGTTCCAGCGGCGCGGAGGACGGTAAACTCTATGTTCGAGCCCTCGACCAATTTACTGGAACCGCCCTGCGCGACACTCAAGGCGCGGCGAACCCATTTTTCTCGCCGGACGGATCCTGGATCGGATATTCGTCGCCTCAGGGTTTAATGAAGATCCCCACGGGAGGAGGGACCCCGCAATTCATCTGTGCCGCCGCTTCCGGGGCGGAGGCGGCCTGGGGGCCCGGGAACTCCATCGTCTTCTGGGGCGCCGAAAACAACGGAAACCTCTGGCCCGGCTTGATGCGGGTCTCGGCGCTGGGAGGGACAGCGGAGGTCCTGACCTCGGTCGATACCAGCCAGGGAGAATTCCGTGACGGTTGGCCCACGATCCTCCCGGATGGCGATACAGTCCTCTTTACCGCCAATACGAAAGTGGGTACGAGCATTGACGCCGTCTCCTTGCGTACGCGTCAACGCCGCACCGTCCGCGCGGGCGGCGCCTTCGCCCGCTACGACCCTTCGGGGTATTTACTCTTCTGGTCGCCGCCGTCCATCAACCTTTTGGCGGCGCCTTTTGACGCGAAACGCCTGGAGTTCACTGGAGCGCCCGTCAGTGTGGTTGAAAACTTGTATGTCACGGCGACCCGGTCTATGTTTTTTGCTCTCGCTGCCGACGGCACACTCATCTACACGCCGGAATACGAGGGCAGCTTCAAAAGTAAGGTTGTGTGGGTGGACCGGAAGGGACAGATCACACCGGTCATGGATATCGTTGCCGCTTGGCTTCAACCGCGACTGTCTCCGGATGGAGAGCGCCTGCTGCTGCGCAAGCTGGAAATTAACTGCGAGTTGTGGATCTATGACCTGCAACGTCGAGTGCTGACTCGGCTCGCCTTCGAAAACGACAGTCACGACCCGCTTTGGACCCCCGACGGAAAGCGGGTCGTGTTTGATGTTCCCAACGGCTCCGTCCGAGGGTTGGTGTGGCAGGCCGCGGACGGCAGCGGGATGCTGCAACCGCTCACCCACGGGCTGCAGGATTTCGTACCCTCGTCTTGGTCAGGGGACGGACGCCGGCTGGCATTGACGCTGTTCGACAAAAGTGTCTCACAAATCTGGGTGCTGGCCCCTGATGAGGCTGCGGAACCGCGACCCTTCCACCAAAATGGCTTCAACGAAAGGTGGGCCAGCTTCTCTCCCGACGGCCGTTACCTGGCCTATTCCTCTGACCAATCCGGGCGCTTCGAAATCTATATCAGCGCCTACCCCGGCCCGGGAGCCGTCACCCAAGTCTCGGCCGAGGGCGGAACTAATCCCTTGTGGTCGAGAGACGGTCGCGAGCTGTTCTACCAGAATGAAACGAAAATGATGGCCGTGAAGGTCGCCACGCAACCGAGTGTTTCCGTGGGTGTCGCACAGGAGCTGTTCCGCGAAGACTTCTCGTCGCCCGATCGGCGATCGTTTGGCCGGGAGTATGACGTCACACCGGACGGCAAGCGGTTCGTGATGCTCGCGCCCGCGGGTCAGACAGCTTCACCACCACAGATTCACGTCATAGTTCATTTCCCGGAAGAACTAAGACGGCTCGTTTCGGCAGGAGGAATATGAATTGCCGGAACTAAGATCTTCCGCCACCGTTCAGCTTCCATTGGGCCTCTCGGCGCTGATCTCCCGCAGCAGCCACATCCTGGCGAGCCTCCAGTCGCGCTTCACCGTCTCAGGGGAAACCTTCAACACCTCGGCCGTCTCTTCCACGCTTAGCCCGCCGAAGAAACGCAACTCCACCACGCGACTCTTTCTCAAGTCGATAGCCGCCAGCGCGTTCAACGCGTCGTCCAGGGCTATCAGATCCGCTCGGGGCTCGGGGGAGACGACGAGAGCCCCATCCAAAGCCACATGAAGTGAACGGCCACCCCTCTTGAGGTACCCTCTGGAGCGCGCGAAATCCGTCAACACGCGCCGCATCAGTCGCGCACAGACACCGAAAAAATGAGCGCGGTCTTGCCAAGTCACTTCTCGCGCATCGACCAGCCGCAGGTAGATCTCATTGACGAGCGCGGTGGTTTGCAGGGTGTGGTCGGACCGTTCCCGGGCCATGTAACGGTGTGCTGCACGGTGCAGTTCCTGGTAAACAAGAGGGGTCAACTTCTCGAGAGCACGGACACGCTCGGCACCAACCCGTCGGTTCGTCCCTCTTCGCGTTTCTTTCATGTAACCCCCTTTGACAGATGCGCTACAGGCGGCTCCGATAGGCCCCTTCCTCATCTGATTCCGTTCATCGGAAAAGATCGTGGCGCTTTGTCCCAACGTGGCCTGAAGCGTCCCGAGTCCCCTTCCAGGAAACTTGGGCGAAAGGCACCGCTGGGACAGATCGCGAGTGAGGCGTAGGATTTACGATCACAGTTCACTTGACGGTAAGTCGGCTTACCGCTCCTGTGACCTGGAGTTTGGCGGCGACAATGCGAAATCGAGGTTAGGCCGTTTATCAGGCACTGACCGATTGGCGAAGCGTTTGTCAGACCCCTTACGGCTGTTCGACCATCGTCCGACCTATACTCCCTTGTCTAGCATGCGGAGCCTAAGTCTAGATAGGATTGCCTGCGGAGATATTGCCGTAATGGGCCGCTTCTGGATAGAATGCCCGGGGCATTGCCCTAAGAAACCACGTCAGATTTCCGCCGTCCAACCCCAGCGGCATGCCTTGCGAACGTGGCGGAGGTACAGATGAAGCATTTTCTTCTGGGAGTTCTCGTCACACTCGTCGTGCTCTTCCTCGGCCTCTACTTCTACCTCATCCTCGGCTTCTCCGAGGTGCGAGCCGACATTCCTTCCTCGCGCTTTGAGACTTACCTGATGCGCAAGGCCGTGCATGCCTCGGCAAGAAAAGAAGCGCCCGCGCTCTCCAATCCCATTCAGCCAACGGACGAAAATCTGATCGCCGGTGCAAGGTTGTACCTCGACGCCTGCGCCGGCTGCCACGGCACCCCTGGAAAACCCTTCGGCGACAAGCCGCCCATCTTGTTTCCGCGGATCCCGGAGTTGCCCGTGGTTGGAACAGAGCTCTCCGAAGCCCAAATATTGTTTGTCGCCAAGCACGGCATCCGCAGGTCCGGCATGTTCGCGAATGGCACCTGGGCTTCCGACGAAAAGCTCTGGACCGTGGCGGCTTACATCAAGCGCATGAACTCGCTGCCTCCTGCGGTGCAAGCCGCCGTCGCCAAGCTTACAAGCCGCCAGCAGTAAACGACGGGAGAATTCGCCAAGTCTCTCCGGTATCGTAGCTCTTCAGAGTGACCCTCAATGTAAGTTGAGTGTCTGTTTTTCCATTTCTGTTGGTAAATCAGCTTACAACCAGCAGTCGGACTCGGCAGCGTGGCAACTCCTGATAAGTCGGCTTACCGGTCAAATGCTTGATACCGCGAAGATCCGATCGGAAAGACAGATCCCCCATTTGCTCGCGGAAAGTCTCTATGGAGTGGTCGTCGTCGCTGGGAACCTGTAATCCCTCACCTCCCGCCGGAAGGCCTTAAATTGAGCTCCATTTTAAGGGACTAGAACGACACACGTTCCCTGGGGCCGACCTTCGTGAAACAGTTGAGTTGCGCGGCGTTCAGCAAACGCCGTTCGCAACTCGTGCCCTTTGAAATGGTCGAACCTGCATGATTCACGGTTGGCTGACGTCTTGAACTACGCCGTGGCATCACATTCTTATCACAGTGGTCGCGCGCGCCTGCTTTCGCGAGACCCGGAGAGATGTATCTGGTTGAAAATTCTGCACGAGCTCAGCACCGACGGACAAATCCAAACCGCTGAGCACCTCGTTCGGACCCTGGTGCTCTGGCGGGAGGCGTGAGCCGCTAACCACAAGGAACAAAGGCAGTTGGTGGACCTGGGGAGGTTCGAACTCCCGACCCCCTGGTTGCAAACCAGGTGCTCTCCCAACTGAGCTACAGGCCCATTTGAATCAACCCTTTTTAATCCAACCTCTTAGGCAACTCTCTCTGACCATTTTTGCAAACCAGGTGCTCACCGACGGAGCTAGGGCCCCGCAATCGGCCTATCCCTCTGAATTCTAAGCGCCTTAAATCCGTCATTCAAGTATATCTCAATCAGCGATGGGTACAAGATCATCGTCTTAATCGCGGAAGAGTCGCTGTGCACCTCGAGTCTGCCAACCGTGCCGCGCAATCAACCAGATCCCGTTGTCGCCACCATAAACGTGATGGCCCCATGCAAAGCATACGACTGACGAGAACTGATCCTTCCCGCTCGGCCTCTTCCCTTTCGCGCTCAGGTCACGGCGCTAGTACCCAAGTGTGCAGAGCCGAAGAAACCGAATTCAGGGGAGGGTTTTCTGTTGCGCCCTTTGGGGTCGGCCGTAGCAGAGTGGAGTGGTCCCGCTACCGCGATCGTTCTTGAAGACGAAGGGTAAAACGAGTTTCCCACCCTCCCTCAAGGCTTGGCAAATCTCTTCGACAATGGCCAGCTCGCGATCACGGGCAGACAACCCTCGCAACTTTTCGCGCAGGCTGGTAGCGCGCTCGCTGCCGAAGAGCGCGTCCATGTGCTCTCGTACAGCCTCGTTGTCCAATCCCATGTTGATCCGGTTGTAGTTGAAAAAGATGATGCAGTCGCAACCCCAGTCTTTTAGAACTGAGTTGATAAGCCGCAGTGACAGGCCTTTATAGAGTAAAAACATACTTGACTCATCCACCCAAAAGAGTCAAGATGATAAGAGGGGGTGACCAATGAAGGCCACCCTCGGCGAGGCGATATTCGTGTTCCTTGGTTATCTCGACGATTCCGGTCGGTTCGACAAAAAGGTTCAAACTTATCAAGTGCTGTCGGGGGTGCTCGTACACGATAAAGTATTCCGCGATATCGAGACGGCAGTTGGGGTGTGTGTAGAAAATGTAATTCCTGTAGACAGACAGGAAAACTTTGAAGAATTTCATGCCTATGAAATCTACGGTGGGTATGGCATCTTCGATGGCATTGAGCAGGAATTACGTTTTGAAGCCATTACAACGCTGCTGACATTAATCGCCGACTGGAACATGCCAGTGATATACGGAGCCGTCAATGTCCCGCGCCTACAGCAACAAGTCTATGCGTCGGCGACCGCACTTGATATCGCATTTCGCATATGTGTACCTGCAATCAGTGAACTTATGTTAAAAGAGAGGGAGCCGGAGATGGTGCTTCTGATTGCAGACGACTCCGATAAAGAGAAAAGAAAGAGACTCAAAGAATCCTTCCGTGAACTCAGAGGGCGCATTCGACCTCCAGACTGGGATCCGAAGCTATGGCACATCCATGATGACATGTATTTTGGGAGTTCAAAGGATTCTGTTGGTATTCAACTTGCCGACCTTTGTAGCTACTTTATAGCGAAACACCTGGAAGGAAAAGACCCTGCGGCTGAAGGATTCTACAGCATCTTTGAGAAACAAATCGCTCATGCGAAAGTAGAGCCATGACAAAAGAAAATCGTCAATTCATCAGTTTGAGCGACATTGTGTCACTCGTTTACGAGTGCAAGAAATGTCATTCGTGTTTGGTCATTCCTCGTGAACGATGGAGAAACTTAGAGAGAACCGTGCATAACCGCTGTCCACAGTGCGCAAACGATATTAGTGAGTCTACGCTTTGGATGGCAGTGCACGGACACGAAGAAGGACAACTCCGCATATTACTAGATAGCATATCCGAACTGGCCGACCCTAAAGTCGCAGGCCGACTCAACTGCGAACTACGCTTCGAGGTGCGCTCTGATGAACCGAAAACAGAAAAAGACACTAAGCGAGTCGGAGAGGTTTGATGCGGCATTGACTAGGGTTCTTTCCGTCTCGCACGAAGAACTAAAACGTCGCGAAGCAGAATGGAGAAAAGAGCGGAAAGCAAAAGGTGATAAGCGGGTCAAGACTTAATGCGCTTTCCGCGACCCTCCCGGTTTGCCTCTTTCTTAACGGAAAAGATGGAACGGCTCGACACTAACATAGGTTCCATGAATCCCGCGCTTCAAAAGCGACCAGAAATTCTCCAAGGTGTTGGTATGAACCGCGCCGTCCACATAGGCGACCGCGTGGTTAATCACCTTGTGGGCGTACTCGCTTTCCAGCCCTTCGTAAGAAAGCAGTTCATCGGTATAGAGAGCCGCGCCAGCTTCGACGCGCTTCTTAACTTCGGCTTGAAGGATGTTCTTGCGGCGGCTCTCAACCACTACGGTCTGGACTTTTCCACCACGCTCGACAAAGCCCACAACGGCGACCTTGTCTTTTCCGCCAGTGCCGGTGATGCGGCGCTTCCGCTGTGCGATATGCATATTCCGCGCCTTGCCGCCGATGAAAGTCTCGTCCACTTCAACCTCGCCGCTCAGTTTCCCTGCCGCGCCGTCTTGTCCAGCGAGCCGAATCCGGTGCATCATGAACCACGCGGTTTTCTGAGTGACTCCAAGAGCACGCGCGATCTCGTAAGAACTGATTCCATTCTTGCAGTTGAAAAGCATCCAGACTGCAACGAGCCACCTGTCCAATCCAATCGGCGAATCCTCAAAGATGGTTCCGGTCTTAGCGGAGAATTGTCGCTTCGGATGATGCGAGCCGCACTGCCAAATACGGCGCGCCGCATTAAACTTCACATGGGCAGAGCCGCAAGTCGGGCAGGCTACACCGCTAGGCCATCGCTTCGCTACCATCTTCCGCAGGCAGTTATCAGGGTCGGCGTAGAAGAGAATCGCTTCTTGCAGGGTTTTTGGTTCTTTGTTCATGGTGTCCCTCACAAGAAGAATCGTATCAGAAATAGGTGGATGTGTCAAGTATATTCTCGCCCTTTATAGCCCCACGGGTCCACAAAGAGCAGGGTCGGCACCAACCGCATCGTTTCGAACAACTCCACAAATTCCTCTCCTACCTCCTCGTGTAGACGTTTGGTCGATAATTGAGGGTCTCCACCCCAGGAAGCTCGCTGATTGCCTCCTCAAGGGCCCTGGCCTGTGCTTTGTCTTTGTCGTTGAACATTGCCACTAGCATTTTGCGCATATCCGCGTCTTGGATCGCCCGCTCCAGCACGAGCAGAGGCGTTGACTTGGTGCCATCGTTGTATCGTCCCGGACCTGCGAAGAGATCGATATACGCGATTTTTCCCGAGTGCATCTTGGCGTGGGGGATAATCACCTTCGCCCAGGCCCAGAAATACTTGGAAACGATCTCCGACTTAACGTGCGATTGTTCTGTGGACTCGTCGAAGAATTCCTCGGTAGCCATCTGCCCAACCTTTCGTCAGCAGTTCTCTGCGGACATTATAGGCGAATAAAAAGCGAAGAATCAACGGCAGAGTTCCGCATGTATTCCACCGTGCAAGTTTCACTTGACAAATCCCAGGGCATGATATAATGTTATGGTTAATATCACTACTATAATTCTAATGTCTCCGGCAGTGGCTTCTGGCGCTCGTGTGTCCTGGCCCCGCCTCGATGAGCGATGCTGCTGATTGGGCGCAACGAATTACCTCGATTCTGCACGGATTACCTCCGCAACAGTGACCGCAATGACCGACAAGCCCAAGCGTAAATACACCGTGACGCCGCGCGTGCTGGCAGCCGCGCTTGCCAATCTCGCCAAAGCCAACGCCGTACCCAAGTCGATCCGCTATCGCCCGACCGTGCCGCGACTCCTCGCCTGCCGCGCCAACCTGACGCGTGCTATCGCGGCGCGCCGCGCCGACTGGTCGGCGCGCTATGCGCCCAGCTTCCGGCTAGGCGCCTACGCCATCTCGCTGCCCCGGAGTCTGGCGGCGGCGGGCGAGAGCGAAGCCGAGTACGAACGGCATCTCGAACTCTTCGCGCGCGGCTTCGCGCCCACCGACCCGGTCGAGAAGAAGCTGGTGCGTGCCATGGCCAAGGTCTGGTGGCGGCGCCTGCGCGCCCTGCGGCTGCAGTCGCGCTGGGAAACGAACTGGCTCAGGGCGCGGCTCGAATATGCCGCGTACCTGGCGGACCTCGGACTCGCCGGCAAGGACCACGATGGGAATACGGCGCTCGAGCTGTACGAAGTTTTCGTCGAGGAACTGCCGCTGCTCACGACGCTCGAGCGGCTGAATCGCCGTTTCGAGCGGCTGTCGCGCGTGCTCCTCGAGCGGCGCGCGGATCCGAGCGCGCACGTCGAGTTCTGGCTGCGCCGGCACGCTTCGGAGTCGTGGATGGAGGAGCAACTGGAGGTGCTGCTCGAGAATCCGTTTCTTAAGCCGAGCACCCTCGAGCGCCGTGTTGACGCCGAATTGCGCGAGCCCGCGGTGCGCGCCGTCGTAGGTTGGACGTGGCACGCGCCCGAGGATGAAGGGTCCGCCGCCGATGGCGAGTTGTCCGGCACGAGCGCCCAGGCGTCGCCTGGCTCGCCCGCATCCGACCAAGCGCCCGCGGCCCCGGCTACGGACGCGACGCCCGCGAGCGAATTTGCCGCGCACGTGCATCGCATCGTCCGTGCTTTCCCGGAACCGAGAAGAAAACGCAAGGGTGCGGACTCGACCACCAACTCCATCGACGAACTGCGCCAGCTCGCGGCGCTCACCTGGGCGCGCCAGCGCATCTTTGGCGCGGAAGTGGACTGCGAGGCGGAGTTCCTCAAGGAGACGCTGAGCGATCCGGCGCTCGATCGCTCGTCGCGGACGGCGAAGCTGCTGACGCGGCTCGACGAGGACTCGGATCTTTTCAGTTCTGTCAGGTGGCTGAGCGCGAGCGTCAGCCACGCGCTCTATGAGTTGCAGGTGAAGCGCTACGGGCGGAGCGATGAGATCGACGAGTTCAAGGCGGAGGAGCGCGAACTGGGCTGGGAGCAGGAAGCACACAGGTTTCTCGAGGCGATGGACGAAGCGGAGAAGGCGGTGAGCGGCGGGTGAGAGAGCCAGTTCGGAGTTGCTCAGTCGCTCAGTTCAGGGTCGGGAGTTGCCTGTTGTACAAAGAAATACGCGCACCCCTCACCCCCGGCCCCTCTCCCGCAAGGGGCGAGGGGAGAAAGATTCGTTTTTCATGAACTGTGTCTGGATGAACTGTCTGTGGCGACCGGTTCGTCCTCGTGAACTGACTATCGGGAATCGCGGCGGATGCGGGCCGCGACTGAATCCGCAATAGGTCACGTGTGACGAGCGAATCCGCAATAGGTCGCGTGTCGCGGCGGGCAGGACGCCGACTGGGATACAATCTCATGAGGAGACCTCCATGCTTCTCGAGATGCATCAGCTTCAGAAAATCGACGACTACCGCTGGCTGGTGCCGCGCGGCACCAAGCCCGGCATGCTCACCGACGCCTTGATTTACGCCGACGAGCGGCTACTCACCGCCATCCTCAAGGACCTCTCGCTCGAGCAGGCGATCAACGTCGCCATGCTGCCGGGGATCGTGGGCCGGTCGCTTGCCATGCCCGACATCCACCAGGGCTACGGGTTTCCCATCGGCGGGGTCGCGGCCACCGCGCCCGACGAAGGCGGCGTGGTCTCGCCGGGCGGCGTCGGGTTCGACATCAACTGTGGCGTGCGCTTGCTCGCGAGCACGCTCACCGCAGACGAAGTCCGGCCGAAGATCCGCGAGCTCGTGAATCAGCTTTTTCGCGATATCCCCTCCGGCGCGGGACGTGGCGGATCGATCAAGCTGTCTTACCAGGACCTCGACCGCGTGCTCGCCGAAGGCGCAGCGTGGATGGTCGAGCACGGATACGGCGAGCCTGACGACCTGACGCACTGCGAGGAAACGGGCGCCATCGATTCCGCGGACCCGGCAGCGGTGAGCGATCGCGCCAAGAAGCGCGGACTGCCGCAGGCCGGGACGCTCGGCTCCGGCAACCATTTCCTCGAAGTGCAGTACGTGGAGCGCGTCGAAGACCCGGCAATCGCCCAGGTGCTCGGCCTCTATGAGAACGAAATCGTGGTGCTCATCCATTCCGGGTCGCGCGGACTCGGCCATCAGGTGTGCACCGACTACTTGCGCGATATGGACGAAGGCATGCGGCGCTACGGCATCAACGTGCCCGACCGCCAGCTCGCTTGCGTTCCCGTACACTCGCGCGAGGGCCAGGCGTATCTCGGCGCGATGCGCGCTGCGGCGAATTTCGCGTGGGCCAACCGCCAGGGGATCACGCATTTCACGCGCGGCGCCTTCAAGCGCATTTTCGGCGAGAAGGAATCACTGCGGGTGGTATACGACGTGTGTCACAACATCGCCAAGCTCGAGCGGCACACGGTCGGGGGTCGCGACCGCAAGGTGATGGTGCACCGCAAGGGCGCGACGCGCGCTTTTCCTGCCGGGCGTCCTGAAGTGCCGGCCGCTTATCAGGCGGTGGGGCAGCCAGTGCTGATACCAGGGTCGATGGGGACGGCGTCGTGGGTGCTGGTCGGCGCCGAGGGCGCGATGCGCGAGACTTTCGGGACCACCTGCCACGGCGCGGGGCGGTTGATGAGCCGTACGGCGGCGAAGAAGTCGACGTACGCGGTGAACGCCAAGCAGTCGCTTGAGGATCGCGGCATCATCGTCCGCGCCGAGACGCGCGACGGCATCACGGAGGAGATTCCTGAGGCTTATAAAGATGTGGATGAGGTGATCGACGTGGTGGCGAACGCGGGACTGGCGAAGCGCGTCGCGAGACTGAAGCCGATGGGAGTGATCAAGGGCTAGAGGCTGGATGGTTCGCGTTTCGATCGGTTGGTCACCGACCCCCTCACCCCCGACCCCTCTCCCGCGAAGGGGCGAGGGGAGAAAAAAGAGGTTGCATTCATGCCCTCTCCCCTTGTGGGACAGAGCCTGCCCTGAGCGCAGCGAAGGGGTGGCGCGCAAGCGCCGGGTGAGGGGTGATCCGAGGTGGGGCCGGGCCGGCCAGGTCAGGCGCGGCTGGCGAGAGGGTCTTACTTCCCCTCGTCCGCGCCCATCTGCTGCATGAGGTAGTTCGGCAAGCCGAGGTCGCGGATCAAGCCGAGTTGAGTCTCGAGAAAGTCGACGTGTTCTTCCTCATCCTTCAAAATTGTCTCGAAGAAATCGGCGGAAGCGTTGTCCCCGGCCTTACGCGCTGTGGCCACCGCCTTGTTGTACGCGGCGACGGCGTTTTTTTCGAGCGCCAGGTCGTTCTCAAGCTGCTGCTTCACGTCCTTGCCAATATTCAGTTTCGGCAGCTCAGCCATGTTCGGCATTCCCTCGAGAAAAAGCATGCGTTCGATGAGGATCTCGGCGTGCTTCATCTCGCCAATGGCCTGCTTCTTGATGAATTCACCCAGCCGCGTGTATCCCCAGTTCTCGCACATCTCGGCGTGCAGGAAATACTGGCTGACGGCGCCCAGCTCTTCCTTCAGCATTTCAGCCATGACCTCGATCACTTCGGGTTTGCCTTTCATGGTATGTCGCCTCCTTATGAAGCGTTCCAGCCTAGCGGATTTTGGCGCGAAATTCCAGCGTCCCGCGCGATGGCGTCAAAAGACCGCGCGCTCTCCTGGCTATCCCGTGCTCTTCATGCCAAACGCGATCCCCGCCACCGTCACCTGGAGCAGTTGCAGCAGCTCGGCGGGAGGACGGCGCGCGTTGCGCCACTGCTTGAGGAAACGGATCTGGAGGAAGTTCAGCGGATCGACGTACGGGTTCCTCAGAAGGATAGACTCCGCGAGCACCGGCTGCCGCGCCAGCAAATGAGCGCGTCCGCAGATTTCGAGCACGGCGTTGCGGCTGCGTCGATACTCTTCCTCGAGCCGCTGGAACATGCTTTCGCCCAGGCTCGCCGGGCGGACCAAGGCGGCGTAGCGGCGGGCGATGTAGAGGTCCGTCTTAGCGAGCGAAGTCTCGGCATTATCGATCAGCACGGCAAAGAACGGCCAGCCCTCGTACATCTCACGCAGCGCCTCGAGTCCGCGCGGCGCGTGGTCGCGAGTGAACTTCTCGAGCGCGTGGCCCAGGCCGTACCAGGAGGGCAGGAAGTGGCGCGACTGCGTCCAGGCGAAGACCCAAGGGATGGCGCGCAGCTCGCGCACGTCGCCCGAGTGGAAGCCGGACTCAGGACGGCGGCTGGGGCGCGAGCCAAGCCGCAACTGCTCGATGAGGTCGATGGGCGTGGCCTGGTAGAAATACTCGGGGAACTCCGGAGTCTCGTAGACCAGCGCGCGGTAAAAGTCGCGGCTGCTCGCGGCGCACTCCTCGGCGTAGGATTCCCAGCGCGCGATGCGGTCGCGAGCCACGCGCTTGGGATGCAGCAGGTGAGCGTCCACCACCGAGCTTACCAGTTGCTCGAGATTGCGCTCGGCAATCGTCGGGTCCGAGTACTTGAGCGAGATCACCTCGCCCTGTTCGGTAATGCGAAGGCGTCCGCCGGGCGCGGCGTAGGGTTGGGCGCGCACGCTGCGGTACGACTGGCCTCCGCCGCGATCGATGGTTCCACCGATGCCGTGAAAGAGGCCGAGCCGGACTCCCGCGGGCTCGGCCACCTGTCCCAGCGCTTTCTGGGCGCGGAAGAGCGCGAAGTTGGCGGCGAGATATCCCGAGTCCTTGACCGAGTCGGAATAGCCGAGCATGACCTCCTGGAAATTCCCGCGCGAGCGAAGCAGCCTGCGGTAAAGCGGGTCTCTGAGCAGCTCGGCGAGAATGTTGGGACAGGCGTGCAGGTCCTCGTAGGTCTCAAACAGCGGGACGACGTCGAAATGCGCGACGCGACCCTGCTCGACGAGACCCGCCTGGCTCCCGACGAGCAGCACGTCCCACACGTCCGAGGCGCGCGAGGTCATGCTGAGGACGTAGCGGTGCGCGGCTGGCTCACCGTATTTTGTCTGAATCGTTTTGAAGGCGCGGAGTTCGTCGAGCGTACGACGCGTCCCGCTCGACAGCGCCGCGCGCGCCAAACGCGACGCAGGCGCGGTGAGCAACCGGCGAATGGCGCGGATGCGCGCGTCGTCCGGCTGCCCGCTGTCCAGCCCCGCTCGCGCGAGCAATTCATCGGCGGCAGCGCGCACCACGGAAGCATGCTGCCGGAAGTCGAGGCTGGCGGCGTGGAATCCGAAAATCTCCGCCGTCGCGCGCAGCTTGCCGGGACCGGCGCGCGCCACGCGCGGACTTGGGCGCTCGCGCACCGCGTCCTCAAGTACGGCGAGGTCATGCACGAATTCATCGGCATCGGCGTAGGCGCCGCGCGTGTTGGCCTCGGTCTGGTCGAGCCGCCACCGGATGACGCGCACTTTGCGCCGGCCGAGTTCGCTCGGCTGATCGACTTCCTGGAAGGCGCGCGCGGCAGGGAAGCGTCGCATGTCGCGCGCGAGGTCGAGCCGCAAAGTTCGCTCCGCTGCCCGGCCGGCGCAGGGAAACGAGACGATGCCGAGCAGCCGCTGGCAGGCCTGCCGGTAGTAGCCGAGGATGCTGTGACGGAGCGCGGCAGCCGCCTGGAGACTGATCTCGGGGGTGATGTTCGGATTTCCGTCGCGGTCGGCGCCCACCCACGATCCGAAATGAAGAAAGGGCCGAGGCGCGGCGGGGCGGGAGGTGAAGCGCTCGAGCTGCTCCGCGAACTTCTCCCAGAATCTTCCCGCGAGTTCGTAGATCGTACGCTCGAGATAGACGAGCGTGCTCTCGATTTCGGTCGCAGGCGTCACCGGACGCTCGCGCACTTCTGGGGTAAGCCAGAGCGCTTCGATCCAGGGGTCGATTTCGAACTCGGCGGCGCGTCCCAGCTCTCCGTGCCGCGCCTCGAGTGTCCGCCCGATACGCAGGATGTGGTTGATGATGCTGCGGCGTTTCGCTTCGGTGGGATGCGCGGTGAGCACCGGCTCGATGCGCATCGAGCGGAGCAGCCGGCCGAGCACGGCGGGCGAAACATGATGGTGGGCGAGTTCGCTGAAGGTGCGGCGCAGCGACATGGGCGCGCCCGCGCCGTCGTTCTCGTAAGCACGCAGCCGGCGTACGCGCTGCCGTTCCTCGCAGAGGTTGACGAGGTGGAAAAACAGGCTGAAAGCGTGCGCCACCTCCGAGGCCTCGCTGAGCGTCAGCCGCTCGGCCTCCTTCTCGATCGCCTCGAGCAGATCCGGCGTGGGATTTTGGCGGATGCGCTTCGACAGCTGACGCAGGTTCTCGATCGCCGTGAAGACTTTAGGGCCGCACTGCTCCTGGACGATCGAGCCCAGGCGGGTGGTGAGGAATCGGACTTCGCGACGCAGAGTTTCATCCATGGGAGCGCGTTCACACGAGCGTCACACCGTCACGGCGAGCGCCTGTTCGAGGGCGCGGCGCAGCGCGTCCAAATCAGGCTCGACGCGCAATCGCTGGCTCGACTCCTGGACTTCGGAGCGATGACGCATCACGTACTCAGTATCCTTCAGTTGATTGCCGGTGAGCACCGCGACCACGTCAGCGTGGCGCTCGATTTTTCCCGCACGGCAGAGTTTGCGCACGCCGGCGATGGTCGCGGCCGACGCCGGCTCGCAGCCCACACCGTCCTCGGCGAGCACCGTCTTGGCTTCGAAGATTTCCTCGTCCGTGACCGACTCGCAGAGTCCGCCGGTCCACTCGAGCACGCGGCGCGCCTTCTTCCAATTCGCCGGGCGGCCGATGCGGATGGCAGTAGCTTCCGTCGACGGAGTCTCGACGGGAATCAGCTCGGGCGAATTCGCTGCAATCGTCCGGTAGAAGGGATTCGCGCCCGCGGCTTGCACCACCACCACCCGCGGCACCTTCCCGATGAATCCCATCTCTTTCAGCTCGCGCAGGCCTTTGCCGATGGCCGAGGCGTTGCCCAGATTTCCGCCCGGCACTACGATGTAATCCGGCGGACGCCAGGCGCGCTGCTCCAGCATCTCCGCGACGATGGTCTTCTGGCCCTCGATGCGGAAGGGATTCACCGAGTTGACAAGATAAAGACCCAGTTCGGGGGCGATCTCGCGCAGCAGCTTGAACGCCTCGTCAAACGTATCGCCCACCTCGACCACCAGCGCGCCGAAATCGAGTGCCTGGGCAAGCTTGGCGGCGGAAATCTGGCGATAAGGGACGAAGAGCAGCGCCTTCATGCCGGCGCGCGCGGCGTAAGCGGCCATCGACGAAGACGTGTTGCCCGTCGACGCACACGCCACGATGCGTATCTTGCGCGACTCGGCACGGGTGATCGAGGCGGTCATCCCCAGGTCTTTGAACGAGCCGGTGGGATTGTTTCCCTGGTGCTTGATGGTGAGGTGGATGGGCCCCGCCCACCAACCGGCGCGGCGCGTACCGACCAGCGGCGTGGAGCCTTCGGAAAGCGAGATGACGCGATCGCGCGGCCCCACAAACGGAATCAGCTCGCGGAAGCGCCACACGCCGCTGCGGTCAATGGGCTCGCCGCTCAGCCGCCGTCGGTGCCAAGTCTGGCGCAGCTCCTCGGGGTCGAACACGGGGAAGTCGTAGTCGACCTCGAGCAAGCCGCCGCACGCCGCACAGGTGTACGCGTCACGCTTGGGGTCCTGCCTCTCGCGGCAGGTTTCCTCGATACATTGGAGGTAAGCAGACATTCTTAAGCTTTCAGCGGTCAGCGATCAGCGGTCAGCGATCAGCAGTCAGCGTTGCCGGCACAACCCCTCACCCGGCGCTGGCGCGCCGCCCTCTCCCGCAAGGGGAAAGGGCAAGAACGAATCTCACCAGTCCTCTTTCGCGCCAAAGAGAGGGGGGAGCACATCTGAGTTCTTTCCTTCCGCGCGAAGGAGAGGGCAAGCCAGCTTTTCCCCTCCCCCCTTGCGGGGGAGGGGCAGGGGGTGAGGGGTTCGTGATCCCACGGCTCGTGATTGAAAACTCTGACCGCTCAAAGTTGGAACTCCTCATGGATCGCTTGCACGGCTTCTTTCACGTCTGCGGACTTCACGGCGAACGAAATGCTCAGTTCCGAAGATCCCTGCGCGATGGCGATAATGTTGATGCCGCGGCTTCCCAGGGCGCTGAACGCGCGGCCGGCGATGCCCGGAGTTCCCTTCATGTTCTCGCCGATCGCCACCACCATGGCAACGTGCGGCATCACTTCGAGCGCCGCCATGTAGTCATGCAGGATTTCGAGCTCGAAGACTTTTTCGAGCTTGGTCTTGACGCGCTTCAAATCGGCATTGTGGACGGCGAAGCACAGGACGTTGTCGGCGGACGATTGCGTCACCATCAGGGTGGTAATGCCCTCGAGACTGAGCGCCCCAAACACTTTGGAAGCAAGTTGCGCGAAACTCATCGTGTCCTTGCCGCTGATAGTGATGAGGTCCGCCTTGCTCACCGACGTGATCGCCTTCACGCCGGGTTGGCCGTTGGCCGCCGCGGGACCGATCTTGGTACCGGGGCACGCGGGATTGAACGAATTCTTGATCCACACCGGGATCTTCTTTTTCATCACCGGCTGGATGGTCTTGGGATGCAGAACCTTGGCGCCGAAGAAGGAAAGCTCGATGGCCTCGCGGTAGGAGATCTCCGGGATGATGCGCGCGGCGGGCACCAGGCGCGGGTCAGCGGTCATGACGCCGTCGACGTCGGTCCAGATCCATATCTCCTCGGCGTCGAGCGCCGCGCCGACGATGGTTCCACTATAGTCGGAGCCGCCGCGCCCGAGCGTAGTACACAAGCCCTCGCGCGTCGCGCCACGAAAACCCGTGACGACGGGAATCGCGCCACGTCGACGCAGCGGAGCCAGGCGCTCGGAGGTCTTAAGGTCGGTCTCGGCAAAGAGCGGGGTGGCGTTGCCGAAATGCTCGTCGGTAACGATACACTCCATGGCGTCGACGGCTTCCGCCGGCAGGCCCTTCGACCTCAGAATCGCCGCCACCAGCGTCGCCGACATGACTTCGCCGAGACTCGAGAGGGTATCCATGCCGCGCGGCGTCACTTCCCGCACCAGCGAGAATCCGGAGCAGAGGTTTTCAAACTGGCTGACGTGCTCGGCGAGGCGCGGCAGTACCGCTGCCTGCTCGCCCGCCGAGAGCAGACGGTCGGCCACTTCGCGGTGCCGGCGCGCCAGTTCTTGGCGGACGCCCTTCCAGTGTTCGCGGTCGCCGCGGCTGGCTTCAGTTGCGGCGCGGATCAGCATGTCGGTCACGCCGCCCATCGCCGAAACCACCACCACGATCTCCGCATGCGACGCGTGCTCGCGGAGGATCTCCGCCACGCGTTCCATGCGTTCGGCGTTGCCGACGGAAGTGCCGCCGAATTTCATCACAATCAGCGGCTTCGCTTTGCTCGAACCTTTTGCCGGTACCACGTTTTCGGCCACTCCGTAAACCTCCCCTGGGACGGCGACAACACATTCGACCGCCGGGCGGTCCGGGGATTCGCCGAGCGCCCCGGCCGCCTAGCTAATCGAAGTCGTCGTCGTCGAGGAAGCGGAATTATTCGCCAGCGTGGATTCGCGAACGACGTTGATGAAAACTTTGGCAGGAAGCGAGAGATAACGGTCGCGGCGGTAGATCAGCCCGAGCTCGCGGTAGATCTTCTGGCCGTCGAGTGGAATCAGCTTGAGCAGGCCCGCGGCAACCTCCGCGTGCGCGTAAGTCCGGCTGATCAGCGAAACGCCCAGCCCCGCGCCCACGAATTTCTTGATGCTCTCGACGCTCGCGAGCTCCATGGAAATCTGCAGGTGGCCGCGGTATTCGCGGAACAGCCGGTCGATCACCACGCGGGTGTGGCCGGTCTTGGGCAGGATGAGCGGGTAATGCGACACCTGCTCGGCGGTGAGCGTGCGGCTCTTGGCCAAGGGATGGTTTTTCGGCGTCACCACCTGCACTTCGTCGCGGAACACGCGAATCACTTCCATGCCGGTGCCGGTGTGCGGAAGCGTCACGATGCCCAAATCGACCTGGCCTTCCTGCACCTTCTGAAGAATCTTGTGGCTGAAGTTCCGGTAGATGCTGATTTGCACCAGCGGATAAAGCCCCTTGAAGCGCGCAAAAGTCTTAGGCAGGACGTAGAGGCAGGTCGCCTCGTTGGCTCCGATGTAGAGCTTGCCGCGCGGCGTCTGATTGAGCTCGGCGATGGCTTGCAGCGCTTCCTTCTGCATCGCCAGCAGCCGTTCGGCGTAGCCCTGCAGGATTTCTCCTGCCGGTGTGAGCTGCACTTTCTTGCCGCTGCGGTCAAACAGCTTCTCGCCACACTCCTGCTCGAGCAATCGCACCTGAGCGCTGATCGCCGGCTGAGTCCGGTAGAGTTTTTCAGCCGCTCGAGAGAAGCTTCGCAGCTTCGAAACCTCGAGGAAGCTGGCTAGCTGGTCGTAGTCCATTTCGAAAGGTCACGACTATCGCAGGCTATTGTATCAGATTCAGCCCGCTCGCGCGTAAGCCGCTTCAGACCGAATAGCCGTTCTCACACCCTTGCGGGCGAGGGTGGCGCGGCAGCGCCGGGTGGGGGGCCAGGAGCCGGCCGGGAGGTGAACTTTGCGAGGACGCAAGCGCGCAGAAATTGAATCCACAGCGCGGCGGCCATCAGAAAAGCGATAGCCGCCCACGGCGACCAGACGCCGTAAGCCGTCTGGAGCGCCATGTACCAGAGAATCCGCCAGCCGAGGAAGATCTCGTTGCCGAAGGAGTAGAGGAGCGCGACGAAGGGCAGGGCGCCGAGCGAGAGCGTCACCGCGTTGATGATGCGCGAGCGCGGGTTGCGCGGCGGATGCAGCCAGCGTGCGCCGTAGGCGAAGAGTCCGAGATAAAGTGCCATGGCGAAGGGGTTCAAGGCGAAGGCAACGACCACGACGACGCAAAGCCACAGGTAAAGGACCTGCTTGGTGGTCGCGAAGGATGGAGGCCGGGGAACTCGCGAGCGGACGAAGCGCAGTATCGCGTAACCGGCGACGAGTGCGAGCGCCAGCGCCGCGATGACGCCGAGCGGCAGCCGGTAGAGGAACGGATCCTTGGGCGTCGCCGGATAAAGCTCGTAGCGCGGCAGAATGTTCGCGGCCGTGAGGGCGTACAGCGTGACGAGCGCCAGGACGCCGGGGATCAGGTAGACGAGCGGTCGCAGCAGCACCCATCTCGACGGCCGAGGTCGAGGACCGGGTGGGCCGTGGGCGGGCAGAACTCGGCCGAGCGCGAAGTTGACGCCGGCGAACACCCCGGCTAGCAACACCGGTACGATGCCGAGGATAAAGATCAGCCGCACGACGGCGCCGGAGAGATAGGCGGTGGGAGAAATTTGCCAATAGTCTATGCCCACCGGGCCAGTGGAGTTCGCGGGCCGCTCAGCCTGAGTCAGCGACTCAAATATCCGGTCAGCTAGCCGGCCAGTTAGTGTGGTCGACGACCACGGAACGTGCCATGTTCCCTCGAGCCTAAACTCCAGGTTAGTGTCGGTCGCCTCCATTACTGTCGCGCCCAACATGCGAAACGACTCCGCGTCGAAGTTCTGGAACACGTCCTCGGTCGTATGGTAGCGGGCGCGCGAGGCCGCGTACTCCTTGGTGAGGGTCGAGATATTTACGGCAGGGATTCCGGCTCGCACCAGCGGCCCCTGATCTTGAGCTGAGACTTCGACAGCACGCTCGATGAATTCCCAGGAACGCGTGGGCCCAATCACTGTCACGCCCTGCGTCCTGCCGGCCGCGATCACCGCTTCACGCAGCCAGAGCGGCGTGTAGCCGCCGCCTTGTCCCATGCAGTCGATGCCGAGCGCCGGCGCCCGCCCCTGGTTCAGGTAATCGATCGAAATCGCGGCGACAGTGTGATGTGATTTGAGGTATTCCGCCAGATGGCGCGCGCCGATCATGCCCCACTCTTCAGCGTCCGTCGCGACCAGCAGCAACCCGAGCCGGCGGCGGAAGACTCGCTCGGGGCCCAATTCGCGGGCCAGTTCCAGCAGGACGCCGACACCCGAGGCGTTGTCCTCCGCGGCCTGATGCGAAGTGGTCTGGCCGTCGTAGTGCGCGAGAATGGCGATGCTCTCCGGCGACTGGCCAGGAGATTCGGCGATGACGTTATCGCCTTTCACCTGCCGGCCCGCGAGCCACATCGTGAACCGGTCGTCCGTGACGTGATAGCCGAGCCGGGTGAATTCGGAGCGAAGGTAGTCGGCGGCTTGTTGCGCGCCCGGGGTTCCTGTGACGCGGTCGGGATAGTTTTCCGCCAGGACTCGCGTGTATTCGACAGCCGCTCGCCCGTCGAACAGGATCTTCGGAAACTGAGGCCAATCCGTCGAAGGCAAAATGGATTGCTTCCCGAAATGGACGAGCAGCAGGCTGGCGAGCGCCGCGACCAGCATGGCCACCAGCGTCGCGATTCTTTGTCGAAGGGTGAGCACGCGCGCCTACAATCGCCCATAGCCGACGATGGCGGCGAGGAGTTGGTCGACGTCGAAGCCGACCTCGCGAAAGAGCTGCGCCAGATCGTGCTCGCGGTCCTCGAGGCTGGCCGGGATGTACTTTTCCGGCGGCATATAGAAAGGGTTGTCGCGGATCAGCGTGTCGTCGATGAGCAGGTGCCGATGGACAGCAATCGCCGAGAACAGGTGATGGATCTCGATCTTGTCGAGCGCGAACTGGCACATCACCACGCCCGGGTAGACCTTGACCTGGTAATTGAGGATGGCGTGGAACTCGAAGAACTGGGGCATGGAGAGTCCGACAAACGGCGGCCAGCTCGTTTCCTCGAGCCAGCGAAGGCCCGGCCGGCGGGCGTCCTCGGCGGCGGCATAGACCTGCTTGCTCATTTTGCGCAGCTCGCGGAAATCGCCCAGGCCGGGGTGCAGCCGCAGGAGTCCGGACTGGACGTAGCGGTTCACGTCACCCACTTGGTCACGGAGCCGCTTCACCAGCTCGGCCTGAAAGCCGGTGGGTGCGACCACCTGGCACAGGTCGCCGTTCTCGAGTCCCTCGGCAATGAAAGGCACCAAGCGATAGGTTGCGGGACCGCTGCGGTAAAGCACCGCGACGTGCTCGTGGCGAAGAATAGGCACATGGCCTTCGAGGTTGGTAAAGACGGGTGTACCCATACGTGACGTTGCAGAATACAGGGTAGAGCGCGCTTACGGAAGAGCCTTTTAAGGTATGTCCCTGGGTTACGTCCCGCGCAGCCGCTCGGCGCGCGCCACCCGGTCGACGGCGAGGGTATAAGCGGCGGTGCGCAACGACACTTTCTGGCTGGCCGCCATCTCCGCCACCTGGCGGTAGGCACGGGTCAGGATCTTGCGCATGTCGGCGTTGACACGCTCCTCGTCCCAGAAGATCTGCTGGAGGTTTTGCGCCCACTCGAAATACGAGACCGTGACTCCGCCGGCGTTGCTGAGGATATCCGGCAAAACGGGAATCTCGCGGGCCGCCAGAATTTCGTCCGCTTCGGGAGTGGTCGGAAGGTTCGCGCCCTCCGCCACGATTCGCGCCCGAACCCTGGCCGCATTCTTCGCGGTCAGGACGCGATGTAAGGCGGCGGGCACCAGAATGTCGCAGTCGAGCGCCAGGAGGTCTTCATTGGAGATCACCTCGGCGATGGGAAACCCCACCACCGTGCGATTGGCGCGCGTGTGCTCGATGAGCGCCATCACGTCGAGTCCTTGGGGTGCGAAGACACCCCCGTTGGCATCCGAGACAGCGACGATTCTTGCGCCTCGCTCAGCGAAGCAGCGGGCAGCGTTCGATCCCACATTGCCGAAGCCTTGGATGGCCACGCGCGCGCCCGCGATCGGCAAACGTAGATCCTCGAGGAGCGCCTCGGTGACGTAGACGAGGCCGCGTCCCGTCGCCTGTTCGCGGCCCAGGGAACCGCCGAGTTCCAGTGGCTTGCCCGTTACGCAGGCGGGCGCATAGCCGTGCTCGGCGCTGTACTCGTCGAAGATCCACGCCATCACCTGCGCGTTGGTATTGACGTCGGGCGCGGGAACGTCGCGATAGGGCCCCAGCACCAGGTGGATGCGGCGGATGTAGCCGCGCGTCAACCGCTGAAGCTCACCCGGTGAAAGCTTGGCGGGGTCCACGGCGATGCCGCCTTTAGAGCCGCCGAAAGGAAGGTTGGCCAGCGAAGTCTTCCAGGTCATCGCCGCCGCCAGCGCCCGCACCTCGTTGACGTCGGTGTCAGGATGGTAGCGGATGCCTCCCTTGCCGGGACCGCGCACGCTGCTGTGCTGGACACGGTAGCCGACGAACACCTTAAGCGAGCCATTGTCAAGTCGCACGGGAATTTCGACGCGCACCTCGCGGAAGGGCATGGTCAGCAGGGTGCGCATCTCGCTGTCCAGGCCAAGCCGATCGGCGGCTCGCTGGAAATTGCGTTCGACGATTTCACGCGGATCGTCACTCGAACTGGTGGATTCGGGCATCGTCACTCTCTTCGATATACTTGGCCCGGCGGAATCGATGGCTTGAGGGGGCCTCAGGTTCACGTCGGCCACAGGGCGTGAGGATTATCCTTTCGAGCGGCAAGAGCGTCAAGAGAGCGTTTCTGAATTTCTTGAAAGGGTCGCTTGGGGGAAAGCGTGTCCGAGAGCGGCCATGCGTCTCCCAGTTTCGACGCCTGCTGCCGGAGGCAGGCGCGCAGCCTCCGCCCTGTGTTAACTTATCGATAACGTTCTAGTAACGTCGAAGGTACTTGACCCTGTATGGTTGACTGAGGTAAACCAAGGGGCATGGAGAGCGATTGGCTCGACGAACTGCAAACACACGAGCGAGTGGAACGTGAGCGCCAGATTCAGGAGGCCGCAGCACGTAACAGGCTTATTTACCAAGAAGCTCCCAAAATCTTCGAGAGACTTTTGGCGTCATTTAAGACTGTTGCGGCCAACTGCCGGGTCAGCGGTGTGACCCTAAGATTCGACCGGCCCGAACAGGAGCTAGCGCGGGTGATTGCCACGATCGACCGGGGGGTTACGCCCCTCAGAACCGGGGTCAACATTCAATTCTACCCTGAAAGCCAGGAGATCAAGTGCACCTCGGAGCTGGGAGGAACACAGACTTTCTACTTCGGAGTCACTTTCGGTGGCGTCAGCCTGTACCAGGACGGTCGCCGGATCAACAAGATCGACACCGTATGTGAGTTGGCTCTTAAGCCGCTCCTGTCTGCCGCGAGGGCGTTGCACTAAAGTGGGTGGCCCATTGTCTGGGCCTTCACGACCCGCTGCTTCACTCATACTTCAAGGTGCAGGGGGCGTGGTGTGCGTATCACCGCCGTACTCCCGGCCTTCCTTCGAACCTGCTCCTCCTTCAACACTCCAGCACCCTCGGATGGTATCATTTGCTGAGTTATGGGGACGTTCGTCTACCAGGCGATTGAACTCGCGGCCATCGCCGCCGCGGTGTTGTTGGGACACGTGCTCACTACGGGCCGTCGTCAGAAGATCGCCTTTGGAGCGTTGGCGGGGGTGAGCTTCATCCTGCTCGGTTGGCAAGGATGGCGCGCGGCACGCAGTCGTCATCAAGCCGAGGAACAGGCCGCCAAGGCCCTCGCGCAGAACGCCGAGGCGTTGAAAAAGGCTGAGGAAGATGCTGCGGAAGCGCGCAGAGAGACCCTGCGGTACCAGGATGCGTTGCTGAAGCTCACCGGCCATCAGCCCGCCCAAAACCCAAGCCAGGCCTCCTCGAGTGCCGGCTCGGGCGCTTCCAACACCGCGAACCCGGCGACCGCACGGGCTCTGACGGATGAGCAGAAGAGTCAGCTTTCCAAGCTTCTCAAGAAGATGGGACCCCACTCCATCGTCGTGCGCTATGCTCAAGGTAACGACGAAAGCCAGCATTACGCGGATGCCTTTGCTGCCGTGCTGCGTGACGCGGGTTGGACGTTTCGCTCTCCCAAGTTCATCCTCTGGGAACAGTACCCACGCGGCGTGGTGATTCTCGTGCCCGATCTCACTGCAGTTCCCCGGGACGCGGACGCGTTTTCCGGCATTCTGAACCAAGTCGGAATCGACGTCCGGTGGTCCGAGGAGCCGTCTCTCGACCCTGGCACCTTCGACCTGCTCGTTGGCCTTCCTTAGACTTAGACCTGCCGCAATTGAACATCGTGCCCTGCGTCGTGACGTCGCACTACGCCTGACGCGCTGGTTGGCGGTCTCGTTGTAAAGCGCGCCAAAGACGGCGGAGTTCAGTGGACAGGTTCGGGGACGGAGGGCGCGTGGTCGAGCACGCGTGGCGTCTGCTGCATGCGGAAAAGGGGATTCAAGGGGAGGCGGCCCGGGCCGGTGGCATAGGCCTTGCGAATCGCCTCGGTAACGAACGCTTTGGCGAGCATGACGGCGTCGCGGAGCTGCCGGCCGAGCGCCACGTTGCAGGCGATGGCGGAAGAGAACGCGCAGCCGGTGCCGTGAGTGTTGTCGGGTTTCACCCGGTCGGCGGTGAAGCTCTCCCACCCGTCCTGGTCGAAGCAGACGTCCACGGGTTTCTCCAGGTGTCCGCCGGTGATGACCACTGCTCGCGCGCCCATCTCCATCAGCTTCCGGGCCGCGACCTTCATCCCTTCCACATTCTCAATCTTGAGTCCCGTGAGAGCCTCGGCTTCGGCCAGGTTGGGCGTGACGATTGTGACTCGCTTGAGAAGCTGCTCGCGCACGTAGTCGAAACCGGCCGCGTCAATCAACTCGATGCCGCCCGAGGACCGCAACACCGGGTCGAGGACCGAGGGTAGGGTGAGATTCGAGTCCAGGAATTCACGCACCACCTCGCCATTGGCGCGGGTCGCGAGCATGCCGATCTTCACCGCCTTCACTTGACCGTCCGCGAGCAGGGCTTGGATGGAATCCTTGAGCGCGGGCGACTTGACGGGGTGAACGGCGGTCACACCTTCGGTGTTCTGGACGGTGAGCGCAGTGATCGCCGCGACGCCGTAACAGTTGTGCGCCGCGAACGTCTTCAAGTCCGCCGCCACGCCCGCTCCGCACGAGGGGTCAAAGCCGGCAATCGTCAGGATGACCGGGGGTCCTGGGCTCTGTGTGTGGTTCATCGGGCTGTTGGGCCGCCACCTTTCGAGAGAATTCAAGCGATTATAAATTCGCTGGCCGCGTTGTCAATCATCTTTACAACCTTTAGACGGAGAAAGTCCTCAGGCGGATGTATGTCCCCGTACGGACGTATTTTTCGCAAGCCAGGATATGCACTAACGGTGCGATTTCGGAAAGGCGTCCATCTGGAGCGTAGTCCGGGAGCTGATCTCGACCTTCAGGGGATCGGACGCCGTGGGCGAGGCGGTCGTCGATCCTGTGGCGCTGGAACCGGCCCCTCCAGGTGGCGCTGGCGCGCCTTTGAGCGAGGCCGTCAGAGTCTGCTGAGTCTCGGTGTGATTTTCGAGCAGGCGACCGTCGTCGAGCGCCACCAGCAAGCGGCCTTGACCCTGGCCGCGGACGACGATGTTCAGTCCGCTGCTCAGCGTCCCGAGCTGGGCGAGCGGCCCGGGAGGATTCGCCTGCGCCAGGCGGTCCAGCGCCGGGGTCAGGACGTCGCTGAAGCGGAAGTCGATCATGGCGGCGCGCGTTTTGCCGTAGCGCGTCTCGCCGGAGTAGTGCCAGGTGCTCTCGCCCTCGAGATTCCAGGGGTCCCCGGGAGTCGCCTGGCTTGAAAACTTGTGGCTCCACTGCTCGTCGAGGGTAACTCGCCGACCGGGTTCGAGCCCGCCACCCATCTGCTCGAGGAATACTTGCAGCGCCTCTTCGAGCGGCTTGCGGAGGAGGGCGTCGAGCGACTGGAGCATCGAGTCGGCGCCGTCGACCCCGGTCAGATGGCCGTGTCCATCGTAATGAGCGATCAACGTGCGGCCGGCAATCCGGCGGCCGAATTCCCGTTGTGACTGCTCGGTCGATTGGCGCATTTCCTCGGGAGAGCGCGCGGACAGGTTTGACTCGAGCTCGAACCGGTTGAAGCGGTTCTCGACGTCAGCCCCACCGTCCGCGTGGACCGCGCGCACCGTAATGGTATTCTCTTGCCGGGTGGTGAGCTCGGTGGGAAAGGGCGGCAGGAAGGCCGCGAGCCCGGGAGGTTCGGTGTGGACGGTCGCCTCGGAGTGAAGTTCGGTACGGTAGACTAGAGTCTGGCCGCGCCGGTATTTCCTCGCCAGCGTGGCTTTTCGTCCCGCTCCAAAGGCCGCAGTCGAGGACAGGCTCAAGACCAGTCCCAGCAGAATCCTCTTATCGCACCTGCTTCGGATTCGGATCGCCACCGGCCTGAGCCTATCTCCTCGTTTCCGCCTTCTGATAGCGCTCCAGGCACTCCTCGGAGCAGAAGTGCAGCGTCTCGCCACCCTGGTTCAGCCGGTGCGAGAGCTCGGTCGAAACGAACATCCCGCAGACCGGGTCGCGCACCATGTGACCGGCTTTGGTCTCCGGGGCGCGCGATGGACCTCGCTGACTGGGCCTCGCCGGACCCTGGTGTGGAGGTCCGAAGACCTGCGGAAGCGAGCGGCTGAGCAGCCGTCCGACAACGATCGCGACGACGAGGTCGAACAGGTAACCGAGCAAACGCACCATAGTTGTGTGACGGCTCTCAGGCCGCGAAAGATGCCACCTGTAGTGGCCGTCCAAGACAACCCGGGACCGCCGTGCTCCTAAGGCTTTCCGCCTGTGCTCAAGGTTTGCTTGAGCTTGTCGAGGCCAGGATAACTCGGGTTCAGTCGGGTGAGCCTCGCGAGTGCATCTCGCGCCACCGCCAAGTCATGGGTGCCTTCAAGGCTGACCAGCGCCAGGTTGTACAAGGTCGGCTGATGATTGGGGTCCACCTCGAGCGACTTCTGGTACTCCCGCGCGGCTTCTTTGGTCCGCCCCAGGCTGTAGTACGATGTTCCAAGGTCGGTCCGCGCGTTCACGTTCTTCGGGTCGAGCGCCAGCGCCTTCTGGTACCAGGGAATGGCCTGCTCGAACTGTTTCTGGTCGTAGAGGTAGTTCGCGAGCTCGAGCGGCGGCGAAGGATCGTTGGGCCGGGCCGCGGCCTGGTCTTCGAGCAGCTTGACGGTGGAAGCCGGATCGACGGGTGGATGTCCGGGCGGTAGCGCCCCTGGGCTCGCGGTCCCGGCTGGTGAGCTGGACGTGCTTGGGGCGCTGGGCGTATCGGCAGTGGCCGCGCCCGCCGGCGGGGCGTCGGCCAGCGGCTGGCTGGCGGCAGGGATGCGCACCTCGCTGTCTGGCGTCGCCGAGTGTCTCTGGGCGTTGTAAACGTATCCCGCGAGGAATCCAACGCCCAGGAAGACGGCTGCCGTGATGATGGTTTCCTTCTTCAATGCCTCGCCCTCAAGGGCCCACCGTCCAGTCTATAGCTCGCACCTGGGAGCGTCAAGGAAGCCCGCTCTCCACGCGCCTCAAGGCTAGCCTGACCGGCGCTGAGTGGATGAAAGTTGAAGTCCGCGTGCGGCGCCCGTGTGGTCAGAGTTGGCTTGACGGGCATTGGGCGCGGTGGTCATAATCGGCTTCCTGTCAAGCGCTCCACAAGAGCAGTTCATCGTTGCGAGGAAACCATGACGAGGAAATCCGCCTGGCGGTTTATTCCCTTTGTCTTCCTGATTCCGCTGATAACCGCACGCACGCTGCGCGCCGCTGACCCGCGATACGAAGTGATCGTCGAGCGCGGCGTCGCGGCGAAGATGCGGGATGGCACGGTTCTCCGCGCCGATGTCTACCGGCCCGAGGCCCAAGGCAAATTCCCGGTACTGCTCCAGCGGACGCCTTACAACAAGGCGGGCGAGTTTGAGTTTGGACTCAAGGCGGCGGCGCGCGGCTACGTGGTGATCATTCAGGACGTGCGCGGCCGCTACACGTCCGAGGGCGACTGGTACGCTTTCGTGCACGAATCCGATGACGGCTACGACACGGTCGAGTGGGCGGCGTCCCTGCCTTACTCCGACGGCAAGGTCGGGATGTTCGGCGGATCCTACGTGGGCGCGACGCAGATGCTCACCGCCATCGCTCATCCGCCGCACCTGGCCGGCATCTTTCCGGTGGTGACGGCGAGCAACTATCACGACGGGTGGACCTACCAGGGCGGCGCGTTCGAGCAGTGGTTCAACGAATCGTGGACCTCGGGGCTCGCCCAGGACACGCTCAATCGACTCATCGTCCGCCACACCGACGCCATCGAGGGGATGTGGAAGCAGCCGCTCACCGATTATCCACTCTTCAACCTGGGTGGCGCACGCGGCCGCCGCGGCGCAACACAGGGCCTCGAAGCACTCGCGCCTTACTTTCTCGACTGGCTCGCGCATCCGACGTACGACGACTACTGGAAGAAGCTCTCGATTGAAGACCACCATTCCTCGATCACCGTTCCCGTCTACAGCGTCGGCGCGTGGTACGACATCTTCCTGGGCGGCACGCTGCGCAACTACCTCGGCATCAAGGCGCACGGCGGAAGCGACGCGGCGCGCCAGGGGCAGCGGCTGCTGGTGGTGATTGGCGGGCACTCGGGCGGCGGCCGGCACATCGGCGAGGTCGACTTTGGTCCCGAGGCCGTCAAGCTTTCTGAGGATGACGTGATGCTGCGCTGGTACGACCATATCCTCAAGGGTCTCGCGAACGGCGTCGAGCGCGACAAGCCAGTGAAGATCTTCGTGATGGGCAAGAACGTCTGGCGCGACGAGGACGACTGGCCGCTCGCCCGCGCCCGCGCGACGCGCTACTACTTGGAATCCCAAGGCAAGGCCAACGGTGTGGCGGGTGACGGCAGCCTGGGCACGACGGCGCCCGGTGCCGAGCCTTCCGACCGCTATGTCTACGATCCCGCGGATCCGGTACCGACCATCGGTGGTCCGCTCTGTTGCGACGCCGAGCACTTGAAACCCGGCCCGCGCGATCAGCGTCCGGCAGAGGCGCGTCCCGACGTCCTGGTCTACACCACGCCTGCCTTCCGCCAGGACTTCGAGGTGACCGGCCCGGTGAGTCTGGAGCTTTACGCCAGCTCATCCGCCGTCGATACCGACTTCACCGCCAAGCTGGTTGACGTGTGGCCTAACGGCTTCGCCCAGAACCTGACGGAGGGCATCCTGCGCGCGCGCTACCGCGATTCCCAAGAGCGGGCGGAGTTCATGAATCCCGGACAGGTCTACAAGCTGACCATCGACCTGTGGGCGACGAGTAACGTCTTCCTTGCCGGGCACAAGCTGCGGCTCGAAGTCTCGAGCAGCAACTTCCCGCGCTTTGACCGCAACTTGAACACCGGCGAGACGGCGGCAAATTCGTCGCATTGGGTCAAGGCGACGAACACCATCTATCACGATAGCGAGCATCCATCCGCGCTGGTTCTGCCGGTCGTCACGCAGTAGGAGAGCGATGCCAACGACCATCATGGCGATTGCCGCCCACCCGGGCGATGGATTCTTCACCATGGGCGCCGCGGTCGCTCAGCACATCCACGGCGGCGGGCGAGGCGTCTTCCTCAGCCTGTCCCTTGGAGAACGCGGACATCCCACCATGCCGCCCGCCGATTACGGCGCGCTTCAGCGTACCGCGAGCGAGCAGGCGGCGAAGATCCTCGGAGCGGAGGCGGAGTTCCTCGCCTATCCTGACGCCGAGATCCCCTTCAGCGACGAATCATGCCTGGCGGTCGCCGACCGCATTCGCCAGGCGAAGGCGGATATTGTCGTCACGCACTGGAGCGGAAGCTGGCACAAGGACCACCAGAATTGCCACGCCATTGTGCGCGATGCCATGTTCTACGCCGGACTCCCGGCGCTCGCGCGCACCGGTCCCGAGGGTCCACTGGCGGCGCACACCGTCACCAAACTTTTCTTTGCGGAGAATTGGGAGGATGCGAGCGGCTTCCAGACCGACACCTACCTCGACGTCAGCCCGGTGTACGACCGCTGGGTCGAGGCGTGCGCCAAGTTCCCTATGTGGCGTGGTGAGACGGGCTTCCGCTACAACGATTACTACCGCAGTCTGGCAGTGACGCGCGGGTGTCTCGGCGGGTTCCAGTACGCGGTGGCACTGGCTTCGTCATCCGACCAGCGGGAGCGCCGATTAGGCGACTTTAACTCTTAACCTCGCGAAGTGATCGAGCGATGAAACCTGACTCGAAGCTGCCAAAAGAAGGAATGGGCCCCGCCCCTCGCTGCGAGTGCAACTGCGTTCAGTGCGACGTCGGTGCGCATTGCGGCAATCGCAAGAAGGGATGCCAGTGGCCGAAGTGGGGCAGTTCGCGAGCGAAGGGGAAGCCTAAGCGCTGGCCGCGGTGAGGTCCAGTCCCTGGCGTGAGTGATTCGCGGTGCGCTGTTTCTCCGCCCACTCTGTGAACATGCGCTCAAATTCCTGAGAGCTATAGACCCCTTTTTCGATGAGCAGACTGTTCATGGCATACACGGTCGCCTTGAACCTTTCGTCCCGGGAGAGTGATTCCAACGCTTCTTCAAATGACATGCGCGTAGCCCTCTCGATGCCTGAATCTCTTTGGCCAGCCTAAACGTTTACGGAAGCAAATTCAACAGCGAATTCTGTGTCGCTCCTTGACACTCGTCGAAGTCGCTCAGCATAATGGCTCTTCCTTTCGAGGAGAACAAACATGGCTGAAGTGTTTTCGAATTACATCGGCGGCCAATGGGTCGAGTCGAGATCGAAGAAGACTTTTCCCAACATCAATCCCGCGAACACCGATGAAGTGGTCGGGTTGCTCCAGGCCTCAGCCGCCGAGGACGTCCGGGCGGCGTTTGACGCGGCGATGAAGGCGCAGCCGGCCTGGGCCGTGCTTCCCGTGCCCCAGCGCGGTGAATTTCTCTTCAAGGCGGCGCAGATTCTCGAGGGCCGGCTCGGCAAACTCGCGGAAGAGATGACGCGCGAAGAAGGCAAGACGCTGCCCGAGTCGAAGGGCGAGGTGAAGCGCGCCATCAACATCTTCCGCTACTTCGGCGGCGAGGGCGCGCGCCAGTTCAGCTACCAGATTCCTTCCGAGCGCGAGAACGTCTTCTGCTACACGATGCGCAAGCCGCTGGGCGTGGTCGGGCTGATCACACCCTGGAATTTCCCGAGCGCCATCCCGGCGTGGAAGGTGGCGCCCGCGCTGGTGGCGGGGAATACGGTGGTCCTGAAGCCCGCGTCGCTCGCGCCCCTCAGCGGGTATCGCCTGGTCGAAGCACTCCATGAAGCAGGGATTCCGCCGGGTGTTTTGAACTTTGTAACGGGGAGTGGCGCGACTGCCGGCGAGGCGATCCTCGAGCATCCCGCGCTCAAAGCCGTCTCGTTTACGGGATCGTGCGACGTAGGGAATAAACTGCACGGGAAGTTGAGCGGACGCAAGGTGCGCGTCCAGCTCGAGATGGGCGGCAAGAATCCCACGGTGGTCTTGAAGGACGCCGACCTCGACTACGCGACGGACGTACTGGTGAACGGCGCCTTCTTTTCGACGGGCCAGAAATGTACGGCGTGCAGCCGCGCCGTCATCGAAAAACCGGTTTATGACGCGCTCGTCGAAAGGCTTGTCTTGAAGACCCGCCAACTCAAGGTCGGCAACGGACTCGAGCCCGGCGTTCAGATCGGACCGGCCGTCGACCGGAACCAACTCGAGACCGACCTGAAATACATCGAGATCGCAAAGCAGGAAGGCGCGCAGTTGCTCGCGGGCGGCCGCCACCTCACCGGGGGCGCTTACGACAAGGGCTATTTCATCGAGCCGACTCTCTTTGCCGGCGTCACGCCTGAGATGCGCATCGCGCAGGAAGAAGTCTTCGGGCCGGTGCTCGGGCTCATGGTCGCGAACGATTTCGACGACGCCATGCGGCTCGCGAACTGCGTGAAGTTTGGGCTCTCGGCGTCGATCGTCTCGCGCGACCTGACGCGCGTCCACCAGTTTATCAACCGCATCGAGGCCGGCTTGATCACCGTCAACCTGCCGACCGCCGGCGTCGAGTACCAGTTGCCGTTCGGCGGCACCAAGGAATCGAGCTTCGGGATGCGCGAGCAGGGTCCAGCGGCGCTCGATTTCTACACCGAGACACGCACGGTTTATCTGAAGTACACGCAGTAGCCGCGCTGGTTAGATCTCTCGGTTTTCCCTCAGGACGCTGAAGGAATTCCTCACGCGATTAAAGACAACAAAACAGAACCTGAGGATGGCACCGAAAGCTCAGAATGAGTGGTATCATTCAGCGTATGAAAGCCGTCCAACCACGTCTGACCTATCCTGAGCTCCGTCTGATGCCGGACGATGGCAAGCGTTACGAATTGATCGGCGGAGAGGTTTTCATGAGTCCGTCTCCGAGCGAAAAGCACCAGAGAGCTTTAGCGGAGCTTTACTTAAGTATGGCGAGCCACGTCAAGGAAAAGAAGCTTGGAAGGGTTTATTTCACGCCCTTCGACGTGGTTTTCAGTGAGAAGACCGCGTTGCGACCCGACTTGATTTTTGTTTCGTCGGCGAGAGTGGGGATTATCGGGCCCGAATACATCATTGGAGCACCGGACCTGGTCGTCGAGATTCTATCTCCCAATCGCCCATCTTACGACCGGGTCACGAAGCTCGAACAGTACGCCCTGTACGGTGTTCCCGAATACTGGATCATTGATCCCGGCGAAGAGAAGGCCGAGACTTATCGATTGGTGGGGAAATCCTACGAGTTGATGGGCGCCCTCGCCGATGTCGACGCGCTTCGGACGCCTCTCTTGCCTGGATGGGAACTTCCTGTCTGTAATCTGTTCTCCGAATAGCCGGAATGGTTAACCGGTTTATGACCCTCGCCGGCGTGGAGACCGCAGACGGGTGAGGAAACGATCAATGAAGAAGACCCAACAGTTCCTCACTAAGCTCAAGCTCCCCGCCGAGGACAATCACGCGCTTGAGCCCTCGAAGAAGCGCTTTCCCGACGGCGGGCACTACCGGATCGAGATCCCGAGCGTCGAGGGGCCACGCGTCTTCCGCGAGGTGCTGGAGACCGCCAAGGCGTACAAGGTGCCGATCCACCGCGTCAGCCAGGGCTCAGGCGTGATGATGCTCACCGATGACGAGATTCGCGAGATGGCGAAACTCGGCGCTGAGCACGGGATCGAGGTGTGTCTGTTCGTTGGGCCACGCGCCTCGTTTGAGACGGGCGCGCAGGCCAGCTCAGCGGCCGGCAAGGTCATTGGACTCCAGCATCGCGGCGCTGACCAGCTCGTCTACGCCATCGAGGACGTGCGGCACGCCTGCGACCTGGGTATTCGCAGCGTGCTGCCGGCCGACCTGGGTCTCATCTGGGTGCTCAACGAGATGAAGAAGCGCGGCGAACTGCCGCGGAACCTGGTGATCAAAAGCTCGGTGACGCTGCCCGCCGCCAATCCTGCCACCGCCAAGGTGTTCGAGAGCCTCGGCGTCTCGACGCTGAATGTTCCGACCGACCTCTCCCCGGCGCAATTCGGCGCGCTGCGCCAGGCCGTGGATATTCCCATCGACACTTACATCGAAGTGCCCGACAATTTCGGTGGCTTCGTGCGTTATTACGAGATGCCGAAGCTCATCCAGGTGGCCGCGCCGATATATTTCAAGTTCGGACTGCGCAACGCGCCCGACATTTATCCCTCCGGCGCGCATCTCGAAGACGTGGCCGTCAGGATGGGCCGCGAGCGCGTCCGGCGCGCCCGTATCGCGCTGGATCTGGTCGCGCGCTACGCGCCCAGCGCCCGGATGTCGCCGCTCGGGAGCAAGGACTTGGGGATTCCGGAGGTGTGACGGGATGCTCTGGCCTCGACGCATCTTAAACACAGTCGTGAAAGCACCCCAAGTGTCATTCCGAGGAGCCGCAGGCGACGAGGAATCTCGCAGTGGCATTTTTTCAGAGCGGATTACAGGGGTATCCTAGCGATAGACGTCGCGGCGGTGACCTATCTTGACGATAACGAGCGTCTGCGCTTGATCATCGATCGAGTAAACCACGCGATAGTCTCCCTGCCTCACGCGATACTTGTCAGCTCCAGACAGTTTCTCGCAGCCGTGAGGTCGCGGATCTGCCGCCAATGACTGAATTCGCGCGGCCATCCTTTGCCGATCCTTCTTGGGTAATAATTCGAGTTCTTCTGCTGCGGAGGGCTTGATCAGGACCTTATAGGAGGCCACGCTTCCTCATGTCCTTGACAACTTTCTCAAAGGGAAGGTTGGGCTCACCGGCCCTGGCTTCAAAAGCCGCCAAGTCCTCGGAATCTTCGGCGAGGCTTTGCTTCACCGCCTGGTTCACGAGATCCGAAACGGAATGCTCCGTTTCGGCGGCCTTCAGACGCAACGCCCGGTGCAGGCGCGGATCAAAGTAGATCGTCGCTCTCTTCAAACTGGTTCCCATGCCTCAATGGTATGCCTGCAGTCGCTTTGCCGTCAAGACGTTTTAACGTCAAAGCGTCCGAAAACTGGGCCGTCGTTTCAGACGAGCCCCTCCAGCACCGAATTCGTCCAGATGTAGAACGCCACATGCGGACTCCAGTACTCGCAGGTGCGCCAGTTGAGCGTGTACGCCATGTCGAGGACCGGCTCGTCCGCGGCGTTGCCCGCGATGCCGTTCATGATGCCGCCGGGAATGAGTCCCACGAAGCGCGAATGGGGATACGGATTCCGCATGCCCTCGCCGGTCATCAGGCAGGCGGCGAAGGGATTTGCGCCCATCACCCACTCGAGCTGGCGATAGGCGAGCGCGGCGTAAGGCTTGGTGTTCCCTTTCGCCAGGCGAGCCCAGCGCGCCAGCAGCAAAGCGTTCCCCTCGACGTGCGAGGTCGTCCCGAGCCACCAGTACTCCTTCCGCACCGGCATGAAGTAGCGATACGTCAGGCGGCCGGCAAGCGGCCGGTAAGACTCGCGCGTCGGCTCACCCTGAAACAATCCCAGCGGGATAAGGTGATACGCATTACGCGCCGCCATCGGCAACAGATACTCGTTGATGTGCCGCTCGACGGCATCCTTCCATTTCGCAGCGTCTTGCGCATCCGGGAACGTCTCGCAGAGTTCGATCAGCGCGAGCGGAGGCAGCGCCGTGTACACCACGTTGACGAAAGGGGCGTCGCCGTCCATCCAGAAGCCGCGCACCTGCCGCTGGTCGCCGATGAACGACGTATTCTGGCGCGCCAGCAGGTCCCGCCCGAGCAGCGCGGCGTGGTCGCGATACTCCGCGTCCTCGGTCGCGCGATAGAGCTCGCAGGCGGCGATCGCCCACCAGGCAACATCGAGCGTCGACTCGGGCGCGCCGAACGCTTTCCAAGCGCGCACCCCGGCCTCGAGACAGTGCTGGGCGTAAGCCGCGTCGGACTTCGCGTAGCACTGTGCCACCAGGCCCTGGAGCGCGGCGAAGATGGCCGCCGTCCCCGAGTGCTTGTGAGTATTCAAGTAGCGGTCGTCCGCCGTGCCGACCACGTTGTCGGTCCAGTGATTGTCGCTGTTGTCGCCGTTGACGCCACCCGCCACGTCGGCCCAGATCTTGCTGTCCGTGTCCTGCATCTTGAGGAAATAGAGGTTGCCGTGGCGCACTTCCTCGAGGATTTGCTCGTGCGTCGGATCGCCGGCGCGCGGCTCGGGATTGTTGCGCAAGAGGTTCAAGAGCGCGACGCCGTTGAGCATCGTGACGTCCATCCACTTGCGCAGGTCGCCGGCGTCGTGCCAGCCGCCGACTTCGTCGACATGTTCGCCGTTGTCGCGGCGACGCGCATCGTCGAGGTGGCAGGCGGGATGCACCAGCGGGACATCCACGCCACAGCGCTGGTAGCGGTAGTAGCCGACCGCCTTGGGCAGGGTGCGCCGCCAGACTTCGTCGCCGATCGCGAACTGCACGGAGTGTTCGTTGCCCACGGTGATTTGGTAGAGGCCCTCGCGCTCGAGGTCACTGAAGTCGGCTGTCAGACACGGCCCGAGGTCGGAGTGGACCTTGCTCAGCGGACGGGTAAAGCTGAAGTGGCGCCCGGAGACGTCGCGCAACGAGTAGTCGTGCGGCGGAGGTGCGGCCGTCGCGCGTACGACCAGCGTCTTCGAGCCCGAGCGCGGACGGAATCCGAGGTGGTTGAGTGCGATGGCCGGAGTCACGGGTGCCGTCATCGCTTCGATGGGATCGGACCGCGGCGGACCTTCCTGCCCGCCCACGGGCGTCCCAGCCGCAAGCGGCAGTGCGGCCAGCGAACCCAGAAATTGTCGGCGTTTCATCGAATAGCCTCGCGGCAGGAATCAAAACATCGGCATCGTGATATCGCCCCAGAAACTGCGGCGCGGCGGGATGGTGACAGCCTCGAGCGTGGGGTCGGCGCCCTCGGTCTTGGTGCGGACCTCGGCGATCACCACGGGCGTCATCTTGGCGGTGAGGTCAGTCACGTGCTCAACGGTGATCGCGGGGCGGCCGGGCTCGTCGACGCGCGAGAAGATCACCTTGTAGTTGTCCTCGGGGCTTCCCATGATTTGGCTTTTCATGTGGCGGTCGAGGAAGGGAAAGACGAAAGTGAGCAGGTAGCTGAAGCGGCCCGGCGAGATATGGGTGAACATGCGGTGGTCGCGACTGGTATCGGCAAACATGCTGACCATGCCGTAGCTCTGCGGCAGGACGTGGGCGGTGAAGACTGCGCCTTGCTCCTTCTCGAGCGCCGAGGAGACGCGCGGGTCGTGCAGCGCGACCGCGACCACCTGCTGGATTTTCTCCGCCGGCATCGGCCAGATGGCGATGGCCAGCGTGCGGTCTTCAGGCAGCAGGTCAGTCGCCGCGTGCCCGATCGTATAGCGCCGCAACAGCAATCCGCCGCCGATGACTACTACGACGACAACCAGGCTCGATACGGCGAGCGCCAAACTGCGGCTGGGAATCCAGCCAAAAAGCAGTGTGAAAAGCTTGCCGCCCGGCTCCCCGGGAATAAACATCGCCGTGCGCCGCCGGTAATCGGCGTACTCGGGGAATTTCGCCTCCATTTGTTTCTCTTCGAACCGCGCCAGGAAGTAATAGAGAAAGAGCATGCCGAGGTAGAAAATCAGGATGATGATGCGCGGCCACATGGTCAGCAAGCCGAATCCCGCCACGGCGAGGCTCAGGTAAAAGGGATGGCGGATGCGCGAGTAGACCCACGACTGCGCGACTTTCTTGCGAATCAGCCTGGTGGCGTAGACCTGAATGCCGAGCACGATGAAGGCCAGAACACCAATGCTGAAGCAGTAGGTCCCGACTCTCCAGCGCAGGAACTCGAGGATGGGACTCGTGGTGATGACGGAGTGCGGCAGGAAGAACGCCTCCATCCAGGCCGTCCAGCGCGAGTGGTGCAACCCCTGAAGCGTCGGCGCGTAGAGCGAATACCAGTAGAAGGCAAACGGGCTGATCATGATGAGGACTTCGATCATCACGAGGCCGTAGAGCGCCGAGAGAATCCACTTCAGGAATTTCTTCATGTTCGTGTGGCTCCGTTTCTAACAAGTCTGGCGCGACAAGTCAACGAGAAGTCGCTCGGACGTTTCATGCTTTACAGCACAAAGTACTTGACAACAGCCAAGGATAGTATATTATCCCCACGATGCTGCCTGACCGTCCATTGCGCTCTCACCGCCGCCGTGCCCCCGCCCTCCGCGACCACGCCATCGAGAACCTGCGGTACATCCGCGAGACGATGGAGCGCTCGGCGTCGTTTACGGCCGTGCCAGGCTGGGGCGGCGCAGCCATGGGATTGACCGCACTCGCGGCCGCAGTAGTCGCCTGGCGCCAGACGACCCCGCTCGCCTGGCTCACCACGTGGCTGGTGGAAGCGGGGGTGGCCATCGCAATCGGCGCCTGGACGGTGCGACGCAAGGCGCGAGCCGCGCGCGTGCCTATCTTCTCAGGCTCCGGACGAAGATTCGCGCTCAGCCTCTGCCCGCCGCTCGCCGCGGGCGCCCTGCTGACGGCGGTCCTCTACCGCGCGGGACTGACGAGCGTTTTGCCAGGCTTGTGGCTCCTGCTTTACGGGGCGGGCGTGGTGACGGGAGGCGCGTTCTCGGTACGCATCGTTCCGGTGATGGGTCTCGGGCTGATGGCGGTGGGCGTGCTGGCGCTCGCCGGGCCGGCGGCCTGGGGTAATGCTTTGATGGGCGCCGGATTCGGAGTGTTCCAGATGATCTGCGGAGTGATCATCGCAAGGAGGTACGGTGGCTAGGCCGAGGCTCTTGAACGACCGCCCGGGTTCCGCCGCCGAGCCCCGCGCTAGCCGGGCGCGGATGACGAAGGCGATAGAGCCGTTCGGGTTCGACCGCCTGATTCACGAGCGCATGCGCCTGGGCATTGTGAGCGCGCTCGCCGTCAACGAGTCGCTGAGCTTCAACGATTTGAAGAAGCTGCTCGACACCACTGACGGCAACCTGAGCGTCCATGCGCGCAAGCTCGAGGAAGCCGACTACATTACCTGCACCAAGTTTTTCGCGGGACGCCTTCCCAAGACCGAGTATCGCCTGACTCCGGCGGGCCGCGCCGCGCTTGAGTCGTATCTTGACCAGATGGAGGCGCTGATCCGCGCTACGCGGGACCGGTAACCCAGGGAATAAAATTTTTTGACGAGGTACTTTATGATACAAAGTCCTTCACGTAGTTCGCACTCTTCAGGCCTCCACGTCGCCATCATCATGGACGGCAACGGCCGCTGGGCGACCGAACGCGGCTTACCCCGCATGGCGGGACACCAAGCCGGCTCGGCTGCCGTCCGCCGCGTGCTCGAAGCCGCGCCCCGCTTGGGGATCGATCCACTGACCCTCTACGCCTTTTCTTCGGACAACTGGGAGCGGCCTCCGCATGAAGTTGCCGCGCTCATGCAAACCTTCGACGAATTCCTCTGCGCTGAAAAAGCGAAGTGCGGGGAGAACGGCATCCGCATCAGCGTCATCGGCCGGCGCGACCGCCTGCCCTTGCCGCTTCGCGAGGCCATGGAAGGAACGGAACTGGCGACAGCGCGCGGACGCAGGATGCACTTGCGCCTAGCGATCGATTACTCCGGACGCGAGGCCATCGTACAGGCCGCGCGCCGGTTCAACGGGTGGCCCGAGCCGCGCAAGGAGTTTTCGCGGCTGCTCGCCGAAGTGACTTGCGCCGTCGAGCCTGCGCCGGATGTCGACCTCCTGATTCGAACCGGAGGCGAGCAGCGGTTGAGCGATCTCCCATTGTGGGAAATCGCCTATGCGGAACTTCTATTCATCCCGCGCATGTGGCCGGACTTTGACGCCGCGGATCTGGAGACCGCGATCAAAGAATTCCGTGCGCGGGACCGTCGCTTCGGGCGCTTGCCGGAAGCACCTGAGGCGGAAGCGGTCCTGCCCAACAACAGCGGGCACGCGGCAGAGCGGGATTCCTCGCGAAGTTTACCCTGAGCGACAGAGCGAGATCCCTTGCGCAGTTTACCCTGAGCTCCTTCGCTCCCGCTCAGGACCGTTCGCAAGCGGAGGAGCGAACGGGCTCGGGATGAATGACAGGGCTGGGAACGGTGTTCAGCAAACGCTAGAGGAGACCTGTACCGTGCAACCCAAGAATACAGTCATGACCATTTTGCTGTCGGGTTTGGCAGTAGCTGGCGGAGCTTGGATTGGATACGCCGATTCGCGCAGCGACGACGTTTTCGTTACGTTGGGCCTCTTGCTGGGGTTCAGTTTCCTGCTCGGGCTTGTGGGGCCACGTCGGGCATGGCTGTGGGCGCCGCTGGTGGCCATCTGGGTGCCCGTGCTCGACTCCGTCCTGCCGAGGCTCGGCCTCGCTCCTCGGCGGCCGGGTGAGTCGTTCACTTTCCTCTCCGCTCTGGCGGTCACAGGCTTGGTGATGGCGGTTTGCTTCGCCGGCGCCTACTTGGGAGCGTTGCTCGGCTGGTCGGTCCGGCACATGTGGCAGGGCGGGTGGAGTCGATAGATAAGGCAAACAGGCGCGCAGTAGGAGGTTCTCGTGGGGGACCGGACTCGGTTAGGATTCAGAATTCTGGCGGCGGCGCTTCTCCTGGGCATCACGGGCGACGGCCTGCTGCGAGCCGGTCCGTGGGGATTGAACTTCTTCCTGTGGACCGCGGGACTCGTCGCGGCGCTGGCACTCCTGGCGGGTCCGCGAAGGGACGTCTTGCACGGGCGCGGAGTCTTGCTCCTCGCGCCCGTCATCCTGTTTGCCGCGGCGTTTACCTGGCATGACTCGGTCGAGCTCCAATTGCTCAACTTCCTGGCGGTGCTGATTGCGCTCGCGCTTCTCGTCTGGCGCGCCCAGGGAGGACGGTTGTGGCCTGCGGGGGTCATGGAGTACGTGGGCGGCGGCTTGCTCACCGCGGTGAACGCTGCGCTAGGCCCGCTGCTGGTGCTTTTCGACTGCATCCAATGGAATGAAGTTTTCACCCGGCAATCCTTAAGGCGCACCGCGGCGGTCGGGTCCGGCGTTCTGATTGCCTGCCCGCTGCTCCTCATCTTCGGCGGACTCTTCGCGTCGGCGGATGCGGTCTTCCAGGGCATGCTGGGAAACCTGATTCACCTCATTTCCTGGAACAGCTTCACCCACATATTCCTCACCGGCTTTTACGCCTGGATCGTGGCGGGATTCTTGCGCGGATGGCTCCTCGGCAACGAGCGGAGCCTTGTTGCCGACCGCCGCTTCTCCTTTCCCAAGCTCGGAATCGTCCAGACCGCGGTCGTCCTCGGCTCGCTCGACTTGCTGTTTTTCTCTTTCGTCATCGTGCAGATTCGCTATCTGTTCGGCGGCGCGCCGCTGGTGGGCGTAACTCGAGGGCTGACTTATGCTGAGTATGCGCGCCGCGGATTCTTCGAGCTGGTCACGGTTTCGGTGCTCGTGCTGCCCCTGCTGCTTTTTGCCGACTGGGTGTCCGCCAGAGAGACCGTCGGCGACGAGCGCCTTTTCCGGCTCCTCGCGGGAATCCAGATCCTGCTCCTGTTCATCATCATGGCTTCCGCTTTTCGGCGCATGCGCCTCTATCAGGGCGAATATGGGCTGACCGAAGCGCGCCTCTATCCGACGGCCTTCATGGGCTGGCTGGCCGTCGTGTTTATCTGGTTGGTGCTCACCGTGCTGCGCGGACACCGGGAACGATTCGCCTACGGCGCGCTGATTGCCGGGTTCCTGATGATCGGCGCGCTTCATGCGATTGACCCCAACCGGCTCATCGCCCGAACCAACACGGCCCGCGCCAAGGCAGGACGCAGGTTTGACGCGGCGTATTTGGGTTCGCTCAGCGCCGACGCCGTCCCGACGCTGGTTGACGCGCTCCCGAGTCTGCGTCCCCACGATCGATGTGTCGTGGCGCATCGGATTCTGCAGAGTTGGCCGCCCCGCGAGCCGGAAGACTGGCGCTCCGGGAACTGGTCGCGGAGCTCCGCGTGGAAATCGGTGAGCGCGCATTGGCAGGATTTGCAGGAAGCCGTGAGATCCCAGCCGAAGAGGCCCGACGGAGTAAGTCCGTGTGGGGCCGATTTAGGGCGCGCTGTAGTAGTCGGTACCGAGTAGCGGGTTTTTGCGTAGGAACTTTTGGGGCGACCCCTCACCCGGCGCTCACGCGCCACCCTGTCCCGCGAGGGGAGAGGGTTTTGATTCCGAGACTACGCTCCCCCTTGCGGGGGAAGGGCCGGGGGTGAGGGGAGACTTGTAGTTCGCGGCGCGCGCGGTTGGCCACCGTTATGTCGCCCCATGGAGGGTTCGATCAGGAATCGCCCCGATTGACTTCACTCAGGGAGGTCAGGCAAGATCAAACACACTGGTTCAAAGAATGGGGTTAGATGCTCGGTTGGATGGCTTCCGGGAACTCGCGAAGGGCGTCGTAGACCGTACTCGGTTAGCTTCAAACGAAGCCGGAATGTGCTTTTGTTTCAGGCAGCTAGCTCTCTCGGGTCCCCTCCCTATTGCGGATTCGAAAAACCACGTTTTCGGCCTCACCCGTCCTCGGTTTCCCGCCCGGCTGGAAGGATCTGCCGGACGCGAAATCGGTGTCATATTCTCGCTCGGAGGAGCGTTTAAGAGGATGACACGCGAGGGAGGTTTCCAGTGATGGTCGGAACGGCGCCAGGTATGGTCAGTGAGATGAGCCAGAAGCCCCAAGCCGCTCCGAACCGCGAAGCCGCAGGACACCAAATGGCTCCCAGCTTCGAAGAGCTGTACCTCGAACACTACTCCCGCATCATTGCCGTGCTGGTTCGCCTGCTAGGCGATCCCACGCAAGCCGAGGAACTCACCAACGACGTTTTCTGGAGGCTCTACCGCCAGCGGCTAAGTCTGACTCCGGATGGCAACGTGGGCGGCTGGCTCTACCGGACGGCGACGAACCTGGGCATCGACGCGCTCCGGTCCGCCGCCCGGCGTCGGCAGTACGAGCACGCCGCGGGCGAATTGCGCGCTCAGGCCGGGTCGGGCTCGAGTCCGCTGGATGAAGTGCTGCGCGAGGAGAAACGCAGCCGGGTACGAGCGGTGCTCGCGCGCTTGAAGCCGAACCAAGCGCAGATTCTGGTTCTGCGGGCGAGCGGCTTCTCTTACAAGGAGTTGGCGGAGACGTTGAGCGTGGCGGGCGGGTCAGTCGGGACGATGTTAGCGCGGGCCGAGGCGGCGTTCGCGGAAGCTTATCGTGAAGCCTGCGGTCACGAGGAGGGATTATGAGCTGCATCACGGATGGGCTTCTGCGAGCCAGGCTGGACGGGGAACTAAGCGAGGGCGAGCGGCAGGAGGTTGAGGCTCACCTTGCCCATTGCTCAGAGTGCCGGCGCCGCGCGGAAGCTATGGCCGAGCAGGCCGAGCGCGTGCGCGGGATTCTGGCGCGTCTCGATCCGGCGGCCGGAGAGCCGCTCTCGGACGCTCGCACCGCGCTCGCGCGCTTCCGCGCCGAGCACATCGCTTCGCAAGATGAGCATACACCGTCACTCCTCGAACGGCTGTTCGCCCGCCGCCTGCGGCCCGTCTGGGGAGCGCTCGCGGCGCTGGTCGCGATTGCCGTCGCGGTGAGCTTCGCGCCGCCCCGCACCTGGGCACAGAAAGTACTCGCCATGCTGCGCGTCCAGAGAGTGACGGTGATAACCCTCGACCCAAGCTCCTTCTCGAGTTCTGCGAACAACCCCGGGCAGATGATCGGCAAAGTGCTTTCGGACAACCTCGTCGTGACCATGAATCCCGGCAAACCTCAGCCCGTCCCCGATGCCGCCACCGCCAGCCAGATGACGGGGTTCACGGTTCGCACGCTGACGGCGCTTCCTGGCACGCCCGAGTTCAGCGTGCACGGTGAGGGCGCCTTCAACATGACGCTCAACCGCGACCGCTTGCAGACGATCCTCAATGAGGCTGGACGTTCGGACATCCAGTTGCCCGCCTCGCTGGACGGCGCGGAGATCGCCGCCCACGTTTCAAAGTCGGTAATGATCCGCTACGGTCAATGCTCGTCCCCTGATGCCGCGTCGCAGGATTCGGGCGCGAAGGCCACCGGCAACCAGCCGTCCAATTGTGTGTTCCTGGCCGAGGTCCCGAGTCCCACGGTCAGCGTTCCGCCCGATTTGAACATTCAGCAGGTGGCGGAGGCGGGACTCGAGATCGCCGGGATGAGCCCGGAAGCCGCGCAGTCGTTTTGCCAGACGGTGGACTGGACGTCGACTCTGGTGATTCCCCTGCCGCGCAACGCCAGCTCTTCCCAGACGGTCGACGTGGACGGCGTCCAGGGAACGCTCATCAACATTTCTCACATGGGACACAGTGCGCAGCCTGGGTATACTCTCGTCTGGGTGAAGAACGGCATCATCTACTCGTTGGCTGGCCGGGGTGATTCGGCGAGCGCGGTGTCACTCGCGGATTCGCTCCAGTAAGCCACGGCGCGATTGGTAAGTGGCTGCGGCGTGACAGGGTGGTGGACGACTGACCTCCGCGAACAGCCTCGCCATCGAGACTCGGGGCCTGCGTAAAGTCTTCGGCCGGAAGGTGGCCGTGCGCAGCCTTTCGCTTGAGGTGCGCCGCGGCGAGGTGTTCGGGTTTCTCGGGCCGAACGGCGCGGGCAAGAGCACCTCGGTCAAGATGCTGCTCGACCTCGTGCGGCCGACGGCGGGCGACGCTTCGCTTCTCGGCCAGCCCCTGGGACACGTCGAGACCCGCCGCCGCATCGGCTTCCTGCCTGAACATTTCCGCTTCTATGACTGGCTGACGCCGGCAGAACTTCTCGAAGTGCACGGCCGCCTCTATGGCATGTCGCGAGAGCGGCTCCGCACGCGCGTCCCCGAGCTGCTCGACCTCGTGGCACTCGCGCCGCATCGCACGAAGCAGCTTCGCCACTTCTCGAAAGGCATGCTCCAGCGGATCGGCCTCGCGCAGGCGCTCTTAAACGATCCCGAGCTGATCTTCCTGGATGAGCCGACTTCCGGACTCGACCCTGGCGGCCGGCGCCTGGTGCGCGAGATCATCAAGCAGGAGCGCGAGCGTGGCGCGACCGTTCTGCTCAACTCGCACCTGCTGAGCGAAGTGGAGCGCACCTGTGATCGCGTGGCGTTCATCCGCGAGGGCGAGGTGATCGAGACACGCGAGCTCCAGGCGTTGCTCGAGGGCGAAACCGCCGTCAGCGTGCGGGCGCGCAACCTTCCGCCCGGCGTCGTCGAGGGACTCGAGCGCTGGGCGACCGCCGTCTCGCTGGATGGCGCGACACCGGTCGAGCCTACGGAGTCCGCCGGAGCCAAGCGCCTGACGTTTCGCGTCGCCGATCGCGATGTGCTGCCGGAAATCCTGCGTTATCTCGTCGAGCGAGGCGCTGAGGTCTACGAATTCACGCCCGAGCGGCAGTCGCTCGAAGAACTGTTCCTCGAGATCGTGGGCAGCGACGATGGAGGCTTGTGATGGGCGCCTGGATTCTGGCGGGCGTGACCTTTTGTGAAGCAGCGCGCAAGAAAATTCTTTGGATGGCGCTCGTCGCCGGCCTCGCGTTCCTCTCCCTGTTCGCCACCGGCCTTCATTTCCAGATGAAGGACTTCGCCGCGCGCGTGCCGTCGGCGCTCATTCGCCGGCAGGCGCTGAACGCCATGCTGATGATGGGCCTCTACGCCGTCGACCTGCTGACGGTGATGATGGCCGTGCTCACCTCCGTCGACACCCTGTCGGGTGAAATCTCCTCGGGCACGATTCACGCCGTCGCCACCAAGCCCATCCGGCGCTCGGAACTGCTGCTCGGCAAATGGCTGGGCTTTGCCGGGATGCTGGCGCTTTACGTGATCCTCATGGTGGGTGGTGCTGACTTGGTGGCTTACGTCTTGACGGGGACCTCAGCGCGCCATCTCGCGTGGGGCCTGGCGCTCGTCTTCTCCGAGAGCCTGCTGCTGCTGACCGTCACGCTCTTTTTCGGCACGACCTTCTCCACCTTGACCAACGGAGTCCTGGCGCTCGGGCTGCACGGGATTGCCTTCATGGGTGGATGGATCGAGCAGGCGGGGACGCTGTCGCACAGCCCGCGCGCCGTCACCGTGGGCATCGTGGCGAGCCTCATCATGCCGAGCGAATCGCTCTGGCGCCGCGCGGCTTTCGAGATGCAATCGCCCCTAGTGGGCGCGATGGGATTCTCGCCGTTCAGTAACGCCTCGACGCCGAGTCCAACGATGATAGGTTACGCTGCGGTCTACGTGGTGGTCGCGCTCGCGCTGGCGCTGCGCCGCTTCGGCCAGCGTGATTTGTAGCGCCGGTGTGCGACCGGCGTCTTTCGCCGCTCATAGAGCGGCGCTACAGGGCAGCCTATCCGCTGACAGCGGAAAGCTCGTCGCTCTTGACGTTCTCTTCCACAATGCGGCCGTCGAACAGGCGCACCGAGCGGTCGGCGTGCCGCGCGAAACGAGGGTCGTGGGTGACCATGCAGATGGTTGAGCCCTCGCGATGCAACTCGCGCAGCAGCTCCATCACCGCCTCGCCGTTTTTGGAATCGAGATTACCGGTGGGCTCGTCGGCGAGCAGGATCGAAGGCTGGCCAACCAGGGCGCGAGCCACTGCCACGCGTTGCTGCTGTCCGCCGGAGAGCTGGCTGGGAAGATGCCGCGTGCGGTGCGCCATGCCGACGCGCTCGAGCGCCTCGCGTACCCGCTTGACGCGTTCGCCCTTTGACATGCCGCGGTAGGTCAGGGGCAATTCCACATTCTCGAACACCGTAAGGTCGCCGATCAGATTGAAGCTTTGGAAAATGAACCCGATTTCGCGGTTACGACGGCGGGCGCGGTCGCCGAGGTCGAGGCTTTCGACCGGCACGCCATTGATCTGGTAAGCGCCGTCGGAGGGCGAATCGAGCAGACCGAGAATCGAGAGCAAGGTTGACTTCCCGCAGCCTGACGGCCCTTCGATCGAGATGTATTCACCCCGTGCGATTTCGAGGTGGATTCCCGAAAGCGCATGAGTCTCGACCTCGTCGGTGTAGAAGACCTTCGTCACGCCCTCCAGGCGTATCAGTGGCTCTGAACTCATTGCCGTCTCCTTTGGACCCCTCCACCGGGTATAGCTTGCCCCTCACTTCTCAATTACGCAGACAGACCCCGGCAATGTTCCAGAGTTTTAGACCGCGAAGGGCGATAAAGGTTAGCGAGGAAAAAGCCGTGCCGGGAGCGGCCAATCCGTGTTCCAACGAGTTAAGGTGGAAGGATTAGGGCTTTTTGCGCGGGTAAGACCTTTCAATGTAGACCACGCCTACCACGACGAGCAACGCACCCCACCAGATCGGAGCGTGGAGGTTCGCCAGCACGGTCGGCGGCACATCAGAATACTCGTAGATGCCCGTCGCAAGAATCAGGACCCCGTAGATGGCGAGGATCACGCCGATGAAGAACCACACCGGCAGCATGTGCGGCTTTTCAGGCCGGTCCATCAAGTCGACGGCGACCTGCCGGCCCGACCCTTTTCCGCCGCCACCTTCGCGCGACGCTTGAGGTTTGGTGTCCATCATTCGACCTCCCTACCAGAAGATCCACTGTAAGACCAGGAAGAGGGAGAGCGAGACACCGGCCCAGAAGATGGGACGCTTCACCAGCGGCAGGTGTCCCTCGCTCGGAAGCTCCGTCGCGCCATAGACCAACCCCACCAACTGGACGTCGGTCTTGGGCTTGGTCATCAAGCTGACGACCGCCGTGACAACCACGCAAATGATCCCCGACCACAGGGCGCGCCACATGTCAACCGCCAGAGGCTTGGCGAGCGGGGAAAGAGCGACCAACGACACCTTGCTAGGGTCGAGCTCCACCATGGTAAACATGCCGATGGAAGAGACGGTGCCGGCGAGCAGCCCCCAAAAACCACCCGGCCCCGTCGCCCGCTTCCAGAGCATGCCGATCAACACTGTACCGAAGAGCGGCGCGATGAAAAAGCTGAACAGCGCCTGGACGTAGTCCATGATGCTGCCGAAATGGGTCACGATGTAGGCTGCGCCGATGCTGATGAGCAGTCCGATCATCGTGCACCAGCGCCCCATGGTGACATAATGACGGTCGGAGGCGTCCTTGCGCATAAAGGCGCGGTAGATGTCATAGGTCCAGACGGTCGCAAAGGCGCTCACGTTGCCCGCCATACCCGACATGAAACCGGCAATCAGCGCCGTGATGCCCAGTCCCAGCAGGCCCGGGCCGCAATAGCGAGCCAGCATCAGCGGCAGGACCTCGTCAAAACTGTGCTGTCCTGGCTGCATGGCGCTCGCGGGCACCAGATGAAAAGGCAACACGGCGAGACCCAGCAATCCTGGCAAGATGACGATGAGCGGTACGGCCATCTTGAAGAAGGAGCCGATCACCGGCGCGAGCTTCGCGGCGCGAACGTCCTTGGCCGAGATGACGCGCTGCACCACCAGGAAGTCAGTCGTCCAGTATCCCATGGAGAGAACGGCGCCCAGCCCGAAGACAATGCCCACCCACTGAACACCCATCGGGTTGTCCGCGAAATGGGCCATCGGACGCCACATGTGGGTGAAGTCCTGATTGGGAAAATTCTGATGGATTCGCGCCACCACTCCCGACCAGCCTCCCGACTCCGTCAGTCCCAAGATCGGAATAAGCAGCGCGCCGAACCAGATCAGGAAGAACTGCACCACCTCGTTGAAGATGGCGGAAAAGAGCCCGCCCAGCGCCACATACACGCCCACCGTCAGCGAGGAGACCCAGATGCTGAAGTTCAGGTTCCACCCGAGCATCACCTTCATCACCAGGGCCATGGCAAACATGTTGACGCCGGACATCAGGATGGTCATCACCGCAAAGGACACCGCGCTGAGGCCGCTGGCGGCGCGTCCGTAGCGCATTTGAAGGTAGCCGGGGACGGAGTGGGTCTTGGAAATGTAGTAAAACGGCATCATGACGATGCCCAGGAACAGCATGGCCGGAATCGCGCCCACCCAATACCAATGCGCGGCCATAATGCCGTACTGGTAGGCATTACCCGCCCAGCCCATCAATTCGAGGGTGCCGAGGTTGGCGGAAACGAAGCTCAGCCCTGCCACCCACGCCGTCATCTCACGCCCCGCGAGGAAAAAGTCTTCGCCGCTCTGCGTGTACTTCTTCAGATAGAACCCGATGGCCAGAACCATCACGAAGTAGATGACGATGATGGCGTAGTCCACCGGGTGGAGCGACATCATGCGCGCCGCAGCGCCTCCGGGGTCAAAGAACATCGCGAGCGTCATGGAGGAGAGCATGGTGGCGTGGGTCATGGCGTGTCCTCACCGGAAGGCGCGCATCGGAACGCGCCTACTGTCCGTACGTCGTGTGGTAGCGATCGTACCATTTCTTGACCTCGTCGGGGGGCAGCGGCTGGGGCTCGCCCAGCAGCAGCGCCAGGTGGACGGTCTTCGCGACGTCCTCGAGCATGACGGCGGCTTTGAGCGCGGCGCGCGGCGTCGCGCCAAAGGCGAAGGCGCCGTGTTGGGCGAGCAGCACGGCCGGGGCGCTACCCATCGACTGGATGATGGACGCGCCGATGTGGTCGCCCAGGTTGTCGACATAGGGCGCGCAGGGGATCTCCAAACCGAACTCGTCGGCGATCGCCGTCGAGCAGGCGGGGATCCCACGGCCGAGCAGGGCGAAGCTGGTGGCGTAGTTTGAATGGGTGTGCACGATGCCGCCGATCTCGGGCCGGTGCTTGTAAATGTAGAGATGGTGGGGCAGGTCGACCGACGGCTTCCACTTGCCTCTAACCTTGCGGCCCTCGAGGTCCGTCACCGCGAGGTCCGCAGGGCGCAGCTTGTGGTAGTCCATGCCGCTCGGCTTGATGATCACCAGTCCGCGGCGGCGGTCGATTCCGCTGGCGTTCCCGCTGTGCATGGTCACCAGGCCGGCGCGATAAATGCCCAGATTGGCTTCCCAGACTTCACGCCGGAGCTGTTCGAGAGTCGCCATCGTAGTCAGAGAGGACGAGCGCGCAGCGCCTTTTTTGCTGACGGCCGACGGCAGGGCGCTGAGAGCTTCGTTTCAGCGCCTTGAGCCGCTTCATCGCGTCGTTCGTGCCGCGGCCGAAGTAGTCGTGCAAGGTCTGGTATTCCTTGAACAGGGTGTCGTAGACGTTGTGATACTCATGATGAGGCCGATAGCTCGTCTTCTGGACGTGAGCCATGTGCCGGGCGGCCTCGAAGATCGAATCGTATCCACCTGCTTCGCGGCCCGCGGCCACCGCGCCGTGCATGGCCGAGCCGAGCGCCGAACAGGTCAGGAGTCGCTCGGCGAGTTTGATCTCCCGCCCCGTCACGTCGGCGTAAATTTGCATCAAGAGTTTGTTCTTCTCGGGAAGCCCGCCACAGGCGTACAACGTCTTGACGGCGATTCCTTTCGACTCGAACGCTTCGATGATCTGCCGTGTTCCAAAGGCGGTGGCCTCGATGAGAGCGCGATAAATCTCCTCGGGCTGGGTTGCGAGGGTCATGCCGAGAAGCAGGCCGCTCAAATCGGCATCCACCAGGATCGAGCGGTTACCGTTCCACCAGTCGAGTGCCACGAGCCCCGCTTCGCCCGGCTCGAGCGCCGCCGCGCGCTTCTCGAGCACAGCCGCGAAGTGCGATTTCTGCTGGCGTGCCGCGCGGTGAACGACGTCGGGTACTGCATGCTCGAAGAACCACGCGAAAATGTCGCCGACCGCCGACTGCCCGGCCTCGTATCCCCACGGCCCAGGCACCACGCCGTCCTCGACCGTGCCGCACATCCCCTCCACCATCTGTCGCTCGGTCCCGAGCAGCAAGTGGCAAATGGAGGTGCCCATGATCATCACCATCGATCCGGGCTCCGTGACCGTACACGCCGTGACGGCGACGTGGGCATCGACGTTGCCGATCGAAACCGGCGTGCCTGCGGCGAGGCCGGTCTTCCGCGCCCACTCCGCCGTGAGTCCGCCGGCGCGCGCCCCCAGCGGATAGTAATTCGGCGTGAGCTTCTCCTCGACCACGTTTTCCATTGCCGGGTGGAGAGCGCGAAAGAAATCGCGCGAGGGAAATCCCTGGCCCTTCACCCACATCGCCTTGTAACCCGCCGTGCAGGTATTGCGCTTCTCCTCGCCGGTGAGTTGCCAGACGATCCAGTCGGCCGCTTCGATGAAGCGCTCGGTGGCCGCGTAGATTTCCGGCGCTTCGTCCAGAATCTGGAGCAGCTTTGAGAAGAACCACTCGGAGGAATACTTGCCGCCGTAGATGCGGATGAATTCCTCGTCGCGCTCGCGTCCGATCTGGTTGATGCGATTCGCCTCGGGCTGGGCGGCGTGATGCTTCCAAAGTTTCACCCAGGCGTGCGGATGCTTGCGATATTTAGCGAGGAAGGAGAGCGGCGTGCCATCGTGCCGCGTGGGCATCGGGGTCGACGCGGTGAAGTCGGTGCCCAGGCCGATGATGTCGTCGGCTTTCACTCGGGCGGCCTTGAGCGCCTTGGGGATGCCCGTTTCGACCACCCGCAAGTAATCGCGGGGATTCTGGAGCGCCCAGTCGGGCTCGAGTTTCGGCCCGCCGGGAAGTTTCGTGTCGATGACGCCGTCCGAGTACGGGACAATCGCCGACGCGGCTTCGTCGCCGTCGCGCACGCGGATCACCACCACGCGGCCGGACTCGGTTCCGTAATCGATCCCGATCGCGAATCGTTCTTTGGCCATGGGCGTTGCGGAAGTGACTACCCTACTGGACTCACTCCCTCGTGTCAAGGTTCCTAACCCGCCGCCTCCAGGTTTTGAGGGCGAATGACAATTGACCGCGCGAGACGGGTGAGGTACAAGTCTGTAGCGCCGCTCTGTGAGCGGGGTCGGTCATAGACCGGCGCTAAAGCCAAAGGGTGCGATGGAACTCTACCAGAACGTCTACCAGATTCAATCGCTGTACGGCGGGCGCAACCTTTTCCAATACCTCTTCGTGGGCGACAACGTGGTGCTCGTCGACACGGGCATCGCGGAGACGCCGGAGCGCGTCATCTTCCCCGCCATGGACCGCCTGAATCTCGCGCCCACGCGGCTGACGCTGGCCGTCACCACGCACGCCGATCTCGACCATCAGGGCGGCAATGACGCCATCAAGCGCGCGGCGCCCGGCGCCTGGCTCGCCTGCGGCGAAGCGGATCGCGCCCTGGTCGAGGATCCACGGGTGTTGTACGCGCGGCGCTACAACTATCTGCGCGCCGAACACGATGTCGGATTCGAGGCCGAGCCGCGACCCGACGCAGGCAAGGCGCGCAAGATGGACATCGGCTTCGCAGGTGGCGAGCGCATTCGCCTGCGCGATGACTGGACGCTCGAGGTCCTCCACGTCCCCGGCCACTCCGCCGGGCACCTAGCGCTCTACGATCCCACGCATCGTACTGCATTCGTGGGCGACGCCATCCACGGACGCGGCTGCCCCAAGGCGACAGGAGGACTGGCGATCCCTGTGACCTACTACCGCGTGGACATTTATCTCTCGACGCTGCGCTACTTCGAGAACCTCGCGATCGACGTCCTCTACTCGGGCCACTGGCCGGTAATGCGCGGCGAGGAGGTCCGCGACTTCATCGCCGAGTCACGCCAGACGGTGGAACTCCTGGATCGTGCGATTCTGGCGAGCTTGGAAAAGCATCGGGCGGGGCTGACGCTCCAGGAGCTGATGAAAGCCGCGGCCGATGCCATGGGTGACTGGCCGCCCGATTCGCTGAACCTCGCGATGTTCTCCGTCAACGGCCACATGGGGCGACTGGAAGAGTTGGGACGGGTGCGGCGTGACGCGAGTTTCCGGCCGGTCAAGTGGGTGGGCGCTTAGCACCATCAGCAAGAGCGCGCAAACCTGAGGGACGCGCCACGTTGAGCTCGCGTCCCTCGAGCAGCGAGCGGCCGCACGTCACGGTCGATGGTCCTCCGCAACGCGTCTTCAGCGACCTCAAGGTCATAAGCCGCCTGCAGGTTCAGCCAAAAGCGGGGGCTGGTGTTGAAGTAGCGGGCGAGCCGCAGGGCGGTATCGGAGGATACGCCGCGCCGCTCGTGGACAATCTCCGCGATGCGCGTCACCGGCACATGAAGATCCAGCGCCAGCTTGTTCATGCTGAGCCCCAGCGGCCTCGTGAAGTCCTCACGCAAGACCTCGCCCGGATGGATGGCGGGCAACAGTTTTCGAGCTTTTCTCATGTTTTCCTCAGTGGTAGTCCACAATCTCCACGTCGTAAGCGTGCCCCTCATGCCAGACAAAGCAAATGCGCCACTGATCGTTGATGCGAATGCTGTGTTGGCCCGCCCGGCCGCCTCGCAAGGTTTCGAGGCGGTTACCCGGAGGTGCGGCCAGGTCGCGCAGTTCCGTCGCCGAATCCAATTGGCGCAGCTTGCGCTGGGCAACGCGTTCGATGTCTCTAAAGCGCCGGCTTGGACGACGCCGGTGAAGCAGTTCCGCTTCCTTCGACCGAAACGCCTTAATCACGCCTTACAATGCTATAACGTTACACGGTAAACATCAAACGTCAAGCCCTTCCCCGCGGATTGCCGAAGCACTGACTGACCTGGAAGACGAAAGCCGTCGTGCTGGAAACCGCAGTTTCCGCCCGGGACCAAGAGGTTTGCCTCGATGCTATTGGACGTGCGGCGTATAATCGTAGCGAATCTGCGACACGGAGGCTTGGATGTCAAAAGACAGCATCACGCGGCGGGAATTCATGGAGCGGACGGTGGTGGGGGCGGGCGCGGCGGCGGCCGGCTTGAGTTTCGCGAAGCCACCGGCCGCGCCGTCGCGCGACAAGGTGACGATGGGAGTGATCGGTGTAGGCCTCCGCGGCCAGGAAGACATGATGACGGCGCAGAAAGCCGGCGCGAACATCGCGGTGGCGTGCGACCTCTATCACGGCCACTTGCGGCGCGTCCAGGAGCGGATCCCGAATCTTCCGACGACGCGCGACCATCGCCAGGTGCTCGACCGCAAGGATATCGACGCGGTGCTCATTGCCACCTCCGACAACTGGCACGCGCCTATCGCCATCGCGGCGATGAAGGCGGGCAAGGATGTCTACTGCGAGAAGCCCATGACCCACACCATCCCCGAAGCGGTGGAGATGGTCAAAGTATCGCGCGACACAGGACGTCTGGTGCAGGTGGGCAGCCAGAGCCTGAGCATGCAATCGACGCACAAGGCCAAGGAATGGGTCGATGCGGGCGAAATCGGCACCGTTTACAACATCCAGTGCGAAATCTACCGGCCCGATCCCATCGGCGCCTGGAAGTATCCTGTGCCGCCCGACGCCTCGCCCCAGACCGTCGACTGGGAACGCTACCAGCAGAACGTCCCCGACAGGCGCGCCTTTGACGCGGCGCGCTTCTTCCAGTTCCGCAACTGGTGGGACTACGGCACGGGCATCGCCGGCGACGAGTACGTCCACCTGCTCTCACGCGTCCACTACCTGATGAACGTGCAGTATCCGGTGAGCGCGGTGGCGAACGGCGGCATCTACCATTGGACGGGCGACCGCGACGTCCCCGACATCCACAACACGCTTTACGACTACGGCAAGTTCCAGGTGGTGGTGCTGGCCAACCTCGTCAGCAATTTCGACGGCGGCGAAATCGTCCGCTTTATGGGCGACAAAGGAACCGTCGTCCTGACGGAAGGGTCCGCGACGCTGCTGCCTTATGATGTCGAGTGGGGCTACGGCTATCCCCTCGAGAGTTGGCCCAAGGACTTGAAGCAGCAGTTCATCGCCGAGCACAAGAACGATCCGCTGGCCGATTGCGGTACCTACTGGAAACAGCCACGTCGCAAGCGCCAGTCCTTCCACCAAAACGCTGAAGGCACCGAAGACCATCTGCGCAATTTCTTGCAAGCCGTCAAGAGCCGCCAGCAACCTATCGAGAATGTCGACTTCGGCTGCGGCACGGCGGTCGCGTGTCACATGGCCAACATTTCGTATCGCGAGAAGAAGCGGGTGTTCTGGGACGCGGCGAAGTTGGAATTGAGAACCGAGGCCTGACACCCGCTCGGTCCTGCTTTGGGAACCAGGGAATCATTCCGTCCGCAGCGCCTGCATGGGATCAATGGAAGCCGCACGCCGCGCCGGGACAAATGCCGCCACCAGCGCGCAGGCGGCGAGAGCTACGGCAGCCACGCCCAGGATCAACGGGTCGTGGCTTTTGACGCCATAGAGCTGGCTCGAGAGCAGGCGTCCGCCGGCGAGTGCCGCAGGGATGCCGATTGCGAGACCCAAACCGAGCTGGAGCAGCGCCCCGCGCAACACCAGTCCGAGGACGCTCGAGCGGTCGGCGCCCAGCGCCATGCGAATGCCAATCTCGCTGGTGCGCCGCGCCACCGAATAGGACGTCACGCCATAGAGTCCGACGCTAGCGAGGACGAGCGCGAGGACGCCAAAAAGCTCCGTGAGCCGTGCGATCAACCGCTCCTGATTGAAATTGCGGGTGAGCTGCTCGCTTAAGCTCACCATGTCGACCACGGTGAGGTTGGGATCGATGTCAGCCAGGGTCCGACGGACAGCGGCCTCCAGATTCTCCGGCTTGCCCGCCACACGCAGTTCGATGTCTCCTATGTAATGGGAATAGATTAGCCAGGAGAGCTTGGGGTCCGTCGTCATTTGCCCCAACGGCAGGAAGAACGTCGCGTAAGCAGGCTCGCGCGCGTCCTGGTACTTCGCATCCTCCACCACGCCCACGATCTCAAAGTCCCCGCTGTGACTCGCGTCGCCCAGGCCAAAGTGTTTGCCGATGGGATCCTGCTTGGGGAAGAACTCGCGCGCGAAGGTCGCATTGATCACCGCCACCTGGCGCGACGTGGGCGTGTCCTCGTCGCCGATCGCGCGGCCGCGTACCAGCCGCGTGCCGATGGTTTCGAAGTAGTGCGGACCGACGCGGTCCCAGGAGGCGCCGTTGCGTTCATCAGGTGGGTGGCCTTCAAGGTGTATGCCCGAGGACCAGTTGTCGCCTCGCATCGGGCTGTAAAGCGAATAGCTGGCGCTCAGGACACCGGGAATCTGCGGCAGGCGCTGCTCGAGCTGCTGGTAGAGGCCGTAGAGCTTTTCCGGTTTGTATCCGGCCAGGGCGGGATTCACCCTAACGATCAGGCGGCCCTGAGTTTCGAAGCCGAAGCGCTGATTCTCGAGGTTGCGAAGGGTCTGGGTGAGCAGGCCGGCCCCGATCAACAGAATGGCGGAGAGCGCGACTTGCAGGACTACGAGGGATTTCCGCGGCAGCGAGGAGCGGTCGCGCGTGGAGCGGCCCGCGCCGCGCAGGGCTTCAGCGGGGTCGGAATGCGAGGTGACCCAGGCGGGCGCGACGCCGAACACTACGCCCGTCACCAGCGAAAGCAAAAAGGCGAAACCGAGCACCGCGAGCGAGGGCGTGGGACTGATGGGAATGTAATGCGCTCCTCGAAAGGCGAGCCACAGGATGGTGCGGGTGCCGGCAAAAGCGACCACGAGTCCGGCCAGGCCCCCGAGGATCGCGAGCACGACGCTTTCGGTGATGATCTGGCGGATAAGCCTTCGGCGGGGTGCGCCCAACGCCACGCGGATCGCGGTCTCAAAGCGGGTGGCGGCGCCGCGCGCCAGCAACAGGTTGGCGATGTTGGCGCAGGCAATCAGCAGCACCAGGCCCGAGATGATCATGAGCAGGCGAAGACCCGCGGACGTCTCCCTTTGCAGGTTCCGTACGCCGCCACCGGCGGGCGCGACGACGATGTGCTGTTTGCCGAGCTCCGAACGGTCGTGGGCCGTAAGGTCAGGCTGGACGCTGAGCCATCGCTGTAATTCAACCGTAACCTCCGACTGGACGCTCGCCGGTCGCACCCCGGGTTTCAAGCGCCCGATGACATAGAGCCAATGTGAGTCTGGACGATTCAGCAGCCCTTCCTTTCCTTCAAGAGCAGGTTCGGTAGACAGTGACAGCCAGAAATCGGGAGGATCGGGGCGCAGTTGATCCCCGAAAAAGCCTGGAGGCGCGATGCCCGCTACCGTGTAAGGTACGGTGTTGATGGTGAACGTGCCGCCGACCACCGAGGGATCGAGACCATAGTGCTGCTGCCAGGTGCGATAGCTCATCACGGCCACCGGCGGTGCGCCCGGAGTATCATCGGCGGGCGTGATGACCCGTCCCGCGTAAGCGCCCAGACCGAACGTCGAGAAGTAATTGCCGGAGACGAACTCGCCGACATAGGGCTCAGCCGGCCCGGCGGCACCGCTCCGCCGCGCGCTCAAGTCTTGCAAACCGGCCTGAAAAGCGGCCATCTCGCTGAATTCGGGAGTATGATCGCGAAACTGTTTGTACAGCTCGTAGGAATAGATACCCCAGTTGTCCTGGAATCCGCCAATCACGCAGCAATTGTTGTCGTTCCCGAGGCGGTAGAGTTGCTTGGGGTTCGTAACCGGCAAGGATTTGAGCATCACCGCGTCAACCAGGGTGAAGATGGCGGTATTGGCGCCGATGCCGAGCGCCAACGTCAGCACGCACACGAAGGCGAACCCTGGCGACTGGCGCAACCGCCGGAAGGCATAGCGAAGGTCCTGCATCAGCGTGGACATTTTGATGTCTCCTATCGAACCATACGACCGCCAAGCGCGCTCTGTTCCAATAAGACGCGTGACGGACGCATCGGTTATCAGGCGAAACGTCCACTAGCGCTCCGGGTGCAGTCATTCCCTCTATGACGACGCTGGCATCTGTCAATACGAAAATGAGCGCACAACACCGCGGGCGGCGGGGCACGCTGTCAAGGGCGCCCGCAGGGCGTTCATCTCGACCCTTGACAGCGTGCCCGCCGTCACGA
>DASZAI010000040.1:0-100326 GCA_035945295.1 Terriglobia bacterium | reverse complement strand
AACTTGCGCCCGGCGCACCCAACCGGCGGCCCAATGGGTGGATCGCACGACGCCTTCCAGGTCCATCCTCTGGCGGGGAGACAAGCGAAAAGGGCTCTTGTTGGTGAACATGAGCCCTTATACCATAATTGGAGCTATGTGTCACTTATTTACGTTACCCAACACTAGCCAAGATCCCCAGTACAAGGCCAAGATCGAAGCTATCAAGAAGATCCTGTCCGAGCTGAAAAATGACGAAGCCTTCTTCTCGATCGACGAATTCGGTCCGTTTGCGGTGAAGAAGACAGGAGGGCGGAAGCGAGTCGCGCCACAGGAGAACTACACGGTGCCGCAGTGGCAGAAGTCGAAGGGCCACCTGATTGTCACCGCAGCACTGGAATTATCCCGTAACCAAGTGACGCACTTCTACTCAGAGAAGAAGAACACAGGAGAGATGATCAAGATGATGGACCTGTTGCGAACCCAGTATCGGAACTGCAAAATCATCTATCTGTCCTGGGACGCAGCCTCGTGGCACATTTCCAGGGAGCTCTTCTCGAAGATCAACGAGAGGAACGAGGAAGCACCAACCCATGGATACCCGGTTGTAAGAACCGCCCCAGCCAGCCGGAGCACAATTTCTCAACGTCATCGAGTCGGTTTTCAGCGGCATGGTACGAGCGATCATCCACAATAGCGATTACCATTCGCTCGATGCCGCGAAGGCCGCATCGACTGGCATTTCAAAAGCAGGAATGAACATTTTCGGGAACATCCCAAGCGAGCAGGCCGAAAGATTTGGGGAGCGGAGAGGGTTGAGAGTGAGTTCCAGGAAAGCAACAATTGCAAGGATCCCCTCTATCGATGAAACAAATTGCGCAGCCTTACGGAAAGCACACGAAGGCCTCCGCTAACGGAAGAGATCAAGGGCTTGGTCGTTCGGCTCGCGCGGGAGAATCTCCATTGGGGATGCAGGAAGATCCAAGGCGAGATGTTAAGCTGGGACTGAAGGTGAGTCGCGGCACGGTCATCCCGTCTTGCGAGCGGGCTGGCACGCCTGGTTCTACGACATCCGAATCAGTGACGGGGCCTCGAAGCTCAGCAGCAGTCTTTTCACCCAGGTCGCGTTCGGCACTGCTCCGTCCTGACAAATCGTTTGAGCCGATCGTAGCAAGGCGCTCAAGGATCGAACTCGCGCACACCATGGATCGATTCTGGACCGCTACGGGGAATCTGAGTGCCGACCCGGCGAGCGAGTTGCGGTGAGTGCTTGGCAGGACAGGAGAGATTCATGAATGCCAAAGGATTCGGTAAGACCATCCTCTTGGGCGCGCTGGTAGTCGCCATGATGCTCCCGGCCAGCCTCGTTGGCATGGAGGAGACAATGGATACCGCGCCGGTGCGCTATCTCGCCGATTTACGCTTATGGGTCATTACGACCCGGCAAACCTCCTATGTGACGGGACTGAATGAACTCGACGAACTGCAAACGCTCTACTGGGGCGGGAAGCTGGGCAGCGACCGCGACCTGTCTCCCGCGCGTCTGCATCCCGAACATGCCTCTTTCGATTCGCGGAAAACCATGAGTAACCTTGAGTATCCGGGATGGGGAGGCTTGTACTACAACGAGCCCGCCCTGAAGGTGACGCTCGCCTCGGGCGTGCGCGACCTCGTGTTGAAATACGCGAGCTACGAGATTCACGGCGACACGTTGGAGATCAGTCTGAAGGATATTCAATACGACCTGATTGTGAAACTCACTTATAAGGTGTCTCCCAAAGAAGACATCATCCGCAAGCAGGCGAAAATCGAGAATCACACGCCCCAGGTCGTGACGCTCGAAAGCGCGCAGTCGGGCGTGTGGTACGTGCCGCCGGGCGAGGGCTACCGGCTCAGCTATCTCACCGGCCGTTGGGCGGGGGAAACCCAACTCGTGCAGGAACCCATCCATCCCGGCAAGAAGGTGCTGGAAAGCCGACGCGGCAACACCAGCGCCCAACTGAATCCCTGGTTCGCCATCGACGAAGGCGGAAAGGCCGGCCAGGAACAGGGCCGCGTTTGGTTCGGCGCACTCGGTTGGAGCGGCAACTGGAAGCTCGTGGTGGAGGATACTCCACCCGCGCACCAGGTGTGCGTGACGGGCGGTTACAACGATTTCGATTTCTCCTGGCCGCTCAAGCCGGGCGATAGCCTCAGCACGCCTGCTTACTATGGTGGCTTCAGCAGCCGCGGGTTCGGTGGAGCCTCACGTCTGATCCATCGCTTTGAGCGCGACGAAATTCTCCCCGATCGCGCCCACCCGCACGTGCGGCCGGTCCTGTACAACTCCTGGGAGGCCACCACATTTAATGTTAACGAAGCGGGGCAGAAGATGCTGGCGGAGAAGGCCGCCAAGCTAGGCGTAGAACTTTTCGTGATGGACGACGGCTGGTTCGGCAAGCGCAACAATGACCGCGCAGGCCTGGGCGACTGGTACGTGAATCCGCAGAAATTCCCCCACGGCCTTCAACCGCTTATCAGCTACGTCAACAGCCTGGGCATGGACTTCGGCTTGTGGTTCGAGCCCGAAATGGTGAACCCCGACAGCGACCTCTACCGCCGGCATCCCGATTGGGTGATGAACTTTCCTGGACGTCCGCGCAGCGAAGCCCGCCATCAGCTTGTGCTCAACATGGCGCGCGACGATGTGAAGGAATACATCTTCGGCGTGCTCGACAAGCTCCTTTCCGAAAACAACATCAAGTACATCAAATGGGATATGAACCGGCATTTCAGTGAGCCGGGCTGGCCCGAAGTCCCCGTCGCGGAACAAAAGGAAATCTGGGTGAAGTACGTTTGGAACGTGTATGAGATTATGGACCGCCTGCGCGCCAGGCATCCGAACCTCGAGATTGAGGCCTGCTCGGGAGGAGGCGGACGCGTGGATTTGGGCGTTCTGGAACGCGTCAACGTCGTCTGGACTTCCGACAACACCGAGGCTCTCGATCGCCTGGGGATCCAGGAGGGCTTCAGCTACGCCTACACCGCAAAGATCATGTCGGCTTGGGTCACCGACGTTCCGAATCTGAATGGACGCTCCACGCCGCTGAAGTTCCGTTTCCTCGTTGCCATGCAGGGAGCGCTGGGAATCGGGGCCAACCTGAATAAGTGGACGGAGGAAGATTCCTCTATCGCGACGCGCATGATCAGCATCTACAAGAGCATCCGCGAGACGGTGCAAGAGGGGGACCTCTACCGACTGTTTTCTCCCCGCCAGGGAGAGCTGACGGCGAATGAATATGTTTCCGCCGACGGCAGGCAGGCGGTCTTGTTCGCTTTCCTCCACTCGCAGCAGTATTTGCGTCCGATGCCCACTCTCTACCTGCGGGGGCTCGATGAAAACGCCACATACCGGGTGAAGCCGCTGGATGACAAGCTCGTAGAGAAGCAGGAAGCCTTGACCGGCGCCTATCTGATGCGCCACGGGCTGAATCTGAAACTTACGGGAGATTACGACAGCACCCTGGTAATCCTGGAACGAGTGCCAAACTGAGACGTTGCGTGCGGCGCTCTCGGCGTTTAGCGCACGGCGAAATTATCGAATTGCGACGCGTTCCAACCTGAACCTATCCCGACCATCCCATGGCTGTGGCTGGTATCCGTCAGGTGTGCGACGACGGTTCCGTCTATCGACGGTTCAATACTCGACCCATCGAAGCGCAGCCGGAGGTGATGCCACTCTTTGACTGCGAAGGGAACCTTGCCAGACGCGAGCTTGGCCGTGGGCGCCTTGTACTTGGCGCTGTCAAGTTCCCAAGCGCCATCCTGATCCACCAGCAGAATATAACCGCTAGGCCAGCGTGCCTTCTGATCCTTGAAGACGTCCGCATCGTCGATTCGCCCCATCAACGTCAACTCTCCGGGCTGCTCGAGGAGCATGTCGGCACTCACGGTGTAGTCCCGCCATTCTTCGCTGCCCAGCATCGTATAAGGGTCGGGCATCGGTCCCCAGGGAATTGGCTTCTGCGTAATCACCTGACCCAGGCAACGTCCCGGTTGTTCCGCGCAGGGCTGCGCTTCGAAGGCTCCGTTCTGGTCGGCAAAGTAGCGCGGCGACCGCCCAAGGGCCGTATTTTCGAAGCTCTCGGAATAGGGAAAAGGAAATGGAGCGGCCGGCGACGGCATCGCGTTTCCCTTCCTTTGCCCGGTGGTTGTGGTGAACGTGTAAAGCGAGTCGGGATCGAGGCTGATGCTCCATGACCCGTTCTGTGGAGTTATGTCGCGCACATGCTCGAAGTTTATCTTCGCGTTGGTCTCCCACACGTGTACGACCCCGCTGGAGAGATCGCCGGTTACGTGAAAAGAGACCTGCTGTGCCGCGGCGGCTTCAATGGTCTCGAGGATTACGCTGTAATCGTTGCTGGAAAACGATCGCAGTGTGACATAGCTACCCTTCCCCTGGAGGTACCCACACGCGCTATCGATGTAACGCCAGCCCGGCTGGGCGAATTGCGTGGTGTGCGCCGTCACCCAGACTGCTGATTGGACATCGTAATGTCCCGACCACGGCGTATTGGCGTACATGAGACCGGAGTGAGGCGCGGCTAGAATGTCGTAGTACGAGGTGATGGGGCTCCACGTTTCCGTCTTCGTGAACCTTCCTTCGATGTAGTTGGTGTTGTACAGTTCCGCCAGCACCCGGCCGCCACTCGGCCAGTCGCGAGTATTCGGCAAATTGTCCGGGGTGAGAGGCTGATCCTCACTCGACCAGAGGGGCTTCCCGGAATCCTTCGCCGCCTGCGGCGTGGTCAGTTTCCCGTTCACCCGCGGGTAGTGTACGCTGACGACGTCCACGGATCGTTTCAGGTCCGGGTCCTTCGCCATATCTCCAATGATCGACCACTGTTCTTCACCGGGGTAAAGGTCGCAGCACACAAGCTTAGTGGAAAGTCCGTGACTAACCAGGGTTCGCTTGAGAAGCTTGACGTATGAGGTGTCATCCTTGGATTCGTTCCAAATCCCGGTGTAGGAAACGTTGAGGTTGTGCTGGCTCTTCCCACCCTGGATAAACTTGACGACGTAATCCGCCATGTCCTGCGAGTAGAAGTGGCCGTTGCCGATCCATCCCGGCGCACCCCACGCCAGCGAGTCGAGGATAATGTTCGGATTCCGTTTCTTGGCTTCCTCCATCAACCACCACTCGTAGCCTCGGTTGAAGTTAGAATGGGACATTTCCTCGCGCGTCCGCGCGATGCTCGGCTCCGACCCGTCCGTTGAATTCACGTCGCCGCCGATTTCGACCTTCAGATGATGAAGCGACGCGCCGTAATCGGGCTTGAAGAGATAATCGAGGATCTGGCTGCGGTAAGGCTCGGGATAGTCGACGAGCAAGCGCGAGGAGGCGCCCGCACTAACCGCCCCGATGCCGTCGAAGACGCGGCCGGCTCCCTTGCCGTCGATGGTTATGGCATTGGTCCCGCCCGTCGGAGTGGCGCCGTTCTGTGCAGCCATGATGCAAGCCACGCCGACTAGCCCAACACAACACAGAACAATCCAGTGAGCTAGCTTCATTCGCATCGAGAAACTCGAACGTCGGGACATCATCGATCCTCCGAAGATTCGACTCGGAGCGTGCACTCTTTAGGCCAGGCGCAGAGGCATGCACCGTCACCAGCCCAGCGCCGCCGCCGGAACGGACAATCGCCAGCTGTCATCGAGATTCCGGCGCTCGCGGGCGGCTTTCGCCGCCCACGCCGGCAGGGAGATACTCTGACCCGGCACCAAATAAGCAACACAATTGAATTGTGCGGTGGTCCCTTGGGGGCATCCGAGGTTGAAGGGGAAGCCATTCTGCATTGCTAGGATGCCCTGCACGCTCCAACCGCCGATCACCTGGTTCAGCGCACCTGACGCACCTTTCGCATAGTGCTTACCTTTCCCGAAGGGCAGTTGCCAGATGCCGCTGGCATGGAAGATGTTGGGAACGTCCGACCCACAGAAGTGGTAGTCGGCCTTGATTCCGTAGCCGGGCAGCAAGGGGGCGCGGCTGAACCACGAGTCGCCGAAGCTATTCAGGATGTTGCGCGCATCGCTCATACACCTCGAGTACGTGTAGTCCACCAGGGTCTGCACTCCAGAGCTAAATCTTCGCTCAAAGGTGGCTTGGACTCCGTAGTAAAAAGCGTCACCATCGGGGGCGATGAAATCGCTGTTGTACCCGAAGTCCGGAAAAGGAATATAGGATTTACAGCAACTGGTTCCGGGCGGAAGAATCTCCGTGGTGACGTTTCTTTTGTCCCCGTTCAGCACATGCCTCGAACCGTTTCCGATATACCCCAGGGTCAAGCTTTGATTCGGAGTCAATTGGTACTGAGCGGAAAAATTCCACTCTTCCGTATAGCCAGTCTTCCAGTTTACGTCGAAGCTCGTCAATCCCAGGCCCTCGGCGTTGAAGTTTGGACTAGCGGGGTTAGGATTCAGATTCAGCAGGGTCGTCTCGAGGGTGGCGTTCTGACCGCTCGGCAAGATAAGGGGCGCGTGGTCGCTCTGTCGGAAGGCCGACAAATTGACCGCAAAAGGATAGTTGTACCCGGGGTCGGGCGCGCCGCCCAGATTCTGAAATCCTCCGTAGAAGATTCCGTAGCCAGCTCGCAACACCAGCTTCGGAGTGGCCTGGTAAGCGAGCCCAACGCGTGGAGCGAAATCGTGCGTAGGTGTGGGGATCAGGCCAGGGGTATTCGAGTAAACCAGATTGATGTTGTCCTTGGCCAGCAAGGATGTGAACGATGGCGACAACGCAGTGCTTTGTCGCGCCGCGTTGATGATGTATTCCGCCCCGGCTCCTGTGGGGCCTCCAGGATACAGGATCGCGTCCGCACCATATTTCTCGCCGACTTGGCCAAAGAATTCCCAGCGTAGACCGAGATTCAGCGTGAGCTTGGGGCTCACCTTCCAATCATCCTGAATGTAGGCGCCGTAGTAATGGCGAATGTCGTCAATCCCACTGATGTTGGAAGCGAACACCGCATTGGGGCCGCCGACGTTATCGACCCCACCCAACACCGAGGCAGGCATCGGGGTCAGGAGGATATCCGCCTGGCCGACGCCGCCGGTAACACTTGGGACGCCCGTGTAGCCCCCAAAATTCATTTGGCCCCGAGACCACGCAGGATCAATCCAAGGGAAGCGCAGATGCTGCAATTCAAATCCGCCCTTAAACGTGTGCTTGCCATAAACCTTCGTCAGATTCTCAGAGAGTTGCGAAGTGTCGCTGGTGCGCTCGTTGGGACTGGCGAAAGCCCCCGCGCCCAAGTCTGTAAGACCACCGATGGCGATGTCCGGCAGTCCATAGTTGCCGTTTGCCTGGGAGACGCCCTGAATTCCAAACTGAGCCGGAATCCCCGCTTGGTTGACCAGGACGGGATTGGAGCTGGTTACAAGCCTGCTGTAGCCGAACCTCAATTCGTTAATCAGGGTGGGAGAAAAGCTGTGAGTCTCGCTCAGGGCTGAATTGAAGGACGTATCACTAAAGTTACCCGCCCCGAATCCAGCGTTTGAGGCTATGCCGACGAAGTCCCCGGGAAAGAAGGCGGTTCGTTTGCTGTAGCTGACGCGGCCGAACATCATGTCGTGGTCACTGAAGTTATGATCGATGCGCACATCAAAGTGATTGGTATTTCAAACCCCTCTTTTTCCGCTGTAATGCTATAAGTGCCGATTCTGATCGGAGTGAAAACGTAGCTGCCGACGTCCGACGTCGTGGTCGAAATTGCCACACCAGTATCTTCATTGGTGGCGGTCACCTTGGTTCCGGGTATCACCGCGCCGGAAGGGTCCATTACAGTGCCTAGAATTGCCCCGGTGTCCACTTGGGCGACAGCGGGCGAGATCCCGAGAAAAGTCGCCGCCAAGAGGCCGACAACAGTGAGCGCCGCGCGCAGAGAACCTCGAGAGCCTTTCAGCATGTTTCCCTCCTGAGCAGACACTCCCGACGCACATAGAAGAAGAGCGAAAGGTCTTGGACAAAACCTCACCGGGACTTTATTCCCTTATCTTGGTTCGGCAAAACGCGCGGTCCCATAAAGCGCGTCCGCCAACGTTCCTGCCCCGACCGAATACGTTAACGTTAACGGAACAACAAAATACGCGCCTTCAAAACCGAAGTCAAGTAAAATCCGAGCAGAATTCCCTGCCGTTTCTCATCCGTGCGGATTCCAGCGATTCTCGATGCGGTTCGGTTTCGACGACGGTATTATCGTCCGGAGATCGCGGCGTGCCGGATTTCACGAAAGATGTGGAGGTTGGAACGCATCACAATGTGCGGAGTCAGGTAGTAAGTGGAAGGAAGGGGTCTTCCATTGGCGAGATAATCCACCGTCAGGCGCACCGCGACTTGGCCTTGGACATAAGCCCGTTGATGGATCGAAGCCAGGATGGTGCCCTTTTCAAAGTAGGGCACCATCTCCTTGAAGAGATCGGTGGTGATCATCTTCACCTTCCCGTGCAGAGAGCGAGCGCCGATGGCATGGCATACCGGCAGGCAATTGGCCGTGCTGACATACAGTCCCGCAAGCGTTCGGTGCCGATCGAGCAGGGCGAACACTTTCTGAAACGTCTCGTCCTCCTGGTCGTGCCCTTCTACAACCTCCAGCACCTGACCCCCGGGGGAGTAACACCGATACATTTCCGAGAAGGCTTGGACCTTTTTCCGGTGGTCTTCGGTGGCTGACATTCCGGTGATAATCGCCACGTCGGACTTGGGGGACAGGAATTTGCTCATGAGTTCCGCGGCCAAGTGGCCGTTCACGACAGGGTCCACGCAGATCACGGTGGACCGGGCTGTTCCGGGAGCGTCGGACGCGACGCAAAGCACTCGAATGTTTTCCTTCTCTGCGTGGTCGATGAGCGGCGCGAGGTTTTGGGGTTCACCGGGACAGAGGGCCACTACCTGAGGATTTGCGTTCAGGACCTCCTGCATCTTCTCCACCTCTCCAACACCCAGCCGCTCGAACGGGCGATAGACGATCTCCACTCCGAGGTCTCCGTAGCGACGAGCTTCGTTGGTGAATCCGTCGCGCAGCTCATCGTAAAAGTAGTGCACCTCGCGTGGAATACAGACACCGATGGTTATCGCTGGCTTGCCGACCGACAGGGCGCGCGCCGCGAGGTTTGGCCGATAGCCGTGTTCCGCGGCGACCTTCAGAATGCGTTGGCGCGTGGCGTCGCTAATCTCCTTGCGGCCATGCAGCGCGCGGTCCACGGTGCCAATCGAGACTTTGGCCAGGCGAGCGATCTCCTGAATGCCAATCCTCTTCATAGCGGGTCAAATCTATACCACGTACTCGAGTCTGATACGAGCCAGCCACCGGCTGGAGAGTTCTTGCCTGTTTCAACGCCGATGGCAAAAAGAAGTTGCAGTTGCCGCCCTTTGGGTTTAGAGTGTTGCCGTCCGTTAACGGACACGGAAGACGTCCAAATCATACACGAAGTCGAGGCAACAGACCTTGACCACTCACGACAACAGGGTACGAATCTGGGAGCAGGCCGTAGTCATCCCAACCTATCCGGCGCCTGCGCCCGACCCCAACCCGATGTTCTTAGAGAAGCGAGTCTATCAGGGCAGCAGCGGGAAAGTCTATCCGAACCCCTTCACGGACCGCGTCTCCGACGAGAAATCGGATAGGTCCTATCACGCCATTCTTATCGAGAATCAATATATTGAGGCTATGGTCCTGCCGGAGATCGGCGGGCGGGTGCACATCGGGCTCGACAAGACGAACGGGTACGATTTCGTCTACCGCCAGCAAGTGATTAAGCCCGCCCTGGTGGGCTTGCTGGGCCCCTGGATATCCGGCGGGATTGAATTCAACTGGCCTCAACATCACCGCCCTACAACTTTCATGCCCGTGGACTATCTTATCGAGGAGCGGCCGGATGGGAGCGCGACGGTTTGGCTCAGTGAGCACGAGCCCATGAATCGAATGAAGGGCATGGTCGGGATCACGCTGTATCCCGGCAAGGCGCTCATCGAGGGCCGCGTGCGGCTATTCAATCGCACTCCGTTCGCGCAGACTTTTCTCTGGTGGGCTAACCTCGCCGTCCATGTCCACGACCAGTACGAAGCCTTCTTCCCTCCCGATGTGTCTTATGTCGCTGACCATGCCAAGAGAGCCGTGACCGAGTTTCCCGTGGCTCGAAGGTTTTACTACGGGGTCGATTACACCAAGGGCGTGGATTTACGCTGGTACAAGAACATTCCGGTCCCGACTTCTTATATGGTCACCGAGTCTCGCTACGACTTTCTTGGTGGCTATGACCACGCACGCCGTGCGGGTGTGGTTCACGTCGCCGACCATCACCTCGCCCCGGGGAAGAAGCTGTGGACGTGGGGCAACGCCGAATTCGGATACGCCTGGGACCGCGAGCTTACCGATTCCGACGGGCCTTACGTTGAGTTGATGGCGGGGGTCTTTACCGACAATCAGCCGGACTTTTCGTGGCTTCAACCCTACGAGACCCGAACGTTCTCTCAGTGCTGGTATCCGATCCAGGAAATCGGCCCGGTGAAGAATGCGAACCGACACGTCGCGGTCAATCTAGAGAAGAACGAAGGGCAGGTGAAGATCGGAGTCTGCTCCACTGAAGTTTACGCGAACGCGGCGATCCAGCTCCGCGCGGACGGGAAAACCCTGCTGCAGCGAACTGCAGACCTTGTTCCCGGCAAGCCACTGGTGGAGTCGGTGGCGCTTCCGACGGGTGTCCGAGGAGAGGATTTACTGCTGACTGTCTCAACCACCAACGGCCAGGAGCTAATTCGTTATCGTCCTGAAGTCCTTGAGAAAAAGTCCCTGCCTCATCCTGCCAGTGAGCCTCCGATGCCCAAGGACGTAAAGAGCAACGAGGAGTTGTTTTTGATCGGCTTGCACCTCGAGCAGTACCGCCACCCAACCCGAAGCCCCGAACCATATTGGCAAGAAGCGCTGCGCCGGGATCCTCTGGACGCCCGCAGTCACAACGCCCTCGGCTTGATGTGCCTGCGGCGGGGAGAGTTCAAGCAAGCCGAAGTGCATTTCCGCCAAGCCATCGAGCGCCTGACCCACAGGAATCCCAATCCGTACGATGGAGAGCCGTATTACAACCTCGGTTTAGCGCTGAAGTATCAAGGGCGACTCGACGAAGCGTACAGCGCGCTCTACAAAACTACGTGGAACCAGGATTGGCAGTCGTCGAGCTATTACGCACTGGCTGAAATCGCGTGTGCGCGCCGCGATTATTCAACGGCACTCGATCACCTCGAGCGCTCAATCGCCGCCAGCCAAGAAAACCTCAAAGCCCGCAATCTGGAAGCGGCAATTCTTCGTCGGCTCGACCGACACAGCGAAGCAGAGACTCTAGCTCGAGAAACAGTACAGATGGATCCCTTGGATTTCTGGTCCCGCAATGAACTCGCCGCCGCATGCCGCCGGCGAGGGGATTCGAACACATCCGTAAATATCGCTCACGAACTTGCCCGCCTGATGCGAGGCCAGCCGCAGACTTATCTGGATATCGCGTTCGATTACGCGAGCGCAGGGCTTTGGGGTGATGGCATCGAGCTTTTGGAAAAGCTTCTGAAGGATGAGGAAACAGGCTCCACGACGTATCCGATGGTTCTGTATGCCCTCGGCTATTTTTGTCAGAAAGCAGGCGACGCCGGTCGCGCAGGTGAGTATTACCGGAAGGCCGGTGCGATACCTCCGGACTATTGTTTCCCGGCACGCTTAGAGGAGATGGTCGTACTCAAGGCCGTGATCTCGGCGGATCCCCAAAACGCCAAAGCATTCTACTATCTCGGGAATCTTCTCTTTGACAAAGGGCGCTATAAAGAAGCCATCAAAAACTGGGAAGAGTCGTGTAACTTGGATCCTGGCTTTTCCATCCCTTGGCGAAACCTCGGGATGGCGTACTACAACGTGCGCCGCGACCCTGCGAGAGCGCTGGATGCCTACCATGGGGCATTTGGGGTCAACGCAAGAGACGCGCGCCTTCTGTATGAGCTTGACCAGTTGAGAAAGAGAACCGGCGCGCCGCCTGAAGAGCGTTTGGCGTTGCTCGAGCGGCGTCTCGACCTTGTTAGTCAGCGCGATGATCTCACCTTGGAGCGGGCTACTTTATACAACCAAGTAGGCCAGCCCCAAAAAGCACTCGGCATTCTTCTCTCCCGGAGATTCCATCCTTGGGAGGGCGGAGAGGGATTGGTCTCGGGGCAATACGTCTGGGCGCACTTCGTCCTGGGCGATGAAGCGCTCGAATCGGGCCAACCTGCAAAGGCCCTGGATCATTCTCAATCCGCCCGGGAATACCCGGAGAGCCTGGGAGAAGGAAAGCATCTGCTGATGCCCGAGAACCACCTCGACTATCTTGAAGGCCAGGCGCAGATAGCCCTGGAGAACAGTGGAGCCGCGACAACCGCTTTCCGCAAGGCCGCTGAGTTTCGGGGTGCCTACTCCACGATGACTTACTATCAAGGACTGGCGCTCAAAGAACTGGGGGAAAACTCGTCCGCTGCCGGGAAGTTTCGCGAGTTATTCGATTTCGCTACGCAGCAAATGCAGACCCAAGCCAAGATCGACTACTTTGCCACCTCGTTGCCCAACTTCCTGCTTTTTGAAGATGACCTGCAGAAACGCAATCGCGTCGAATGCCTCTTTCTAGCAGGGCTGGCCAGCCTTGGGCTGGGCGCAGTGAGCGACGCCGAAAAAGCATTTCGGGAAGCGCTCTCGCTCGATGTGAACCATCTGGCAGCGCAGCACCAATTGCGCAAGCTGCTGTCACGAACTCAGGCGTGACGATAACCCGCGAAGTCCGTAGGGGTCATGAACGTTCCCGTCCAGACGAACAGTGCTAAGCCCGCCGCGAATTACAACGTCGCCTTCACGTGGACCATTTCGCTGGTGGCCGCGCTGGGTGGACTGCTTTTCGGCTATGACTGGGTGGTGATCGGCGGCGCGAAGCCGTTTTACGAAAAGTTCTTCAATCTGACCAACCCCTCCGAGCAGGGATGGGCCATGAGCTGCGCGCTGGTTGGCTGCCTGATCGGCGCGTTCGTTTCCGGGGGCCTGAGCGACAGATTCGGGCGTAAGCGGCTTCTTATCCTCGCCGCCGCATTGTTTGCCGTGTCCTCGGTGGGCACGGGGATGGCACATTCGTTCGCCGCTTTCGTGCGCTGGCGTATCAGCGGCGGAGTCGCGATCGGCCTGGCCTCGAACTTGTCGCCGATGTACATCGCAGAAGTTTCTCCCGCCCATGTGCGCGGCAAGATGGTCTCCGTCAACCAACTGACGATCGTCGTGGGAATTCTCTTGGCCCAGTTCGTAAACTGGATGATCGCCAACCCGGTCCCGCTCAATGCGACGGCCCAAGATATTCTGAATTCCTGGAATGGCCAGATTGGCTGGCGATGGATGTTTGGCGTGACGGCGATTCCGGCGCTCGTCTTTTTTGCGGGAATGCTGGCGGTTCCGGAAAGCCCACGCTGGCTCGCCAAGACCGGGCGGCGAGAAAAGGCTCTAGCAATTCTGCAAAGAATCGGTGGCGCCGGCAGGACCAGCGCGCTAGCCGACATCGAGGCCAGCCTGGGTCCTGAGCCCAACAAGACAAACTTCCGATCGCTTTTCGACCCGGCGATGGCCGGGGCACTTCTTCTGGGCGTCGGCTTGGCGGTGTTTCAACAGTGGTGTGGCATCAACGTCATCTTCAACTACGCCCAGGAAGTGTTCTCCGCCGCAGGCTACAAAGTGTCTGACATCCTGTTCAATATCGTCCTCACGGGCGCGGTCAATCTTCTCTTTACCCTGGTGGCCATGTCACTGGTGGATCGCGCGGGGCGCCGTGTCCTGATGCTTATCGGTTCGGCGGGCCTGACAGTTATTTATACTGCCCTCGGTGCTGGCTACCATGCGGGCAGCCAGGGAATTCTTATGCTGATTCTCGTGGTGGCAGCCATCGCTTGTTATGCCATGTCCCTGGCCCCGGTCACGTGGGTGGTCATTTCTGAAATCTTTCCGAACCGGATTCGGGGCGGGGCAATGTCGCTGGCGGTCATGTCTCTTTGGATCGCCTGCTTCGTCCTGACGTATACCTTCCCGCTCCTCAATAGCTCGCTTGGCCCGGCGATGACTTTTTGGATTTACGCTGCCGTGTGCGCCCTCGGGTTCCTGTTCATCAACTTCCGGCTACCTGAGACCAAGGGAAAGACGCTCGAGGAAATCGAAAGATACTGGGGCCGGAGGAGGGAGCCAGCAGCCCAACTCGAATAACGCTGCGGACACCACGCGCATGGGAAATGATAATCGCCGCGATTTCCTGAAGAAGCTCTCCACCGGCGTGGGAGGAATTGCGCTCGCCGGCAACCATCCGCTTAGTGGACATTCCGAAGCTACCAGCGCCCAGGAAGTAGGGATCGCGGCCGAACGAACTTCACTCAGTTCTCCGGATGGGCGCCTGTCCATTACATTTCAAACAGCGGCCTCAGAGAACCAGCCCGCGTCGACGGGACGCCTCGTTTATACGGTCTGGTTCGAGGGCAAGCCCTTGATCACCCCGTCCGGGCTCGGCTTGGAATTAGAAGGTCAAGCGCCGCTGGGAGCCGACGTCCGTGTAGCAACAGCAGCACGGTCCACAACCGATGAGACTTATCGACTGGTCACCGGCAAGGCCAGCGTCGTTCGAAATCATTTCAATGCGCTTCGGCTGGAACTCGAGGAGAACAGCGGCAGTCATCGACAGCTTGTGATCGAGGCGCGCGCTTACGACGACGCCATCGCATTCCGCTACGTTGTCCCCGAGCAGGCCGGCCTTCATGAGTTCAAACTAAAGAACGAAAAAACGGAGTTCAGGCTGGCCAAAGACGCCACCACCTATTCGCTTGAGCTGCCAAGCTACCGCACGATGTATGAGGCCGAGTACATCAAGCTGCCCGCTACAGCATTCGCGAACCGCGGCAGCATCCCCAGCCAAGTGCTCATCGGATTGCCGATGTTGCTCGAGGTTCCCGGCGTGGCCTGGATGGCGATTACTGAAGCCGATTTGCGCAACTACGCGGCGATGTATCTCCTGAACCCCTCGGGGAACTGGACCGGCCATTGGTTCGAGTCGCGGCTGGCACCCCAGGTGGACCACCCAGACCTGTGCGTCACCGGCACAATTCCGCACCATTCCGCCTGGCGCGTGCTACTGATCGGCAGCGCACCAGGCCGACTGATCGAATCCACTGCGATTACGAGTTTGAATCCCGAATCCGCCCTGACGGACACCTCTTGGATTCACGCCGGCAAGGTGTCCTGGGACTGGTGGTGCGGCAGCCGCGGACACGATGGCAAGCCCGCCTACACGACCGAGACAATGAAATACTACGTGGATTTCGCCGAGAAGTCCGGATTCCCTTACATGCTGGTGGACGCCGGGTGGTCAGTGCGCGGCGACCTCACCAAAATGAATGGACGCGTGGACGTTCCAGAATTAGCTCGCTACGCGGCGCTCAAAGGAGTGAAGATCTGGATCTGGGCCTGGTATCAGGACGTGAACCGCCAGATGGACGAAGCGTTTTCGCTGTTTGAGAAGTGGGGCGTCGCCGGCGTCAAAACTGACTTTGTTCAGCGCGACGACCAGGATGGCATTGGCTTCTATTACCGAAGTGCGGAGAAAGCCGCCCAGCACCACTTGATGATGGACTACCACGGGGCCACGAAGCCCTGGGGCATCGAGCGCACTTACCCCAACGTGCTCAGCTACGAAGCCGTCATCGGCATGGAGGATTCAAAGGCCGGCGCCCGCGATAATCCCGATCATCGCCTGACAATTCCCTTCACGCGCATGGTGGCTGGGCCCATGGACTACACGCCCGGCGGCTTCGACAACGTCACGCGGGCGGAGTTCGAGCCGCGCATGGTGAGCCCGATGGTGATGGGAACCCGCACCCAGCAACTGGCCATGTACGTGGTCTACCAGTGCCCTTTCCAAATGGTCTCAGACTGGCCGGGCGCGTATGAAGACCAACCGGCATTCAAGTTCATCAAGGATGTCCCCGCAACCTGGGACGAAACCCGCGTGGTGAACGGACAACCCGGTGAATTCATCACCGTGGCGCGCCGCCTCGGTGATGTATGGTTCTTAGGCAGCATGAACACCTGGGATCCCCGCTCGTTTGATGTGCCCCTCGCCTTCCTCGGCCCTGGTCACTACACCGCGGAAGTTTATGCCGATGCCGCGGATGCCGACCGTGTCCCCAAGCACGTTGTCATCGACAAGAGAATTGTTGATCGCGCGACTCATCTGAAGCTGCTCCTGGCTTCAGGAGGTGGTTACGCGGCGCGCCTTGTCCCGCAAGCGGGACCGGCCAAGGTCCGCGGCAGCGCTTGAGTCCGACGAGCATCGGCTTGCTCCAGTCTGTGTCCTACGTCACAGCAGCTTGAACCCTTGAAATGTATAAACAGTACGAGCGCGGCGCGGCCGTATTGGATTGGCGGGTCGGGGAGCGTGCGCAGGTGGCGCAAAAGGGGGGTGCCGGATGAGGGCCTGACTCTGAATTCGTGAGGCGGGACGGCGTCCGGTGCGGCCACGGGCCGTCTTCGGAACCTCTGCTGAATTTATACCGCATGATATTGATATCTTAGTACACAGCTTGGGGATTTGTCGAGCGAAAAAGTAGCGCACGGGCGTGGGTCAGTTTGCTGTAGCGGCGCTCGAGGCCTGCCGCGACAAGAATCAAAGTGGTCCACTAGGATCGCGGCGCACTATTTGACTCTTACGTTGGGCTCCACGGACATCCCTGGCCGCAGCAGATGCTGCGGATCTTGACCTTTTTCGAACGCAATCTTCACGGGGATACGTTGCACTACCTTGACGTAATTCCCGGTCGCATTTTCCGGCGGCAACAGGCTGTAGCGCGCTCCGCTGGCGCCGGCGATGCTGAGAACGTGCCCGTCGTAGGTACGCCCATAGGTGTCTACAGAAATCTTCACGGGCTCGCCCGGCCGCATATAAGTCAACTGAGTTTCCTTGAAATTGGCAGTCACCCAGATATTCTGACTGTCCAGCGGGACGACGGTCATTAGTTGCTGGCCCGGCGAGACGTTCTGGCCAGGCTGGACTGATCTTTGCCCTACGATCCCGCTGACCGGCGCCACGATGGTGGTGTACTGCAAGTTTAGTTGGGCTTGCTCGAGAGCCGCGATAGCGCGTTGAGTCTCGGCCTCCGCCGCTTGGGCGCGGGAGCGTTGGACGGAAATCTGCTGCGGCCGCGTCTCCGCGTATTGCAGCGCGGCTTGAACTTGAGTAAGCCTAGCGCGCGCCTGGGTGACCGCTTGTTCCGCGGCAGCGGCTGACGCCCTGGCCACTTGTACGGCCGCCGCCGTCCCCTTCTGGGAGTCCACCGCTTGCGTGTACCGTTGCTGCGGGATCTCATCCTTCGCTGCGAGAGGCTTGTATCGGTTGACGTCATCCTGAGCCTTCAGGTCATTGGCCTCGGCCTGCAGCAGCGAGGCCTGCGCAGCGTCAAACTGCCGCTGGGCAGCAACCAGCCCGGCCTTCGCGTTGTCGACGTCAGCCTGGGCGCTGGAGAGTTGACTCGACGTGTTGACGGTGGTGAGGGGAACATTGGTCAGTTGAGCGACAGCGCTGGCTTGGTCATTGGCCAGCGTCGCCTTGGAGTTCGCTAGCGCGACTTCGTAGTCTTTGGGGTCGAGTTGCGCCAGCACGGTGCCGGCCTCGACATACTGGTTGTCGTCGACCGTAACGCGAGTCACGTAGCCCGGGACTCGGGAACTCACCGGGTAGATATAGCCGTCGATCTGAGCATCGTCAGTAGATTCCCAGGCGGTATAGTGGCGATACAGGGGAACCGAGATCGCTACGATGGCGAGGGCGAGCACCACGAGCAAGATTTTCTTGGCCGGTCTTCCGCGTCGCCCGGGGGCTTGGCCCGGACCCACTCCTGCCCCGCTTGACCTCAACGCGTCGAGACCCGCAGACGCAGAGCTGTCTGTTGCTGTGTTCGCCATGGTTACCTCACCCCCAGATATTGCAGCGCGGACTGTTCCGCGATGCCAATGGCCTGCGCCAGAGAAATTTTCGCCAGGTTATACTCGTAGAGACTGGCAATATAGGATTGAGTCGCCGAGGCTACCGATTCCTGCGCCTGGACCACCTCCAGATTGTCGGCCACACCCGCTGAGAGCCGGTCCTCGGCCTGTGTCAGCGTCTGGTTGGCGAGGTCGATGTTGCTCTCAGCGACGGTCACCAGCTCCGAGGACGACTTGAGATTGAAGAATGCCGTGCGTACCTGATCGTCGATCTTGCCGCTCAGGTCCTCCAGTTCTGCTTTCCGCTGCTCAAGCGCCGCTTCCGCCTGTAGCTTGTCGGCGCGCACGCGGCTGCCTTGAAAGATGGGAATGTTCAGCGTGGTGGAAAACGTGAACGTTCCGTGCGAGGTGCCAAAGTTCGGACTGCCGATGTCCCCGTAGTTCGTCTCCATGGACAAGAAGGGATAGTTTTCGGCCGCAGCGGACTGGCGGGTGAGCTGGGCAGCTCGAACCTGCGCCCGGGCGCTGAGGTAGTCGGGCCGCGTCGTATAGGCTTGTTGAAGAGCCTGTTCCAGAGCTATGCCACCCAATGCGGAGTAAGGGACCGAGTCGGTCAATTGAAACTCCTGACCGTTCGGCAGTCCAATCACCCGGGCCAAGGCCAGCTTGTCGATGGCCAGTTGATTCTCGGCGGCGATGAGCCGTTGTTGCTGGGTCTGCAGCTCTACCTTGGCGCGCAGCACGTCGATGCTCGCGATCACGCCTTGCTTGTTTTGATCCACATCCTGCAGATACAGCGTCTGAGCCGTCTTGACCTGGGCGCGGATCGAGTCCACGTTGGCCCCATCTGAAATCACCAGAAGATAGGCGCTGCCCGTGGTCAGCACCACCAGGTCGCGGTCGCTCTTGTAGGTGTACTGTGACGCCTTCTCGGATTCCGAAGAAGATTTAAGGTTCTTAACGTCGGACCAATTGAAAATTTCCTGCGAAAGGTAAGCGCGCGCGTCCGCCACACTGAAGGGCCCGATGACGGAGGGAATCCTGACTCCGGGAACCTGCAGGTTGATTCCCAACGCTCTGAGGTTCACCTGCTGCACGGTACCGCTGACCCGGCCCGCAAGGTTCGGCAGCAAAGCATTCAGCGTCCGCAGACGGGCAGCGCGCGCCACCCGAGTCCCTTGGTCGGCTTCAATCACGCCCAGATTGTATTTGAGGGCGCGATCGAACGCCTCTTTCAGAGAAAGCTCAAGCGGAGTTCCGGCGGCCTTCCCGGTAGGTACGCTTCCCAGAAACGGGCTTTGCCCCTGACCCGCGCTCGGTGTCGGAAACGCCGGGAGCGAGGTCAAGAAGAAGACGACGGGGAAAGAGGACATGAAGACTCGGGCCTTGAGGTTCCGAAACATAGCAACTCCTCCCTGAACTGGAGGTCATCGATCACGTCCGCCGCTTCTCGAACCTGCGGTGCGCGTCCAGGATCGTCTCGACCGCCGCCTCATCCCCGATGCTGGAATTGATCATGAGATGGAAGCGATGCCTTTCCGGCCAATCAACGTCGAAGTATTTCTTGATGAAGGCGGCGCGGTCGGTGTCCACGGTTTCCGCCAGCTCGGTTGCTTCTTTCTCGCTCTTGCCGAGCGCCTGCAGGCGGCGGACTTTATCGTTGAAGGGCGCATAGACGAAAACGTGAAAGGCGTCGCAGCAACTTCCGAGATAGTAAGCGGAACCTCGGCCGACGATCACGCCGGTTCCGGCTTTCGCGATCTCGGTCAGGATTTGCTGCGTGACATCCCGGATGCAGTCGGCATCCACCATCTTCATCCGCGGAGCGTTCAGGCTTCCTTCGAAACTGCCGCGCATGAAGGCTTTCAGCAGCCGGTAGTGCGCCGGATCCTTCTTCTCCTCACGCTCCTCCACGGCGCGGCGGTCGCAGTCCAGGCGCCGCGCAATCTCGTCGGTCAGCAACTGGTCCCAAAGCTTCCAGCCGAGTCGCGCCGCCACCTTCTCCGCGATCACGCCGCCGCCGCTGCCGTATTCGCGCTCAATGGTGATGATTCGAATCATGGTAAACACCTCACCCGACTGCCGCCTCCCCGCCCGCACCCGGCACATTCTTTTTGAGCGCGAAGGACAGGATGAACATGATGCCCGCTCCCACCGAAAGGATCCAGAACGTATCGATGTATGCGAGGGTCGTCGCCTGGCCGATCAACGCCCGATAAACCCTGCCGTAAGCCTGCTGAGTGGCCCGCGTGGTTTCCACGCCTGAAGCAACCAGTCGCGCCGCCAGGGCGTGAACGGCGTTCACAAAAACCGGTTGTCCCGCCGTGGCGTGCGCCGACAGGTACATCTGATGGAATTGCGCGCGCCGCGCAATCAGAGTGGTGACCATTGACGTTCCGATACTGCTGCCGATGTTGCGCATGAAATTTACCAGGCCCGATACGCTGTTGCTCTTCTCCGACGGCATGCCGACGTAGGAGGCCAGAGTGATGGGAACGAACAAGAAGCCGAGACCGAACACCTGAATCACGCGTAAGACGCTGGCTGACCGGAAGCTGATCTCGAGGTCGAGGCGCTGGGTGGAGTAGTACATGGCGAGCGAGAGCGTGAGCCAGCCAAATGCAATGAGGTAGCGCGCCTGCACTTTGGACGCGAGCGTCCCGGCAATGGGCATCAGAAACAGCAGCACGAGGCCGCCGCCGGAGAGCACCAGTCCCGCTGATTCTGCCGTGTAGCCCAGAAGTGTTTGAAGGAATAAAGGCATCATGACGAGGCTGGAAAACAACATGATCCCCAGGATAAACATCATGGCGTTGGCGCCGAGAAAGTTCAAATTCTTGAACAGGCGCACTTCCACTATCGGCTCTTTGTAAAACCATTCCCAGATGACCAGAGAAACGAGCCCCACGGCGGCGAGGGCCGCGAGCATGATAATAAAGTGGGACGCGAACCAGTCCTCCTCTTGCCCCTTGTCGAGCATCACTTGCAGCGCGCCCACACCGAGCGTGAGCAGGGCCACGCCGATATAATCGATTTTCAATCCTGCGCCTGCGACGCGCTTGGCCCAGGGAGGATCTTCGATCAAACGCAAAACGAGGAACATTGCCAGAATGCCCACCGGAAGGTTGATGAAGAAAATCCAGCGCCAGGTGTAACTGTCGGTAATCCAGCCGCCCAGGGTCGGTCCGATGGTCGGGGCGATGACGACGGTGACGCCGTAGAGCGCAAAAGCAAGGCCGCGTTTTTCGGGAGGAAAGGTATCGGCCAGGATAGACTGCGCCATGGGCTGCAATCCGCCCCCGCCTGCACCTTGCAGCACGCGAAACAGAATGATCCCTCCGAGATTGGGCGCGATTCCGCACAGCAGTGAGCTCAAGGTGAAGATCGTAAGACAGATCATGAAGAACCGTTTGCGACCCAGCACGCTCGCGAACCAGCCGCTGATAGGCAGTACGACGGCGTTGGAGACCAGGTAGGAAGTGAGCACCCAGGTGCTCTCATCATTGCTCGCGCCAAGACTGCCGGCTATGTAAGGCAGCGCGACATTGGCGATGCTCGTGTCGAGCACCTCCATGAACGCCGCCAGGGCGACCACCACCGCAATCAGCCAGGGGTTGACTTTGGGCCGCCAAGGTTCGGTGGCAACGGGAGGCGCAGTGTCCCTGTCTGCGAGGTCAGATCGCGAGTTGGGAGGGCCTTCGGTCTCGTCCGGCATAGCGTTGTTCCATTTGGATGTCCGACCCTATGCAAACGGTTCCGATGAGCGTTGCGCGACGGCTCCAATTCCCCCCGCCAGACGATTGAACTTTGCGTCAGACGCTCAGCACTGGACAAGGTGCGTCGCGAACCACGGCGTAAGTGAGATCCCGCAAACGGCCTGCGGCACCGGTCTCGGGGCTTCTCCCGATCACCAGCACATCCGCCCGTAGCCGGCGCGCTGCCTCGGTCAGCGTGTCTTTAACTGGGCCGACGGTAATGATCGTTCGAGCGTGCGAACCCACGACGTTTTGTAGTTCCTCGATCCGGCGGGAGGCTGCCTTCCTTTGCTCGGACTGCACGCGCTCTTCGAAATCAAACTGAACGGGAAGACCTGGTTCGCCCGCTGGAATCGCATGAACGAGTGTCAGATTCACATGGAAGGTCTCCGCTGCCTGGTTGGCATAACGAAGGACCCTTTCCGAATCCGGTTGCAAGCCAATCGCGCAAACCCATTCCCGGTGCTCGAGCCCCCTGGGCGTTATCGTCTCCGCGTGCTGTGTCGTCAATACCGGACAATCCGCATCGTTCAGGACTTTTGCCGTGGTGGAGCCGAGTAGCATTCTCCGGAACACTCCGGCGTGAGTAGGCATCGCGATCACGTCGAAGCCGCGTTCCCTCGCTACCTCGGCGATTTGAGCCGCCGCCTCCCCCGCCACCAACAGCCTTGGGCTGTCACCGCCGGGGAACTCGGAGGAAAGGTAGGAATCGAGTTTGGCTCGTGCAGCGAGTTTACGGTCCTCTTCAGCTTCGCTCAGCGGTCGCGCCAGGAGCTCGAATCCGGACGCAGCAGACGCAGAAGATTCCAGGACGTAGAGGAGGGTTACCTTGGCCGAGGCGATGGTTGCCGCTCTCTTGACGTAGGCGGCCATGGCCGTGCCGGACGGCGAGAAGTCCACCGGGAACAGAATGCTCTGGATCCTCATCAGTGTCCGCCCACAGAATGGCTTTTAATGACGTGATCGCACGTGGACTCTGGCCGTATACTTGGCCGTTCCGGCCCCAAGGAACCCGCCAATATGTCGCATCACGTCGCCCTCTATTGTGTTGGTGATTGAGCTTTCGGTTGATTAATAGGTAAGTAAACCTGGAATCGAGTGTCGCCCGGTCGAGAAGAAACACGTATCTCACCGTGGTGGTTCCTCAAGATCCGGCAAACAGTATCCAGTCCCAGACCCGTCCCCTCGCCCACTGCCTTGGTGGTGAAAAAGGGCTCATAGATGTGCGGCAAAACGTTGGGCGGAATTCCAGGTCCGCTGTCTTGAATCTCAACGAGCACGCGGTCGAGGTCACGCGCCGTCCGCACGCGCAGCTCACCCTTTCCTTGCATGGCCTCGATCGCGTTGGATATCAGGTTCGTCCAGACTTGATTGAGCTCACCGCCAAAGGCGCAAATTCGCGGAAGGCTCTTATCGTACTCGCGGACTACGTTGATTCCGTTCTTAAGGCGATGGTGAAGAATCGTCAACGTATTCTCAAGCCCCTGATGCAGGTCGACCTCCTGCATGGCGGACTGGTCCATGTACGAGTACTCCTTGATGGCTCGGACCAGATCCGAAATGCGTTTGGTGCTGATCTCAATCTCGCCGATCAGCCTCGAAATCGTGAGTATCGAGGCGATGCGGATGAGTGCATCGCCCAGCACCTCGTCTCCCACTTGCGCGGCGAAGCTTTCCAACTTTGGCAAATCCACGGTCGCGTCGGCGAGGACGGGCGCGATCTTCCAGGCATCCGGCACGTGGCGTCCTTCGAGCCACGTGGTGACGCGCTCTTCGCGATCGCTTTGGGCCAGGGGATCGGCGGGAATCGTAGCAGGATTTTGCACGGCCTCCTGCTCGAAGCGAAGAACGATCTCACGTTGCTCAAGGGAGAGGGCGTGCCGCGCGAGCCGGATACTGGCGTCGCGCACGGTCTCGAGCGTCTCGCGGAGGCTGGCCGTGGCGCGTTGAGCCGCGGCGGCCGGGTTGTTCAGTTCATGCGCCAAGCCCGCCGACAGCTTACCGAGCGCCATCAGCTTATCGCGCTGCGTCTCTATCTTGGTGGTCTCGCGGATGCGGTCCGACATGAGGGCCACCAGACGCTGGCCGAGCTGGGGCATTCGGTACAACATTTCAGCAAAGTGGTTTTTGTGGAGGCGGGCGACGCGGGTGGGGAGTACGGCTCGCGGAGTGCCGCGGTAATGCGTGAGCCGCGAGTACGGGAGCAGCCCGGTAACCTCGCCCGCCATGGCGGTGAAGAAGATCGCGTCCGGGCCGGTTCCCCGCTGAATACGAATCTCTCCCTCGAGAATCGCCGTGAGATGCTCGATGGGATCGCCCTCGCGGGCAAGAATATCTCCTGGCTGGAAACGAGCTTCCTCAAGCCTTTCCGCCAGCCAGCCCAAGTCGTCCGGGGACAAGTCCGCGAAGACCTCGATCTTGCGCAGATCCTCGATCAAACTCTTGCCCGTTTCGCTCGTAAGGTTTTCTGCCATGTCACACCGCGCTGAGGTACTGATGAATGAACTGCACTGCGATTGAGCCTTCGCCCACGCCCGAGGCAACCCTCTTCACCGAACCGTGGCGGATGTCACCCGCGGCGAAGATGCCCGGGACGCTGGTTTCCGTCCAATACGGGTCACGGTCGAGCGGCCATCCTTGGGGTCGCTTTCCCTCGCGCAGGAGATCAACTCCGGTGAGGATAAAGCCACGCTTGTCCCGTTCCACCACGCCGGCCAACCAATCGGTGTTGGGCTCGGCGCCGATAAAGACAAAGAGCGAGCTCGCGGGCACTCTGTCGTTCTGACCGCTGTCTCCGCAATGAATGGAAATGGCTTCCAGGCGTTCGTCGCCGTGAACTTCCACGACCCAAGCGCGCGTTTCCACCTCGATATTCGGCGTTTTCTTGATCTGGTCGATCAGATACTGTGACATCGAGGCGGAAAGGGACTCACCGCGCACCAGCATCACCACTCGTCGCGCATATTTTGAGAAATACATCGCCGCCTGTCCGGCGGAGTTCGCGCCTCCGACGATGTAGACATCTTCATCCTTGCTCGACATGGCCTCGGTCATTGCCGAGCCATAGTAGACGCCACGCCCTTGCAGGCGCTCCGCGCCGGGAACGTTCAGCTTGCGGTAAGAAACGCCGGTGGCGATCAGCAGCGCCTTACAACCTACATCGCCGCCATCGGCCAACTTGACGATCCGCGATGGGCCTTCCACGCGGGCGCCGGTAACTTGCTGCGGGGCGAGGATTTCGACTCCGAAACGCCGGGCTTGGGCCACGGCACGCCGCGCCAAGTCGCCACCGCTCAATCCGGAAGGGAAGCCGAGGTAGTTCTCGATGCGGGAGCTCATCCCTGCCTGGCCGCCCGGCGCTTCCATTTCAATCATCACCGTGCGTAGGCCCTCCGAGGCGCCATAAACGGCCGCCGCCAAGCCTGCCGGACCGCCGCCTACGATGACCAAATCGTAAAACGCCATCTCGGGCCGCACCCGCAGCCCAAGTTTTTCCGCCAACTGCGCCGTGCTGGGGGCAGCCAAAGACGAGCCATCCGGGAAGAGCACCATCGGCAAGCTCGAGGCTTCCGCTCCGACCGCCTCCACAAGACGGCGCACCTCGGCGATTTGTTGCGCTGTCTCAACATCGATCCATTGGTAAGGCGCCTGGCTGCGCGCTAGAAAGTCTCTGACTGTGTAAGAGTGGGGAGACCAGCGAGTGCCGAGAACTCGAACACCTTCAAAAGGAGGCCGGAACGATGCCATCCAATCCTCTAAAAGATCGTCGAGCACCGGGTAGAGGTGTTCCTCCGGTGGGTCCCAAGGTTTCAGCAGATAGTGATGGATTTTGGCGTCATTGATGGCGCGAATCGCCGCATCGGTGTCGGCGTAGGCCGTGAGCAGGACGCGCTTGGCGTCTGGAAAAAGCCCCATCGCCTGACCGAGGAATTCAACCCCGGTCATCTGAGGCATCCGCTGGTCTGCCAGCAGTAGTCCCACCGAACTGGCTCGCCTCTTGAGTCCCTGCAACGCCTCCAGGGCCGACGCGCCCGAGTCAGCCCGTAACACGCGGTAGCGCTCGCTATACCGACGCCGGAGGTCACGTTCCACCGCACGCAACACTTCCGCGTCGTCGTCAACCGTCAGCAGTACGGGCTTTGCCATTCGCTTGCCTCTGACACGGATGCTTGGCAGCCGAAACGACGGGGTCTTACCGATCACCCGTCGGCACCCCTTTACAGCAGACTTGTTAGATGAACCTCGGCAACAGTCCGTTTCATGTAATCACGCTGAACGGACCTGCTCGTCGCGGAACCTGATCGACGCAGCAAGCGTCAGCACGACGAAAAGCACACCCCGGCTCAGAAGTGAGGCCGCGCCCGCCTGCGTCGTTGCTTGTTTGGGATTCCGGGTCATGATGATCGCTCCTTCGCCTCAGTCTGAAATCACGGCAAGGCTCGACCAAATCCGGGGCCGGCGTCAAGGTCGGCGAGGACGCCGTCACAAGATTCGACCACCTTGCGCGCTGCGACGACGCCCCGAACTTGGTCCTTAAGGCTGGTGAATCGCGACGAGATCAACCCGCACAGACTGGACATTAACATCTGGGTGCTTCTATCATCGGCAATTATGGACAAACCTTCGTTTGACCCCGGCTTTACCGAGAAATACCGCGGCGAATTGCATCGAATCATCAACCCGGATGGGCAATTCAATGTTCGCCGCCGCGGCGCCACTTGGCGGGACGTCCATCCCTATCTCTTCATGATCAACACCTCCTGGCCCGTTTTCGTGTCGATGATCTTCGCCGGGTATGTGATTGCCAACATGCTGTTCGCCTTCGTATACCTGGGAATCGGCGTCGAACACCTTCTGGGTGCCGCGACAAGCACGGCGTCCGACCGTTTTTTGAGCGCCTTCTTCTTCAGCGCCCAGACTATGACTACCCTTGGATACGGCCGGATCTCCCCTGACGGCCTGCTGGCCAACCTGGCGGCGGCGTGTCAAGCCCTTCTCGGACTGATGGCTTTGGCCATCGTCACGGGCTTGGTCTTCGGACGATTCTCCCGACCCGCGGCGCGCCTCGCCTTCAGCCGGCAGATGCTGGTTGCGCCCTATCAGGCCGTCACCAGCCTGCAATTCCGTGTGGCGAATCGGCGGAGTAATAATTTGATGGAAATTGAAGCCATGATCCTCCTCATGACCGTGGAATCCTCGGACCGCGGGCTGCTGCGCAAGTACAAGTCTCTGACGCTCGAGCGCCCCTCTGTCCAGTTCCTGCCGCTTACCTGGACGGTCGTTCATCCCATCGACGAGGCCAGTCCGCTCTGGGGTCAGACGGCCGAACACCTCGCTCAGCTACAGGCGGAGTTTCTGATTCTGATTAAGGCTTTCGACGATACTTTCTTCCAGACGGTGCACGTTCGCCACTCCTACCGGCACGAAGAGATGGTCTGGGGAGCCCGCTTCGTCCCCGCTTTCGAGGCGGACGCTCAGGGCGAGATGGTGCTCGACCTCGAGCGGCTCAGCGAGATCGCTCCCGCCCAGGATCCAGCCACCCCGTGAGCGTGTGGGGCCTGGAACCTTGCTCTGTGGCGAGGGCGCGCAACACTGCCTTGACTGACGACCGGACGCGCGCGGGGACGCCCGGTGACTGCTCGCCTGCCGACCCGGTCGCGCCCCGCCTGTTTTTCTCGGACTGCTCTATAATGACTTCCGATGTCCCTGCCTCCAACCCCTGACTGGCGCCAGCGATCTTCCGGCTTCAATACGCGGGTCGAGCACGTGGTTGGCCGCGTGAGGTCCTTCTGGCAGCGCGTGACCGAAGGCCTGGAGGTCGAGCAGCTTTGGTCACAGTTCCACGCCGATGCGCGCGTCAGCTACCAGCTCTACGCGAAAGAAGTGGACTGGGCACATGTCGCGGGCGAGTCGCGCGGGCGGCGCGCTTTTCGAATCGCGCGGGCGCTGTTCTGGGCGATGGTGATGAAGCTTACGCCGCCGCGCCGCGTCCTCTTGCTGATTTCCTTTGCATTCTTGCTGTTCCCCGACATCGAGTTCCGGTACGGGGAGTCTGGCGTGCAGATCGGAAGCGGGGCTTTCCGGTTCCTGGGCGTGCTCGGGCTCTTTGTCTTGCTGGCGCTCGAGCTCGCGGACCGCGTCATCATGAAGCGCGATCTGGAAATCGCGCGCGAGATCCAGCAGTGGCTGGTGCCCGCTGCGCCTCCTCAGACTCCCGGCGTCGACATCGCCTTCGCCATGCGGCCGGCCAACACGGTGGCGGGCGACTACTATGACGTTTTCCTCCGCCCCTCGATCGACGACCAGAAGACTGGGGCCCCGGAGTCGGGGACGCCCGCGTCGGCCAACCGGCTGCTGCTCGCGGTGGCGGACGTGGCCGGGAAGAGCGTCCCGGCAGCCTTGCTGATGGCTACTTTCCAGGCCAGCCTCCGCACGCTCGCCGCGCTGCCCTCGTCGCTGGCCGAGCTGGTGTACGGGATCAATCGTTACGCCTGCGCGCACAGTCTGGGCGGGCGGCGGTTCACCACCGCTTTCCTCACCGAATTCGATCCGGCAAGCCGTACGCTGACTTCGATCAACGCCGGCCATAACGCACCCGTCCTACGCCGGACGTCGGGCGCGATCGAGCGCCTGGAAGCGGGCGGTCTGCCCCTCGGAATCAAGTCAGACGCGAGCTACGAGTCAACCACCACCACGCTCCACCCAGGCGACCTGCTGGTCGTCTTCACGGACGGAGTCGTCGAAGCCGAGAACGAAAAGCAGGAAGAGTTCGGCGAGCCGCGCCTGCTCGAGCTGGTGAGCGGGATGCACGCGGGCAGCGCCGCGCAGTCGCTCCAGGTGGTGATGGGGTCCGTGGACGCCTTTGTGGGCTCGGCGCGCCAGCACGACGACATCACGTGCCTGGTGATGTGGGTACTGTAACCTTCGACGACCAAAGATGCCGCCGAAACTGTCCAGGGGAGCCGACAGAAAGGAAACAGCGAATCTTCATTGGCTCGACCTGGATTGAGCGCATGCCGCGGCCCAGCTTGGGATCCTCGCGCCTCGGGGGTTCGCGTCTCAGTGTGGTCTGCGGGTATAATGCGGCGCACAAATGGCGTTGAACTCAGGCACCGAACTCGGTCCTTACGAAGTGATAGCTCCGCTGGGCGCGGGCGGGATGGGAGAAGTCTATCGCGCGCGCGACACCAAGCTCGGACGCGAGGTGGCGCTGAAAGTCTTGCCAGAGGCCTTTGCCCAAGACGCCGAACGCATGGCGCGATTCCAGCGCGAGGCGCAAGTCCTCGCGTCCCTCAATCACCCCAACATTGCGGCAATCTACGGCCTCGAAGACTCCCGCGGCGTCCGCGCGCTGGTGATGGAACTGGTAGAGGGGCCGACGCTGGCCGAGCGTCTGAAGTCAGGCGCTATGCCGCTCGATGACGCGCTTCCCATTGCCAAGCAAATCGCCGAAGCCCTGGAGTATGCGCACGAAAAGGGCATTATCCACCGCGACTTGAAACCCGCCAACATTAAGATCACACCGGAAGGAGCGGTCAAGGTTTTGGACTTTGGCCTGGCGAAGGCGCTCGATGCCGAAGTGTCTGTTTCCTCCAGCGTCTCGAATTCGTCGACGCTGACCGCGGCGACGCAAGCGGGTGCGATCCTCGGGACCGCGGCTTACATGTCGCCTGAGCAGGCAAGAGGCAAAACGGTGGATCGCCGCGCCGACATCTGGGCGTTCGGATGTGTGCTGTACGAAATTCTGACGGGTCGGCGCGCCTTCGAAGGGGAGTCGGCCACCGACATGCTCGCTTCGGTGATCAAGTCGGAGCCGAGTTGGGAAGCGCTTCCCCAGGACACGCTAACGAGCGTTCAGAAGCTTCTGCGCCGCTGCCTCATAAAAGATCCCAAGCAACGATTGCAGGCCATCGGCGAAGCGCGAATTGTGATTGAAGAGGCGCTGGGCGGCGACGCGGAAACGCCCGCGTCCAGAGCAGGGGCGGTTCGCGAAACGCCCCTGCAAGAGGGCACCTCGGGCCGCGTGACGCAATGGGCAGCGGCAGGGATTCTCATTGGCCTGGCTATACTGGCCGGATGGTGGCTAGGCGGGCGGCGCGCCACGCCGCAACCGCGTTGGTCCGGCGACCTGTTAGGCGGTTCGAGCATAGCCCTTTGTCCGCGTATTTCCCCCGACGGTCGTACCCTGGCCTTCCAAGCCATGGTGGACAACCAGACCCAGGTGGCCGTGATGAATCCCGATTCGGGGAACTGGACCGTCCTCACCCACACCAAGTCGAATGGCGTGGTGCAGGAAATCGCCTGGTCGCCCGACGGTTCGAAGCTCTACTTCGACCGAGTGCTTTCTCAGCCCATAGGTATTTACACCGTTCCTTCTCTCGGCGGCGACGAACGGCTGGTGTTGAAAGGGGCCGGGGGCCCGGAGGCTCTTCCTGACGGCAGCTTGCTGGTCTGGCGGATTGACGCTGAGCGGAAATCGCGAATCTTTCATTTCTGGGCAGACTCGGGACGGCTCCAGCCCCTGGAAGGCTGGATTCCCCCGACACTCCCAGTCAACCTGTTTCGGGTCTTCCCGGATGGCAAAGAGGCGGTGTTTTTTGGAACGACCGAGGGGACGGACGCTTCGCCGCACTTGTTTGCCCTCGACATTGCCAGTGGCAAAGCGCGCCGGCTCGCTGCCCAGTTGCCTATCCGTCAGACGAGTGAGGCGTTTCCTCTGGCGCCCACGCCGGACAACCGTTCGGTCCTGATTGACCTTCCCTCCGGTAATCTGCATCAGGTTGTGGCTGTCCCCCGCTCCGGTTCGGGACCCGTGCAGGTACTCCTGACCCTGACCACTCCGCCCTGGGTGATGGACGCCGGACCTGACGGCAGCATCTATCTCGATCAGGTCGACCGGCCCTTCCAAGTCCTTCGCTTTCCCTCCTCCGGCGGCACACCTGAAGTGCTCGCATCAACGGAGAGCCGCGCCCTCGACCTTTCCGCGCCGGTGGAGTTCCCCGACGGCCGTCTTCTCCTTCCGACGCTTACATCCAGCCGTTCGCTCTTGATTGGCAAACCCGGTGGGAATTTCTTCCCTTTGGTGGAGACCGCGGAGGAGACGCATCTGCCAGCCGTATTGCTCCCGGACAACCAGGCGGCCTTTATCGCTGGAACGGGTTCCGACCAGACGATCGTCATCGCCTCGGCTGGCGAAGGCCGGATTATCCGCCGCCTCAACGGGGCCAAGGGAGCATCCGTAAAAAGTCTGGCGGCTTCACCAGACGGAAGGACGCTCTACTATACGGCGGATGGAACCCTTTGGGCCATCCCTGCCGACGACGGGACGCCGCGCAAGATTTCGGCAGGAGACGGTGTCGCCGTCGATCCCAACGGTAAAGGGCTCATTGTTAACTTGGTTGAGAAAACAGGAGTGCGGCTGGTTCGGGTTCCGCTTGCAGGGGGCCCGGAACAAGACGTCAATGTTCAACGCGACCTGACGATTGACCCCCTCAATTTGGGAGCCAATGGTCTGCGCACAGACGGAAAGCTGCTGATCGGGGTGACGTCACGAGACTCCTGGTTCTTCAGCGCGGCGGTGCTTGACTTGGCGAGCGGCAAGCTCACTAGAGTCCCGCTCAACTACGCCGGTGACATATTGATGTTCGGATGGACGGACGATGGCCGCATCCTGGCCTTCGCCGAACCCATGCGGGCCCACGTCTGGCGCTTCCGGTCACTCCCCTAATCGGACGATTGAGCGGATGAACCGGAAAGCAATTTCTGGTCGTGCAAGCTGTCGGCAGTCGGCCCTTAGACCCTTAAACTTCAAGGGCTCAAAGCCCTGGCGTGTGTGCAAGCCCATCCTGTCGGAGCTAAAGCTCGGCCCCTTGCAACATTACGGGCTGCCGTAGCCGAGGTTGTAGAGGAAAATGAACTGGAGCACGAGGTGGTTGCCGGTGAACTCCGGCGGCAGCGGGTCGAAGGGGACGGAAGCGCGGATGCCGGAGAGCGCCGCGCGGTCGAGCGGTCCTGCTCCTGAACTCGAGACCAGACGCAATTGAGGCACAGAGCCGTCTTTGAGAATCTCGAAGACGACGGCGACCCGCCCTTTTTGTCCCAGACGCGCCGACTCCGGGATGACCGCATACCAGTTGCGCCGTACCGCTGAGACCACCCGCGCGAGATAAGGCCCAAAATCGACACCCCGGGTGTCGGAAAGGATCAAGGGGCCTTCAGTCGAGAAATTGGGGTTGATGTTCTGGAACTGTCCGGGCGAGTCGCCGGCTCCGCCTCCCACCCCCGAAGCACGGCCGCGCGCTGCGGCTGCGGCGGATTGCCGAATATCCTCACCGGGCGAGGAAAGCGGCAGGCGCAAGGAGGAGATCTCGCCGCCCGCCGGCGGAGCGGGCACGTCGAGAAGCTGCGGGTGGTCGTCGGGTTTCTTGGGAGGTGGCGCAGCCTTGGCCTCGGCGGATTTCTCACCGCCTGCCGGGGGAGAGGACTGCGCGGCGGCGGGCGGGGCGGGTGCAGGTGCGGGAGGCGCCGGCGGCGTGGGCTTCGGTGAGCCACCCTTCAGCTCCGGCAGCGGAGTATTCCCGCGCGAATAGGGCATCTTGAGGCCGTTCGGATTCACTACCGGCGAGCGGCCCTGGGCGCGCCGGTTCTTGTCAGACAGGACGTTGGTCTTGGGCGAAGACTCGTGCAAGCGCTTAAGCAGGTCAGGAGGAATAAACAGATAGGTGGTCTGGAGCTTGGGCTTCGGCTGTACTGTGATCCCCATCATTTCGGCGCCGCGACGGAACAGGTCAGGAGCGAGGACGATGACCAAGACCAGCAGGATGTGCAGGAAGATGGAGATGAGCAGCATCGTCCGCCGGCGCCAGCGGGCGACCTCGTTCTCCCACTCGAGGAGCAGATTAAGACTGGGCTCCGCACTCATGCTTAGAGCTCTCCGGCAACGCCGATCGAACGGCCCAAGGGAATGTTCAACTGAGCTGCATGTTCTTCGATGCAATTCATCACGCGCTCGGCCAGTGCCAGGGCGGCGCGTCCCTCGGCTCCCCCCACCAGCGGAGGGCGCCGCGTGCGCACCGAACTGACAAACGCCTCAAGCTCGGCGCGCAGGGGATCGGCTGCCGCCTTCGCGGACTCGGCTAGGCTAGAATCCTTGGAATCATCCGGCGTTTCAAGCTTTCTAAAGGCGATGTGCGGCGTGGGGCCGTCGCGGTCGACGCTCAGGGCGATGGCGTCGCGGCGTGCGAAGTCAATCGAAATGTATTCGTTCGGCTGGAAATAGCGGAACTTCCGCACTCGCTCCGTGCTGGCGCGGCTGGCGGTGAGGTTGGCGACGGCGCCGTTCTTAAACTCGACGCGCGCGTTGGCGATGTCCACTTTGTTGGACAGCACAGGCAGGCCCACGGCGCGGACGTCCGAGACCGGCGAATCCACCATCCAGAGCACCAGGTCGAGGTCATGAATCATCAAGTCGAACACCACGTCCACATCCAGGCTGCGCGCGCTGAACACGCCCAACCGGTGAATCTCGAAGAAGAGCGGCTGCCGCGTGATCGCCCGAGCCGCGACCACGCCGGGATTGAAACGCTCGAGATGCCCCACCTGGAGGATCCGTCGGCCCGCCACCGCACGCTCGACGAGCTCGTCAGCCTCTTCTACGGTGCGCGTGATCGGCTTCTCGAGCAGCACGTCCACGCCCGCGTCGAGCGCCTCGCGCGCCGCCGCCGCATGCTCGCTGGTCGGGATCACGATGCTCGCCGCCTGGACTCCGTCCAGCGCCTCTTCGAGGCTGCCGAACGCCCGTACACCGAGTTCGGCGGCCGCTTCCTTCGTCCGCTCGGCCGAGAGGTCATAGACGCCGGCCAGGCGCGCTCCCGGAATCCCGCTCAAAGCGCGCGCGTGATGCCTGCCGTGTTCGCCGACGCCAATCACGGCGACGGCAACGCGTCCATCCGGTTCCGGATCTTGAACTTCCACTGCCAGGAAACCTTACTCCTTCACGCCCACCACCGCGATGCCGGCGCGGTTTGCTTCCTCGAGCATGGGCTGGCGCTCAAAGAGCAGCGTCTTCAAGGCATCCACGGCCAAGACTGTCGCATTCGCGCGGCTCATCACCTGGATCGTCTTCAGGCCCACCACCGGCACGTCAAAACGCATGTCCTGCGCGGGCTTACTGACTTTGACGACCACCAGCCTCCGCCCGTTACTGAGCGATGCCGCCCGCTCGATCGTCGAGTCAGTACCTTCCATGGCCTCGACGGCGACGCAGGCGCGGTCCGCGACGACCACGGTCTGCCCGATGTCGAGTCCGGCGAGCGGCTTTGCGATTTCACGGCCATAGGCGATGTCGGCCTCTTCGCTCGGGTCAGGCAGGCGACGCGTCAGCGGCCCGGCCTCGGGCAGCAAAGGCTTCAGGAACAGCGTCGAGTCCACCACCTCAGTTCCGCGCTGCTCGAGCATCCCGACGAAGGCGCCAATCAGCGCGTCGGTGTTCTTGCGGTCCAGGCCCTCGAGCGCCCGGCTCACCGTACCGTCCGGCGGAATCGAGCTGAACAGTTGCGCGTGCTTCACCTGTCCTGCCAGCACAACCTTACTAATGCGCTCGGTGGCCAGCAGTTCGAGCAGCTTCGCCACCTCACCCAGGCTCAGCCAATGGATCGCACTCGCGTGGCGGTCAAGATCGGGAGAAGCTTCCTCGCGAATCGCGACCACCAGGGGCTCGATTCCCTGGTCGCGCGCCGCGTCCAGCACCAGGAAGGGGAAGCGTCCGTTGCCGGCGATGACGGCGTAGCGAGGGATCGCAGCGACCTTGCTCGGCTGGTCCGACGCGACCTTGAATTCCGACACGTTCAATTCTTTCGCCAAGCCTAAGCCTTCGTGTCATCCTGAGCGAAGCGAAGGATCTGCTTTTGAATCAACGCAGATTCTTCGTCGCCTTCGGCTCGTCAGAATGACATCCTCTGTGAGGGTTCGACCCCCCGAATATCAGGACAGCTCGATCACCGGTTCTGTTGATTCTAAATGACTTCTTCAGTTCGTTCCGCACAATCCGAGTTTTTCCGCACTCCCGCCAGTTCACTTTGCGACCCCGCGCTCCGACGTCTTGATGAATTCCACCAGCGCGCGTACATGCTCTGACTTGAAGCCGCGCGACTCGATTGCCTCGAGCGCCTGCGTCGTGTTGAGCTTGGAGCGCGAGAGCAGGCGGAACGCGGCCTCGAGCTCGTCGACCTCCTCTTTGGCCAGGCCTCGCCGTTCCAGTCCGATACGATTCGCACCCAAGACGGCCGCGGGCCGGTCGGCGCTGGTTTTGGAATACGGCAGGATGTCCTTGTTCGCCAGCGTGTAGCCGCCGAGGAAGCTGTGAGCGCCGACTCGACAGAACTGGTGGATGCCGCAGAAGGCGCCCACCATGGCGTGGTCGCCGATCTCCACGTGTCCAGCGAGCGAGGCGCCATTAGCCATGATGATGTGGTCGCCCAGCGCACAGTCATGCGCGATGTGGACGTAAGCCATCAGCAGGTTGTGATTGCCGATGCGCGTCACGCCTCCTCCGCCTACGGTGCCGCGATGCACGGTGACGAACTCGCGGAAGACGTTGCCGTCGCCGACTTCGAGCCGCGTCGGCTCGCCGTGATACTTCAGGTCTTGGGGTTCGAGGCCGACGGAGGCCCAGGGGAAGATGCGATTCGCCTTGCCAATCCGCGTCGAGCCGCCCAGCACCACGTGCGACATCACTTCGCAGTCGTCGCCGAGTTCGACCCCTTCGCCGATCACCGTGTAAGGGCCGACCGTTGCGGTGCAAGCAATCTGGGCGCGAGGATGGATAATGGCAGTCGGGTGCGCTTTCATGACCCCGGACGCTCGGAGACCGCGAAGACGACGACGGCCTCGGCGGCCAGCTTGCCCTCCACCGTCGCGCGGCCGATTAGCTTGCCGAAGTTGCCGCTGGGGCGACGGCTGAGCAGTTCCATTTCGATGCGAAGCTGGTCTCCCGGCACCACCGGCCGGCGGAATTTGGCGTTTTCGATGCCGGTGAAATAGATGAGCTTCGAGTCGCGCTCCGGCAGGTCGCGATAGATCATTACGCCCGCCACCTGCGCCATGGCCTCGATGATCAGGACGCCGGGCATGACCGGCGCGCCGGGGAAATGTCCCTGGAAGAACTGCTCGTTGATGGTCACGTTCTTGAGGCCGACAATCCGCTTCTCGGGCTCGAGCTCCACAATCCGGTCGACCAGCAGAAAGGGATAGCGGTGTGGCAGGATCTTCATGATCTCCACAATGCCGTAAACCGGCTTCTGCTCTGCCGCCGTTCGCTTCTCGGCTTCGGTCGTCGCTGCTTGTTCAGCCACCATGCACCATCCAGGAATACCAGTCCCTCGGCGCGGTGACTCCATTATACGGCATCCAGCGAAGGCCTTCGTGAATGAAATGACTCGTCAGTTAAACACTTTGAGTATAGTCATTCCCGCGGAGGCGGGAATCCAGTCTGACCACCGAACGTTTGTAAAGGTTTGTGAAGTCGATTCCCGCTTTCGCGGGAATGACAGCCGGGTCGACGGGAGCCCCATTCCAAATGACATCGTCACTCGCGCTCCGACGCCTCCAGGCTTGCGGACCTCTGTGCTAAACTCGATTTAGAGGAGAAAATTTGGGCGCACGGCGGCTCGACGGCAACCAGATTCGTGACGCGATCAAGGCCGAGTTGGCCCAGGAGATCAGCGACCTGAAGGCGGCGGGCATCACCCCGGGACTTGCCGCTGTCCTGGTAGGGGAGAATCCCGCCTCGCAGATTTACGTCCGCAACAAGGTGAAAGCCTGTCAGGAACTGGGCCTCTACAGCGAGAAAATCGAGTGGTCGGCGTCCACCTCCACCGAGCAGCTTCTCGATCTGATCTCGAGCCTAAACGCGCGCGACGAGATCGATGGCATCCTGGTACAGCTTCCGCTGCCCCCTCAAGTGGACGCGAAGCGCGTGCTTCTGGCGATCGATCCCGCGAAGGATATCGACGGGCTGCATCCGGTGAACATGGGCAACCTGGTGAGTGGTCGCCCGGGACTGGTCCCTTGTACGCCGGCGGGGATCATCGAGATCCTGGAGCGCAGCCGGATTCCCATTGAGGGCGCGCGTGCCGTCGTGGTGGGACGCAGTGACCTGGTGGGCAAGCCGGTGGCGATGCTGCTCCTTCACCGCCATGCCACGGTTACCATCTGCCACTCGAAGACGCGCGACCTCCCGGCGGTAGCGCGCGAGGCTGACATCCTGGTGGCAGCCATGGGCAAGCCGGCCTACGTGACGGCGGAATTCATCAAGCCGGGCGCGACGGTCATCGACGTGGGCACCAACCGCCTGACGACACCGGACGAAGTCCGGCGCGTCTTTCACGATCCGGGGGAAGCGCTCAAAGCGCTCGAAACCAAAGGCTCGGTGCTGGTGGGCGACGTTCAGCCGGAGGACGTGCGCGAGAAAGCGGGAGCGTACACGCCGGTGCCGGGCGGCGTCGGACCGTTGACGATCGCCATGCTGATGGCCAATACGGTGAAGGCGGCACGGTTGCGGCGCGGCGCAAGAGCTGCCCGCTTCAGCTACCCCTCCGGGGAAGAGATCAAGCCCGGCGACCAGATCAAGTATCATGGCGAATCCGGCGAAGTTGAGTTTGTCGTCTCTGGGTTCCAGGGCGATCCAGCCCGGGACTGGTACCTCAAAGAGTTTCCGGGCGGCGGCATCATGATACGCGCCAACGGGTTGGGGAACGTTTTTCTGACCCAAACCCGCGAGGACGAGGACTTGGAGTTTGTCTCGAGAGCCGGCTGAGCGCCGCCCGGCCTGGTCGACCACCGCACTTCGAGGGCTCGCGCTCCTCCACAACGCAATGGGCTACTTCGGCTTAACCGGCGGCATCGCCTCGGGCAAGAGCACGGCAGCGCGCATGTTTCAGGCGCTGGGCGCGAGAATCATCGACGCCGACCGCGTCGGCCACGAGATGCTTCGCGCGACGAGCCCGGTTTACGCGGAACTCGTGCAAGAGTTCGGATCCGGCATCCTCGACGTGACGGGCGACGTCGACCGCGCGCGCCTGGGCCGCGTGGTCTTCAGCGACCCGGCAAAGCTCGCCCAGCTCAACCGGATCGTTCACCCGCGCATCATTGCGCGCGTCGAAGAGCTGGCGGCGCGACATCACACTGAACATCCGGACTGCGTCATCCTGGTGGACGCCGCCCTGATCTTCGAGGCGGGCATCGGCGGCCGCTTCGCCAAGGTGATTGTGGTCTGGTGTACACCCGAGCAGCAAATTGAGCGGCTCATGGCCAAGGCGGGAATCACGCGCGCCCAGGCCGAGCAGCGAATCGCAAGCCAGATGCCGGTGGAGATGAAGCGCCGCCGCGCCGACTACGTGATCGATACTTCGGGGAGCCTGGAAGGCACGCACGCCCAGGTACGTCGCGTCTACCGGGAACTCGCGCGGCTGGCCGGGCAGTGCTACCGGATGAATAAATAAATAAGGGGGATAACGATGGGGCACATGACGCTCTACCTGATCCTGGGATTAGTGGCGGGGATTTTCAGCGGACTCATCGGAATCGGCGGTGGCGTGATCATCGTCCCGGCGCTCGTCTTCCTTTTCGGTTTCTCACAGCATCGCGCACAGGGGACGACGCTGGCGCTGCTCGTGCCACCCATCGGATTCCTGGCGGCGTGGACCTACTACCGCGAGGGGTTTGTGGACATGCGCGTCGCGATAATCATCTGCGTGGGATTTTTCATCGGTGGCCTGGTAGGCGCGAAGGTTGCGACGTCCCTCTCGAATGTGGTTTTGGAGAAGGTCTTCGGCGTCGCCCTGCTTCTTATTTCCCTCAAGATGATCTTCGCCAAGTAAACCCTTGCTTCACCAATTCATCGAGCGTGGCTTGCACCTGCTCGAGCTTGCGGGTCTGCTCGACCTCGCTCGCATCCGCGCTGACCAGAATGGGCGGCGCGATGAAGATGGCGGCGCGGCTGAAGGGCTTGGGAATCTCCGTGCGGTCCCAGCTCTTGCGGAAGACCCAGGCGCGCTCCGGGACAATGTGAAAGCAGAGGATGGGCGCGCCGGTGGCCCTCGCGAGCGCTACGGCGCCGGGCTTCGCGACGTGACGCGGGCCGCGCGGTCCATCCAAGGTGAACGCGGCAGGGCGGCCTTTCCGCACCAGCCGGACCATCTCCACCAGCGCGCGCATCCCGCCGCGGCTGCTCGAACCGCGTGAAGCGCCGTAGCCGTGCAGCCGGATGATGCGCCCGATGTACTCACCGTCGAAATTCTGGCTGGTCATCACCACGATGCCGCGCTGGCGCCAAAACCAGGTGGCGGAAAAAATCTCCGCGTGCCAGAAGGCGTAGATCAGACTCTTGCCTGATCGCTCGGCCGCCTCGAAATTCTCCCAACCGTGCACGTCCCAGCGCAGACTGCGTCCGATGAGCAACACAGCCAGGTAGCCGACCCAAGTGGCGATGAAGATCTGAGCACGCTCCCAGAGTGTGAAGGGACGCGGGTTCTCCGCGATCTCGTCCGCCGATTCGCCGGGATGAACGGCGGTCGCAGGTGCGACGGCGTTCGAGGATTTGGTCGGCACGTCCGGCATGGCGAGTCCGTTTGGGGTCAGCTCTAGACGGACCACGCGGCGCGTCCGTCACTTGCCCCTCGAATATAACACGCACCGGGGAGTAATTCGGGAGCGACGGGTGGAGCGGATCGGGAATCCACGACACTATTCAGAGAACCTCTGGCGCAGGACACTACCCTTGCGGCCCGCGCTTCAGGCGCGTCGCTTTGGCCCACGACCGCAGCCACGCGCCGCAACCGCTTGTTAGACGGGGCGGTCCGCGTTACAGTTGAACTGTGAAAGTTGCTTTCGAGCTCTCGCCTGCTCAAGCCGAGAAACTCCGTGAAGAGGCCGAACGCCTTGGAGTTGCGCCTGAGGAATTGGCCCGTGCGGCCTTGTCGGATCTGCTCGCCAGCCCGGATGAAGCCTTCCAGGCTGCGGCCGAGCGCGTGCTGCGCAAAAATGAGGCACTGTACCGGCGGCTGGCCTGATGCGGTACCTCACAATGGGAGAGGTCGTCGCGCTGCACCGGGCGGTCATCGAGAATGCCGGTGGTATGGCGGGTATCCGCGACCTTAGTGCCCCTGAAGCCCTACCACCGCCACTCGTCCGGCGAGGCAGCCGAGGGTAGCTACAGGTCAATCTGCCTTTGATTGACCGTGGGGCTCGTCGCGGACAAAAGCCCACAACAAACAGGAACGAAACTCCGACGCAATTTATCTTATTGAAAACAAATGAAGTGCAGTGAGGCGGGCGTAGGACGCGGTCGTCGCAGCTAACCGCTTCCTGCCCATGGCCGGAGCCGCCCAAGGGGAGCTTGCCAGCCGACCCGGCGAACCGAAGCCAACGCGATGGCGCGCTGCTTGGCGCCGGGGCGCCGTCGCCGCCTAGCCTACTTATCTCCGCTCCGAGATGTTTCCCTACATCCCGTCGTAGTGCGGACCGCCGCCGCCTTCGGGGCATACCCAGGTGATGATCTGGTAGGGATCGGCAATATCGCAGGTCTTGCAGTGGACGCAGTTCGACGCGTTGATCTTCAGGTGCTTGCCTTCGCCGCCGGGGTTCTCCTCCATCTCGTAGACGGCGGCAGGACAGAAGTATTGGCAGGGATTTCCGTACTCGCGCGTACAGCGGCCGTTGCAGATGTCGAAGTCGGCGATGCGCAGGTGGCACGGCTGGTCTTCTTCGTGGTGGGTGGCGGAGTGGTAGACGTCGGAGAGCTTGTCGAAAGTCAGGCGGCCGTCGGGCTTGGCGCGCTCGTCAGGCGTATTGGCGAACTCCGCGAGGTGCTTCATGCGCTCGTGGCCGGGACGCGACCCGTAGCGCACGCGGACGCCGCGTCCGCCGGTTAGGAGCTCAAGCGCGCCATGCATCGCGCCCGCCCAGAATCCGTGTTCGAATCCCTGGTGGTAGTTGCGCACCTTCCAGAGTTCGTCTTTCACCCAGCTTGACCGCCAGCGCTCCTCGAATTGGCCGAGCGCGGCGAGCGAAGTATCGCCTTGAACGAGCGCGTCGAACGCCGTCTCCGCCGCGAGCATCCCGGTCTTCATCGCCAGATGAATGCCCTTCAGCCGCTGTGAGTTGAGGAACCCGGCGCCGTCACCCACGATCAAGGCGCCGTCGACGGCGGTCTGGGGAATCGAGAAGTAGCCGCCCTCGGGGATGGTCTTCGCGCCGTAGCGGATCATCTGGCCGCCGTCGAGCAAGCGCCGCGTCCAGGGATGAGTCTTGAAGAGCTGGAAGGCGTTGTGGACGTCGAAGCGCGGGTCATTGTAATCGAGTCCCGCCACGAGTCCGAGCACGATGCGCGTGTCGGACAGCGCGTAGATGAATCCGCCGCCGAACTGCCGACTCGAGAGCGGCCACCCGGCAGTGTGGATCACCTGGCCGCACCGCACGCGCCCGGCGGGGACGTCCCACAGTTCCTTCACCCCCAAGGTGTAGACATCGGGATTGCGTCCGTGAGCCAGGTCGAGCTGGTGGATCAGTTGCTTGGTCAGCGAGCCGCGAGGCCCCTCGGCAAAGACGGTGACCTTGGCGCGCAGGTCGTAGCCGGGTTGAAAATTGGCTTTGGGCTTGCCCGCCTTGTCGACTCCCTTGTCGTCGGTGCGCACGCCCACCACGCGCCGGCCCTCGTAGAGCACCTCCATCCCGGCGAACCCCGCAAAGATGCTCGCGCCCGCGTGTTCCACCTGCTGGCCCATCCACTTCACGAGTTTACTCAGCGAGACGATGAAGTTGCCGTGATTGCGCAGGAAAGGAGGATTGACCGGCAGCCGCCACTGGCCCTGGCCAGTAAGAAAATAGACGGCGTCGGAGGTGACGGGTGATTCGAGCGGCGCGCCTTGGGATTCGAATTCCGGCAGCAGCTCGCGGAGCGCGCGAGGATCAAGGACGGCGCCTGAAAGCGAGTGTGCTCCAAGTTCGCTTGCCTTCTCGAGGATGTAGATATTTTCGGGGGTGAGTGGGGGCGGGGAAGACGGCGACTTCTCCTTTGCGGCCTGGGTCAACTGAGTCAGGCGCAGCGCGCAAGCCAGACCTGCCGGGCCCGCGCCCACGATCAGGACGTTCGTCTCAAGGGTCTCGCGCTCGACGTGCTCCATGAGTCCAGAGCTTTCGCGGAAAAGGGATCAGCGGCTACTTGGGCAATTCCGAGATCTGTTCCTTCAGGAGTGAAGCCAGCGACGTATCCGAGGCGAACTCCTTCTCGAGGCCCTCGTAGATCTGCCGTGACTTGGCAGGGTTGGTGGAGCGCTCGAGGTTCGCCAGAGCCATGAGCGCCGTGGCCTTGGGGACAGCCAGGGTGGGATGATCGGCGAGGTCCTGATAGAGCTTCTCGGCGTCCGCTGTCTTGCCGGTGCTGGCGTATTCACCCGCCAGGGACAGTTTGGCGAGCGAAGCGACGGTGTGATCGGAGACGTGTGAGGCCTGTTCCAGCGTCTTCACCGCGGTGGCGTGGTCTCCCAGCGCCGACTGACACAGACCGAGATGATAGCGGGCGATGTCCGCGGCTTTCTGGTGAGGATAGTTGCGAGTAATCTCCGTGAACTGGGCGAGCGCGGTCTTGTATTTTGTCTCCGCGCTGGGGAAGGTCTGCGAGTCAAAGCCAGCACTGGTGGACAGCGCTCCCACGTAAGCACGGAAGGTCTTGAGAGCCGTTCCGAGCGCCGTGTTCGCCGCCGCCTCCTGCCGGTCCATGTAAATCTTCAAGCCTACCACCAGTCCAACCGTCACGATCACCGCGCCGGCCACGCCAAGAATCTCCCGGTAGTGGGTGCGGGTGAACTGCTCAAATTCCTGGTAGACGGACTGCAACTCGTCGTGTTTGAGTTCGCGGCGGGTAAAGCGATCCAAAGTGTATACTCCTTAGATTAGTCGGTGCGATTTTGCGGCCAAACTATGTTAACCCATGATTCCAAAATCTTCCAGTCTGGATACGGTAGTCCAAACGCTCTCTAGTCCAAGCGCGAAGCGGATGCGACGGTGCAACTGGCTGATCTGGGCGTTACGAGTGGAGAGTAGGGACGTGCTTCGAGCCGACGACAGAAGTAAGAACATGAGCACATTGCTGAAGAGGGGGTATCTCAGAAAGATATTACCACGGACTCAAACACTGTCAAGCCTTAAGTTGCGTTGGTAAGAAGATCCTCTCCAACTGGCGCAGCCAGCAATTCTTCAAAACCCGAGAGAAATCTCATTCTGATTGGTGGGAATCTTGAGTTCGATACCGCGCTTATGATTGGCGGCGATTGTGGCTTTGACATCGAGCGCGGCGAGCGGAATGGTGCGTTGCTGTCCCTGCGCGTCAATGTGCACCGAGCCTGACATGATCGTGTACTTATGGGCCTCTAACCTTTCGCCATTCCTGAGCATGAACACGGCTGGCGGCAGAGGCTTTGCAAGCCAGGCACCTGGGCCTCCTGGGACCTCAATCAGTTTCGCGGCACTGGGAGATGTGGCCTTGGGGAGTGACGAACGCTGATCGCCGGCAACCACGGTGGACCCGCCCACTCCCGCGCGGCTCAATAAACCTCGTAGCGGTACTTCCCCGCCCGCACCATGCTGGGTCCCGGCGATGTTCCCATCGCGATCGATCAGCACGTATAACGGAAAACTCTTGGGAGCAAACTCTTTGACAAGATTAGTGTCTTCCGTCAGCACGATCTGGCACGAGCGTGGATGCTCCGCAAGGTATTTCTTCACCGTTTCTCCGGACTCGTGCACGTCCACCGCGAGGACGACCAACCCGTCGCCAGAAAATTCACGAGCCAGGTTCTCCACAACGGGCTCGTCGCGGCGGCAGTGCGGACACCATGTCGTCCAGAATTGTAGCAGTGCGACTTGCCCCTTAAGAGAGCCGTTGGTGAAAGTTTCGCCCGTGAGCGTGGTGGCCGTAAATGCTGGCGCGGCTTCTCGAGCCCTTGCGAGAGTAAGCGCAGAAAGGAGTGTCACGAGGAGTAGTCCGTGCCTTCGCCATCGCATCATGTTCCGCCTGCTTTTTGCCGGCAGTTCGGGATTTCCAATAATCTCCAATTTGAACTCCACCAGCATAGTTCAGTGTACACTGATCCGCTATCTTTTGCCGCCTGCGAGTTGCGATTTTTCCAGCCTGGTAGATGCCCGAGGCTCGCGCATCAGCCCGAAGACTCTAAAGGAGGATGCCTCTGGGCTAGAGGTAAGCGTGCAGCCCGGCGGAGCTACGCCTGGGAAAGGCTTTCCCTCGGTCCCCTTTACCCAGAGCCTTTCGGCGAGTTTCGAAGGTGACTAGTAGCAGAGCCTAGGTACCGATAAACGTGTAACCCAACTGGCTGACGAGCTTCCGCAGCTTGCATTTTTGCCGCTTGCAGCGGTAGACCACACTCATCCCTGTCGAGTCACCTGCACCTAGCTTCTCCCACTTGTGAAATCCCATCCAGCAGAGTAGTTTTCCCATGACCTTCCCCCTTTCGTCATGGCGCTCCGGATCCCCTCCGTTGGTCAGCTTTATCGCAGCTTTCGCACCAGGATGTAAGTACCTATATTGCTAATAAGTTATACGTTAAGTGGTCGGCCGTGGAGACGGGCACAGGGCGCTTCGCCACTACACCTGACACTACATGCCGCATGCTGGTGGCTGTGAAGCCAGGCTGCGAGAAAGTATCAAGTTGAAGGAACGAACCGAATAAGTTCTTTAGAATTAGTACGCGCATTTCGGCTAAGCCGCAGGCTTTATGCATGTTGCTGATAATAAAGCTCCTATATGCCATCCAGTCGCTATGTTGTTGAATATAAGCGCAGTATTTCATCGCTTGGGCCGCACCTGGGCCCATCGCTACCGACGGCTTCCTGGGGTTCCAGGACGTTGACCCCTTACTCCATCCTGTGATGAAATGGCTATCCAAGCTCATGAGCCTTTCCAAGGCCAGTTCCGCTGAATCGTTGCTTCGACAGATTCCCTCCGTCGACGAGTTGCTCAACCGCCCGGCGCTTCACGGGCTCGAAGAGCGGCTCGGGCATCGTGTGGCTCTCGAGGCGACTCGCGAAGTGCTCAGCGAACTGCGGGCGCGGATCGCGGGCGGCGCGGCTGCGGAACTTTCGCTTGACGCGCTCGACACCGAGATCGTGCGGACGGCTGAGGCGATGGCGGACTTCTCGCTCGGTCCCCTCATCAACGCCACCGGAGTCATCCTGCATACCAACCTGGGACGAGCGCCGCTGGCGCGCGAGGCCGTCGAACACCTCGCCGCCGTCGCGACCCAGTACTCGAACCTCGAGTACAACCTGGAGACCGGCGACCGGGGCAAGCGCGACGCGCACACCGACCGGCTGTTCGCCAAACTAGTGGGCGCCGAGAGTACGCTGGTGGTCAACAACAACGCGGCCGCGGTCTTTCTCGCCTTGAATGCGCTGGCCGAGGGCTACGAGGTGATCGTCTCGCGCGGCGAGCTGATCGAGATCGGCGGGTCGTTTCGCATCCCTGACATCTGCGCGAAGAGCGGCGCGACGCTGCGCGAAGTCGGTACCACGAACCGCACGCGCATCTCGGACTACGCTGCCGCCGTCAACGAGCGGACACGAGTGCTCTTGCGCGTCCACCCCAGCAACTTCCGCGTGCTGGGCTTTACCGAACGGCCGTCGCTCGCAGAACTCGTGGACCTGGCGCACGCGCGGGGACTGATTCTGCTCGAGGACCTCGGCAGCGGGTGTCTTGTTGACCTCGCACCACTGGGGATCGCGGACGAGCCGCTGGTCGCGCCGAGCCTTAAAGCCGGCGTCGACGTCGTCACCTTCAGCGGCGACAAGCTGCTGGGCGGACCGCAAGCAGGCATCCTCACCGGCAAGCGCGAGCCGCTCTCGAGGATCCGCAAGAATCCCCTGTTTCGTGCCTTGCGTGTCGACAAGCTGACCATCGCCGCGCTCGAAGCGACGGTCGCGCTCTACCTCAAAGGTGATCTCAAGGCCATCCCGGCATGGCGCATGATTACCATGTCCAAGGAGGAAATTGCGTCGCGGGCCGAGCGGCTGGCCGCGCGCCTCGCTTCGCTCAAGGGATTCTCCGCCCGGCTCGAGGACGGCGAGTCCGTGATGGGTGGCGGCTCGACTCCGGGGCAGTCGCTTCCGACGAAGCTCGTGGTCGTCAGTCACACTCGCCACAGCGCGCAGGAGCTCGAAGCGAGGCTTCGGCGCAACCGTCCTCCGGTTATCGCGCGCGTCGAGCACGACCAGTTGTTGCTGGATCTGCGCACGGTCGAGGAAGCGCAGGACGAGGAGGTCGCGCTGGCCTTCGAGCGTACACATGACCGAGAATAAAAGTTCGATCTCAGGTGCAAAGTCTTACAAGGAACTTGGCGAGTTTTGGGATGCTCACGACTTGAGTGAGTTCTGGGATCAGCTCCAGTCGGCTCAGTTCGAAGTCGACACTGAACCTGAGCCGATTCGCCTTCCCCATCTTGACCACCCATGAAGGCTCTCTATTTCAACGGCAAGCTCGCTCTCCGCGAGATCGAGAAACCTGAGGCGGGCCCAGAGGAGGCGTTGGTCGAAGTCGCGCTCGCCGGCATTTGCGGTACGGATCTCCAGATCCTCAAAGGCTACTCGGGCTTTCGTGGAATTCCGGGACACGAGTTTGTGGGCCGCGTCGTCGAGTGCAGTGACCGCCGCTGGCTCGGCAAACGGGTTGTGGGTGAGATCAACGTCGCCTGCCGGGCGTGCGACTGGTGCCGGCGCGGGCTGGGCAGACACTGTCCCAACCGCACCGTCATGGGCATTGTCAACCGGCCCGGCGCCTTCACCGAGTTTGTCGCGCTGCCGGCAGTGAACCTCCACGAGGTGCCCGAAGGCTTGCCCGATGAAGCGGCCGTTTTCGTCGAGCCACTCGCGGCCGCGGCGGAAATCCTCGAGCAGGTGGAGATTCCACCCGGCACGCGCGTCGCGGTGTTGGGCGATGGACGCTTGGGATTGCTGATTGCGCAGGTGCTGCAGCACGCTGGAGCACAGGTGACCGTGCTGGGACGGCATGAGGATAAGCTGGCGCTGGCGCGCCGCTGGGGCCTGGAGGTCGCGCTGGACGCCGGCCCGTCGGGCGCTGGACCGAAGCCGCGAAGCTTCCGGGTGGTCGTCGAAGCTACGGGATCGCCCGCGGGATTGCAACACGCTCTACAGTTGGTCGAGCCGCGCGGTACCGTGGTCATGAAATCAACCTTCCACACTCCGGCACAGTTTGATACTGCCAAGCTGGTGGTCGACGAGGTCACGCTTCTTGGCTCGCGCTGCGGAAATTTCGCGACGGCTCTTCAGTTGCTGTCGAACGGAGCGGTCGATGTGCTCCCGCTGATCTCGAAAACGTTCGCGCTCGCAGCGGGACTTGAGGCGTTTGACTATCTCAACCGGAATTCTTGCCTGAAGGTTTTGTTGGCCCCAGCAGGCTGACTGTTGACTTGCTCACGACCCGGCACTAATAATCGCAGCGAGGAGGGGGATCGAAACTTGGTGAGAGACGAGCGCCGGCTGAGGTTGACTTTGCTGGGCAGGGCCGCCCTATCGCTCGCCGTGGCGATACCGCTCGTCGCGGTCGCGGCGCTGGCGAAGAAACGCAAGACACCTCCCAGCCCGCCTGCCGACCTGCCGGGACATGTGAACTATCTGGCGCGGCAGCTCTACGGCGTCCCGCTTGACGAGTCCGACCCCATCACCAGTCAGATCCAGAAGCTGGTGGTTGACCACTTTCAGGCGTGGATAAGCAAGCAGGCGGCGCAGGGCGAGGTGAGGGATGTTCCAGTGCGGCGCGAAATGGAAAGCGTCTTCGCGCAGCTTCATTATCCGCTCTTCGGCTGGCCCGCTGTTTTCGCCGAGCCTTGGAAGGGCGGGACGTTGGTCGCAGCCGGGTACACGCTGGGCTGGAGCGACTACGACCGCGTGAACGTGATCCCATTGTTCGAGATTGTCAAGGGACAGCCGCGCCTGGCGTCGGTAGTGAAGTTTGTTCCCCATACCGATCTCCACTACGAGTTCATGGCCGGACCGCCTTCCGGCGACTTCTGGTTCGTGGCTTACGGAACGCGACTCGGAAAGAGCCAGCCGCGCCTGAGTGCCATCCTCTATTCCTTCGACGGGCAGAACCTCAAGCGGTTGTGGGAGGTTGATGATGCCTACGACGGCCGGATCAACATCGGCCGCAACTGGGTGACGATCCGCTACCTCAAAGAGGACGAGTACATCCAGGCGACGCAGGAGGGCCGCAAGCCGCCACGCTATGAGGCGGTCTACATCGCCACCCCGACAGGACTTCAAGTGCAGTCGGAACGTACGATCCCGTATTGAACAATATCGACACGGTAGTTCTCGCGCTTCCAGAGTTATGACTACTTTCCCGCGAAAGCGCTTTCATGCCTGGATGCCTGCCGCTCCGGCCTGTTCCTTCCATCGTTGAGCGTTCACCCCTACCACCAGGAGCCACAGCATCAGCGATATTTCAGCCACGGCGGAGGCCGCCAGGTAGGGAAAGAAATGCGCTGCAAAGACAGGCGCCAGAAAATTCGCGAAACTGTTGGTCAGGTAGCACAAGCCCTCGATCCCGAGCAGCACGCCGATGATTCGGGGAAAGAAGATCGACCGGACAATCAGATATCCTAGCGCAAGACAATAGAAGCCGAAAAATACCAGGGCGACGGCGAACCCTTTTTCGAACACCTGGAGCGACGCGTACGCCAGACCTTGTAGTTGTGCCGCGCCGATTGCGGCCAGGGATCTGCTGCCTCCGAGCAGGACCAAGGGCGCGTAATCGGCGAGCAAAGCGGCGGCCTCCACCGCGGTACCGAGCAGAGTGAACAGCACCACGAGCCAGGCAAAGCTCCGATTCACGACCTTGAACAAGTCGTAGAAGATGAACGCCAACGGCATATTGCAGGCGCAGGCGAGGAGCTCGGCCGCGAAACCCAGCCGGTACAGCATCTCGTGCGCCAGGATGTTGTGCGCCGTCGCCGCCGCGTCGCCGGCCACCACCAGTCGCTGGCGAACGAAGATCTCCGCGAACACGCCCGCGACGATGACGAACAGGTACAAGAGGCCAGCGATTCTGGCTTTCAAGCGCGATGCTTCCGCAATTCCTCTCGTCGTCTGAGGGATACTCATAGATCCGGCCACAGTGTCTGCGATACCGTGCTGCCTTATTCAGCGCGCAGGGCTTGAACCGCGTCCACGCGGGCAGCACGGACGGCCGGCATCAGCGATGCCAGGACGGCTGCGGCGAGGATCACCGCCGCCGATCCGATCAACGGAAGCGGCCCGGGAAGCTGGAGTTCCTGGACGTACTTTCCGGCCAGGCGCGACAGCCCCCAGCCCACCAGACCGCCCGTCGCAACACCGATGGCGGCGATCGCCAGCCCTTCGATCAGCACGCTGGCAAGAATCCGGCGAGGCTGGGCGCCCAGGGCGAGCCGTATGCCAAACTCCCGGGTGCGCCAGCTCACCGAAAAGGCCAAGACGCCGGCGACTCCGACGATAGAAATCGCCAGGGCGAGAGCAGCGAACCCGCCGAAGACGATGGCGTTCACGCGGTTGGTCGCCAGAACCTCCGCCCGGGCATCTTCCAGGGTGCTGGCGTGCTCGACGGGCTGAGTAGTGGCCAGGGCGTGAACGGCACGCGTGATGGTGGGGACGAGCGCGTAGGGATCGCTACGCGCGCGGACGAGCAGGCGCGCCATGAAGACCGGCGCCTGCGCGAACGGCGTGTACACCGTCATGTGACGTTCGGGAATGATGTTGGCGTCGTCGACGTCGGCCGCCACGCCCACAATGCGGCGGGGCGCCGGGCTGATGCCGGCAAACTTGATTAAAGGATCGGTCCACATCACGTGCCGGTTGAGGGGATCCTGCCCGGGGAACAAATTTTGGGCGACGCTCTGGTTGACGATCACCACGGGTTCGGCTTCCATTCGATCGGCGTCGGTGAAATTGCGGCCTTCGAGAAGCGGAACCCCCAGAGTGGCGAAGTAGCCCGGGGAAACAAAGCGGAACCGGGCTCGGAGGTCTTCCTTGCCGTTCTCGCGCCCCCGGCCCTCGACCGCGAATTGGAGAGTGAAGGTCAGAATACGGCCGTCACGCCACGGCGCGCTCATGGTGGTTGCGGCACTCTCGACTCCCGGCAGCGCGCTCACACTGCGCTCCGCTTCCCGGTAGAAGGCGGCGATCTGCTGCGGCGTGCGGCCATCGGAAACCAAGGGCAGGTTGGCAATCAGAACGCCATTGGTCGCAAACCCCGGCTGCGCTTTCTGCAGCACGAACAAAGTCCTCAGAAGGACTCCGGCGCTCGCGAGCAGCAAAAATGACGCGGCGACCTGCGTGACCGTGAAAACGCGAAGCCGGCGGCGGCTGCTGCTGGTGACGCGAACGCCGCCACCGGACAATATCAGCCCGCGCGACGGATCCGCCGAAGGCAGGCGCGGAACAAAAGCTAGGAACACCGCCGCGGCCAACACCAGGGCGAATCCGAGCCAGAGCGCACTGAAATCGAGGCTGATATCGGTTGCCCGGATGGAGAAGTTCGCGGCATACCGCGCCAGCACCTTGAACATCGGCACGGCGATCAACAAGCCCGCCAAGCCTCCGCTGCCGCAGAGAACCAGGGCTTCGGCGAGCAGCGAGCGGCGGATCGCGCCCGATGTAGCGCCGAGCGCCGCACGGATCGCGAGCTCCGATTCGCGGCGAACGGTCCGGGCCAGGATGAGGTTCGCCACATTGGAGCAGGCAATCACAAAAAGCAGTCCGGAGGCGGCCAGCAGCACCCACAGGACGACCTTGGCGCGGGAATTGATCTCGTCGCGCAACAGGGTGGTGTCGATTTGATAGTGATACTGCGGCTTGTACACCTCGGGATGCGCCGCCACCATGTTCGAGTACACGGTGCGAAGCTCGGCGCGCGCCGACTGAAGGCTGGCCCCGGGCGCAAGCCGCCCGAAGACCTCGGTCATGCGGTGCTCGCGGCCGGTCACCATCGTCGCCGACAGATGATGCGGGCTGGTGACGATGTTGGCGATGAGCTGCGTTTCCTCCGGATAGGGTATCGAGGGTTCCAGGACTCCGATGATCACTGCGGAACGAACCTCGCTCATGCTTCCCAGCCGAATCATTTTTCCGATTACGCTTCGATCCCCGTGTAGCGAGTTAACCCAGAACGGGTAGGTCAACACCACGGCGCCGGCGGCGGTTGGGCCATCGTCGCGCGCGTCGAGCAGGCGTCCTAACACCGGGCGCAGTCCCACGACCTCAAAGTAGGCGCCGTCGACCACTCCCGCATGGACCTCGCGGGTCTCGCCCAATCCCATGAGCGTAAAGTCGACGGTCGAGAAGGTGCCGAGGTGGCTGATGGTTTTCAGCCGAGGTCCTATGTCCTGGATCTCAGGAACCGAGAAGGTGGTATCGTCAATTTGCAGGCCCGGTGCACTCTGGCGGACATAAATCAGGCGATTTTCATCACGATTCACCAACGGGCGCAAGAGCACCCCCCGCACGACGCTGAAGATGGCCGCGTTGGCGCCAATGCCCAGCGCCAGCGTCAGGGCAACCGTAATCCACAACGCCGGGGTTCGCCGGAGTGAGCGGAGCGCAACCCTTAAATCGCCCAAGAATGCAGTTGCGGAGTTGACCGCGTAACTGATTGCTCCCGCCTTGGGTTCTGACTCGTCCGTGATCGCCATGTGCCACCTCCTGGCAGGAAACCTCCGCTCCCACCGATTCTCGATTCCTTCAAGAAAGAGTCGACGAAACTACAACGTACTCTCTCCTCGCACGACTAACTGACTCATACGTCCCTGAGACTCAAAAAGTCGCACAAGTTCGATCAGATCGAACCACGATAGCGGCGCAGCCGGGCCGCTGCGACGAGTAACACCGCAGCGACGACCAGCCCGGTCCACAGACCCGGCGTCGCCAGGAATTTCCCCGGACTGAGTGTGGTCAGCGGATCGACTGGAACACTGCCTTTCGGCTGGGGGATGAACGCCAGTGGAAACCAGCCAACCAAGCGCCAGCCCAGCATCCGGAAGAAATGCGAGGTGTCGAACGCCACCTTCTCGAAGATGGCGACTCCGAGCGGCGGCAGCACCGCCCATAGAAACGTCGCGCGCCGCGCCCCAGCGGAGACCACGAGCAACCAGCCATAGAGAGGCGCATGCCAGAGCGCTATCGCGACGAGAGCGTAGAGCAGGGCCAGGTCCATCTTGAACAACGGCAGTTGGGACCACAGCGCCGCGAGGCTTGGCCGGTTGCCCACGAGGGCCAGGGTGTTCACGAGCAGCATGATCACCTGCGTGACCACCGTGATCACGAAGACGGCCAGCGGCAGAACCACCAGCGGGATACCTACCTTCGAGAGCACGGTCGTCAGATCGGAAACCGGCATTGACTTCCAGAACAGGACGCTGCGATCGCGGCGCTCGCCGTGCAGCGCGTCGAGACAGTAGAACACCGCGACGATGAAGGCGGTCAGGAGGATCAGAAACGCCGCGATGTCGTATGGCATCTGGATCGCGACTCGTTGGTGCGCCGCGCCGAGTGCCAACCGGGCGCGCATGCGGGCGGGCAGATGAATCGTGCTGATCAGGAAGCCGAACAGGAGGACCGAGGCGACGGCCAGCGGCGCGACGTAGATCGAATGGTTCTCCCACACTTCGCGCCGCACCGACCAGTACAGGGGCCGAGTCTCACGCGCCAGCGCCGGCGTGGTGCCATTCGAGTTGAGGGGTGAGCCAAAAGACCCGGGCACGGCGTCCGAAGCAGTATTCATTGGGTCACTCCTTGTGGCGACTCTTGCGCCGCTCGTGGCGCCTGGCCGGTCTGGTTGCCCATCACGGCCACGAACAGATCGGCGATGCTCGGCCGGCGCACCTCGCCCAGCAGAGCGAGCTGCTGGCGATTCGCCCCATCGAACAGCAGAATGCTCCTGCCGAACACCTGGCGTTCGTGCATCGGCTTGAGCGCCCGCGCTGCGGCGGCCTGCTCGGGACGTACCATCACTTCCAGATAGCGCGCCTCGAATTCTTCCATGCTGCAACGGAGTACGATACGGCCGTGGTTGATGAACATCAAATCGGTGAGGACGTCCTGGACCTCTTCCACCTGATGAGTCGTCACGACGATGGTGCGGCTGCGGTCGAAGTAGTCGTTGAGGAGCGAATCGTAGAACTGCTTGCGATAGAGGATGTCGAGTCCCAGCGTCGGCTCGTCGAGCACCAGCAGTTTCGCGTCGATGGCCATGATCAGCGCGAGGTGCAGTTGCGTGACCATGCCTTTGGATAGTTCGCTGATCTTGCTCGAGCGCTTGATCGCGGTTTTCTCGAGAAAGCGTTCCGCCTTGGCGCGGTCGAATCGCGGATGGACGCCCGAAACGTAGTCGAGCGCCTGCGAAACGCGCAGCGGGCGTGGCAGCACCGCGACGTCGGCAATGAACGAGACATCGCGCATCAGCAGATCACGCTCGGTCCAGGGGTCGCGTCCAAGCACGCGCAGTTCTCCCTGGTAGGGTGTGAGGCCCAGAATCGCGTTCAGCGCCGTGGTCTTGCCTGCGCCGTTGGGACCGATCAGTCCCAGGATGCGGCCCTCTTCGACGTGCAAATCGACGCCATCGAGCGCGACGGTTGTGGCGAAGGCCTTGCGGAGGCCGCGTGCTTCGATGACTGCCATGGCTTCAGCGATCCTCCTTTGGAGGTTCCGACTTCGTGCGATCCGGCCCCGGGGCATTCGCCGATGACCGGCCGTTGGCGCCGGCATCCAGCTCTTGCGGTGTCAAGCCGAGCCGCTGAATGGTGGCGTGGACCCGTGGCCACTCGTCGGTCAGGAATCTATGGCGCTCGCCTTCGAGCAGCAGAGGGTGTGCGCCGGCTCTGACGAACATCCCCAGCCCTCGCCTCTTCTCCACCAGCTGCTCGTCGACCAGTTGTTGATAGCTCTTCAGAACCGTGAGCGGATTCACCCGGTATTCGGCCGCGACGTTGCGTACCGAGGGCAGCGGATCCCCTTCTTTGAGCACGCCGTCGAGGATCATGGCGACAACGCGGTCGCGAAGCTGGCGGTAAATCGGCTGATTGTCATTCCACTCGAGTTCCATCACGAGTCCATGAACTGGAGGTTCCGTCGCTTCATCTAGTGTTATACTAGACTATATCACTATATTTTGTCAACCTTTTTTTTGACGGCGGTCATTCTCCCATCAGAATTTGGCGCTATCCAACCAAGCTGTAATGGGTTAGCCGCCAGATTCGGCAGCAAGCAGACGAATCGGATTGAAGCTCGGTGGGAGGGAAGGAGAAGGTGCAGCGGCCAGGTGTCCCTATTTGCTGGCGCGCTCGAGGTAGGTGCCTTGCGAGGTGTCGACGCGGATCGTCTCACCTTCGTTGATGAACGGCGGAACGCCAACCACCAGGCCAGTCTCGAGTTTGGCGGGCTTCATGACGTTGGTGGCGGAGGCGCTCTTGAGACCAGGCTCGGTCTCGACCACTTTCATGTCCACCGTAGCGGGAAGCTGGATGTCGATGGGATTGCCCTCGTAATACTCCACTTTGAGGACGACATCCGGGATGAGGTACTGGGCGCGGTCGCCGATCACTTCCTTGTGCAGGCTCACCTGCTCGTAGTTCGCCGTGTTCATGAAGACGTAGGAGTCCCCGTCCTGGTAGAGGTACTGCATGTCAGTCTCGTCGATCATGGCGCGCTCGATTTCGTCGGTCGAGCGGAAGCGGTGGTCGGCCAGCGCGCCGGTGCGCAGGTTGCGCATACGCGCCTGCACGAACGCCCGCAGGTTGCCGGGCGTGCGGTGCTCGGCCCTGTGGATCGAGAAGAGTTCGCCACTGTGCTTGATGACCATTCCGGGTCGAAGATCGTTAGCCTGCATGAGGGTTCCTTTGCCTGATTTTAAGTGGGGCTTTGAATCAAGGGGAGACTAGAGGAGTCACGTCCCGCGTAAGCCCAACTTACATTCTACCGTTCGGCGTGAAGCGGCGTCAACTTCCGGGGCGCGGCATTTTGCCGCCGCCGCGCGCTGCGAGGGCGGTATAGGCTGTATAATCGGGGCTCGCGCAGGTTGCGTATGACCGTAGACGAGGAGCTCGCGCGGCTCGAAGAGAATCTCCGCCGGCTCAAGATCGAATACGAGGTTTATTTCAACGGAGGGTCGAAACGTCCGCCCCGCGATACCGTCTACCGCGTCGATTCCACCATCAAGAAATTCTCGAACGAGGCTTCGAACCTGAGTATCGGTCAACGGTTCAAGTTCAACCAGCTTGTGCAACGCTACGCTGTGCACAGCGATCTCTGGCGGCGCAAGCTGCGGGAGAGAGAAGAGGGGCGGGAGCAGGTTGGTCCGGTAAGGGGGGAGGCTGGCGCTTTCGCCACCCGCGAGTCCTGGGAAGTGGTCGTTGCCGACCCCGAAGGCGAAGGCGAGAAAGTCGGCCAGGTGGTCGAGGCGCTGATGGCGGCGGAGCGCCAGTCGAGCGAGCCGCCTGAAGTGATTGATCCGATGGCGCTGGCCGATGCGGCGCGGGAGCGCATCCGGCAAGTGAAGGAATCGACCGGGGCGCGCCGGGTGCGAGTGTCGGTCAGCGTGCGGCAGGGAAAGGTCTCATTCGACGTCGTTCCGTCCGATTAATCTTCCTAGTCTTCTCCGGGGAGCCATCATGCGCAGGATTCAGCGAGCGCTCGTCAGCGTGAGCGACAAGACAGGAATCGCCCCGTTCGCGGCGGGCCTCGCGTCACTCGACGTCGAAATCATCTCGACGGGTGGGACCGCGAAGCTGCTGCGCGAGCAGGGCCTCAAAGTCCGCGACGTCTCGGAATTCACCGGGTTTCCCGAGATGCTCGACGGGCGCGTCAAGACGTTGCACCCCAGAGTGCACGGAGGAATCCTCACCATTCGCTCGAACCCTGAGCACCAGAGGCAGGTCAGGGAACACGGCATTCAGTTCATCGATCTGGTCGCCGTAAACCTCTATCCCTTCGAGAAGACGGCGGCGCGTGAGGGAGTGAAGTTTGAGGAGCTGATCGAGAACATCGATATCGGCGGGCCGTCGATGATCCGCTCCGCCGCCAAGAATTTCGAGGATGTCACGGTGGTCGTCGACGCGGCTGACTACGACCCGGTCCTCGCGGAATTACGCCAGACGAGCGGCGGCATCTCCCGCGAGACTCGGGCGCGCCTGGCGCGCAAGGCATTCGCCATGACCGCCGCCTACGACGGCGCCATCTCGAGTACGCTCCAGCGCTGGGCGGGCGCGACGCTGCCCGAGAACTTACACCTGAACTTTCACAAGTTGATGGATCTGCGCTATGGCGAGAATCCGCACCAGCAGGCGGCGCTTTATCTCGATCCAGCTGCTCGCGGACGTGGTCTGGCGGCGGCGCGCCAGCTCCAGGGCAAGGAACTCTCCTACAACAATCTCGTCGACCTCGAGGCGGCCTGGCGCCTGGTGAGTGAATTCACCGAGCCCGCAACCGCCATTATCAAGCATACCAACCCCTGCGGGATCGCCACCGCCCCGACCCTGGCTGAGAGTTACTCGAAGGCGCTCGCCGTGGATCCCGTCTCGGCCTTCGGCTCGGTGATTGCTTTCAACCGCGTGGTGGATGGCGCAACCGCCGCGGAAATGGCCAAGCTGTTTGTCGAGGCCGTCGTGGCCGCTGGGTATGGCGCTCCAGCGCTCGAGCGGCTGGCGGCCAAGAAGAATCTCCGCCTCATCGACATGTCAACCACGGCGGCCGATGAGTATGGCTGGCAACTCAAAAGCATCGGCGGCGGATTGCTGGTCCAGACTCCGGACGCGCTGGCCGCCAATGCTGAGACTTGGAAGTGCGTCACCGAGCGCCAGCCTACGGAACCTGAGCGGCAGGCGCTGGTATTCGCATGGCGGGTGGTGAAGCACGTCAAGTCGAACGCCATCGTCTATGCGCGGGACGGCGTTGCCGTCGGCGTGGGGGCAGGGCAGATGAGCCGCGTCGACTCGGTGAAGCTGGCAGCCTGGAAGGCGCGCGAGCTAGGGCATTCGCTCGAAGCGACGGTGGTCGCGTCCGATGCTTTCTTCCCCTTCCCTGATGGCCTCGAGGAAGCCGCTCACGCCGGCGCTACCGCAGTCGTCGAGCCGGGCGGCTCCGTTCGCGACGCGGAGGTGATCGCGGCGGCGAACCGCCTCGGTGTCGCCATGATGTTCACTGGGGTGAGGCACTTCCGGCACTGACCGCGGCATTCAGGACTTGGGTGCGTAGTATCCGTCGCGCGTCACGATGCGGTACTTCACTTCCTTGCCCTTCTGGTTGACAATCCGCAGAGAGTTGCCCTGTTCGTCGACGAGCTCGATCTTGAGCTTGTGGAACCTTCCGTCCTTGGACGGGTTGGAGGGAGTGAACCCGAGGCTGTACTGGGTGCGCATCTGGCCGGCGATCTGCTGGTAGTCGCTGGGCAATTCGGCCTCGAAGCGCGGGAAGTAGGCCGTGCCGCCCGAGTACTTGGCGATGGTGTTCAAGGCGTTGCGTGCCTGAAGCGTGTCGATATTGTCGCCGTAGCGCACGCTGAGAAACTCGAGGATGCTGATGGGATAGATCGCAGTGTCTGAGGAATGGACAATCTTCAGGGCCTGATCGTAAGTCAACTTGCTGAACGTGTCATAACCGCTCACGATGGCGATGATGGCCTTCCGCCCCTTGATGTCCTTCATCCGATCGATGGTGAATGCCAGGGCGTCGTAAAGGTTGGTCTCGCTGAAGCCGGGGATGCGCAGGGTGTCAAGCGCGCCACGCACCTCATAGCGGTCCTGGGTGAAGTCCTGAAGGATGTGCGGCTGCATGTCAAAGTCGACGACGGCCACCCAGTCCTTGGGCTGCATGAAGTTGAGGAACTGGTAAGCGTCTTCGAGGGCGAGATAGAGGAACGGCCAAAACTTGTTGCTGAATTCGACTAACATGCAGACGGTCATCGGCGCTTCTGCTGTGCCGAAGTTGGTGATGGTCTGCGGCACGCCATCGTCGAAGAGCTTGAAGTTCTTCTGTCCCAGGCTGGGGATGGGATTGCCGCCTTTATCGGTGACCATCACGTCGACGTTGACGAGGTTGGTCGAGGTCGAGATGGTGTAGATGTCGTTCGGATTGATCTTCTCGTGTTTGGCCTCGGGTTTGACCATGGGAGCGGGCTCGGTCTTTTTCGGAGCGATGACCGTCTCACCCACGTCGGGCTTGGGGCCGGTCGAGGGTTGCTGCTGGTCCTCGGTCTGAGCGAAAACTCCCGAGCTCCAAGTTGTCAGGATTCCTGTCGTGACGGCAGCAATCAGAAAAAATCGCAGTGCGATATTTCGGCTTATATGTCTCATCGCGTTCATCCTTAGTCTATCCCCGAGCCTTCAATTCAAATTCATCTACTGCTATGATGCCATTCGCGCCGTGTTGGGTCAACGGCAGCAAAGCCGAGTTTTGCCGCGTTGAATCGCCCTTTGGGCGATGTTTTGCGGTGCAGAGTCCTGTGTGACCTGCCGCTGACGGGCGATCGGGCATCGAGGGATTCTTGCTGGTGAAATTGCAGGCTAGGCTAAGTGCTTCATTATATGGAAGATGCGGAAAGGTGGCAGAACTCGAAGTCGAATATCCCTAAGCGACAACGTCAGCTTGGTAATCGCTTACTTCTTGAAAACATTTTACTTGACAAGTTTAGCCAATATGAGAGAATCCTAGCGTGCCGGATTACTAACTTATAATATAACTATCCGGCCAACAATCCGTCAGGCTCGTACTCCAGAGGCTTTGTTCAAAAGCCCTAATCTCAACCTGGAGGGTGAGTCTGATGAACAAGTATACCGCAGCCCTTTTGCTGGCTCTTGCGGTTGTATTGGCCAGTTCGACGCTTCGTAAGAGTTTTGCATCAGTGGGAGGATCGGAAAGTCAAAGCAGCATCGTGGCGATTGGTGGATCACCGATGCCGACTGGAAAGCTTGCGCCTTCCGTTTCGATTGGTGGATCGCCCATGCCGACCGGAAAGCTGGCGCCTTCGGTTTCGATCGGTGGATCGCCGATGCCGACTGGAAAGCTCGACGCATCTGGCACGACTGCTCGGTAGCATCGTGTGAGCGGCGCGCCTGAGCTTCGAGTGAAGTGATCGCGGGTCGTTCATGATCAACGCTGTAGTAGGCGATGTTCTTCAGTACGGGGACTATCTGCTCGAGGTAGTTCTCGTGGCCGTAGTAGTGTATCGCGGCCTGTGGAGACGCCTGCCCGGCGTGTCGCTTTATCTGCTCTCGCTGGTCGCGCTTGACACGATCGGGCGGCCCCTCGTACTCTACCGCTTTGGTTTTCACTCCACTGAATACTGGTATACCTACTGGATTACAAACGTTGCCCTGCAACTGGCGGCGTTCCTGCTGGTGTGCTACTTCTTTCGATCCGCCTGTGCGAATGAAGAGAGGTTGTGGCACGTCTTGAGGCTTGCTCTGCCGCTGGTTTTCCTGCTTACCGTGGCACTTTCTGTGGTTCCCATCTGGCAAGGCCGGCTGTCGAAGATGAACATGGATTTTGTCGCCCAATTCGAGCAGTACATGTACTTCGCGTGTCTGGTGCTGAACACGTTGCTTTTCATCATGATGCAGTATGTTGAGGTGGCGGACGGCCGGCTGCCCTTGTTAGTCTGTGGGCTGGGTTTGCAGTTCGCGGGACCTGCTGCGGGCATGGCCGTGGTCGTACTCACGGGCGCTCAGGGCTTCGCCAAGAGCCTGGTCAGCCACATCGACCCGCTTTGTACTTTAGGGATGCTTTTGGCTTGGCTGTACGCCGTCACCCGGGTTCCGCGTACCGCCCCGCGTCCTGTCCGGCAGGCGCCTAGGGCCGTCGAACAGGCGGCTTGAGGAGCAAAACGAGAGTCTTGATATGTTTGCAGCCTCTGTAATTTTGATTCTGTCCGGCGCGCTGTTCTTGTTCTATCTGCAGGCGACGTGTCAGAAGATTCTGGCGCACAAGTTCGACCAGGCCTATTACCTCACCATCGTCGACGCCAATCGGCTGGAGTTCCCCTTCGTCCGCAAGGCGCTCGAGGAGTTTCGCGCCCCGGTGGATTACCCCTGGGTCTGCATGACACTCAAGTGCGACTATCTGGCGCTCACCTATCTGCTCAGGAATGCCGCCAATTCCAAGCACAGCTATACGCGAGAAGAACGCCTGCTGATGCTTTATTTCCGAGCCATCTTCTTCGTGCTGTTCACGGCCCGCCTGCTTAAGTTGGCAGAGAAGCCCGCCATCCTGAAGCTGACGGAGATCCTGCAGCACTTTGCGGATATCGTCGGCGAGCGCGTGAATCAGGTGCGCTTCGGCGATTTGAGTGCTTCCGACTACTTGATGACTATGTGATCCGCCGCCTCGGCCCTCGCCCTGTGGGCCTTCTTGTTTCCCCCTTCCCAACCTGCCATTTGATCGCCTACCGTAGACGCCAGGGAGCATTCCTCGTCTGCCGGCGCAACCCTGTTGGTTGCGAAGCGCTGATCCACTCTAATCCGCTGGAAAATTGAACCTTACTCCAGCGAGAAAGTTCAGGTGAAGCGCCGGGAAGCCGAAGGATTCCTCGTACTTCTGGTCCAGGAAATTGTTAAGCCGGCCATATATCTCGACGCCGCGTGGCAGCCGATAAGCGAAGCCCGCGTCGATGCGGACGTAACCCGGGTTGGTGAACAGGCACGGCTCTCCGGCCCCACCGACGGCCACAGGCGCGCACGCAAACACGCCCTCGTTCGGCTCGAGGTCGAGGACCGACCCGCGGATGACCGCGTCGGTCGTAAGCATCAAACGCCCGTGCCGCCAGGTGACCTCGTAGAAGGCGGAGTTCTTGGGCCGGCGGATCAGCGGCTGTCCGACGTGAAAGGGAGCCAGCGCCAGACTGGTTCCCTCGAGGGCCAGGATCGACGTGTCGAGCCGCGTATACTCCGCCGTGACCTCGAGGGAGCGGGTCGGCCGCAGACGAAGCGAGGCTTCCGCCCCTTGGGCGCGCGAATTCCCAAGGTTCGCCGAGGTGAAGGTGCTGAGATTCGCGAGCGACCCACCCAGGACCACGATCTGGTCCTCGAAGCGGTTGTAGAAATACGTGACATCCAAAACGGCGCGGTCGGCGAGGAACCTCTGCTCGACGCCGCTGTCGCCGCTGACGCTTTTCTCGGGCTTCAGCAGCGGATTGTTGTTGTTAAACGCCAGCTCGAATCCATTCGGCTCGCGGATGCCGGTGCCGAAGCTACCGTGCAAACGCGTCGCGCCCAGCCACTTCCCCGATGCGCCTTCGCGCGCCATGTAGGCGACGGAAAGACGCGGGTCCACTTTCACCAGAGAACCCGCGGGCAGGAACGGCCGGCTGGCCGCTGCATCGGCGGGCAGGGCGCCGGTGCGAAGATCATCCACTCGCAGCCCGGTGATCACAAACAGGCGCCGCGTGGGATTCCAGCGGTTCTCGGCAAAGTAGGCGAGGCTCGTCCGCGGCAGCACGAAGGGCGTGTTGTTCGCATCGGTGACGAACGTGTTCTTGAACTGCTCGCGATTGTACTCGAATCCCGCCACCAGCACGTCACGGTCGGAAACCGTTACCTCGCTGCGCGTATTCACCACGGCGCGCAGGTTGTTTGAGTAGGAGTCGCCGAAGGGCGAGCGGAAATAGTAGTCGTTGGTCGCGACGCTCGCCGTCACCACCTGCCGGAAGCGGTCCGAGAACTGCTCCGCGTAACTCGCCTGGTATCCGAATAGATTCTGCTTGTCACGGGAAAAGGTATCGATGCCGGTGAACAGGTGGTCGGGGTCGGACCCGAAAGCGCCGGGCGCGCCCGCGTCGTTGGCATCGCCAAAGAAGTTGAAGGTGAGCTGGCGGCGCGGAGTCTTGGGATATTCGAGGGTCAGGAAGGCGGACTGGTTGCGGTAGCGGTCGTTGGGGACGACGCCGCCCGAGTCGAGCCGGGAGAGGTCGTAGGCCCAGCCGAAACCGTGGGTGAGCCCGCTGCCGCCGGTCGCGAATCTTCGCGTGGTGAAGCTGCCGCCCTCAGCCAGAGCATTGAAATGCGGAGGCCCTTCGCCGCGCTGGCTCACGATGTTGATGACTCCGGTGACGGCGTTCGAGCCGTAGAGCGCGCTCTGGGGACCGCGCGTGACTTCCACGCGGTCGACGCCGTCGACCGCGAGCGGCGCGAAGTCAAAGTCTCCCCCAAACTGATTGACCTGGATTCCGTCGATCATCACCAGGTTGTAATTCGAGTTGCCGCCGCGAATGAAGACGCCGGTCGCGCCGCCGCGTCGGCCCGTCTGGTTCACCTCAACGCCGGGGATGCCGCGCAGGACGTCGAGCACGCTCTGGGCGCCGCGGTCCTCGATTTCGGACTGGGTGACGACGCTGACCGAGGAGCCGATCTGGGGCGCGAGCGTCCCCTCGAGCGAGGCGGAGACCACCACCTGCTGGTCGACGGCGCTGAGCGTGAGGTGTAAGTCGACGGTCTGGGTTCCGGCGTCGCTCACTCGAACGTCCGAAGACGTGGAGGAGAATCCCGGCGCGTTGGCCACGAGCTGGTAGACTCCGCGGGACAGGCCGGTGAATTGGTAATGGCCCTGAGCGTTGGTCTGGCGCTCTTCGAGCGCGGTCAGCGGCGCGAGTAAGCTGACGCGCGCCCCAGGGACGGCGCGGCCGTCGGGATCAACAACAGTCCCCTGGATGGTCGCCGCACCGGCAGCCGATGCCCCGAGCAGAATTGACAGCAGCGCCACGAGGACAACGGGCGACTGTCCGGACTTGAGTGTGCGTCCGGGCGTTGTCATTCCGAGCAAAGCGAGGAATCTCGCTCTGAAAACGAAGCCTCGGGATTTTTCGTCGCCTTCGGCTCCTCGGAATGACAGCCTGGGCAGGTTCTTCAGCGATCTGCTGGACGGATTTGCAGCTTCTTGTGTTGACATGCCAGACTCCCTCCTCCCGCTCTCGCGGCGGGTGTTGCCGGCGGAAGGAGTCCGGAGGAAAAAGGCAGGCAAACTGAAAAGCCTTCCCATCCTCGAAGCGGATGTGGAAGGCTCGCGCGCTTCCCCAGAACTCTCTCCGTCGAAGAGTTGGACTGAGCGTTAGTTCCCGGGCAGGCTTCCTGGCTTTCGGGTCGTCACCGGATCCTCAACCTTCCCATCCCGGTGTTGGCGGGACAGTGGCTGGCCTTTTTTGGGGCTCACAGAGGATCGGCTCGCCGATCACAGTGGCGGGACCGCAGCCGATTTGCACGGCCTTTCCTTTTCACCCCGATTCTTGGTCGGGGTCACCGCAGGAACCAAATTTTCAAAGAGCAATCAATCGAAGGTCAAGCTACCACCGCGCCATCACGAGTGTCAAGCGACTGCGGGGTAGTGGTGCAGCTTGAATCTAGGGGCTGGGGGTTTGGCTATTGGTTTGTCTTGAGTGGTTTTCACTTGCCCTTGTGAAACCACCACGATCTAACGTGTTGCCCGCCGATGTAGGTTCCTGTGTACTCCCATGAACTACTGCCTTCGACGTGTGGAAGCATGCCGTCTCCTGCAGATATGAATGTGAGTACAGGCGGGATATTGTCCACATGGAGCTTCACACCCATCGTGGCAGCGCGAAACGCCGTCACGTCGGAAAATTCCTCCGGCATTGTAATCGTATATTTCCACATCACGGCGCATACCGCCTTCGGATCGCTGTGGATGGACTTTAGCTTTATCGGTTTGGCTCCCTTGACAGTTCTAACGTTCGTGTCAGGGATCACTTTAGTAGACTGGGCAAGCTGCTGCGCGTTGAGGCTAATTGGCACTTCTCCTTCAATGCCGTACTCCAGATAAGAAAACTGAGGATCAAAGAAAACTTCTTCGTCGGCGTCTGGAACGTAAGGCTTTGCCGAATCGGAATAATTTCTGACTCGAAATGTGATTGTAATGTCGATTTTAACTTTGCCATCAATCGGATCATGGAAATAGTACGACTTTATGTAGTGGTCTCTTGCAATGTCAGTTTTTACGATTTTACCGATATGTTCTTGCAATTCCTTTGGCAATCCACGACCAACCAGCTTTTGGGATAAATCCTCCGCGACCCTCTCGATCAGAAATTTGGCCGCGAATAGCTCTAGGAGGATGCCTAAAACTCCGGCCACTATAAGCCCGTCACCCAGAGCGTATAGTGTCTCGCACCCGCGCCAGTTGTGCGGATACCAAGACCGGAAGGCTAGACCGATGAGAACCGCTAGAAGAAACCAGCCCACCAATCTGAAGTAATCTTTGACCGACAAATCGCGCAAACGAGCCATAGCGCCAATCTCATGCGTAGGGGCACGCAACTCAGCCGGCCTGTCCGCTATCCCGCAAGGGGAGCAGTCTGGGCGTCAAGCGGTCAGTGGACACGCGAGAAATGCTCGTGCACGATGGTCCACTTGCCGCGCTCGTGGGCAAGCACGTGACTCCCGCGTCCCCGGATGACGTGTCGTGGACGGCCGGTCCCGAGCTCCACGGTCCAGTAAAAAGTCGCAATCGCCGTGTCACCGAAGACCTGAACCTGGGGTTTCGAGATTTGATACTTGATGCGGCTCGAGGCCTGGCGGTAGTAGTTGAACGTCTTCCTCATGGCCGCCTGCCCGCTGATTCTTTCCTGCCGCGTCGAGGAGAATCCCACCACGCGAGGATGGAAGTGCGCGAGGAGCTGGTCGATCTTGCCCGCGTTGAAATCGCGCACCATGGCTTTCTCGATCGCCAGGATTGCTTGGTTGACGGATGACATGTATCACCTCCTTGTCCGCGCCGCGCTCCGTGCTCGTCAGTTGATCCAGGGCCCGTCGTCGTCCTTCTTGTCCTTCTTCCGCAAGTAGACGTCGAACTTCTTGCGCAGCCGCGCGCTTCGCCACTGCTGGTAGCGGAACTGGAGGTTCACAGGCAGGCCGCGGCCGCGCAGGTAGAGGAGGCCAAAGAGCATGCCGCCCAGATGAGCCACATGACTGATGCCCGAGCCGGGCGTACCGAAGGAGCTGACGAATTCGATCAGTCCCATGATCAGCACGAACCACTTCGCCTTGATGGGAATGATGAAATAGAGAAAGATCGGGCGGTCCGGGAAGAGCACTCCGTAGGCGAGAAGCAGGCCGAACACCGCGCCCGAGCAGCCAATGGTGGTCGCGAGGCTCGACGGCTGTAGCACAACGTCGCAAACGCCTGCGCCGATACCGGTCAGAAAATAATAGAACAAGAACTGCTTGCTGCCCCACAGGTTCTCCAGGTCGGCGCCGAACATCCAGAGCGCAAACAGGTTGAAGATGACGTGAAAGAAGCCCGCGTGCAGAAAAAGATACGTGACGAGCTGCCAGATAAAGAGATGGTGCGTCACGTCGTAAGGTCGAAGACCAAACCAGCCGAAAGGCGACGCCCAGCCGAGGATCTGGGCGGGAAGGTAAGTGAGCAGGAAAGTCGCCGAGGTGATGACGATCAAATACTTCACCATCCGCGTGAGCGGCGGCCCAAACGAAATCGACTGGCGATAGTAGGGCATCGACAAAAGCGTACCATAAGTGCAGTGACAAGTGGCGAGTGGACAAGTGCGAGAGCGCGACCAAGCATGATTGAGTACGCGCCCAAGCATTAAAACACCCCACCACCGATCGTCGAGGCGCCTTTCTGGGAACCGCTGTGACGAGTGGCGAGTGCCGCGTGACAGCAAGAACGGGGAGAGAGGTTTCAGTTGTTGTCGACGGGTTTGCTTTGAGACTTAGCCATGAAGAAAAGCAACACCGCGAGTCCCACGAAAATGACGAGCGCCGCGAGATCGCTATTGGCAAAGCGCGGGAACCAGCGCAGCCCGACGGCGACGATGTCTTCCTTCTTGAATCCCACCACGGCGGCGAGCGCCAAGCCGCCCAGCGATCCGCCGGCAATCAGGCCCGAACTGAAGAGCGCGCCGCTGCCCGCTTCCGACTCCTCTTCCTTGGCGTGGCTCGCCTTCTGGGCTAACCACTTCACCATGCCGCCGGCAAAGATCGTCGCCGTGGTCGAAATGGGCAGATACGACCCGACCGCGAAGGCGAGTGACCGCACGCCGCACAGTTCGAGCGCCACCACGATGAATGCACCAAACAGCAGCAAAGTCCAGGGGAGCTTGCGGGTGAGGATGCCGTTGATGACCACGCTCATCAGCGTGGCCTGCGGCGCTGGGTAGTCCGCCGAGCCGATGCCCGGCACTTCCTGATAGACGATCTCGCGGGCGCTCGCGTCGTAGTAATAGCGGCCGTCCGGCACGGTGCGCGAGCCCAGGACGCTCAACACCTCGTACTCGTGCCCGTGGTAGTTCAGCGGCCCTTGCGGCTTCATCTCACTCGTCAGTTCGACGTTCGAAATCTTCAGGGCATTCACGCGCGTGGCGCTGGAATTCAGCCAGTTGAGCGTCCCGCCGATTACCAGCACCGAAGTGAGGACGCCGATGGCCAGGCCGATTTCCTGATAGCTCGGCGTAGCGCCGACCAGAAAGCCGGTCTTCAGGTCCTGGGTGGTCGCGCCGCCGCTCGCCGCGCTGATGCATACCACCGCGCCGATGCTCAGCGCGACCGCGGCGTAGATGCTGCCGGTCCAGCCGATGAGCACGAAAATCAGGCAGACGGCCACGAGCGTGGCGATGGTCATTCCCGATATCGGGTTGGACGAATTGCCGAGCAGTCCTACAATCCGCGCCGAGACGGTCGCAAAGAAGAAGCCGAAAAGCACGATGAGGATCGACGAAATAAAGTTGCCGTGCGCGCCGGGATTGATGCGCAGCGCGAGCAGCGCCCAAATGCCGATCACCATCACGAGCGTCCCGCCGGCGACGAACGTCAGCGGCAGATCGCGCGCCGTCCGCTCCGTGGTGAGTGCGGCGCCCAAGCGGCTTTGGCGTAGTTGCCGGAAGGCGGAGGTGAAGGCGCTGACGATGGTGGGGATGGTGCGGCCGAGGGTGATGAGTCCGGCCATGGTGACCGCGCCGGCGCCGATGTAGCGGATGTAGCTTCCCCAGATCTGCGCCGGCGACATGTCGGCGATGCGGATCGTGCCGGGATAGATGACGTCCTGAACGTGCGCGCCGAAAAACTTGAAAACCGGAATCAGCACCAGCCAGGAGACCACGCCGCCGGCAAACATGAGACCCGCGACGCGTGTTCCAATGATGTAACCTACGCCCAGGTATTCCGGGGTAATCTCGCCTGCCAGCGTTGCCCCCGGATACCAAGCGGGGTGCCATTCCGGCTGAGCTTTCCAGAGCGAAAGCCCGCCGCGCTCGCCCATCAGGAACTTGTAGAGCATCCCGATGCCCGCACCGCCGAACACCTTCCCGGCTTGAATGCCGCCGCGTTCGCCTGTCACCAGCACGTCGGCGCAGGCCTTGCCCTCGGGGTAGACGAGCGTGCCGTGCTCCTTCACCACCAGCGCCATGCGGATAGGAATCACAAACAGGACGCCAAGCAGTCCGCCGGCCAGCGCCAGCAGAAAGATACGCGAGTATTGAAGCTGGAAGCCGAGAAAGATGAGCGCGGGCAGCGTGAACACAGTCCCCGCGGCGATGGACTCGCCCGCCGAGCCCACAGTCTGGACGATGTTATTCTCGAGGATGGTGGACTTGCCCAGCCACTTGAAGATGCTGATGGAGATGACGGCGATGGGTATCGACGCGCTGACCGTGAGTCCGGCGCGCAACGCGAGGTACACCGAGACCGCACCGAAGACGATCCCGAGCAACGCCCCGACTAGCACAGCACGCGGCGTGAACTCAGGGATGACGGTCCCCGCCGGCACGTAAGGCCTGAATTCCGTGACCGGAGTCTCTACGGGCGCCGAGCCGGCCATCGTTTTCTCCCCCTTCGAGGTCTGGGTGCGTCTTGGCGCCGCCGGTCATGCGCCGAGCTTGGCGCGTACGCTCTCGTTGACCCGCTTGCCGTCGGCGTTCTTGCCCGCCAGTTTCGCCATCGCCGACTTCATGACCTTGCCGATATCCTTGGCGGTGGTGGCGGCAGTTTCCGCGATCGCCGCGTCGACCGCGACGTCGATCTCTTCGTCCGTCGCCGCGGCAGGCATGTAACTTTCTACGATCTTGATTTCGGCTTCTTCCTTGTCGGCCAGTTCAGTTCGACCGCCCTTGCGAAACTGTTCGGCGGAATCGTGCCGCTGCTTCACCAGCGTGCGCAGGACGGTCACCGCATCCGCGTCATTCACGGGTTTCCCGGACTCCACCTGTTTGAGCTTGAGGGCAGTCTTCATCATGCGGAGCGTGCTCAGCTTGAGCTCCGCTTTCGCCTTCATGGCGGCGATGAGGTCTTTGTCAATTTGTTCAACGAGCGCCATGTGGCGGATCTCCGGAAGATTCCCGGCGAACTATACCATAAACGCATGGCGGCCAACACCCGCTGTCGGGGAACTGGAGGCACAGAGTCAGAGTCATTTCTTCGGCAAGGACGTTTAGATACAATCTGCAGGTCGAGAGGAAGTTCCCATGAGTCGCGGACGGGACGGCAGCAGATACCCGGCGAAACCACGCCGGCATCGATTGATGATATGGGGAGGGATGATCCTGTGCGGCGCGCTTAGCGTATGCGGAGTTCTGCTGATGGTCGGAGGATTCCGCGACTGGCGAATGAGCACGGCGAGCGTCAACTGGCCCAGCACCGAAGCCGAGATCGTGGGTTCAGAAGTCGTCAAGAGGATGTCCCCTCCGACGCGCTACTCACCCTATAAAGAGACCATCACCTACAAGGTTGCATTCCGGTACGCCGTCAATGGTAAGGACTACATTTCACAGGCGATGCTGCCTGCAAGAGCTCTTCAGCGCGCGTCAGACGGCGAGCCACAAGGAACTGGGTTTTCGGCGCGACCGGAGTCTGCTGCTTCCGTCAAGTCTTTGACCATCCGCTACGACCCGGCTGATCCCGCGACCGCCATCGCCGACCCAAATGGTCTCGCGGGAGGTCCCATCGGCATCGGCGTTGGACTCCTCCTCATCGTGATAGGCTTGCCCTTTATCATCGTTCTCGGGTCTTGGTTGCCCAGGCGGGGGTGAGGAGAGGATCCGCACCAACTTCTCACCACACTAGCGCCGTTCGATAAGAACGTATTTCTGGTCGGTGGGCCCCACGTAATCGGCGAGCGGGCGGATCAGCTTGTTGTTGGCGTATTGCTCGAGCACGTGCGCGGTCCAGCCGGCGATGCGGCTGGCGGCAAAGACGAGCGGATAGAGGTCAACCGGAATCCCGAGGACGTAATAGGCTGAGGCCGAGTAGAAGTCGACGTTGGCGTTGATCTTCTTCTCGCGAATCATCAGGTCCTCAATCTTCTTCGACATTTCGAACCACTTCGGCTGGCCGGTGCGGCGGCCCAGCTCCTCGGACATCTTACGCAGTACGCTGGCGCGCGGGTCTTCCGTGTGGTACACGCGATGGCCGAAGCCCATGATCTTCTTCTTCTGCGCCAGGAGATTGCGGACGTAAGCTTCCGCCTTGTCGCTGGTCTGGATCTCGAGCAGCATCTTCATGACTTGCTCGTTGGCGCCGCCGTGCAGGGGTCCCTTGAGCGTGCCGATGGCGCTGGTGATGGCCGAGTGCATGTCGGAAAGCGTGGAGGCGGTGACCCGCGCGGCAAATGTCGAGGCGTTGAAGCTGTGGTCGGCGTGCAGGATGAGCGCAACGTCAAACCAGTGGGCGTCGTCGGCGTGAGGTGGCTTGCCCTTCAACATATAGAGGAAATTCGCGGCGTGGCTCAACTTCGGGTCAGGCGCGAGTGGGTCCTTGCCTTCGCGGATGCGGCCAAAGGCGGCGACCAACGTTCCCATCTGCGCCGTGAGACGCAACGCTTTGTGGCGATTGGCCTCTTCCGACATGTCCTCGGCTTCGGGATCGTAGAGGGAAAGCGCCGAGACCGCGGTACGCAACGTCTCCATGGGGTGCTGGGGGGGTGGCAGCCGCCTCAGCAGGTCAACGATCTCAGACGAGATGGGGCAGTTCTCAGCGAGTTGCTCGCGCAGGGTATTGAGCTCCGCCTGCTTGGGGAGCCGGCCATGCCAGAGGAGGTAGACGACTTCTTCAAACGTGGAATGGGCGGCGAGGTCATGAATGTCGTATCCCCAGTAGGTCAGCTTGCCATGCTGCCCGTCAATCGAGCAGATCCGGGAAGTCGCGATGACGACATCCTGAAGTCCAGCCTTGACCTCGGCCATGGTTCGTGCCCCTCGGGAGAACATCAAATTCCGACCAACCTAACTCTCATCATACATGATGCGCATAACGCAAAACAAGAAAACCCTTTCCTTGCGAAGCGATAGACGTGGTCCGCGCGGCGCTCGATAATTAGGCTAATTGGACTACCAAAGCATGCAGCGGCGATTTTCAGCAGATTCTTTGGTAGTGGGTCAATTTGACCCACTACCGATTCTTTCAGGTGTTTGCTATTTGGCCGGGACGCCGGTTATCCTGAGTATTCCGCGATTGCGAGTTCTGGCCTCTGTGAGGAGATCCGCCCGGTGACCCGAAGAGTGACAACAGCATTTCGCCAGCCATGACATACCTTTCATGCTGTAACAAGGGGCTGCTCTTAGCCGGACTCGTCGCGGTCGCTGGGCTGGCCGCGCAAGCCCACCCCACCAGTCCGCCGGAGTCGAGCGCTCACGCGGCGCGGTCAGCGTTCACTGTGACCAGAGCAATCGAGGCCGGTTCGCAGGGGGCGTCGATCGACGCTCAGGACCAGCAAGACCGCGAGATGGCTCATGAGGGAATCACGCTGCTCATGAACGGCGACCCGGATGCGGCCATTGAATCGTTCCACCAGATCCAGAGGGCGGACCCGCAATCGCCGCTGGGGTATCTGTTCGAGGCCGACGCCACGTGGTGGAAGATTTACTTGACGACTGGCAACTTGGTTGATCCCGATGTCTTTGACGTAACCCGCTCCAGCACTTCGCCCTACGATGCGCACTTCGAAGATCTGGTCAACATCGCGATTCGCAAGGCCTCGCGGCGTGTGGAAGCGCATCAAGACGAGGCACGCAATCTTTTGTACGAGGGCATGGCGTACGGGTTGCGAGGCCGATTCTACGGTTTGCGTGACAGCGATCTGCCCACCGCGCGCGCCGGCAAGAGGATGCGCGCCTTGCTGCTCAAAGCTGTCGGCCAGGACCCGAACCTCAACGACGCCTATCTCGGGCTGGGGATCTACAACTACTTCGTCGACACGCTGCCCACCATCGTCAAGCTGCTGCGGTTTCTGATCGCCTTGCCGGGCGGCGACCGTCAGACAGGGCTCGAGCAACTTCGCCGCGCGGCGGAGAAGGGTGAACTGGTGCGCGACGAAGCTAGATTCTATCTCGCTAAGGACTTTTCGCGTCCGAACGAAAGGCAGTATGCGCAGTCGCTGGAGCTGTTCAAGGGGTTGGTGCACGATTACCCCCAGAACATGCTTTGGGTTCTGGTCGAAGGAAGCCTGGAGATTCGGCTGGGCCACCAGCAGCAGGGTGAAGCCCTCTACCGCCGCGCCTTTACATCCACCGCAGGGATGAACTCGGAGGTCGGGAAGGCCCTGCACGCGGAAGCGAGGCGCGCGCTATCACGTCTTCATCCCAACGAGAAGCTGGAATAACGAGGTACAGTAGGCCAGCCGTCCATCCAAGTCAGGCAACAACCGTTCGACTTTGCTCGTGCGCGTGATAGGAACTGCGGACCAGGGGTCCGGACTCGACGTGGCGGATACCCAGACGCTCGCCTTCCTGCTTGAGTAGAAGGAACTCGTCTGGGGTGTAATAGCGGGCGACAGGAAGGTGGTCGCGAGTGGGTCTCAAGTACTGTCCGATAGTGGCGATGTCGATCCCTACGCGGCTGAAGTCGCGGAGCACGGCGCGCAGCTCGTCAAGGGTTTCGCCCAGTCCCGCCATGAGTCCGGACTTGGTGGGAATTGAGGATTCGATCTCTCGTGAGCGGGCGAGCAGACGCAGGCTACGTTCGTAGCGTGCGCCACGGCGGGCGACACCGTAGAGGCGCGGCACAGTCTCGGTGTTGTGATTGAGTACGTCAGGGCGCGCTTCGAGCACGATGCTCAGCGCGTCGTCTGACCCGCGAAAGTCGGGAACCAGCACCTCGATCTTGCAGCCGGGAATGCGGCGTCGCAGGCCAGCGATGGTCAGTGCGAAAGCGGTGGCTCCGCCGTCCTCGAGGTCGTCGCGATCGACAGAAGTGACCACGATGTAGTTCAGGCCCATGCCTGCCGCAGCTTCGGCCACGCGCTCGGGTTCATCCCAGTCGACCGGCAACGGCCGGCCTTTGGGAACAGCGCAGAAGGCGCAACGTCGAGTACACTGATCACCCAGGATCATGAACGTGGCGGTCCGGTGCTGCCAGCACTCGCCAATGTTGGGACAGCGCGCACTCTCACAAACCGTGTGGAGCCCTAGCGTGCGCATGGTCCGCTTGAGCTCGTGGTAATTCTTGCCACCCGGCAGCCTGACCTTGAGCCATTCAGGCCGGGGCAGCGGGCGTACAGTAGGACCGATTTGCACCAGTTCGAGCATCGTAGTTTCATTGTACTTCGGTCGAGGGCGGCTCGCAATCAAGTACCGCGATTTGGGGTTCGAGTTTGGCGGTTTTTCGCTGTACAATAAAAGGTTGGCTTTAAGCCTGAAATTCGCTCTGTGCACGCGGGGTAGGGTGGTGGAATCCAGTCACACAGCTTATCTTCGTAACGTCTGGTACACCAACGATCGGACCAAACACTTCGAGTTCGAAACGCGCAACGGGTCCCAGTTTGAGTATCAGCCCGGTCAGTTCATCTCCATGGATGTTGAGATCGAGGGCGAGCGCTGCATTCGATCCTACTCCGTCGCTTCCTCTCCACACCACGACAACCGCTTCGACCTCTGCCTGAACATCATTCCGCACGGCCTTGTCTCGCCCTGGCTTTTTCACCTCGAGCCTGGCGACCGGATCCAGTTCCGCGGCCCGTTCGGACTGTTTACCCTACGCGAGCCGCTCGACCCGGTCTCGGCTTTCATTGCCACGGGAACCGGCATCGCGCCTATCCGTGCCATGCTCCAGTACGTCTATCAGACGCCCAGTCCGGCCGAGGTCTGGCTTCTGTTCGGAGTGCGGAAGGAAGCCGATATTCTCTACCGCGAGGAGTTCGAGCGCATCGCGCGCGACAGCCCCGGTTTCCACTTCATTCCTACCTTGAGCCGTCCCGATCCCGGCTGGACCGGACACACCGGCTACGTGCAGAAGCAGATCACGCGATACCTTGCCGGCAAGCAGGGACTACACGCCTACGTCTGCGGGCTGAAGAAGATGGTCAATGACGTCTGCCAACAGCTCACCGCGATGGGCTACGACGAGTCCGCGCTCAGCTTCGAAAAGTATGACTAAGTCGGTCGGCGGCGGCCGTGACTCCTGGTTCCTGTTGTGCCGCATCGGGCTTGTGGGTTTCTGTTGTTGGGGCGCGCTGGTTGCAAGATCCGCTAACAGCGCGACGAGCGAGCCAGGGCGTTCGCCCGTGGCTGCGGCATCGAGGCCGAACGTCGTCGTCATTACCTTTGACACGACCCGCGCCGATCACCTCGGCTGCTACGGCGACCCTCACGTCGGGACCCCTAACATCGACACGCTGGCACGCGCCGGAGTCCGTTTCTCCGAGGCCTACACCCCCGTACCTATTACCCTGCCCGCACACACGGCGCTCTTCACCGGCAGCTTTCCCATGGCCACCGGGATGCACGATTTCGGAGGCAACAAGCTGTCACCCGAAGCCACAACGCTGGCCAAGGTTCTGCACGCCCGCGGCTACTCGACCGCGGCCTTCATTGGAGCGGCCGTGCTGGAATCCCGCTTTGGCCTCAATCAAGGGTTTGACGTCTACTTCGACCACTTCGACGTCAGCCGGCTGGACGAAAGCGCCCTCGACCTCATCCAGCGCCGCGGCGACGCGGTTGCGGATAACGCCCTCGCCTGGCTGAAGCAAGGCCCTCCACAGCCGTTCTTTCTTTGGGTTCACTTCTACGATCCTCATTTCCCCTACACCCTGCCCGAACCTTACGCGACCCGCTATCGCACTCATCCTTACGACGGTGAGATCGCTTTCGCCGACGCGCAACTCGGACGGCTGCTCGCGTTCCTCAAGCAGCAGAAGCTTTTTGATAATTCCTTGATTGTGTTTGCCGCCGACCATGGTGAAGGCCTCGGCGAGCATGGTGAGAAAAACCACGGCTTCTTTATCTACAACTCCACACTGCACGTGCCCCTCGTGATCAAGCTGCCAGCGACGAAGCCGAGCGTTTCGTCGAGCGCCATCGCGAGTCCGGTGTCGCTTGTAGACGTCATGCCGACAATCCTCCAGGACCTGGCCATCCCCGTTCCCGCGAGTGTCCAGGGCCGCAGCCTGCTGGGCTTGTTATTGCGGCGGTCAGGAGAGGGAGAAGCCGATTCCTCGGTCTTGTACGCGGAAACGTATCTGCCGCTGCTCCACTTCGGCTGGAGTCAGTTGCGGGCCCTCCAGTCGAACGGGTGGGAGTACATCGACGCGCCGCACCCCGAGCTCTACGACCTCCGCACCGATCCCCGCGAGCTCAAGAATGTTTATTCGACCCGCCAGTCGCTCGCTCACGAGATGCATAACCGGTTGTACGACGTCATCCGCCGCTACACGCCCACTCAAGGAAATCCCGCGGCCGAAAAAGAACTGACCGATCCAGCGCTTCTCGATCGGCTCAGGTCGCTGGGATACGTTGCCGTCTCCGCCGGCTCCTTCGTCGAGGCAAGCGGCAAGCCGCTCGCCGATCCCAAGGATCGCATCCAGATCTACCAACTGTTCGCGGAAGCTATGAGCGACGGCCAGCACGGCCGGTATGAAGAATCGCTGCGCAAGCTGCGCGAGGCGCAAAAGACCGAGCCTTCGTCAATGCCCATCCGTTACGTGATGGCGCTCGATTACTATCGCGAGAAGGACTTCCGCCGCGCCCTTGACAGCTTTAAGTCGGCGCTGGCGCTTGATCCCAAGTTCGCCCTCGCCACGTATTACATGGGGTTGACTCAGATCGAATTGGGCGACCTGGACGGCGCCTCCGCCTCCTTTCACCGCGCGCTCGAGCTCGACCCGACGAATTTTTCCGCTGCTTTCGATCTCGGCGCCCTGGAGCTGAAGAAGAACGACGCTGATGCGGCTCGACGGGAGTTCCAGCGCGCGATTGACATCAATCCTGACTATGCCCAGGCCTACGAGGCGCTGGGAGAGGTTAACCTCTATCTGAAGCGCACGGACGACGCTGTTCATGCTCTCGAGCGCGCCGTCGAGCTTGCTCCTGACTCGAGCAAAGCGCACTACAACCTCGGTCGCGCCTACCAGGCCCAGGGACGCGACGCGGAGGCGGAGAAGGAGTTCGCTCGCGCCCGGCCGAAGTAGACTGGCGGAATGCGCTCTCGCTTTGCACTTCTGTTTTCGCCAAACGGCGGTACAATGGGCGGAAATCAGTTGCGAGGAGAGTCGCCATGAAAAAGGCGAGCCAATGCCTCTTGCTCCTCGGCGTCCTAGTCCTTGTCTGGAACCAGCTAGGCGCCCATCAACTCCTGCTGCTGGCAGTAGGCCAGGACAGCGCAGCGCATCCCCCCGATGCGCCGCCCGCCGGTCCGCCGATGCCGGGGGAGCCGGTCGAATATCATCCGAAGCCGCCGGAAAGGCCCGAGGACTTCCAGCAGGACGCTCGCGAAGCCAAAGCGCAGAAGAAGATAGTTAATGCGGCTCAGGCGCAAAGAGACGCCCAGGAGCTTGCCGCACTGGCGAAAAAAGTTCAGGGCGAAGTGGGCGACCTCTCGAAGAACGTCCTCTCCAAGGATCTCGACCGGGACCTGAAGCAGATCCGAAAGCTCGCCCAGCGCCTACGCGGGGAGATAACGCCCTAGGTGAAAAGGATCCTATCCGTCGCGTCGAACCACAACCCTCGCCTGCTTCGGTTGACCCTCTGCGGCACGCTCTCTCTGGCCGTTCTCCTGATAACGCTCGAGCTCCGCGCCACTGCCGAGCCTGCTACCTCCTTCCATGCGACGCCCGTCCTGCTGATTACCGTCGATACGTTGCGGGCCGACCGATTGGGATGTTACGGCTCTCGTACCGTGCGCACGCCGGCAATGGACTCGCTCGCCGCGCAAGGAGTCCGCTTTGACGATGCCCTCACGCAAGTACCTATCACGCTGCCTTCGCACATCGTCATCTTAAGCGGTACGTATCCCATGTGGAACGGCGTGCGCGACTTCACCGCTCGCCCCTTGCGTTCCGACGTGGGCCTGATCGCCGAGGCCTTCGAGCGCCACGGCTACGCGACCGCCGCCTTTGTAAGCGCCTTCGTGCTCGACTCTTCCTGGGGATTGAAGCGCGGCTTCGAGACCTACGATGACCAGTTTGATCCTCGGCAGTTCGAGACACGGAATCCAGGAAACATCCAGCGGCGTGCCGGCGAGACGGTGGCTCATCTGCTGTCGTGGCTTCACCGCCAGGAAGGCCGAGACGCGTCCGCCAAGTCGTTCTTCGTGTGGCTTCACCTCTACGATCCGCACAGTCCCTACGATCCTCCGGAACCGTTTCACACGCGCTATGCCGGCCACCTTTACGACGGCGAGATTGCCTACGCGGATAGTCAGCTCGGACAGGTATTTGATTACCTCCGCAAAGCAGGACTTTACGATCGGACGCTTATCGTTTTGCTGAGCGACCACGGCGAGTCGCTGGGCGAGCATGGCGAAGACGAGCACGGGTTCTTCGCCTACCGCTCGACTCTGCGTGCGCCGTTGATCATCAAGCTGCCTCGCGGCACGGCGGGTACCCAAGCGCCGCGCGTGGTGCACACCCCCGTCGGGACGATTGACGTGGCGCCCACCCTCCTCGACCTGACGCACCTCCACGATCCTCTCAGCCGCCAGTTCCAGGGCCGGAGCCTTGCCTCGCTGGTGCTGGGCCAAAGTGGACCACCCGAAGGCGCGGTTTATTCCGAAACCTATTATCCGCACGACTCCTTCGGCTGGAGCGCGCTGCGCGCTCTCTCGACGGCGCGCTACGAGTATATCGATGCGCCCCGCCGGGAACTTTACGATGTGGCGCAAGACCGCGCCGAGAAGCACAACCTGTACACGGAACGCACCGCGGAGGCTGCCGCCCTGCGCGATCAATTGCTCGGTATCGAGCGCCGCTATACGAACGCTGCCGCGGCTTCGAGTTCCGCCGCATCGCTACCGGCCGAAACGGTCGAAAAGCTGAAATCGCTGGGTTACCTTGCCTATTCGGCGCCGCTGAGCACGGGAAGCGAGCAGGGCTTGCCGGATCCCAAGGACCGGCTCGAGACTTTCAAGTCCATCTTGCGCGCTGAGGACCTCGCGTCCGCCGGACGCTTCGAGCGTTCGGACGCCCTGCTCAATTCGCTGCGTCCGACCGAGTCCAAGCTCTATTTGATCCCCTTCATGCTGGGAGAGAACGCGGCCAAAGAGCATCGCTGGGCGGACTCCGAGCGCGAGCTACTCGCCTGTCTCAAACTGAATCCGGCGTTTGACCAGGCCGTCACGGGTCTGGCGCGGGCCGATCTCGCACAGGGCAAATTCGACCAGGCGCGGACATGGCTCGAACTGGCAGTCAGTCAGAACCCGCATAACTTTCTGGCGTACCACGGCCTCGGCGTCGTCGCCCAGGCCCAGCGGCGAAACGATGAAGCGCTGCGCGAGTTCGAGAAGGCGATTGAGGAGAAGCCTGACTACGCGCCGTCACAGCAGGAGTTGGGGGTTGTGTTGGTCGAAATGCGGGACTACCAGGAAGCTTTGAAGCCGCTCCGCCGCGCCCTGGATCTTGGCGAGCGGACTCCCGTGCTCTTGAACTATCTCGGTACGGCCCATGCCAACACCGGACAATCCCGAAGCGCCATCCAGTCGTATCGAGAGGCCCTGAGCCTCAAGCCGGACTATACTGCGGCGCGTCTTAACCTCGCCTTCGCTTATCAGAAGGCGGGGGACTCGGCCAGCGCGCGGCGCGAATTCGGCGTTCTGTGCTCCCAGGACCGCGCTCTGTGCGAGCAGTACCGGAAATCCTTCCAATAGCCTTGCTTTGGCGAATCTGGCCGTTGGGCCCGTGTTGTAGCGGCGGACTCTGGCCGCCGGTTCCTCGCTCTCGATCATTTCGGCGCTCAGAGAGCGCCGCTACAAGCAAGCCGGCGCCGTCGCCAACAAAAAGGGGGACGGCGTGCCGTCCCCTTTTTTGACGAGCGTGTCGCCCGCCTTCTAGAAGATAAGCTTCAATCCGAACTGGATTTCGCGCGGATCGAAGGCTTGCTGCGTCCGACCGAACGAAGCGTCCGAAAGGTTGGCAACCGGCGGGTACAGGTTGGTGTGGTTGAACAAGTTGAAGATTTCCGCCCGGAATTGCATGCTGAAACGCTCGCCCATGGGAATCTTCTTGAAGAGCGAGAAGTCCGTGTCAGCAAAGCCAGGTCCGCTGAACGTGTTGCGGCCGAGGTTGCCATTGGTCCCAGGAGCGGGCTTCGGAAAACAGTTTGAAGTTTGCCCTGACGCACAAATCGGGAAAGCGGCCAGTGCATTGTTCTCGAACTGCTGGTGAGTGAAGTACATGTAGTTACCGAAGCTTGGGGTATTGGGCCGATCGCTCTTGATTCCGTCCCCGTTGTAATCGCTGTGAGCTCCCACAGTGAAGGGGAAGCCGGTTTGCAAGCTGATCACGGAGTTGACCTGCCAGCCGCCGAGAACTTTCCCGGCGAATCCCTGCTGGGACTTCAGCCAAGGCATCTCCCACTGGAGGGAACCAACGATGCGATGACGAATGTCGAAGAGGGAGTCGCCGCGTTCAAGGAACAGGTGGTTCGGGTCCATCGAGTAACCTGCCTCGCCGAACGAGTTGCGGTCCGTGGCGCTGCCCGCACTGCTCAGAGCGTGCCACGTGGAGCGCAGGTCGATGGAGTGCGCCCAGGTATAGGCTGTGGTGTAACTCAGGCCGTGACTTGCCCGGCGGTTCAGGGAAACCTGCAGTGACTCGTAGCTCGAGTTCACGCTGGTCTCCCAAGTCCTCATGTGGCCGAAGCAAGGATTGATGGTCGGCGTGTGGCTGGGACTCGTGCCGGTGCACGGATTGACCACGCTATGCGCGGGTCGCTCTTTGCCGCCGACTACACGGTTAACGTCTTCCGCCCAGAAGAGACGGCGGCCCAGATTCATGACGCCGTTCACTTCGAGCACGGTCGAGGAAGTGAACTGGTGCTGCACGCCCAGGAAGAACTGCTCCACGTAAGGGAACTTATAGTTCTGGTTGGGAATTCCGGTCAACGCCGCCAGGTCCGGGTTGGAAGGGAGCCAGCCCATGATGTTGCCCGCGAAACCCAGACCCGCCGGTCCTGGGCCGACGTTACTGGGCGCCCCGGTGTAAGTGGGCTGCGCGCCCGTGGGATTGCCATTCAAATCCGTCGGCCCGTAAGTAGGCAGACCAGGAATGCCCAGGAGTGGGGAAGCCTCGTTGAATGAATAGTAGGGGAGGTTCCAGCGCGAGTTCGAGAGAGCGTTGTAGAAGCTGGCCTCATAGGATAGGGCAGCTCCACCCCGCAGGGAGGTCTTGCCCTTACCGAAGGGATCCCAGGCGAAACCGAAGCGCGGTGAGAAATTCGTCCAACGACCGGGGAACAGGGACGGAGCGCTGGTGAACCCTCCGTTGGGAGTATTGGTGTCACCCGCTGGCAGGAGGCAAGTTCCATGCAGGAACGTCTCGCAGTTGACGCTGGCCAGGCGCGACGTGGGGTCCGACCCTGGCCCCAGAACGAACTGAGTGGCCTTGTTGTATTTCTCGGTGTGCGGACTGAAGTAGTCCCAGCGCAGTCCGAGATTGAGCGTCAGATTGTTCTTCACCTTCCAGTCATCCTGGACAAACGCCCCTACCTCATAGTTGCGCCACGCCCGGAGGTTGGTGTCGAGATGCGATGGCGCTCCGGTTGCCAATTCGGGGTTGACGCCCGAAGCCTGAATGTAGGGGAGGTCGGAAGCGAAATAGACGGGGTCGAAGAAGTAGTAGCTCGGGCGTCCTACGTCGAATTCGCTGTTCTCATAGTTGCGCTTGAACTCGCCGCCGATTTTCAAAGAATGCTTGCCTTTCACCACCGAGACCATGTCCTTGAAGTTGAACACATCTTCGTTAAAGAACTGCGGATAGCCGTTGTAGGAGCCAAACTGAGGCTCACCACTGTCAAAGCCGATGTCGGGAACGCCGTACTGCGACTTCGGCACGGTGAAAGCGAGCTGATTCCGCGTATAGCCGAAGCGGAACTCGTTCAGCAGGGTGGGCGAAAAAGTGTGGACGAAGCTGATCATACCACCAGGGAACGATTCGCTCAGCGGGTTGCTGAAACCACGCAGGCCGGTGAGCGGCGTGGGGGCGGGGTCCTTTTCGAGGAAGAAAAACCAGCGCGCCGAGACGCGGTTCGTGTCGCCTTCATAATCGCCCCGGGCCGTGTACTGGTCGCCGTTGTAGAACACGCCCTTGGTGCGCGTCGAGTTGGAGGCATTGACGAAGCCCTCCATCAGCGCCGAGCGAGAGATGGCGCCCGGTTGCACGCCCGGAGCTACCAGGCCGCTGCCCGGGCAGCCGACGGCAATATTCGCCGCGATCTGTGCATTCTCCGCTGCGGTCACTCCGAACAGTTTCGCCGAATTGTTGGCCACGGTCTGGGGGTTACCCCAGGTCGCTGAACCAACCGCCGGTATTCCGACGCCGACGAACGAGCTAAGGAAGCAAGGGTCCGTATACCCGAGATAGGCGTTCATCAGGTTTGTTCCGGTGCCCGTGTAGTCTCCCCCAATGGTCCCGCCGATGTCCCCGGGCCCGCCCGTGACGTTGGTATTCACGACTGTATCGACGGTGTCTCCTGAGGTTGCGACCGGGCCAGGGAAATTCTTATACAGCAGTGCCGCCACGGAATTGGGAAGCGCACTCTGTACCGCACTCTGCCACCCGGCGCTTTCCATGTAGTACTGCTTCGAGTCCGCAGTGCGGAAGCGCTCGCCTTCGTAGCCGCCGAAGAAGAATATCTTGTCTTTCTTGATCGGCCCGCCCAGCGTCGCGCCGAATTGATTCTGCCGCCACTCCGACTTGGTATCGCCGTCGAAAAAGTTCCGGGCATTCAGCTTGTCATTGCGGAAGAACTCCCAGGCGTCGCCATGAAACTCGTTCGTGCCCGACTTGGTGCTGACGTCGGTAATCGAGCCGGCGCTGCTCGAGTATTCGGCGGAGAAGTTGTTGGTCTGAATAACGAATTCCTGGACGAAATCCGGGGCAGGCTGGGAGTTAGACCCGCCGCTCAGCCCCTTGTTCGACACTCCGTCGAAGAGGAAGCCATTGAAATTGGCCCGGTTACCGTTGATGTTCGTCTGGATTCCGTTTGAACCGGCTTCCATGTCGATCTGCGTCGAGTTCACGGCGCCTGGAATCAATTGCATCAATTCATAAATGTTGCGGCCGTTGAGCGGCATATTCGAAACCTGGGCGCCTGACACCAGGTTCTGCATCCGTCCTTCACTGGTGTTGATCAGCGGCGCCGCCGATTCCACGGTAATCGTCTGAGTTTCCTGCCCGACCTCGAGCTTGGCGTCAATCCGGAGCGTCTGGTCGGTATTCAGGATGAGGTCCGTGTTGACGGATGTCCGGAAGCCTTTGGCCTCCACCTGGACCGTATAGGTCGCCGGTGGCATCGCGCTGAGCACGTAGTTGCCCGAGGAAGTGCTCTTCGTCGTGGACTTCACTCCGGTCGCTTGGTTGGTGACGGTCACAGTCGCGTCCGGGACGACGGCGCCGGTGGCGTCCGTCACCACGCCCGTGATGCTGCCGCCGCCTTGCGCCAGAAGCAGGCTTGCGCCCATAAGTGCAAAGCAGGACAGTGCGAGCAGGTAAGACGCGAACCTTCGAATCAGAATGCTGTACATGGACTACCCCCTTTGGGTTTTTGCAACACGTCCAAAGTTCCGATGAGACACCGTACCGGTGGGGTCGCCAGCGAAAGCCGCAACAACGCGGATGGTCACATCCGCCTGACGATTCTCGCCGAGCTTTGACGTGCAACCCTCCTCCGGCAAGAGGCTTTGCTTAGCGACGCTACTATTGCTGATGGAAGCGAGTAAACTAGCGCTGAAGACGCCCGAAGGCTACCCCTGCGCTCCAGGGTTGTCAAGCAAAAACTAGGCCAAATTGGCCTGGTCCTCTAACGCATTGATAGCAAGCCGTCTCGCCAAGAATCCTCGGTCCGAGGCAGCGCCTCTACAGATTATCGTATACAGGAAAGCATATTCTGTCCTGGGAATTTCAGCCAGACCCACTGGAAACACTGAGAAGGCGTCCAGTATTCAGCTCAGCGGCTCGAGCTCGCGGATTCAAAGCTCAGTGGACGCCCGTCGAGCGGTGCCGGAGGAGCAACGTGCATCAGCTCGAGCACGGTAGGGGCGATGTCCATGATGCTGGGGTGCGGCGTCGCGACGGTGCGGTTCGAGAAGAAGATGCCCTGAGTATCGCTGGGATCAGAAGCGCAATGGTCGCCACTCCACTTCTTCATGTTGGCAACGACGATTCCGGCGGGGATGGCGCCCAGCGACGTCTGCCACGACGTTCGGTAGCCGTCGCGAAAGTCAATCTGGATTTCCGGCGCCCGGGACATGTACGCGCCGTGGAAAATCTCTTTGCCCAGGTAGACGTGCTCGACGACCGGCTGATGGGTGTCGGGGTCCTGAAACGTCAGTAGCTTCTGCCGGATTTCCTCGAGCAACCGATCAGTGTCAGGACCGGGATCCAGAATCCCTGATTTCTCGCGCCCGCGCAGGTTCAGGTATATCTGGCCCAGTCCGAGCGCGTAAGCCTGGGTCCGGGTCCAGTCGACGTTGGGGAAGAAGCTGCCCTGCCCGAAAAGCTGATCAAGCTTCATGGCCTTCTGTTCCGCGCCGGGATTCTTCAGCGTCATATAGCCGTTCTCGACCAGCCAGGTGTTGGTATTGAAGCCCTTGCGCCAGGTGTGGAATCCGTGGTCAGAAACGATCAGTAACGTTCCGCCGGGCTTCATGGCGCTTTCGACTTCGCCGACGATCTGGTCCATGCGTTCGTAAACGCGCAGGATTGCGTCACCGTATTGCCTGGCAAGTTCTGGATCGTAGCGCGGATGCTCGGGGTCGATCAGCCGGTAGAACATGTGGGAGACGCTGTCGGTGCTGGTGAAGACCGAGACCAGCAGGCTGGGTGGATCGTTCTTGAGCTCGTCGAGCGTGATGTCGGAAGTCTTTTGCATGGTCTGGAACAGGTCGTCGAGGAAGACGCCTTCGTCAATCTTCTCTTCGTTGAGCGCCCAGGTGTCATGCCACCAGCCCAGCGTCTTGATGAGGCCGTGCCGCTTCACCAGTTCTGCGGTGAAGTCCGGGGGGGACGAAATGGGGAGCGGCGAATCCTCGGGGTCCAGATTCAGTGGAGACATGTAGAGGCGCAGGTCCGGCGAGACTTGCAGCACAAAGAAGCGGCAGATGCCACGCACTGACAGGAAGGACGTGATCCTGAACTTTACCCGGAACCAGCGGCTCCAGTGCCTTTCGGCTACGGTCTCGGACTCCCCAGCCAGCTCGATCGTGACAGCGCTGCCATCCGGCGAGACGGCGAAGTGTACGGGGATCGAGATGCGGTGTAGCGACTTCACCGTGGGATCGGCCGGGCCCTCAAGGGAGCTCGACGCCTGGTTGCCGTTGAGTTCGAGCCGCACGAGCTTGCCGCCAAATTCCGTGTCGCCCACGTCCCAGGGCGTCAGATCGGAACCGAAGTAGAAGAAAGTCCCCCACGTGCCACGCAGGTCCGGGACTCCCAGTCCAGCCCAGAGCTTTCCGCCCGGCAGGGTGGTGGGCGGAAACTCGAGCGGCATGCGGATCACCGTGGTCTTATAGCCGGCGTCGGCGACGGCTTTGTAGAACGGCACGCCGGCGCGCTCGTTGGTCAGCTTGGGCGGCTTGATGGGGATCTCGCCCAGCAGGAATTCGGGCTTTTGGACCGTCACCAACGCGAGTTCAGGGAGATAGGTCTTGGGGTCGCGCCGGAGGAAGTCAAAGATGCCGGTCCCGCCGGGATTGAGTCCGGTGGCAAAAGACGCCCACGCCACCGGCGACTCAGGCGGGTTGGTCGTCCCCAGCGGCTCGAACGTGCCGGACTGGGCGAGTCGCGCCAGGTTCGGCAGCTTGCCTTCTTTGGCCCACTTCGAGAACAAATTGGGGTCGGCGCCATCAAAGCCCAGCACGACGACCTGCGTCGTCACGGGACGCGTCGTCGTGCGTCGGCAGCCGGTCGCAAGACTGGCTAGGACAACTGCCGCCGCGACCCAAACGAGTTGGCGAGCGCTCATCGTCTGCTATTTCATCACAAAGGCGCGTGGGCACAAAGCGAAAATCGGGATCGGCCCGATCGTCGGGATCGAAAAAGCTTTACGGGAAACGCGAGAACGAACGGTCGATGGTGAGTGACAGCGAGGCGACGGCTTCGGCGACGTAGTGAGCGAGCGCCTCGCGGTAAAACGCCATGCTCCGCTCGCGCACCGAATTCTCAGCTTCCTGGGGAAAGACCAGATGGTTGGTCTCGTGCAGCACGATGCTGAGGAGTTTCAGGCGGAACTGCTGAGCGCGAAATTCCTCTTGCCGGCTTCCTTCGAGAAACTTGGTGTCGAAGGCCGTGTCAGTGAGGGGGAGAGCGATCCAGCGTTCGACGTGCTGGTAGGCGATATCCATCTCGCCGATGGCGGCAGCAGCGAAAGCTTCGTGTGCTTCGGCGAAAGGCGCTTCGCGCACGAACACATGGCGATGCGCCAGGCATCCGCACAAATTCCTGCGCCGCAGTTGAACCACCACCAGGTCGGGCGCCCGGAAGAGGATTTCGTCGTAAGCTTCGCGGCATCGCGCCGGAACCAGCGTCCAGTCCTGCTCGACGGCCTGCGCAATCTGCCGCGCCACCGGCGCGTCGCGGAAGGAATGTGCAGTCACTACCAGCGGTCCGGGACGCGCTTCCGCGTCAGCCCGAAAATGAGCCATCCGGTACCGCCGCCCGGTTGTCCAGTCTCGCCAGCGGAGCCACCGGCGGCGCGACCTGAGGTACTCCGCGATCGCTCCCGGTGAAAGGGGAAGTGAAGGTGTCTCCCGCATGACTGTATTTTATCGCGGAAAACCTCAACAATCCTGTCCGAGCGCAGCGAGGAATCTCGGCGCGGCGAGGAATCTAGCTCTGAAAATCACAGGTTCGATAACCTGCGAACCGCGGTGCGATAACATCGCTTACTCTTCGAGAATCAGCGGCTCCACTCCCGGGCGTCGCCTCCAACGCAGGCCGAGGAGGCGCGCGAGCGTCGGCGCAATCTGCGTCAAGGAGATATGACCCAGATTGTTGCCGGCGGTGATGCCAGCTCCTGTAGCGATGAATGACGCCTCGAGACCCGGCCGCGCAGGCAAATGGCCGTGCGCGCCGCGCTCGCGACCGGGTTCGATCACCGAGCCCTCCCAGCGATCCGAGAAGTAGAAGCCCGGCGCCGCATCGAGCATGAGGTCAGCCTTAGGATCGGCGCCGAGTGTTTCGAGCCCCGCGCGATCGAGCACCTCGGCCACGGCCCCAGTGTCGGAGATTCGCTGTAGCGCGCCTTCAAGCGCGCGGACGTCACTGGGCGTGGGCGGTTCGAGCCAATAGAAAGCGAACGATCCACCGGCGTGAATTGTCCCCAGCCGCTTGCGCACCGGACGTCCATCGGCGGCGCGCTCGAACAGCTTCTCCTCGAGCAGCACGACGTGGGGCGCAGCGTCCTTTTCGACGGGCACAAAGCCGTGGTCCGAGAGCACGACGAGCGTCACGGGCTCGTTTTGGACGGCGTCTGCGATCCGGCCGATCTCCGCGTCGACTTCTTCAATCGCCGCCAGCGATTCAGGAGCGGTCGGCCCGTAGCGGTGCGCGAGTGCGTCGTAATGAATGAAGTGGACCAGCAACAGATGAGGCTGGTGGCGCCGCCACAGATAGATCGCGGCTTCGCTGCGCAAGCGATCGGAAGTTGCCGTGCCGCCGGCCAGGAGTGGCCCGAGCCCCTGCGACATTTCGTCGAACACGCCCGGCGTAGAGTGACGCGCGGCGGTCTCGAAATCACGTTCCGGGTCGGGCGCCGCGGGATCCCAGATTTCGGGGATGTTGTAATCGATGGCCGCGCCCGCGCTCACCGGCCAACTGATGGCCGCGGTCTTGAGTCCTGCGGCGCGCGCCGCGTCCCAGAGCGCCGGCACGTGGACGGCGCTTGCGAACCATTGCCAGGCCCGCGGCTGCTCCGTCGGATCGCGGGAGGCCAGGTGACTGTAGACGCCGTGCGTTCGCGGCGGCGCGCCCGTCACGAGCGTCGCGTGCGCCGGATACGTCGTTGAAGGATAGATGCTCTCCACCGCATCGGCGCTCGCGCCTTCCGACACCAGGCGCCGCAGGTTGGGACTCTTCAGGCCGAACTCGTCCGGCCGCCGGTAGAAATCCGGGTGCATGCCATCGACAGAGAGAACAACCAAGCGGGGAGCGTCGGCCATCAGCTTTCACACTTCGCTGCGAACCCGGCCGGTGCCGCAGCCGATCTCGAGTACCGGTCCGCCTGAGTCGCGCGCCATCTCGACAAAAAACGCCACGTCCTGCCGCTCGCGGTAGGGTGTGACATAGTCGTAGAATTCCGCCGCCCAGCGGTATTCGTCGTCACCCAGCCGAGAATCCATCAGGTCAGGTCCTTACTCTCGGTGAAAATCGAACCCACAGGCCGGATCGTGCCGGCCTGCGGTTTCCAGACATCTTGAGAGTTCGGGAGCAGGGAGTCAAGCGGCGAGGCCGCGCGGGTGTCAGCGCGCTTCGATGCGGATGGGGCCGCCGTCAGCGTGCACGCGCAGAGTTTCGCCACCCGATCCAATCTTGCCGTGCAGGTGGGAAGAAGAGATGGTGCCGCTGGTCGTGATGGGCAGGTCGGAAACGACGCGCCCCGACGAAGTATCGGCTTCGAGGTCGAGGTTCACGGAAGGGTCGAGTGCGACGCGAATGCCGCCACCGGACGTTTCGAGTTCGCCGCCGCGCGCATTACCTTTGGCGAAGGCCACGTCGACCGAGCCGCCGGAAGTCCTGGCGTCCACCTTACCGCCGGCGTCGTCGATGCGGATCGAGCCGCCGGAGGTGTGGGCGAGCAGGTCACCCGTGACCTTGTCGAGCCGGATCGAACCGCCACTCGTCCTCGCGTCGAGGGTTCCCGAGAGCGAATCGCCCTCAATCGCGCCGCCCGAGGTGTCGACTTTGGCGTTCCCGCTGACCCCCTGGAGCGTGATGCTTCCGCCCGAGGTATGGGCGCGGAGACCGGCGGAGAAGTCCGACACTTTGATCGAGCCACCCGAAGTATTGAGGTCGGCGTCGCGCCGGAGCCTTGAGATTTCGACGCTGCCGCCGCTCGTCTTCACGTCCACCTGCGTATCGGTGGGCACACGGATGTCGAAGTGCGCCCGTAGGCGATTCGGCCAGTGGAAGTCGTACTTCTTCCGTACAGTGACGCGCGCTTCCCCAGGACTCTCCGCGAAATCGAGGTTGAAGAGCTGTTCGAAATCGTCATGGTTCGAGGTAATCTCGATCCGCGCACCGCTTTCCGCCGTCCCAGTCAGGGTGACGCTGCCCACGGCCAAGTCGATGACGAAGCGGCCTCCGGGTTCGAGCTTGAGCGTCTTCTGCGAGTGGTAATCAGCGAGCGTCGGCCGCGGTACCGCCAGGATGGCAGCGACGGCGAATGTAGCCAAAAGTGCCAGAGTGCTTCTTTGCTTCATGGTGATCCTCCAGGGCTTGGTGGTCATTCAAGTATACGCGCGGAGGGTTCAATCGGTTCCGTTGCGCCGGTCGATTAGACGAGGAGGCGTGGTGAAGGTTAGCGCGGATTATTGCGGTTCGCCGTACACCCAGACGCCGCCCATGTGTACGCGGACCAGGATGTCCTGGCTGCCGTTGGAATTCCAGAAGGTGAGCCTCTGTTGCAGACCAGCGCTATCCTGACTCATGCCGCCGTGCAGGTCGCTCTCGACGTAACCTAGCCAGGAGTGAGCGTTGAGCGAGCGAAGCCGGTAGACGTCGGGGACGTCGATTTCCACGTCGCCGTAGTTGACGTGCAACTGCTCCTGGCCCACGAGTCCCGCGACGCGCACGTCGCCGTCCACACACTTCAGAATGAGGTTGGCATCGTAAGGCATCTTGATGCGAAAGTTCACCGACAGCTTCGACTCGTCGCGGAAGGGACGCCAGAGCCGGCGCGAAGGATAGATGGTTCGAAGGCGGACGACCTTGTCTTTCCCTTCGAGCTGAATCTTGATCAGGCCGTATAGCTGTTTGGCTTTGGCTTCCGAACCGGCACGCACCGTCTTTTCGGCTTCGATTTCGACGTGCGGTTCGTCCCATCCTTCGACGCGGATATCGCCCATGCGCGCTTCGATAACCAACGTGCCGAAAGAGAAAAGGCGCGTCGAGTAGTGGGAGGTCTGGGTGAATTCGTCCGCGTGGAGGCGGGCCGGGGAAAAGAGGGCAGCCGCGAGGCACGCGGCGCAAACCGTGATGCTTGAGCCGATGGGGGCTGGACGCAGGTGGCGTCGGACTTTCATGCTTCGTCCCTTAACGTTCGGCCGCGGTTTTGGGCTTGTGGAAGGGTTTCGCCTCGACCACGCCCTTTCCTTCCTGGACTACCAGAACCCGGTCCGCGGGAAGGTCCGACGCCACATCCTTCTGACCGCTGGGCCAGTCGACTTCCAGCCCGTCAACTCTGACCGCCGCGCCCAACCCGAAGTGGACGCGCCGATCGCTGGAAGAGAGGTAGCTTGCACCGCTACGCACTTCATCGTACTGCCTCAGACCGCCTGCCGCAATGGTGATCTTGGCGCCGAGGCCATCGCGATTGCTGCGCGTCCCGACCGTCTTCACCAGGATCGAGTGGTTGGGATTCTTCCGCGCGCGGCGCAGCAGCTCCGGCGAGTCGTTCATATTGGTCACCAGGATTTCGAGGTCGCCGTCGTTATCGTAATCCGCGGTGGCGAGTCCGCGGCTGACCTTCTTGATGGCGAACCCGGGACCGGAGCGCAATCCGACCTCGTCGAACTTCACGCCGCCCTCGCGCCGACCGCGATTGTGAAACAGGAGGCTGCGCTCCGCGTAGGTAATGCCCGTGTGGTAGCGGTCGATCTGGGGAAAGACCTGACCGTTGGCGAGCACGATGTCCTTCCAGCCATCGTTGTCGTAGTCGAGGAACTTGGCTCCGAAAGTCGTGAACAACCATCCCACGCCGCCGAGTCCGGCCGGATAAGTGAGGTCAGTGAACGTCCCGTCGTGGTTGTTGTGGTAGAGATTCTTGGTGTCGTCGGAGAAGTTGCCCTTTACCAGATCCAGCCAGCCGTCGTTGTCATAGTCGCCGAAGTCCGTGCCCATGCCCGCTTGTTCCTGCCCCTCATTGCTGTAGGCGACACCCGCCGGGATGGCGACATCGGTGAAGGTGCCGTCACCGTTGTTGTGATAGAGCGAGCTGGGAGTGGAATCATTGGCGACGTAGATGTCCGGACGGCCGTCCTTGTCGTAGTCGCCCCACACCACGCCGAGGCCGTAGTACTTGTCGGGGTCGATGCCGGCCTTCTCGGTGGCGTCGGTGAACGTGCCGTCGCCGTTGTTGTGGAAGAGAATGTCTTGGCCGCCGGGCAAGCCGCGCGGGCCGCAGAACGTCGCAATGCCGCGGTAGGTGCAGTTAGGAGCGCTGCCTGGCTCGCCGAGATGATTGATGTCGATGTCGAGGTAGTTGGCGACGTAAAGATCGAGACGCCCGTCGTTGTCATAGTCGCCGAAGGCGCATCCCATGCCCCAGCCGTGGCCTCGCACGCCCGCTTTTTCGGTGACGTCGGTGAAGGTTCCGTTGCCATTGTTGTGATAGAGGACGTTGCCCCCGTAGTACGTGACGTAGAGATCGTCGTACCCGTCATTGTCATAGTCGCCCACGCAGACGCCCATGCCCCAGCCCGTGTGGGTGAGACCGGAGCCTGTCGTCACGTCCGTGAAGGATCCGTTACCGTTGTTGTGGTAGAGGCGGGAGAGCGGACAGCGATGGGCGCGCCACAACTCGAAGGTGCAGCCATTGACCAGGAACAGATCCGGGAAACCGTCGTCGTTGTAGTCGATCCAGGCGACGCCTCCTCCACCTTTGGCTTCGATGATGTAGCGCTTTTCAGGACCGCCGCTGGTGAGAGTGAAATTGATGCCGGCCTGTTTCGAGACCTCGACGAACTGATCGAGTGCGTTGCTGCGCGTTGAGGAAGGCTGTGGGCTTCGGACGCCGCTTTTCTGTCGCGCCGCGACTCCGAGCGCGAACCCGGCGAGGGCGATCGCCGTAACAAGAAGGAGGCGGCGCACGCTCAAGGCTGCTTTCCTGCGATTCCCGAGGCAGTCCGCTGCCGCTCGGCGTTGAGCCGGGCACAAATCGCGAACTGAGCTTCGGCCGACTTCGCATTTCCCACCTGCTGATAGGCCCGAGCCAGAGCGTAGTGCGCCTCGACGTTCGCGGGTTCGAGTTCGATAGCGCGCTCGAGTTCTGTTTGGGCGGCCGAGAACTGCTTCTTCGCCAGGAGCACGCGTCCGAGGCCATAATGTCCTTGAAAAGCTGCGGGCTTCAGGCGAAGGCCCTTTTGAAACAATTCCTCGGCGGCGGCCAGCTCGCCCTGCTCGAGTTCGATGTCCCCGGCATGCCAGTAGGAGTCGACAAGGGTGGGGTTGAACTCCATCTCCTTGCGAAATTCCTCGAGAGCGTTTCTCAGATCGCCCTGGCTCTGATAGGCGAACCCCAGGTGGAAGTGAGCGAGGGGAAGCTGCGGGTTAAGCGCGAGTGCCTTCTTGAACTGCTCGATGGCCGGCGCGGTCTCGTTCAGGTTGTGGTAGGCGTGGCCGAGCAGGACGTGCGCGTTGGCGTTGTCGGGATCGAGGCGGAGATACGCCTCGAGGCGCGCCGCGGCGCGAGCGTACGCCTTTTCACTCAGGTTCACCAGCGCCAAATCGTAGTAGTTCTGCGGGACGCTCGGGTCGAGCTCGATGGCGCGGCGAAATGCCGTTTGGGCGTCCGCATTCAAACCCTTCTTGAACAACGCGACGCCCAGGAACTGATAGAGCTGGGATGAGTTGGGATACCGGCCGACCGCCTCGCGCGCCTGGTCGACAGCCTGATCGATATGGCCGGATTTGAGCGCCGACTGGATCGCGTCTGTGGCGGATTGCTCGGAGTCCTGGGCGCGCAAGGAGAACGGCACAATCTGACTGGCCAACAACGCCAAAACCAGGACGCAATGGCGACGACCCGTCACGCTTCGATGTTACTTGGCGCAAAACCGCGAAGTCAAACGCGCTGAGGGACCGGGTGAGTACGCGCTAGATGATCTTGAGGCCTTTCGCGACGCGCTCCATGATCTCGAGCGCTTGCGTCAGTTCTTCCTGGGTGTGGGTTGCGGTGACAATTGTCCGGATGCGCGCCTTGCCGTGCGCCACGGTGGGATAACCCAGGCTTTGGGCGAACACGCCGTTCGCAAAAAGCTGGCGTGAAAATTCGTGAGCCAGGGCGGCGTCGCCGACGATGACGGGTGTAATGGGGGTCTCGCTCATGCCGGTATTGAATCCGAGCTTCTTCAGGCCGTCTTTGAAGAATTTCGCGTTCGCCCAGAGCTCGTCGATCAACTGTGGTTCTTCTTCGAGAACTTCAAAGGCAGCAATGCAAGTGGCCGCGACGGACGGCGGGTGAGACGTGGAAAACAGGAAGGGCCGCGCGCGATGGTAGAGGAAGTCGATGGCGTCGCGCGTCGAGCAGACGTATCCTCCCAGCGCACCGATGGCTTTCGAAAGCGTGCCCACCTGGATGTCGACGCGGCCGTGCAAGTTGAAGTGGTCGACGGTGCCACGGCCGTTGCGGCCCAGCACACCGGAGGAGTGGGCGTCGTCGATCATCATGATGCAGCCGTACTTTTCGGCCAATTCAACCAGAGCGGGCAGCGGCGCGATGTCGCCGTCCATGGAGAAGACGCCGTCGGTAATCAGCAGCTTGTGTCCTTTGTGGCCGTCGAGCTCTTTCAGCACCTTCTCGCATGCCTCGACGTCCTTGTGGGGAAACACCTTGATTTCGGCGCGCGAGAGTCGGCAGCCATCGATGATCGAGGCATGGTTGAGTTCGTCGGAGATAATGACGTCGTCGCGCGTGAGGATGGCCTGCACTGTGCCGGCGTTGGCGGTGAAGCCGGATTGGAACACCACCGAGGCTTCCACCTTCTTGAACTTGGCGATCTTCTCTTCCAGCGCCAGGTGGAGCGTCATCGTGCCGGCGATGGTGCGTACGGCGCCCGAGCCCACGCCGTACTCCTCGACGGCGCGCACCGCCGCTTCCTTCAACTTGGGATGAGTCGTCAGCCCCAGGTAATTATTCGACGAGAGGTTGATGACCTCCTTGCCATCGAAATTGGCCACGGGAAGCTGCTCGGTTTCGAGGATGCGCAGTCTCTGGTAGAGCTTCTGCTCGCGCAGCTTATCGAGTTCGTCGGTGAGGTATTGCAATTGGGCTTTAGGCATGGCGCTCCGGAAATAGAGGCTGAGTTCGGGATGTGAACCACCCGCGCGTCACGGTCCAGGGTCGGGTCGAGTGCCGTCCGGGTACAACAGCACCTTCGAGGCGTTGCCCGAGAGCAAGAGATCCACGCCGCGAGCGAAGTCCGACATCGGCATGCGGTCGGTGATGAGGGGCGAAAGGTCGAGCGCGCCCGACTTGAGCAGCGCCTGCATTTTGTACCAGGTCTCGAAGACGCGCCGTCCGTTGATGCCCTGCACGATCGCCCCCTTGAAGATGACGTCGTTCGCGAGGTCGAGTTCGAGCGGCTTCGAGGGAATACCGAGCAGGGAGATTCGCCCGCCGCGGCGCAGCATCTGAAACGCCTGCCGGACGCCCAGCGGGTTGCCGGACATTTCGAGCACCACGTCGGCGCCCACGCCTTGCGTCTGGGCAAGGACCTCTTGGGCAGGGTCGGTCTTCGACGAATCGATCACCACCGTCGCGCCCATCTTCTCCGCCAATTTGATGCGGTAGGGATGCGGTTCGCTCGCAAAAATCGGCCCGGCGCCGCACGCCTTGGCGACTGCAATCGCGAATAAGCCAATGGGACCACAGCCGGTCACGGCAAGACTCAAGCCGGCCACGTCTCCGGCCAGCACTGTATGGATCGCGTTGCCCAGCGGATCGAGCACCGCGGCATAATCGACCGGGATAGCGGGGTCAACTTTCCAGATGTTCGATTCGGGAATCTTTACGAACTCGGCAAAGCAGCCGTCCATGTCGATACCGATGATGCGGACGTCCTTGCAGATATGGCGCTGCCCCGTGCGGCACTGGAAGCAGCGTCCGCAGGCGACGTGCATTTCGGCGGAAACGAAGTCGCCCTTCTGGACGGTCGCCACTTCGTCGCCCACGCGCTCGACCACTCCGCAGAATTCGTGACCGAACACCAGCGGCGGATGAATGCGCCGTTCCGACCAACGGTCCCAGCGATAAATGTGGAGATCGGTACCGCAAATCGAAGCGGCCTGCACGCGTACCAGCACCTCGCGCGCGCCGATTTCCGGCACCGCGACGCGCTGCAATTCGGCGCCCGGCTTCGGCGCCGCCTTGACGACGGCTTGCATGGTGGGCACTGACATGCACCCTCGCGAGAAAGGCGTCGATGCGCATAAACCAGCCCGACGCTAGATCCAACGTCATGTTATCACAGCGAGTCCCTGCTTAAAGGCGGATCACCACGAAGTGTATTCAAACGGCAGCGTCACTGCACTGTACGCCGGATGTTCTCCAGAGCTTCCTTGGCTGGGGTGTAGTCCGGGCAGAACTTGAGCGCCTGTTCGAAGTGGTAGCGCGCCTTCTGATACAGTTCCTTGGCGCGGTAGACGCGTCCCAGGTTGAAGTGCGGAAAGTGGTAGGAGTCATACCGCCGGGATTGGAGGGCCCGCTCGAGCCAGGGCACCGCCTCATCGAATTCGTCTTTCTCGATCAAGTAGGCGCCGATGTCGTTGTAGGGATTGCCAAACTCGGGATCGAGCTGAATGGCTTTCTTGCACTGCGCGATCGCTTCTTCGAGCTTGCCCTGAAAGTGGTAGGTCCACCCGAGGTAGGTGTACGCTTCCGCCGTGGGATGAATATCCAGCGAGCGTTTGTAGAGTTCGACGGCCATGTCGTACTCGCCACCGATCTGGTACTGGTAAGCTTCCTTCAGCAGCTCCCACGCTGACTGAAGGTTCTCCCCGTTCAAGGATACGCCCGGCATGCCACTTACCTAGCACAGCAGGGCCAAGGATGTCAATTCATTAGAACGCAAGCGTTTACCCGGAAGGTGGAGCTGCAAAAGGCTGGTCGAATCACGCCCTCGAGTTGGATTATAATCGCGCGCTGCCGGATCGCTTGTGGTCAAACAAGGCCGGCGCGCTTTCTTCCTTCGATACCTGTCGCGAGTCGCTAATTCCGATGCCCGAACAGCGCTGGGCGCGCATCATCATCGTCGCTTTCATCATGTATACGATCGCCTTCATCGATCGCACCAACATCTCACTGGCTTTGCCCAGCATGAGTCACGACCTTCACATGGATCCCCAGCAGGCGGGCAGCGCGGCGGGTGTTTTCTTTTGGGGCTACCTGGTGCTGCAGATTCCCGGCGGGTATCTGGCGGAGCGCTGGAGCGCGAAACGATTCGTGAGTATTTTGCTGGTGGTGTGGGGACTGTGCTCGTCGGCTACAGGACTGGTCCACACCTGGCGCGAATTCTGGGTGATGCGGCTGCTCCTGGGAGTAGCGGAGGGCGGCGTGTGGCCGGCCACCCTGATTTTACTCTCGCACTGGTTCCCGCGCGCCGAGCGCGCGCGCGCCAACGCCTACTGGATGCTGTGCCTGCCGGTGGCCGTGATTCTGTCGTCTCCGCTCTCGGGCTGGATTCTGGGGCGCTGGAACTGGCGAGTGCTGCTCGTTACCGAAGGCGTGTTCCCGCTGGTATGGCTGGTGATCTGGTGGTCCGCAATCGACGACACCCCGCGTGAGGCTCCCTGGATCTCAGCCGAAGAGCGGGCTTACCTCGAGACGACTCTGGCGCGCGAGGCCGTCGAACTGCCTCCGGTGCGCCGGACGTCGTATCTCGCGACGCTCCTCGAGCCGCGCGTTCTCGCGATGGTCGTGGTCTACCTCTTCCTGAACTCGGGGAATTACGGCTACCTGTTCTGGCTTCCCAGCGTCTTGAAAGCCGCGGGCCGGGCGAGCGGCCAGCCTTTGAGCGACGCTGCCATCGGCATCCTGAACGCCATTCCCTATGCGATCACGGCGCTGGGAATGGTGCTGATCTCGCGACACTCCGACAAGCGGCATGAGCGCCGCGCACACGTCGCTTTCGGCCTCGGCTTCGGCGGCGTGTGCCTGCTGGCCAGCGTCCTCAGCACGCGCTTGTCTCCCGAGTTGTCCTTCCTCTTCATTTGCTTTGTCGGCGCTGGATCCTACGGCGTGCTGGGTCCGTTCTGGGCGATTCCCACGGAGACCCTGCCCCGCGAGGTGGCGGGCTCCGCCATGGGACTGGTCAACGCCATCGGGAACCTGGGTGGATACTTCGGACCGCTGGTGGTGGGCTACCTCGACAAGCGCACCGGGAATTTCCTCGTCGCCTTCGGCGTGCTGGGTGTCAGCTTGCTTGCAGGTTCGGCGCTCTCGATGCGGTTAACGGGGGCGCGGCGAGCGCCAACGTCGTCGTAAGCAGCGAACATCAGTACCCGCGTCCTGGCCGTGCGTTGCTCCGCGCCAGCGTGCTTCATACCAGAGCCACGGCGCGGATCGGCGACCCGGAGCCGCCGCGAATCTTGAGCGGCAAAGCCAGGAACACAAAGAAGTCGGGAAGCTGGTCGAGGTTCCTGAGGTTCTCGATGATTAAGACCTGCTTCTCGAGCACCACGGGATGAATGGGGTTGGTGCGCAGCGCTTCCGGCGCGTCGGGCGACAGAGTATCGACGCCGAGCGCGGCGACGGATCTCCCTGCCAGGTATTCGGCGGCTTCCAGGCTCACGCCGGGCCAGTTCGTGACGTACCGCTGGTCGTCGGGACGCAGCCGCCAGTGCGCCGCCCAGCCGAAATTGAACAGGACGATGTCGGCGGCCTTGATGGCGCCGTGCGTGGCCTCCCACTCGGTCACGAAACGGCGGCTCACGTTCTCGCCCTCCTGGAACTGGCGGCAGTCGAGCCGTACTCCGCGTCCTATCAAGCGCGCGGACGGCACCTGTTCGATGGTGACGTGGGCGGAGGGCTTCGAGTCGCTGACGAAGTGGGCGGGCGCATCGACGTGGGTCCCCGTGTGCTCATTGAGCACCAGTTGGTAGGAGAGCGAACGCCCGCCGTGCCAGTACGATCCCCAAAGGTTGTGGTAGAAACGCGAGTGGGTGGGATAGATGGGCATGTGCTCTTCGAGCGTCTGGCTCAAATCGATGACGCGCGCCGCCCGAAGCGTCGCGGCCAATGCGGCTGCTTCCATGTCAACTCCCTGGGGGGCTTGCCTGAACGTCTCGTTCTACTGGGAATTCGGGCTGGCGAAGTAGCCCGGCTTGCTTCGCAGGAGGATACCCTTGCGCTCGGCCACCACCTTGATGGTGCGGTAGGTGCCGTCCAAGGCGGGGTTGGTGGGCGTGTAGCCGATGTTGTACTGCTCGCTGAGCTCACGGCCGATGGCATCGAGCGAGTCGGCCAGGTGTTCGAGCCGCTCCGCTGAGTAGATGCCGGTCGCGGCGCCCAGGCCCCTGTTCTGTGCCACCTCGCCATCATCACCGACCTGGCCGTGTGACAAGTAACCGCTCCCGAGGTCCGCTCCGGGCGCAATTTCCTGGGGGAAGAAAGCGGCGCCACCCGTCTGCTCGGCCATCAGCTTGAGCAGCTTGTCGCCCGGATTATCGAAGCCGTAAGCGGTGTTGCCGATGGCGTAGAGGGCGGTCTCGGCGGTGTGCGCCATCGAGAGCGCCTCATCGAGGGAGTGTTTGCTTTGCACGTCAATGCCGTCGCTCAGGATGACGAGCACCCGGCGGCTCTCCTCCGGCGGCCCGGTCTTCAGCATCTTCTCCTTGCAGGCGTCGTAGATAGCGTCGTAGAGCGCCTTGCCGCCGCCCGCCTTCAAGGTGCGGATCTTGTCGTTCAAGGCCTCGGGGTCGTTGGTGAAGTCCTGTACGACCGAGCTCGTGGCGTCGAAGGTCTGGAGAAAGATCTGGTTCTGGCTGCTGCGGCCGTGCAGCATGTTGAAGACGAACTCGCTGGCCGCGTCCTGCTCGAAGGAGAGCTTGCGGCGCGCGCTGTTCGAGGTGTCGAGGATCAGGCCGATCCGGAGGGGCGGCCGCGTGCCGCGGTAGAAGTACTTGATGGTCTGCGGCTGTCCGTCCTCGTAGACTCGAAAATCATTTTGGGTGAGGTCGATCACCGGAAGGCCGTGCTTGTCAAGCACCGTCACCGGCACGTTGACGACGCGGACGGTAACGTGGATATTGTCCTTGTTGGTGGCGGCTGGGGCGTGGGGCGCGTTCGCAGCTTGCGGCGGCGGAGCGGCGTTCTGCGCGGCTCCGGCCAAGCCTGGCTCAAAGCCCGTACCCGCGACCAGCACCGCGAGGAGCAGGAAAATCCGTCGCGGTAAAATCCAGGCTGGTTCGAGTCCGCTCGGACGATGCCCGATCGGCTTCGCTGGCTCCTGCCACCTCATGATCTTGCCTCTACACCTTCCTGCCGCTGAACCATCTATTCTAGCTCAAAACCGCGCGTTGCGCGCGAGTTCGCCGTTGACATACAATTCCGCCAGGAGGCGCAGAGCCCGAGCCCATGCACGCTCACTCCCATGGTCATGGTTCGTCGGCGGGTTGGGTGGTCAAAATTGCGCTCCTGGCAACGCTAGGTCTGGTCGCCGTCGAGTTCGTGACCGGCACGCTGGCTCATAGCCTGGCGCTGGTCAGCGACGGCTGGCACAACCTCACCGACGTCCCCACCCTGATTCTCGCCTGGGTGGCGCTCTACTTCGAGCGCAAGCCGCCCGACGAGCGCAAAACGTTCGGTTACCAGCGCGCCGAGGTGCTGGCCGCCTTCGTGAACGCGCTGCTGCTGGTGGCGGTGGCGCTCTACCTCTGCATTGAAGGCTACGAGCGAATCATCCACCCCCAGACCGTCGCCGCCGGCACAATGATCGTGGTCGGCATCATCGCCTTCGTCACCAACGGCGGGATTTCGCTGGCGCTGAGCCTCCAGCATCGCGACCTGAACCTGCGCGCCGTCTTCATTCACAACCTGGGTGACGCGCTCTCGAATCTCGGCATCATCGCCGGCGCTTGGGCCATCCGCCGCACCGGCGACTACTTGATCGACCCGGCTATCGCCTTCCTCATCGCGGGCATGATCCTTTGGACGGCGCTCGGCATCATCGCCGATTCGGTGAACATCCTGCTCGAGAGCCTGCCCAAAGGCATGAGTCTGCCCTCGGTCGCCGCCGCCATGCTGCGCGTCGACGGCGTGCGTGAAGTTCACGACGTCCACATCTGGAGCCTTGGCTCGAACCTCCACGCGCTTTCCTGCCACGTCCAGATCCTCGACATGCCGACCTCGGAGAGCGAGCGCATCTGCCAGCGGATCCGAGAGGTGTTGGAGCGTGACTTCGGCATCACCCACACTACCATCCAATTCGAGCACACTCACCCGCCCGGTGAGTTCCATACCTACATGCCCGAGCCCGCTCGTCGCGCGGGAAAGTGACGCCGGCTGGGGAGAGCGGTTGTTTAGCCCCGGGCTTTGTTCATCAGTGGGGCGGCAAAGCCGCTCGAGAGCGAATGCCAAGTTTTCATCGGCGGTGTTTCCCGGTGAACTCTACCAGGGCAACGAGGGTGCGGCGTGCGCCGCCGGAATCGATGGCTTCGGCGGCGAGCGCCACGCCTTCCACGAATCCGGGCGCCTTGCCTGCCGCGACCAGCGCTGCCGAGGCGTTGGCGAGGACCACGTTGCGATGCGGGCCTGGCTCGCCTTCCAGCACCCGCCGCAGCAATTCGGCGTTGCGGGCGGGATCACCGCCGCGCAGCGCTTCGAGCGAGGCGCGAGGGAGTCCGAAATCCTCGGGCGTCACGTGGCGCGTGGTCACCGTGCCGGTGTGGGTCTCGGAAAGCTGGGTGCGGCCCGTGGTCGAGATCTCGTCGATGCCGTCCCAGGCCGCCACCACGAAGGCGCGCCGGGTTCCTACCGCGGCCAGCGCCGCCGCCATCATCTCCGTCCGCGCGCGGTCGTAGACCCCGGCGAGCTGCACCGAAGCGGCCAGGGGATTGGTGAGCGGCCCGAGCAGATTGAAGACGGTCTTGGTCTTGAGCGTACGCCGCGCGGTCATCACGTGCTTCATCGCCAGATGCAGGTGCGGCGCGAAGAGGAATACCAGACCCACGCGGTCCAGGCACTCGGGGATGCGCGCGAGCGGCAGATCCACGGCCACACCCAGCGCTTCGAGCACGTCGGCGCTTCCGGCGCGGCTGGAGATCGAGCGGTTGCCGTGCTTGGCGACGCGTACGCCCGCCGCCGCCGCCACCAGCGCCGTCGCCGTCGACACGTTGAACGTCCCCTGCGCGTCGCCGCCCGTGCCGCAGGTGTCAAGCAGCGTGCCGTTCGCGAGCTCCGCCAGATTCACTCCTGCTGCGCACAAGAGTTCCGCCGCCCGCGCGCGCATCACCTCCGCGAAGCCGACCAGCTCTTCCGAGGTCTCGCCCTTGTCGCGGAGGGCCACGAGCAGCGCCATGATCTCCGAGTCCGGCACGCCGCCCGAGAGCAGATGTTCCATCACGGCGCGGGCCTCGTCGCGGGTCAGGTCCGAGCGGCGCTCGAGTTTTTCAATGGCCGAGGCGAGAGTATAAGTTTCCATGCCTATTTATGGACCCTCGTGCGCTGACGATTGGCCCGCAAGCGCTTCACCGCCTCGCTACCAGGAATCCCCTCACCGCGATCGAGCTGCTCGATACCTCGGTTGACCTTGGCGCGGATTGCTTCAATCTGATGCTCGCGGAGTGGTAAAGGCCGCTCTCCAATTTGTCGGTGATTAGCTTCTCGAGTTCCGGAGTCAAGGAGATATTCATGGCTACCAGCCTAACGCTGATAGCAGAAATTGTTCAATATTTGTTAGTAGGCAGTTTGGCGTAGAGGCGGCCCAATGCCGCGACATGGCGAGGTGAACTCGCCGCTACCTTGCCAGCTTCTCCCTTTAGTGTGAGCCACGCCCTCCTCTGTCAAGGCAAAGTAGAAAGTTCCTAATCTGAGCAAAGTAGAAAGTTCCGCTTTGCGGTGTCGGGCGGCTAACCGGAGGAGCCCGTAGGGCGACGGAGGTTAGCCGCCCAACACCGTCACCCCTCACCCCGCGCCACTC
>DASZAI010000039.1:0-36543 GCA_035945295.1 Terriglobia bacterium | reverse complement strand
GAGCGTAAGCTCGAACGCATCTACGCACTGGCCAACCGCCGCCTGAGCCCCAGGCCGCCGAGTTCGTCTTCTCGCTCGGTTACATTTTAGATGACGCGATGGGTCCACACGAAAGTTACATTCTTAAATGGCTTGATAGGCAAGTTAATGGTAGTGGTCCAGTTTGCGGTTGTAGCGGCGGGTTTATCCCGCCACGTGGCGGCATAAAGCCGCCGCTACGTCAAACTGCACCACCACGAAGTTAATCGACCGTACCGACGCTTAGGGCTTTTTGTCGTCAGGAGCCGGTGGTGGCGAATCCGACTTTCCGTGCCCCTTAAAGATGGAGAGGAACTTTTTCAGCGGGCCCGGCTTCTTTTGAGACTGAGCGGACGACTTGCTGGACCCGGATGGGCCGGCGTCGGCAGACTGTTCAGCTTCACTCGAAGGTCCGGACGATGGCACGCCGGCGGCAGAGGGAGCCGCGGTCGTCGTCCCCGGTGACGAGCCTCCAAAGATCTTGTGGAACAATCCCGCGACGCCGTGCGTCACGCCTTGGAGGAGGGTCGGCGAGCGCGGTTCGCTGCCCTCGATGAAGACCTCGGGCCGCGTCGTCAGGTCGCTGGGATCGGCGGGATTGGCCGCGACCTCGGCGGTGACAACCCCTGCCGGAGCAGTGAAGTCGTGGACGTTCCGGTAGTCGGGCAGCGCGGTCGCGCGTTTCATGAATTCCGTCCATGCCGGCAGAGCCGATGCCGCCCCGGAAAGGTGTAACTCGCTGTCGTCGTCGTAACCCACCCAAACCACGGCCAGCAGATTCGAGGTGAAGCCGGCGAACCAGCCGTCATGACTGGTACCCGTCTTGCCCGCCGCCGGCAACTGGAAGCCGCGACTGCGCACGCCCGCCGCGGTCCCGTTGTTGATGACGGTTTGCATCAGGCTCACCATCAGGTAGGCGACCCGTGGGTCGAGCACGCGCCGTGTGGTTTCCTGGCGCTCGACCGGCGCGCGTCCGGAGGCGTCGTCGACTGCCAGGATTGAACTCGGCGCGACGTACTCACCCTCATTGCTGAAGATCGTGTACCCGCCTGCGACCTCGAGCGGCGTCGCCACGTAGGAGCCCAGCGCGAGCGCCGGTGTCGCCAGCAGGTCCTTGTTCATCCCAGCCGCAATCGCCAGGTTCCGCACCTTGTCGTAACCCGTCATCTCGGCGAGCCGCACGGTCGCGACGTTCATCGAATCCTTCAGGGCCTCGCGCACCGTTACCGTGCCGTGGTACTCCTGCTTGTAGTTACCCGGGTCGTAGGTCTTGTCCTCGTAGACGAAGGTCGTGGGCTCATCGTCGAGCAGGGTGGCAGGCGTGATGACGGGCTGCGAGCCATCCACCGCCGAACTCAAAGCTGCGGCGTAGACGAAGGGCTTGAACGACGACCCCGGCTGGCGCCGCGCCAGCACGTGGTTCAATTGGCTGACGCCGTAATTACGCCCGCCCACCAGCGCCCGGATCTCGCCGGTGTGCGGGTCGAGGACGACTAATGCGACCTGCGGCTGATTGGGGTCATAGGGCGGCGAATTCTTGCGCCGCCGCTTCTGGACTTCCTGGTCGACTTCCACCATCCCGGCGCGCACGGCGTCCGATGCCGCCTGCTGGAGATCGAGGTCGAGCGTCGTGTAGACCCGGTAGCTCTGGGAGATCAAGTCGCGCTCGGCAAACTGGGCGAGCAACTGGTCCTTCACCATGTCGACAAAGAACGGCGCCTGGTTGCCCTCGATGTTCTGCTGTGCGAGTCCGAGCGGCGCGGCTTCCGCCTGCGTCGCTTCGGCGGCGGTGATGAATCCGTCGTCCTGCATGCGCCGCAGCACGTAGTTGCGGCGCTCGGTCGTGCGCTTGGGATTCTTGTAAGGCGAGTAGAGGTTCGGGCCGCGAATCAGGCCGGCGAGCAGCGCCGACTCGGGCAGGTTCAGGCTGCGGACGTCCTTGTTGAAGTAAGCATCGGCGGCTTCGCCGAATCCGTAGATCGAGAAGCTGCCGCGCTGGCCAAGATAAATCTCGTTGGCATAGAGCTGGAAAATCTGCTGCTTCGTCAAGCGCTGCTCCATGAGCAGAGCGAGCATCACCTCCTCCACCTTGCGCCGGAAGGTGCGACGGCGGGTGAGGAAGAAATTGCGCGCCAGTTGCATGGTCAGAGTGCTGCCGCCCTGGGCGCGCTCGTCGACTTTGATGTCTTTTACCGCGGCGCCCAGAATCCGATAGAGGCTGACCCCATGATGCGAAAAGAACCGGTGGTCCTCGGCGGCGAGCACGGCGTTCACCATGACCTGGGGGACGTCGTTGTAGCCGATGAGGCGGCGCTTGGCGCGGCTGCGATCGAACAAGGTGGTAACGAGTTCTGGCTCGAGTTCGTAGTGGTCCGGCGGCTGGCCGGCGGTCGTCGCGGCGGCGGACGGCGAGCCGTCAAGCGTAGTAATCGATGCGATGCGCCCGCCCTTGAACTCCAGGACTGCCGGGCCTTCGCGAAAGCTTGGGTTCTCAAAGAACGACCCCGGCCCGGGATGAATCTCGAGCCGCTCGCCCGCCAGTTTGTAGGTGCCGACGCCCGAGTTCCGCTCGTCACCTTCAGTATAAAGCGCCTTGCGCAACCGCCCTTCGACGGCGTCCGGGGTGATGACTTCGCCCACGAATACCGGCGTTGGCGCCGAGAAGACCATCGAGGCGTTCGTGAACACCTCGCCGCCCAGTCGCGCATCAATCATGCGCGTGAAGTGAATGTCGAGATAGACGAGAACGCTGGTGGTAATGAGGACGAGCAGGAGCGCCCCAGCCAGCAGCCCCTGCTGCCAGCGCGGCAAGCGCACCAGTTCCCTCCACCACGGGTCGCGGCGCAACCTGATACGATGGCGAGTTCGAGAAGGAGTTTGAGCGGCCACGTCCTATAGCAAGTGGTTCTCGGTGGAGGGCGCGAAGTGCAGAACCCGGTTGTAGAGCTTTAGTCCACGAGGACCGGAAACTCAGTGGCGATGCGGCGCCCCGGTTCCCGACCAGCCCACCGGGCTAGCAGAGGTACTCCCCCCTCAGCACGTCGACCACATTATCCAGCTTAACATCGCGACTTTGCTTTGTCGAGCGCACGAGGACTTCCGCCTGTCCTTGCAGGAACTTACGTCTTCCCAGGGTGATGCGGAAGGGGACTCCGATCAAGTCCGCGTCCTTGAACTTCACCCCCGGCCGCTCCTCGCGGTCGTCGAAGAGGACGTCGATCGAGGCGGCCAGCATCTCGCCGTACAGCTTCTCCGCCGCCTCACGCAGCGGCGCATCGTCCATGTTGGCGGCGGTCAGAATGACGTCGAAGGGGGCGATCGAGCGCGGCAGAAACATGCCGTCGGCATCGTGGTTCTGCTCCGCCGCCGCACTCAGGATGCGCTCGAGACCGATGCCGTACGAACCCATGGTCAGCGTGGCTTCCTTGCCGTCCGCATCAAGCACACTCGCATGCATCGACTCCGAATAGCGGCGCCCGAGTTTGAACAGATGACCCAGCTCGAGCGTCTTGATTAGGCGAAGCGGCTGGCCGCACCGCTTGCACAGGTCGCCCTCGACCAGCACCCGGACGTCGCGAAACTCCGCCTTGAAGTCGCGCTCCGGCGTAACGTGGCGCAGATGCGTGTCATCACGATTAGCGCCGGTAATCAGGTTGCGGCGTCCTTCGAGCGCCTGATCGGCGATGATCCGCACGTCCTTGAGACCGACCGGCCCCAGCGAGCCGAGGTGCGCGCCGTGCAGCTTGAATGCCTCCTCGGGCGTCGAGGGACGGAAGACATCCGTCCCCAACGCGAGCGCCAGCTTCGTCTCGCTGAGCGTGTGATCACCCCGCAGCAGAATCACCACCGGCTGGCTCGCGACCACGTAATCGAGCGTCTTGATCATCCGCGCCGGACTCTCGCCGGTGAACCTCACCAAATCGTCAATCGTTTTCTGGCCGGGCGTGGGGAACGGCTCGGGCGCGGCGTCACCGGGTGGGTCCTCGATGTGCGGAGGTTTGGCGCCCGCTTTCTCGAGATTTGCGGCGTAGCCGCAATCGGAAACCGCAATCCAATCCTCACCCGCGTCGGTCGGCGCCGTGTACTCGCTCGACACGCTCCCGCCCATCATGCCCGAGAACGCCTCGACGTAGACGCTTTTAAGGCCGCAACGGTCGAAGATCCGGCGGTAGGCCCCGACGTGCTTCTGGTAGCTCCGATCGAGCCCGGCATCGTCCAGGTCGAAGGAGTATGAGTCCTTCATCAGGAACTGGCGCAGGCGGAGCAGACCGGATTTAGGACGCGGCTCGTCGCGAAATTTCGCCTGGATCTGGTACCAGATCTGCGGCAGTTGCTTGTACGACCGCAGCTCGCCGCGCGCGATGTTGGTCATCTCCTCTTCGTGAGTCATCCCCAGGCACATCTCGTGCTGGTTGCGGTCCTTGAGCTTGAACATCACGTCGATGTTCCAGCGTCCCGTTTCCTCCCACAGCTCGGCGGGATTCAGCACCGGCAGATCGAACTCCTGCCCGCCGATGCGGTTCATCTCCTCACGGATGATCTGGGTAATCTTCAAGAACGACCGCTGCGCCAGATACAGGTGCGCGTAGAGCCCTGCCGACACCTGGCGGACGTATCCGGCGCGCAACAGGAGCTGATGGCTCGGGACTTCCGCCTCCGCCGGAATCTCGCGCAACGTGGGGATGAACACCTGACTCCAACGCATTGATTCGGCCTTTCTCGAGTCTCCAGCTTGCAGGGTTGGATCTTGCGATCCGTGACGGGCCACGGCGCGGCACGGCACCTAGCCATTGTTCTTGAGGAGCGCGCAGGTTGTCAAGGAAAGAGGAAAGGGTTCGATCCCGCTGAGCTTTGCAAAATTCGCTGACATGCCCCCTCACCCCCGGCCCCTCTCCCGCTCAGGGGGCGAGGGGAGAGGAGTTGGCCCTCTCCCCTTGCGCGAAAGAGCTTGCCCTCAGCGCAGCGAAGGGGGTGGCGCGCAGCGCCGGGTGAGGGGATGACTCCGGCTATTCCTCGAAACAAACAGTAGGCCGGCAAAGGTACGAGAACAAATGACAGAGGATCGCCGCCGGAGCGACGCGTTACTTCTCCCCGCCTGACTTCTCCGCGACGGCCTTCTCGCCGCCCGTTTTCACAAGGTGTTGTTCCTCCTCTGTCTGGGAAGTCCGAATGGCGTAGTCGAGCCAGCCGTCCATGGTCGCTTCATCCGTCTCGCCGGTATAGTCGAACACTACGTTACCGTCGCGATCGAGGATGGTGGTGTGTGGGATCACCTTGAAGCAGTACTTGAGCCGCAGCATCCGCATCTCTTCGGTCATCGGCTGGTCGACGTCGACAATCACGAAGTGGACGATGTCGCGGTACTTGTTGTACATGTGGACGGTAATGCGCGCCTGCCGCTTGGCGTTATAGCACTTCTCCATGTAGAAGATGAGGTAGTTGGGCATACCCTTGACCACGCCCGAGTCCATGTGGTCGCCGGTGATGAGCGGCCCTTGCTTCCGGTTGTGGTCGGAATAGTCGAGATGAGGATTGAGTTTCAGATTTTCCGCGCCCAGCAGCAGGCACGGAGCGACGAGCAGGAACACGATCGCCGCCAGAGGTCGACTCGCCTTCATCGGTGTATTGGCCTCCTCTTCGAGACGATATTGTCCGGCGGTCTTCGAAGCCGGGGCGTGCGAATAGTGCGCTTGCGTTCCAGAGCCTAACCGGCGTCGTTTCGATCGGCAGACTCCGGAATCAACTAATTTAGATGCGCCACCGGGAGTAATGGTAACATCCCATCGAACACCCAGTAAAGTGTCCGTCCAGCCATGGCGAGGTCTTCGGATGCCTTGGAGCGCGCCGCCCTGCAACCCTCTCGCCGCGTCGTGGCATCACTCCATCTCATTGGCGTGCAGGATCTGAGGACGTGATGCATCAAAATCTCGCCCCGCACGACGTGATGACGATGTTCCTGGCGCTGGCGGTGCTGCTGGGCGGCGCCAAACTCGCCGGCGAACTCGTGCAGAAGCTTGACCAGCCCGCCGTGCTGGGTGAGATCATCGCCGGGATTCTGCTCGGGCCAACAATGTTCGGCCACTTCCGCCCGCACCTCTACGACTTTATTTTTCCCTCGACCGGCTCGGTCCCCATCGTCCTCGACGCCGTGACCACCATCGGCGTCGTGCTGTTCCTGCTGACCGCCGGCATCGAAATTGACTTGACCAGCATTTTCCGCCAGGGCAAGAGTGCGCTCGCGGTAAGTTGCCTGGGCGTGATCATTCCCTTCACGGTCGGCCTGGCGGCGGCGGGAGTATTCCCTCGCTTCCTCGGCGCGGAGCCCGGCGCCAACCGTCTTATCTTCTCGCTCTTCGTCGGTACCGCGCTCTCCATTTCGGCCCTGCCCGTCATCGCCAAAATCTTGATGGACCTCAAGCTCCTCAAAAGTGAGATGGGCACCGTCGTCATGTCCTCCGCCATGTTTGACGACTTGGTGGGCTGGATTCTCTTCTCCATCGTCCTCGGCATGATGAACGCCGGCTCGCATCCGCTGCGCGCCGCCCGCCACACCATCATCCTCGTCGTCCTTTTTGCCGGACTCGTCTTGACCGTGGGACGCTGGCTCATCGACAAGCTCATTCCCCTGCTGCAAGCCCACACCACGTGGCCAGGAGGCATGCTGGGCTTCATCTTCACCCTGACGCTCGGGGCCGCGGCTTTTACCGAATACGCCGGTATCCACGCCATTTTCGGGGCGTTCATTATGGGGATTGCGGTGGGAGAATCCAAGCACCTCCGAAAGCGCACCTCTGAGCACATCCGCCAGATCGTCACCAACGTGTTCGCGCCGCTCTTCTTCGCCAGCATCGGCTTGCGCATCAACTTCGTCACCAACTTCAAGCTCGGCCTCACGACCACGGTCCTCGCTGTCGCCTGCCTGGGCAAACTGCTGGGAGCCGGCTGGGGCGCGCGCATCGGCGGCATGGATCGCCGTACCGCGTGGGGCGTGGGCCTGGCGATGAACGCGCGCGGCGCCATGGAGATGATCCTGGGCATCCTGGCCTTGCAGGCGGGCCTCATCCGCGAACGCATGTTTGTGGCCCTGGTGGTCATGGCTCTGGTCACCTCGTTGATCTCGGCGCCCGCCATGCGGTTGGTCATCGGCCGCAAGCGGACGCTCAGCTTGAAGGACGTGGTGACGAGCCGACTCTTCCTGCCGAGCCTGAGCGCCCGAACTCGAGAAGGTGCATTGCGCCAGCTCTGCGACCTTGCCGCGCCCACCGCGGGCAATACCCCCGAGAGATTTCTGCGCCTGGTCTGGGATCGCGAGCAGTTCGCGCCCAGCGGCTGGGAGCACGGGTTGGCGGTGCCCTACGCGCGCGTCAACGGGCTGCCTCACCCTCTCGTCGTCGTCGGCAAGTCGGGCGACGGGCTCGATTTCGACGCCCGGGACGGCAAGCCGGCACGGCTCATCATCCTCATTCTGACCGGCGACAACCAGTCCCAGAACGATCTGCTCGCTGATGCCGGCGAGCTCTTCAGCAGCAAGGAAGCGATTGACCAGGCGGTGGAAGCAACCAACTGGGTGGAATTCATCGCGGCGCTGAATGCGCCGGTGATGTAGGGCCAAGTGCAGGCCAGGTTAGCGAAGCAGGACGGCTTCATCCTGGCTAAGCAGATTTGCCTCAGCTTTCCCTTTCGACGCACGAGAATTGCGCTGCTTCCTCGCGTCCGCTAGAATGCCATCGAGGGCCATCAGGACGACACTTCAGGCGCGCGTCACAGGAGCACTGACTTGACCGGCAAACTCAGGATCGCCGTCGGCTCCGACCACGCGGGCTTCGCGCTTAAGGAAAAGGTGCGCGTCTATCTCGTGAACCGGGGCTACGAAGTGGAGGATCACGGAACCGGGTCAGCCGAGTCCGTCGACTACCCTGACTACGCGGAGAAGGTCGCGGCGCGCGTCGCCGCCCAGGAAGTAAACTTCGGCGTGGTGGTCTGCGGCACCGGCATCGGCGTGGCGATCTCCGCCAACAAGATACCCGGCATCCGAGCCGCGCCGTGCAGCGATACCCTCACCGCACGTATGGCGCGCGAGCACAACGACGCCAATGTGCTGACGCTGGGCGGCCGGGTGGTCGACGAATCCACAGCGCGCAAGATTCTCGATGTGTGGCTCGCTACGCCGTTCGCCGGTGGACGCCATCAGCGTCGCGTCGACAAGATTGCCGCCATCGACCAGCGGCATCACTCAGCGTAGCCGCGCTCGATGAGCATCGAAAAGAACGGCGCATCAACAGGAGAATACGTCATGAGTCCTTCCCTGCCCTCACGCAACCGGCCGCTCGAAGAGGTCGACCCTGAGATTGCCCGCGCCATCGAGGGCGAAGTGGACCGCGAGGCGCGCACTCTCGAGCTCATCGCCTCGGAAAACTTCGTAAGCGAGGCGGTGCTCCAGGCGCTCGGCTGCGTGATGACCAACAAGTACGCCGAGGGCCTGCCCGGCAAGCGCTACTACGGCGGATGTGAGTTCGTCGACGTGGCGGAGATGCTGGCCATCGAGCGCGCCAAGAAGCTGTTCAACGCCGAACACGTCAACGTCCAGCCGCACTCGGGCGCCCAGGCCAACCAGGCCGTCTACATGACCGTCCTCAAGCCGGGCGACACGGTGCTCGGCATGAACCTCGCGCACGGCGGCCACCTGACCCACGGCCATCCGCTGAATTTCTCGGGCAAGATGTACAAGATTGTTCCCTACGGCGTGCGTCGCGACACGGAGACCATCGACTACGACGAGCTCGAGCGACTGGCGATTGAGAATCGTCCGCGCCTGATCATCGCGGGCGCCAGCGCCTATCCGCGCACCCTCGATTTCGGGCGCTTTGCGGCGATTGCGCGCAAGTGTGAGGCGTGGCTCATGGTCGATATGGCGCACATCGCCGGCCTTGTCGCCGCCGGCCTCCATCCCAGTCCCTTCCCGCACGCCGACTTCGTCACCACCACCACGCACAAGACGCTGCGGGGCCCGCGCGGCGGCATGGTGTTCTCAAAGGCGCAGCACGCGAAGGAGCTCGACAAAATCGTCTTCCCGGGCATTCAAGGCGGCCCGCTGATGCACGTCATCGCTGCCAAGGCCGTCTGCTTCTGGGAAGCCCTGCAGCCGGAGTTTCGCGAGTACCAGCGCCAGATCCTGGTAAACGCGCGGGTCCTGGCCGAGACGCTCGCCGCCGAGGGCTTCCGCATCGTCGCGGGCGGTACGGACACACACTTGATGCTGGTGGACGTCTTCTCGAAGAAAGTCACCGGCAAGCAGGCCCAGGAGGCTCTCGAGAAAGCGGGTATTACCGTAAATAAGAATGCTATACCTTTTGATATTAAGCCCCCTATGACGGCGAGCGGCGTCCGCGTGGGCACTCCCGCCGTCACGACGCGCGGCATGAAAGAAGCCGAGATGCGGCGCATCGGGCACTGGATCGCCGAGGTGCTGCATCATCTGGACGACGAGTCGGTCGGGAGGCGCGTCAAGAGCGAAGTCGAAGCTCTCGCCGAGCAGTTCCCGCTTTACGAGAAGCGCCGCGCCGCCGTCGCGAGCAAGACAGGATCGAGGTAAACCGATGAGGCAAGTCGTGATCTACCCCGGCGAAGACGGTTACTGGGTCGCCGAGTGCCCGAGTCTTCCCGGCTGCGTGAGTCAGGGCAAGACACGGGAAGAAGCCATCGACAACATCAAAGAGGCGATCCGGGGCTATATTGCAGCCCTCGAAGAGGCCGGCATTCCCGTCACGCAGGGATGATGAGTGCTGATGAAATTCGTCGATCTCTTGAACTAAGCACGGCGGCGGCGGTTCATGACCAAGGTCATCGGAGTATTTGTTGACGCCGATCCGCGCGTCAAATCGAACTACGGCGGCTGGTTCATCGAAATCACTCCCTGGTTAAAACTCCTCCGCCAGCAAGGACACCGGCTGGTCTGGGTGTGCGCTCGGCGCTTCCCTAATCCCTTCCAATCGGGATGTCACACGACGTACCGCGAGCTGTTCGACTCGGTCCTGGTGGACGACCTCAGCGGCGTCGACCTGTTCTATCTTCCCTGCTACACGGGCGGCTACGCGCGCTGGGTTTACGCGGCGGTGCACGATTGCCTGGCACAGCGCAAGATCGTCGTGGCGGACGAGAGCGACGGTTATCTGAGGCTCATCGAGCGCTTCGGGCGGGCGCGCCGGTTCCGCGTCATCGCGCGCTATCCGCATCCGGTCGCAGCCAGAGACGCGGTCTACATCCCGTGGCCCTATCACGCCGATCTCGAGCCGCCGGATGGAGTGCCGCGGAAGACCAGGGCTTTCATCTTCCTCGGCAACGAGTACGGGCGTGGCCGGCGGATCGCGCCGTACCTCGCGAGCATCGCAGGCGTTCGACCGCTGGTGGTCGGCTGTTGGGAAGGCGCGGTGCGCGCTCGCCTCGCGTCAGAGGGCGCGCGATTCAAAGAGCCCGACTACCGGCATCGGGCGGCGCTGATCGGGAGCACCAAGTGCACGATCAACGTGGTGAGCCTGCGGCTCCAGCGGCTGGGACTCGTCCCCTCCCGCGTTCCGGACTCGATTGCGCTTGGCACGCTCGTGCTGTCAGAGGGGTACGGCAACGTGATCGACTTCCTGCCGCGTCGCTATGTATTTGAGAATCCCGGCGAGTTCAGCGCGATGGTGAAGGAGATTGCCAGCTTGAGCAAGAAGGAGTATCGAGAGCGCATCGAAGAATGCCGGCGGCACATCCGCAAGTTTGCTTCGATGGAACGCTTCGAGGACGCGTTCTTGGACCGCTTCCGGTGAGAGACGGCGCGGCCCGCTTATTTCGGCGGAGCTTCGCCCGCCTTGAAGACAGTCCACGGTCCAGCTTTCATATCGCGCAGCACCGGGGACTGCCACGCATACTCAGGATACGCCTTGAGGAAGGGAGCGGCGATGAAATCCTCGCCGCACGGATGACCGCGACGCGCCACCAAGCTCATGGCCTTTGCCATGCTGCTGTCCATCACTTTGCCCTGCACGGCGCCGCCCGGATAGTACGGCCCCCAGTTCCAAAGGTTGACGCCGCGTAGCGAGGATTCAACGTGACCGCAGAGCGTCCGCTCGTCCGCGTCCTCTTTCTTCTCGTAAGTGTCGTAGTGGTCGGAGAGGAACAGCTCGGCGCGCGCGACGTCGATCTTGCCCTTCGACTGCTTCATCAACTCTTCCCAGCGCAAGCGGCGCGCGTTGGGCGAAGTCTCGGGATTCGAGGGATCGAAGGTCGTGTCTTCCTTAATGACCTTCGGGTCGCGAGCCCAATTCGAGCCGGCGAAATAGCCATCGTGAGAGCGCCAGACTTTGTACGCCTTGAGTCCCAGCTCGAACTGAGCGATTTCACCCGTCTTGTTGTCGCCCAGCAGCCAGTCATTGGCGTAGCCGCCATTATTGCCGTCGAGCATGATGCGGACATAGTCGTCGATCGACGCGGCGTACTGGAGCGCCTTGCGCGAGCGGACGAACTCGGGCTTGCCGTTTGGATCCCAGCCGCGGAACTGGCTGATGGTCGTCTCGGTGATCATGATACCGTCCGAGTTGACGCCGAAGTCGTCGTCGCTGGTGATGACGCCCGGGAAACCGTCCATCAGGATGCGATAACCGTGCTGCGGTTTGATATCGAAGATAACCGTCCAGCGTTCGCCGTCGAGGAAACTCGTCCAGGCGTTGTGGGCGATGACGATTTTGTGGTCGCGAGTGTAACTGCCGGTAGCAACGAAGGCGCTGCAGTTGCCGGGGCTGGTGAGGTGCGGCGCGCTCGCCACTTTGTGCTGCGCGTTGTACCAGGGCACGTAGTAATCGGGCAATTCCTCGAAGGCGTTGAGGGCCACGACGTCATCGAGGTCCATCCTGACGCCGTGCGCCTTCAGCCCGTCGGCGATGCCCTGGAGTTCCTGCTGATACTCGGGGTCGATCTTCGGCCAGAGTATGTCGTGGGCGGCCTGGCGGAAGAACTCCCAGTCGCGCTCCGTCAAGTGAGTGTCCTGGAGCTTCACGGCTTGAAAGGCGTCGGCGATCTCGGGCGCCAACAGATACCCGTGCTGGTACCCGATGCGCTCGGGCGAGCCTTCCAGATGAACGTAGATCCAGCGACCGCGTTCGAAGCGGTAAGCGCCTCGCAGACGCGGATCGGCGGACGCCGCCGGCACGGACGCAGTCCTCGAAGCGGCTCTGGCTTCAAGCTGCCTCATCCCTGTGGACCGCAGCGTCGCCCATAGAGGCACGAGCAACAGACCGATCACCAGAATGATTGCCAGGCTCAGCCACTCGAGCCGCCGTTTGGACTCCATGCATCCGCCTCCTGTGAACCCCGCGAACGATGCCGCGCGCCGGCCCGACAAAGCGGACCTTCGCATCGCAGCGTGCTCACGCCGCTTCCAAAATCGCTTGCGCCGCAGTGTATCCGCTTTTGACGGCGCCTTCAATCGTGGCGGGCAGGCCGGTCGAGGTCCAGTCTCCCGCGAGATACAGATTTCGTACTGGCGTCGTCGCCGGTGGCCGCACGCTTTCCGCTGCCGGAGTCGGCGAGAACGTCGCGAAGCGCTCCTTGAGGATCAGCGAGTGGAGGAGGTTCGCCTCGCGCGAAAGCGGGATGAGTTCACCGAGCTCGCGCAGGGCGAGCGCCTGCAAATCCTCTTTCGGCCGCGCGATGTGCTCGTGTGCGCCGCTGATGACCAGAGAAATGTAGCTGCCTCGCGAGAGTCCGGAATCGGGAGTCCGAAGTCCGGAGTCGGAGAGAATTTTGCCCTTGTTGAACAGCCACTGCACCGTCGTGCCGCGCAGCCCGATGAACGCTTGATCGGTGAGCGGCCGGTCAAACCAAAAATTGATGGAGATGATCGGAGCAGGACTCAAGCTGAGAAGCCGCTCGAAGAACGGCTTGGACCGCGGGAGGTCCGCCGGGAGAAGTTCGACGAAGCTGAAGCACGGGACAGCGCTCAGAACGAATCGAGCCTCGAGCCTCGCGCCGTCGCGCAACTCTACGCCACGACATTCGCCGTCTGCGATGAGGAAACTCGATACATCGCACCCTGTCTCGACGTTCCCACCGTGCGCCGCAATGAAATCGGTCGCCGCCTGCGTGTAGCACTCACTCAACCCTGTCACCGCGAGTCCTAGACGCGAGTCCGCGGGTGAGCGAAACAGAGCCAGGCGCAGGACGCGCTCAAAGACCGCGGCCGAGGCGATGCGCGAGTCTTCGTTCATGGCGGCGATCGCCAGCAAGTCCCAGAAATTGCGCCGCAGGTTCTCGGACTGGCCCAATCGAGCCAACCATTCGTCCACCGTGAGTTGCCCGGACGGACATGGCCTGTCTCGTGAGGAAGAATCCAAGGCTCTGCCGAGGCGCAGGATCTGGAGCTTCTCCCGCGACGTGAAGTTGTTGGACACCAGGACGCCGGCGAGCAGATGCCAGGGCGCCGGCAGATTGGGGCAGGTGAGCGAACTCTCGTTGCCTTGCCGGTCGAGAAATTGCAAGGTAAGTCGGGGCTGGAAACGGATACGGTCGAGCGTGCCGATGGTTTCGAGGAATCGCAGCGTGTCGTGGTAACAGCCCATGAACAAGTGCTGTCCGTTGTCGACCACGCAGCCGGTCGTCGAGTCAACAAAGGAACGAGCGCGTCCGCCGAGATAGGGTTTCTGCTCGATCAGGCGCACGCTGCAGCCCGCCCGGGCGAGTGCGACGCCCGCGCTCAACCCTGCGAAGCCGCCGCCGACGATGAGCACGTCGTGTTTCACACCCGATGTCCGACGTAGATTTCAGTTTGCCGATAACCGCTGAAGACTACAACGACAAGGCAGGCGCGCACTCAATGGTCAATCTGCCATCTTCGATCGACGATTCGTCGGCAGCGGCGTCAGCGGCGCCAGTTGCGCCCCAGATACACCGAGAGCGCGATCCAGAGTTTCAGGTGACGCGGCAGCGCGATGCGCGGTCCGAAGACGTTGTAGCCGCGCTGCTCGATCTCCGCGAGCAGCCGCCAGTAAATGGCCGCCATGATTTCCGCCGCCACCATCAAGCGCCGCTCTTTCGGGGCCAGCGATAGCTGCGCCAGATCGAAATAATGACGGGCGCGATCGCACTCGAACCGCATCAACTCCGCGAACCCTTCACTCGGGCGCGCGGCGAGCAGTTGCTCCCGCTTCACCCCAAAGCGATCGAGATCTTCATCCGGCAGGTAGACTCGGCCGCGGCGTGCGTCGCTCGCCACGTCGCGCAAAATATTGACCAACTGCAACGCCGTTCCCAGATGGACGGCGTAATCGCGCGTCTGGAGGCTGCGATATCCGAAAATCTCGATGGAGATAAGCCCGATAGTCCCGGCGACACGGTAACAGTAAACGGCCAAATCCTCGAAGGTGCGATACTGCGCCCGGTCAAGATCCATCTGGAGACCGGAAATCAGATCGTCGAAGAGTCGGCGCGGGATGGGATAGCGGTGGACGGTCTCCGCCAGAGCCTCGATCGCCGGCTCGGCGTCCGAACCGAGGGAGGGACGACCGTCGGCGTAGCACTCGTCCAACAGCTCGCGAAATCGCGCCATCTGGTGTGCGGCTTCGTCCGTCGCGAGGTCGCCGTCCACGAGGTCGTCACCCCGCCGAGCGAAGGCATACACGGACTCTATGGCCCGCCGCTTCTCACGCGGCAAGAGCACGAAGGAATAATAGAAGTTCGTGGCGGCTGCTGAAGTGAAGCGCGTCGGCGTTCGCACCGGCTGGACAGCGGCACTCATTGGGAAAGTCCTCGACCCGTTGGCGCGGGCCGCTTCGAGGCAGGTCGAGCGGTCGTCAGACAATCGAGCCCGCCGACGATACCGCGCCGCCCGCGGGCGCCCGCCGCGCTCTGAGATACAGGCGCAGAAAATCACGCCGCCCGAGCGTGAACCGGCGTCGAAACACGTCGTAGCGAGCGCTTTCGATCTTGTCGAGGATCGCTGTGCCGCCGAGCCACGTCAGGCGAAGCTGGCGGCGCAGTTCCGGCCCGACCTTTTCAGGCAGGGGCCGTCCTTGCTCGAACAGTTGACGCGTCCGCGCCACTTCGAAGGCCATCAACTTCTGCCATCGCTCGTCGGGCCCGGCGTCGCGTCCGTTTCCGGACGGCGCCGGCGGCAGCCATGCCTCGAGGTCAGCAACCGTGAGGTTGAATCGCGTCAAGTCGTCGAGCGGCAAGTAGACGCGGTCGCGCTCGAGGTCCACGCGAACGTCCTGCCAGAAGTTCGTCAACTGGAGCGCCGTGCAAATCGCATCCGAAAGCGCGACAAGCTCTGGCTCGCGGTGACCAAAAAGCTCGAGCACCAGCCGGCCCACCGGATTCGCCGAACAGCGGCAGTACTCGAGGAGCGACGGGAAATTTGGACAGCGGTTCACCCGCACGTCTTGCTCGAAAGCGCACAGCAGGTTCTCAAGATTATCCTGCGAAAGCCGGAACTCCCGTACCGCATGGCCGAGCGCGAGGAACACCAAGTCAGCGCGCTCCAAGCCCCGCTGAGCATCAGAGCGTAGCGGCCCCTCGGCATAGCATCCGGCGAGTCTCTGCCGCCATTCGGCCAGGGACTCAAGCCGGTGCGCCTCGCCGGGCTCGTCCGCAAAGTCGTCCGCCGCGCGCGCGAAGGCGTAAATCGCGGCCAGCGCGTCACGCTGCGGGCGAGGCACCAGATAAGAGACGACCGGGAAGTTCTCGTAGTGACGTCTGGCCAGACGCCCGCACTCCGCGTACGCGGCGCGAACGCGCTCCGTTCGATGATCCGTCACTGGTCGCCGTTCTTCACATCGAGGCTGCCCTTCCCGCGACGCATGAACGCCGGGACTTCGAGGTCATCAAGCGGAACCTCCGGGCTCGTAACCGGGGCGCTCGGCGGCGTGGGGCTAGTTGCCACCTCGACGGGGAGCTTGTCCCGTTTCATCAAAGCGTTGCGCACGCTCTGCTGGGCGCTGCGAACCGCAGCGGAGGCCACGGGCCGGCCGGCCATGCCGACCTTCTCTCCCTTGATGCCGGTCGCAATGACTGTGACTTTGACGGCGTCCTCCATCCGCTCGTCGTGGACCGCGCCAAAGATGATGTTGGCGTTGTCGGCGGCGATCTTCTGCACGATCGTCGAGGCCTCGTGCACTTCGTGCAGCGTCAGTTTGCTCGATCCGGTGATGTTGAGCAGAATGCCCTGAGCGCCGTTGATCGACGCGTCTTCGAGCAGCGGACTCGAGATCGCCTTGCGCGTGGCCTCGACGGCGCGATTCTCACCGCTCGCCACTGCCGTCCCCATGACCGCGTAGCCCATCCCCGCCATGATAGTTTTGACGTCGGCGAAGTCGCGGTTGATGATCCCGGTGATGGTAATGATGTCGGAGATGCCCTGCACGCCCTGCAACAGGATATCGTCGGCGATGCGGAACGCCTCGAAGAAGCTCGTGCCTTTGTCCACGAACTGCATCAGGCGCTCGTTGGGAATGCAAATCACCGTGTCCACGGCGGCGCCGAGCTCGCCTAGCGACTGCTCCGCCTGCACCATGCGGCGCTTGCCCTCGAAGGCGAAGGGCTTGGTGACCACCGCCACGGTCAGCGCACCGAGCTCGAGCGCCAGCGCCGCCACAATCGGCGCGCCACCTGAGCCGGTGCCTCCGCCCAGACCGGCGGTGATGAAAACCATGTCGGCGCCTTCCAGGGCGTCGATGATCTTCTCCGTATCTTCGAGAGCCGCGCGCCGCCCAACGTCGGGATTGGCGCCGGCGCCCAGCCCCTTGGTCAGCTTGGCGCCGAGCTGGATCTTAATGGGGGCCTGCGAGACGCGCAGCGCTTGCAGGTCGGTGTTGGCGACCAGAAACTCCACCCCCTCGAGGCGGGCCGCAATCATGCGGTTGATGGCGTTACCGCCGCCACCGCCTACACCAATCACCTTGATCTTGGCACCCTGATGAAGTTCTTCCGAGAAATCCACCCGCAGGTCGCCATCGCTGGGTTCGATGGATTCGATGTCCATGTGCGCTCCTTTTTCATGGTGCAGTCATTCGTTATCACGGCGAGTCGTCCTCTGGTCCCGGCCTAATCGGCCTTCCCTCCCACCAGCATGCTCCACAACTTCTCCGTCCAACCGGTGTTCTCGACGTCACGCGAAAGCTGGTGGCGATAACCGTAAGCCGCCAGACCTGCCACCGTCGAGAAGGCGGGGTCAGGAAGCAGCTCGCCCATCTTTTCGAGGTTCGTGGGCACGCCCAACCGCACGGGCAGCCTGAGGGTCTGTTCGGCCAGCCGAGCGAATCCGCCCAGCTTCGCTCCGCCGCCCGACAGCACAATGCCCCGGCCAAGCTGGTTCTCGATACCCGAGCGGTCGAGCTCGGCCTGGATGAGCTCGAGCAACTCCACGGCGCGCGGCTCGATGATGTCTGTCAGCATGGCGTAGCTCGCGATGCTTGCGGGACGCTCGCCCACCCCGGGAATCTCGAGCTTGGAGTCGGCGGGGGCCGTCAGGTCGCGTTCGCCCCACGCACGCTTCATTTTCTCGGCCTCGGGTACGGGAGTCCGCAGTCCGACGGCGATATCGTTGGTGAAGTGTTCGCCACCCACGGGAATCACCGCGGTGTGCTGGACGGCCCTCTGTCGGTAAGCGACAAGGCCCGACGACCCCGCCCCAATGTCGATGAGCGCGATGCCCATTTCGCGCTCATCCGGAGTCAGGCACGCCTCGGCGGCGGCCAGAGGCTCGAAGATGATTCCGTTGTCCGGAAGGCGGATTCCCTGCCGGTTCACCACCGTAATGACGTTCTGCGTCGCCGTCGACGACGCTGTCACCAGATGCACGCTCACTTCCAGCCGCGTTCCCACCATCCCGACCGGCTGGCGAATGCCGTTCTGCGAGTCGAGCAGGTATTGCTGCGGCTCGACCTGGAGTAGTTCGCGATCCTCAGGCAGCGAAACGCCGTGGGCCGCCTGGTGGACCTTGGCAAGATCTTCGCGCGTAACTTCCCGGCGGCGGCTGCCCAAGCCGAGCGCTCCACGCGAATTCACCCCTTTAATGTGCGGACCGCCCACGCCGGCGTAGGCCGATTCAATCGGCACACCAGCGGCAGACTCGGCATCCTCGATGGCCTTCTTCACGGAAAGCGCCGCCGCATCGAGGTTGACGATCAATCCCTTGCGCCACCCCTTGGATTCCGCCACGCCCACACCCATAACTTCGAGCTTGCCGCCCTCGGCAGGACGGCAGACGAGCGCGCAGGTCTTGTCGCTGCCCAGGTCGAGTCCCACGACGTACGGTTGCTTGCGTGCCACGCGAAATTCTTACTCCTTCTGCGTGCCGGCGTCGCCGGCCTGAGGATTCACCACAATCTGGTTGCGATAACGCAGATCCATCGATTCCAGCCTGGTGCCGCCTTTACTGAGCTCGGGCAGCAGCGCCAGGAAGCTGCGAAATCGCGGCTCGAAGTCGCTGTCGCCGAAATGTAGCTCGACGGTCTGCGTTCCCTGTACCACGACCGCCCGGAGATCGCCGCTGTCCACTAAGTTGACCTCCGAAACGGCCCAGCCCGACGCCGCGGTCTGGTTGGCCACCTGGCGCGCGAATTCCTGGTAGAGGCCGATCCGTCCCCGGCGCTCTGCCTGGGTCAGGCCTTCGAGGCCCTCGATGACCGGAAAGTCGAAGGTGGATTTATCCGGCGGTTCCAGCACCACACCTTCGCTGTCAACCAGCTTCATGCGGCCATCGACACTCAGGAAAGCCACGGGGACCCGCTCTTCCACGTGCACCGTCAGATGGTGGGGATAGGCGCGCGTCAGAGTGGCGGAGCGCACCCAGGGAATCGACTCCACGTCGCGCCGGGCGCGTCGCAAGGACAGCCGGAAAATGTTTACACCGGAAGCTTGGCGGCCCGCCGCCGGTGACGCGGAAGTGCCGAGAGCGCTCAAAACGTCCTCCGCAGACACGTTGTGGTTTCCCTCCACGGTAACGTCGGCCGCGGAACGCAGAGTGAAGAGCGATGAGGTCAGCGCGAACACGGCAGCGCGATACCCGGCGTACCCGACCGGCAGGAGCACGAACAGAACGAACGCCAGACCGCGCAGCAGCCACTGGACGCGAGCCCATCGCTTGCTGTGTACGGAGACGGTCTTGGGGCGCCGCCGGTACGGCGAAACCTCGTCAGCGCCAAAATCGTCGTCGAGCGGAATGTCCGCAGTGCGTGCCGTCGGCATGGTTAACAGATGCCCGATTCAGCGGGCTGCCGATGAAGCGCCTCGGCCAGCGTCTCGCCAATCCTCCAAACATTACCGGCGCCCATCGTCATCACCAAATCTCCAGGACGTACTTGGGCGAGGAGCTGCTCCACCGCTTCCCCTTCCGAGGCTACGTAGCGCCCCTGCGCGAACCCCAGCTCGTGCATGCGTTCGACCAGCCGCTTCGAGGTGACGCCGGGAATCGCGGGCTCACTCGCCGGATAAATGTCGAGCACGTAGACCCGCTCACATCCTTCAAAGCATCGGGCGAAGTCGTCCATAAGCGCCAGGGTACGCGTGTAGCGGTGCGGCTGAAACACCGCCAGGATGCGGCGAGCGCCTTGCAGTCGTGCCGCATCGAGGGTGGCGCGAATCTCTGCGGGATGATGGCCGTAGTCGTCCACCACCGTCACGCCGCCCGACCGCGCCTTGATCTGGAAGCGGCGGTCGGCGCCGCGAAAGCGTTCGAGGCCGCGAATGATCTCGGCCGGGCTGAGGTCGAGTTCAAGACCCACGGCGACGGCCGCCAGTGCGTTCTGCACGTTGTGCCGGCCGAGTACGTTCAGGCGAACGCGTCCCAGCAGCTTGCCTCTCACGCTGGCTTCAAAGGAAGAGCCCTGTGGACCAAGTTCCACTGCCGAGCAAGTGACGTCCGCGCCTGGTTCGATACCGTAAGTCACCACACGCCGGCGAAGCTGCGGAAGCAACCGCTCGATCTGGGCGCGCCACGGGGGATCAAGACAGGCGATGACGGCGCCGTAGAACGGCACCTTGTTCACGAACGAGAGGAAGGCGTCGGCAATTTCCTCGAGGTCCCGGTAATGGTCAAGGTGCTCACGGTCGATGTTGGTCACCACGGCCAGCCCGGGCAATAGGTAGAGGAACGAGCGGTCGCTTTCGTCCGCCTCGACGACCATCAGTTCTCCCTTGCCCAGGCGCGCGCTCGAGCCAAAAGCGTCGAGCCGGCCTCCGATGACCGCTGTCGGATCGAGTCCCGCCTCAGACAGCATGACTGCGATCATCGATGTCACGGTTGTCTTGCCGTGCGCACCGGCCACTGCCACACAGAACTTCAGCCGCATCAGCTCTGCCAGCATCTCGGCGCGTGGAATCACCGGCACTTGTAACCGCCTGGCCTCCACGACCTCAGGGTTGTCCACGGGAACCGCCGCCGAGACGACGACCACCTGCGCGTCGCGGACGTTGGCCGCGGCATGTCCTTCGGAAATTCGCGCGCCCAGCCGCGCCAGCCGCTCTGTCACCGGAGTCGCCTTGAGGTCCGAACCGGAGACGGTAAACCCGAGGTTGAGCAGAACCTCGGCAATCCCACTCATCCCAATGCCGCCGATGCCCACGAAATGTATTTTGCGAATCTTGCCCAGCATGGTCTGTAGGTATCCAGCTCGGACCGATGACTACTTGCGTGCGAGTTCCTCAACCAAGTCTGCTACGCGGGCCGCCGCATCGGGACGCGCCAACTGGCGCGCCGCCCGCTCCATCTCCGCCAGGCGCTCGGGTGACTCCAGCAGTTCCCGAACTTCTCGCGCGAGGCGATCCGGCGTCAACTCCGATTGCAGCAATAAACGCGTGGCACCCGCGCGCTCGAGCACGCGAGCATTCTCTACCTGATGATGCTCCGCCGCAGCCGCGAAAGGCACCAGGATCGAGGCCTTCCCGGCCGCAGCCAGTTCTGCGACGGCTGAAGCGCCCGAACGGGAGACGATCAAATCAGAGCGCCCGAATGCTTTAGGCACATCCTCGATGAACGGATAGATTTCGGCAGGAACTCCAGCTTCCTTGTACGCCTGCCGCACAGTATTATAATCGCGTTCGCCGGTTTGGTGGACGAAACCTACAGGCTGGGCGGCAAATTGTGGCAGACTCCCTACCACGCACCGGTTGATCACCGTCGACCCCTGGCTGCCCCCGAGAATTAGAATCGTGAACGGCGCGCGGCGGTCCCTGGCAGGGATCTCGTAAAAAGCCTTCCTGACCGGATGGCCGGTCACGCGGGCCTTCGAGCCGTAGAATCGGGCTGTCTCTTCGAAACCCAACGCGGCCACCCGCACCAACGGCGCGAGGAGGCGATTGGTAAAGCCTGGCACGGCGTTGGGCTCAATCAGGATCGTGGGGATGTCTGCCAGCGCCGCTTCCAGCATCGCCGGCCCAGCCAGGTATCCTCCCATCCCCAGGACGACGTCGGCCTTGAAGTCACGCAAAACTCTCACCGTCTGGAGCAAGGTCCGCGGCAGCACGGCCAAATTGCGCGCTTTCTTCCAGCCTCCGATACCCACCAGACCTGCGGCGTCGACGGTCCGCAGGGGAAAGCCTGCACTCGGAATCAGCCGGGCCTCGAGACCTCGACCGGTACCCAGAAACTGGATGACGCCCGGAGCCTGCGCCGGCTCTTGCCGTACACGGCTGAGCCATCGCGCCCGCAATTCTTCCGCTACCGCTAACGCCGGGAAGATATGCCCGCCGGTTCCCCCGGCCGCCATCAGGACGCGCGCGGAACCGGTCGACTCGCGGGTGAGGCCGTGAACCGGGGTCGATGGTTGCTCGGACGCCAAAGTCGTCTTCTCGATTGCCATCTCGACCGCTTGCAATTGCCAACCCCGCATGGATCGACTACTGCGAGCCGCTCGGTGCGGCCCGGCTAGCTCGCGTGCTGCGAGATATTGAGCAGGATTCCGAGCGCCACCAGGTTCATCAGCAGCGACGAACCACCGTAGCTCACCAAGGGCAGTGGAATTCCCTTGGTCGGTAGCAACCCGACCACCACGCTGACATTGACCAGCGCCTGGCCGACGATGAGCACCGTCAGCCCGATCGCCAGCAGCCGGCCGTAATCGTTGGTGCAGGCTCCCGCCGCACGCAGTCCCCGCCAGAGGATCACCGCGAACAGCGCGAGCACCGCGATTGCTCCGATGAAGCCCAATTCCTCGCTGATCACCGCAAAGATGAAGTCGTTGTGAGGCTCCGGCAGAAAGAAGAGCTTCTGCTTGCCCTCCATCAAACCTAACCCGTCGATTCCCCCCGTGCCCACGGCGATCTTGGACTGGATGATCTGAAATCCTTTGCCCAGCGGGTCAGTTTCAGGGTTGATAAACGCCAGGACGCGGTTCCACCGATAAGGCACGCGATAGACCAGCAGGTAGAACACGGGAGCCACCGCCGCCGCGCAACCGGCGTAGTAACCCCAGTGCAAGCCGGCCGCAAACAGCATTGCTGCCACCACCAGGGTGATAGCGATCGCGGTTCCGAAGTCCGGTTCCCCCACGATCAGGGCTACGGTGATGCCGATGATCAGCATAATCGGCACCAGGGTGTACTGGCGGTCGTTAATCTGCCCTTTACGCTGGTCGAGAAAGTACGCCAGGAAAACAATCAGGGCGACTTTGGAGAGCTCTGACGGCTGGAAGTTCGCGGGTCCCAGGTGAAACCAGCGATGGACGTGATGACTGGGGCTCAAGAAGAAGACGGCAATCAGCAGGACCAATTGAAGGCCCAGCGTGGGAAAGATGAACAGCGGGTTCGCGTATCTCCGATAGTCGACGCTCATCACGACGACCATCGCGGTCAAACCCACCACGGCCCAGGCAAGTTGCCGAATGAGAAAATAGTAGCTGCTTCCATAACGCTCGGAGGCCATCACCGCCGAGGCGCTGAACACCATCAGGGCGCCGAAGAGCACGAGCGCCACGACGGCAACAAAGAGGAACTTGTCAGACTCCAGCCTTCGTGCCATGGTCCTCCGGAATGCGCGGCGTCAGTCTCCTGCTGAGCCCGGCGTTTCGTGCTTCGTCCTCTTTCCCCTTGGCCGGGATGCTCCGGCGTGCTCAGACCCGGGGATAGTCCCTGGAATCCCCAGAGTCATCTGTCCAGGCTCGCGAGCCGCGGGCCGAGCGGCAAACTCGAACGGCATCGGGTCGTCCTCGACCGTTTCGAGCGGACGCAGGTCATAGGCAGACAGAGGTGCGTCATCGTCGAACTGCCCCAGCGATCCGATGTCCAGCGGAGCGACTTCGGCCGCTTCAACCTCGTACATCGAGATCGATTCCCCGAGCGGCGCTCGCGCTCCAGAGCTCCGAACAACCTGCGGCTTGGAATCCAGTCCCGGCGCGGACGCAGCAGCTCTGGTCTCAGGACCAAGTACTGAGGACGCTGCCGAAGCGCCGGAGGAGGGCTTGCTTGCGACCGCACCCTTGCTTCGCCCCGTGTCGAACCTCGAAGTCCCTACTTGCGTTGCCAGGCGAGCGACCAGATCTTTGAAGACCCGCCCGCGCTCCTCGAAGTCATGGAACTGATCGTAGCTCGCGCAGGCGGGCGACAGGAGAACAACCTCTCCCGAAAAGGCGGCCGTAAAGGCCTGGCGGACCGCGGTTTCAAGGTCACCCGAGCGCACAATCTTGGCAGACCCGGCGAGTTCCTCGGCAATACGGTCCGCGGCTGCCCCGATGAGGTAGATCCCCCGCACGCGGCCTTCGATCAGCGGGCGAAGCGGCCCGTACGGCGCACCCTTGTCCTTGCCGCCCAGAATCAAGTGCACAGGTTGATCGAAGGCGGAGAGGGCCTTGGCAGTGGCATCGACGCTGGTCGCTTTGGAATCGTTATAGAAGGCCACGCCCTGGATCCGGCGGACATACTCGAGACGGTGCTCAACCGCTCGAAACTCCTTCACGGCGCCGCGAATATTCTCGAAGTCCGCGCCCACCACGCATGCTGCCGCCGTCGCCGCCAGCGCATTCTCCAGGTTGAACTCGCCGCGCAGCGAGACGTCCTCGGTCATGAAGAGCACGCGCTCGAGGTTACCGGTCCGATAAATGACCTCGTGATTGGCCGCCAGCACGCCGTCGGAGATGTTGCGCTCCCGACTGAAAAAGATCTTCTGACTGGAGAGTGCAGGCGCCAGCAGCATCACGTTTGCATCGTCGGCATTCAGGACGGCGTAGTCCTCCCTGGTCTGATTGCGGAAGATCTGCGCCTTGGCCGACGCATACTCCGCGAAACTCGCGTGCCGGTCGAGGTGGTTGGGCGTCAGGTTCAGCATCACGGCGACGTGGGGGTGCAGGTCCTGGATGGCTTCGAGTTGGAAGCTGCTCAGCTCGGCGACGACCAGAGACTCAGGACTGATCTGGTCCACCGCGGAAATCAGCGGCACGCCGATGTTGCCGCCAACGAAGGTCGGGAAGCCCGAAGCCTCGAGGATCTTGCCGAGCAGCGCGGTCGTCGTGGTCTTGCCGTTGGTGCCGGTGATGCCGATTAGCGTTCCCTCGAGAAACCAGCTTGCCGCCTCGACCTCCGGGACGACCGGGATACCTCCCTGGCGCGCCGCTTCAAGCTCGGGCAACGACCAGGGTACGCCCGGACTGACCACGATCACGTCCTGGCGGAGAAAAGCTTCCTCACGGTGAATGCCGAGTTCGAGACCGATTTTTTGCGCCAGCAGGCCTGCGATCTCGGCACTGAACTCGGTGGCGGGCCGTGAATCCGTCACCGTCACCTGAGCGCCTCGACGCCGCAAGACGTCCGCCGTCGCGCGACCGCTGCGCGCGAACCCTACGACCATGACGCGTTTTCCGCGAACATCCATCAGGGAAGCCTTGCAACCTGCGAATCGCCGTCCGAAACCCGGAGCTCGCTGACCCGTATTTTACACGCGCGCACAATTGCCGTCGAATCGGAGGCTCGCGCTTGCGCCGCCCGGTCCTCCCACCGTCGAAGGTCGAGCATCGGTCCTCAAGTTTCGCACTTCATCGCAGCTTGAGTGTGGTCAAAGCAAACAGCGCAAAGACCAGCGCGGATATCCAGAAGCGGGTAATGATTTTCGACTCCTTCCATCCCAAAAGTTCGAAGTGGTGATGGAGAGGAGCCATCTTAAAGATGCGCTTGTGCCGGAGTTTGTACGATCCCACCTGGAGGATGACCGAGAGCGCCTCGACCACAAAAATCCCACCGATGAAAGGAAGCAGGAGTTCCTGCTTGATGACCACCGACACCGCCGCAATCGCGCCGCCTAACGCGAGCGAGCCCACGTCGCCCATGAAAATCTCCGCCGGGTAGGCGTTGTACCAGAGAAAGCCCAAGCTCGACCCCACCATCGAGCCGCAAAAGATCGTCAATTCCGCGACCCCGGATAGATGCTCGAGTTCCAGGTAGCTGGCAAGCACGGCGTGTCCGGAAACATAGGTCAGTACCGTAAGGCCCGAGGCCGAAATCAGGACGCAGCCGATCGCCAAGCCGTCTAGACCGTCCGTCAAGTTTACGGCGTTCGAGGAGCCAACGAGGACCAGGACGACAAAGAGCAAAAAAGGCAGGTAAGCCAGCGCATAGGTCCACGGATTGTGGAGCAGGCTGCCGATCAGGAAGTCGGGATGGAAGCGCTTGAAGAAAGGGAAGGTCAGGTCGGTGGAATAGAGCCCGCGGGCCGCAAGTAGCATCAGTACGACGCCGAAGATAAAACTCGCCAGAATCTGCAGGAGGAACTTGGAGCGCGCCGTCAATCCCAGGTTCTGGCGGCGGCGCAGCTTCTGGTAGTCGTCCCAGAAGCCGATGCCTGCGAAAGCCAGCGTCACCCCCAGCACCAACCACACGAAAACGTTGCTCAGGTCGGACCACAATAAGGTGGGAACGCCGATACAGAGGATGATAAGGATCCCACCCATGGTCGGCGTACCGGCTTTGGCGCGGTGCGACTGCGGGCCGTCCTCGCGGATGTATTGCCCGATCTGAAACTCTTTGAGGCGCCCGATAACCCACGGCCCCAGCACCAGGGAGAGCAGAAGCGCGGTGATGCTGGCGTAGGCGGTCCGAAAGGTGATGTAGCGGAACAGATTGAAGAGGTGAATCTCGGTGTGAAACTTGAGGTAGAGGTAATAGAACATTCGTTGTCCGTCTGTCCACTGCCGACCGCCGCCTTACGAGAACAAGCGCACGGGTAAGGACTGCAGCGTCTCGATAACCTTTTCCAGGTGGACGCCGCGCGACCCTTTCACCAGGACGACGTCCCCGGGCTCGACCAGGCTGCGGCAGAACTTCCCGGCCTGCTCCGCGTCAGGGAAAAATCGCGTTCGCGCGGTGGGCAATCCTGCCTGAACGGCGCCCTCAAGAATGAACCGCGCGTCGCCTTGGACGGCGATGAGCCAGCCAACACCAGCCTGAGCGCACTTCTGGCCCGCCTGACGATGCAGTTCAGGCGACGTCGGCCCGAGTTCGAGCATCTCACCGGCGACCACGATCCGCCGCTTCGCGCGCGGCCAGCCTGCCAGCGTTTCAAGCATGCGCTCCAAAGCGCACGGGTTCGAGTTATAGGAGTCGTTGAGAACCATGACGGGGCCGGGCAGCGTCAGGACTTCCGACCTCTGTCCGAGAGGCTTGAAATCACCCAGCGCTTGGACCAGCGCGTCGACCGGCACCTCGAAGATACTGGCGGTGGCAATCGCCGCCAGTGCGTTTTCGACGTTGTGACGCCCTGGCAGGACCATCTGGAACTCCGCCTCCCACGCCCGTGCCGCCACGCGAAAACGCATGCCCACGCCGATCCCGCCGTGATTCGAGACCCCGAGGTCGAAGGCGCGAAAGTCCGCTCCTTCGCCCAGCCCGAAGGTCACGACGCGCCCCTGAAAGCCGTTCGCAAACCGGCGAACGCGAGGATCATCGTGGTTGAGCACGGCCGTGGCGGGAGATTTCAGATGCTCGATGAGCTCACGCTTGGCCCGCGCAATGGCGTCGACGGAATCAAAGAACTCGAGGTGAACCGGAGCCGCATTGGTGACCACTCCCGTTTCGGGCTCCACGATCTCGGCCAGTCGCGCGATCTCACCCGGCGCGGACATTGCCATTTCAACCACAGCGACTTCGTGGCCGGGCTCAAGCCCGAGCAGGGTGAGCGGTACACCATACTGATTATTCAAGTTTCCCAACGATTTGTGGACCGAATACTTCGGAGCTAGCAGCGCCGCAATCAACTCCTTGGTGGTTGTCTTGCCGGTGCTGCCCGTAATCCCGACGACGGCGCGTCCCCACGTCCTGCGGACCGATTGTGCCAGGTCCTGTAGCGCCGTCACCGTGTCGGATACGGCAACGAGTCGCGCTGCTGTTTCGGGCGACGCACCCTCGCGGTAGGCGCGTTCGACCACGGCGCCTGCAGCACCGCGATCGAGCGCCCGGTCCACAAACTCGTGCCCGTCAAACCGTGGTCCACGGATAGCGAAGAACAGCGACCCCGGAGTCAACGTGCGTGAGTCGATCGAATAGCCCTCGACCGGGCGATCGGGAGTTTGCGAGGAGGCGCCGAGCCTTGCCGCCACCTCGCCCATCGATAGCTTCATTCCCGGGACCTTCCTCGTCGAGCGGCCCTCATCTCGAAGCCGCCCAGTCTTTCAGTGCCGCGCCGGATTGCGGCGGGGCGCGCTCGCCTGATCCGCCGCGTAGCCCAACTCGCCGAGCACCTGCCGCGCCACGGCGCGATCGTCAAACGGAATGGTGCGGTCTTTGAGAATCTGGTAAGTCTCGTGACCCTTGCCTGCCAGCACCACCACGTCGCCCTCGCGGGCGTCCTCGAGCGCCAGGCGGATCGCCGCCTGGCGATCGACTTCGAGCCGATAGGGCTTGCCAGCCTTTTGCAGCCCGACGAGCGCATCGTTCATGATCGCGACCGGGTCTTCGCTGCGCGGATTGTCCGAAGTGAGCACCACGAGGTCGCTCAGGGATCCCGCCGCTTCGCCCATCAGGGGGCGCTTGGCGCGGTCGCGGTCGCCACCACATCCAAAGACCACTATGAGTTTGCGGCGCGTCAATTCCCGGGCGGTTCGGAGCACGTTGCGCAGCGCGTCATCGGTGTGGGCATAGTCGACCACCACCAGAAAGGGCTGGCCTTCGTCGACGCGCTCGAAGCGGCCGGGCACACAGGCCAGTGCCGCGATACCCCGCTGCACTTTGTCGGCGGGGACACCCAGACCGAGCGTCGCCGCCGCCGCTGCCAGGATATTGTAGACGTTAGCGCGCCCGAGCAGCGGCGACCTCACCTCGAGCTTGCCCTGGGGCGTGGCGAGCGATGCCTCGAGTCCCGCCGCACTCTGGCTGAAATACTTCATTTTGAGGTCAGCCTCGGAACCGATGGCGTAGGTGAGCCGGCGCGGATAGGGAAGTTCGAGCAGGCGCACGGCCCAGGGATCATCCGCGTTGATCACCGCGAGCTCGGGTGGCCCCGCGCCCAGGCCCTCAAAGAGCCGGCGCTTGGCCTGGAAGTAGCTCTCGAAGTCTTTGTGATAGTCGAGATGGTCACGCGTCAGGTTGGTGAAGACTGCGGCGGCAAAGTGTAATCCCCAGACGCGCTCCTGAGCCAGCGCGTGCGAGGAGACTTCCATGACTGCGGCTCCACCGCCCGAGTCGGCCAACTCCGCGAGGTAGGAAATCAGGTCGAGCGACTCTGGAGTGGTATTGAGCGCCGGAAGCGTGCGGTCGCCAAACCGGTACTCGATGGTGCCGAAGAGCCCGGCGCGGATCCCGGCCGCGCGGAAAATGCTCTCGATCAGATAGGAGGTCGTGGTCTTGCCGTTGGTGCCGGTGATGCCAACCAGACGAAGGCGGGAATCGGGATGCCGGTAGAAGTTGAGGCTCGCCGTGGCCAGCGCGCGGCGAATTCGAGGTGCCTCCACCCACTGCGGCGCGAGCTCCGGGGGCGCGCGTCGCTCGCTCACAATCGCCACAGCCCCACTCTTCAGCGCGGCAGGAATGAACTTGTGACCGTCAGCCTTCTCGCCAATAATGGCAAAGAACAGGGCGCCCGCCTTCACGCGCCGGGAATCGTACGCCAGAAAAGGGACCTCGACTGCCGGATGCGCGCCGAATTTCAGGCCCTCTACTCCCTGAAGGAGCTCGCCCAATTTCATTTCTCACTCGCATTATAAACCAGTGGTAAGCACTCAGTCTTTAGTTGCGCGCGAAGCGAACGGCCACGGTGCTTCCGACTGCAAGACGGGTACCCGCCGGAGGGCTCTGTTCGACGGCGAGACCCGAGCCGCTGGTGCTCAGTCCGAGACCCAGCTCCTGACACTTATCCGCCACGCGACGCATCGCCAAACCCGAGAAATCGGGCACGGTGGCCGGAGGACCGCGGTCGACGATCACCGTTCCGCGGTCGGCGGAGGAAGGAGCGCCTGGGTTATCTGACAAGGCCGTGAATGATACCGGTTGGAGCGCCGGCTCCGGAAGGGATCGAGAGGAAGAGGTGGCAGTCTCCGGCAGTTCGGATTGGGAAGGTAGGCGACCCGCACCATCCTCTCTTAGCTGGCGAGCGGGCGGTGCGGTTGCGGACGAAGCAATCTGAGGCAACTGCGAGGGATTGTCTTGCGGAACGTCCAGATAGCCTAGAGTCTGCTGTGCGATGGATCCGAACGCCGGACCTGCCACCTCACCCCCGTGATGTGCTCCGACCGGAGAATCGATAGACACCAGAATGGCTATCGCCGGGTGATCCACGGGGGCAAACCCGATGAAGGAAGCGACGTAATGCGAAGCCGAGTAGCGACCTCCTATGATTTTCTGGGCGGTGCCGCTCTTGCCGGCCGCCGAGTATCCGTTGAGTCGTGCGGGCTTGCCGGTGCCGTAGGACACCACGTCCGCCAGCATCTGTTTCATCAGCTCCGCAGTGTGCGCGCTCACCACCCGGCGCGCGGGAGCCGGCTGCAGCGCATCGTGCGGGTCGCCGCGGAACACGTCGCTGACGATGCGCGGTTCGATCATCACCCCGCCGTTGGCAATGGCCGAATAAGTGGAGAGCATCTGCACGGGCGTGACCGCGATTTCCTGGCCGATCGAAATCGCTCCGATCGAGATGCCCGACCAGCGGCTGGTCGGCTCGACTAAGCCATGCTCTTCGCCCGGCAACTCGATCCCCGTCTTCTCTCCAAAACCGTAGTCGCGGATGTGCCTATAAAAGCGGTCTTCACCCAGGCGCAGGCCCAGCTTGATGGCGCCCACGTCGCTCGAATGTGCGATCACGTCGGTCACGGAAAGCGCCCCAAACCGTTTCCAGTCGTGAATGGTGTGGTGCCCGATCTCAATCCTGCCCATCTGGCAGTCGATGATCTCGGTCGGGCGGGTAAGATTCTCTTCGAGCGCTGCGCTTACCGTGATCAGCTTGAAGACAGATCCTGGCTCGTAGACCCAGGCCACGCCGCGGTCGATGCGGTCTGCGGCCGGAGACTTCGAGTAGTCGTTGGCGTCCAGGGTCGGATAGTTGGCCATGGCGAGGATGCGCCCCGTTCGCGGATCCTCGACGACGGCCACTCCCCCTGCCGCATGGGACGCGGTGACTGTTTCCGCCAGAACTTTCTCGGCGATGTATTGGACATTCTCGTCGACGGTCAGAACGACGCTCTTGCCCGGCTCACCCTTCCAGTCGGTCGACAAGAACGACTGGTGCCGGGCGTCGGCCACCACCAGCATGCGCCCCGGCTGGCCCTTAATGGCCTTGTTCATGCCGAACTCGATACCGGCCAGGCCGTTGTCGTCCATGCCGACGTATCCCAGAACCTGAGCGGCCAGCTCGCCCTTGGGATAGAAGCGCTTCATCTCTTTCTGGAAATAGATACCCCGGAGGTTCAGCGCGTGGACGCGCCGGGCTTCCTGGTCGGAGACCTTGCGCTTCACCCAGCAGAACGACCGCAAATGGTCGAAGTGAGCCAGCAACTCTCCTGCGTCCAGGTGCAGCATGGACGCGAGCACCTTGGCGGCCAGCTCGCGGTCGGCGATCTCAGAGGGGACGGCGTAGATGGAGTCGACGGCCACGCTCATGGCGAGCGGATGCATCTCGCGGTCGAAGATGGTACCGCGATTGGCCGCGATCTCGATCGTGCGCTGTTGCTGGCGCTGCGCCCGGCTGACGAAGTCCACGTATTCAATGATCTGGAGGTAGTAAAGGCGGGCGGCCAGTCCTATCACCCAAAGCGCCAGAAACCCGCCGAGCAGCATAGTCCGGCTTGAGGTGCCGGACGAGGCGCCTTTCGCCGGTCGAGCTTGCGCTTTCGGAGCGGCCATCGTGATTGCTATCGCCCCTGCGTTTTGGGGGAGAGAACGCTTCCCGCGGGACCCGGGAGCAGCCCCGGCCGGGAGAGATTGTCGGCGACCTCGGGACGTCCGGGCGGAGCGTCCGGCGTCGGCCCGAGCGGGATCAACTGCTGCGGCTTCGCCGGTTGGAGCCCCAGCCGTTGCTGCGCCATCGTATCGATCCGTTGCGGGTCGGTGAGAGAGGCCTCGCTGAGCTGAAGCTCATGGTTCGACTCTTCCAGCGCCGTCTGCTTGCTCTTGAGCTGTTCGATCTGATAGCCGTACCGCACACAATCGAAATGCTGCCAGGCGTAGAGGAGGCCAAAAAGAAAAACCAGAATGCCCAATCCGAGGAGACTGTAACATTCACGGCGCTTCTCCCAATCGACCTCGCGGCGTAAGCGCGAGTTGTCTATGCGCTTGACGTAGGTGATGTCTGGGAAGCACGCCCGGTTGGCGGTGCCCACCAGTTGATTGCGTGGGCGCCGGGTTCGCGGTCTCGGTAGAGTGGTGACGGCGGTAGCCATGTTTTTAGACGGCGGTCAGGTGACGGGGATCACGATCTGTCGGATCGCCATCCCCGGCTCCTGGCCCTAATCCCAACCCTTCTCGGCCGCACGCAGCTTGGCGCTGCGCGCCCGTGGGTTGGAGTGAACTTCAGCTTCGCTGGCTCGAACGACTTTGCGCGTCAGAACGCTGACCCGGCCCTCGCGCTGCCAGGCTTGGAAAGCCCGCTTCACCAGACGGTCCTCAAGCGAGTGGAAGGTGAGGATGACTAATCGTCCGCCGGGAACGAGAACGGCAAGCACTCTGGCAAGAAATGACTCCAGGTTATCGAGCTCGCAGTTCACGGCCAGACGCAGCGCCATAAAGGTGCGCGTGGCCGGATGAATCTGGTGGAGGCCCGCCCGGGAGGGGATAGCTCGCGTCACCACCTGCGCCAGTTCGGTGGTTGTTCGAATCGGGCGGGCCTTCATAATTGCTCGCGCAATGCGGCGCGAGTGGCGCTCTTCGGCTAACTTGAAAATTAAATCGGCCAGCTCCTGCTCGTGGAGGTAATTGACGAGATCGGACGCCGTCGTCTCCGTCTCGGGGTCCATTCGCATGTCGAGTGGACCCGGCAGGTTAAAGCTGAATCCGCGTGAAGCCTCCTCGAGCTGGAGCGAACTCATGCCCAGGTCGGCGAGCACGCCATCCGCGGGCGGCAGACCCGTGATGTGGTGAAGCGAGTCGATTTCGGCGAAGTTCCCGTGCATCAAAACCAGCTTTTCCCGGTAAGGCGCAAGGCGCGTTGCGGCCTGTTCCAGCGCCGCTGGGTCGCGATCGATGCCCAGCAGCCTTCCTTCTTCCAGCCGCTCGAGAATCGCTTCCGCATGACCACCGCCCCCCAGCGTCGCGTCAATGTATGTTCCGTCAGGCCGAATCCTCAGAAACTCGATCGTCTCACCCAGCAGCGCGGGCCGGTGTATCCGCGGCCCCGGCGATGCAGAGACGCCCATCTAAATGCCCATGCTGTCCAGCTTTTCCCGGTCTTCGTCCGTCAAGGGCCCGGATTCGATGTGTTCGCGCAGTCGCTCGCCATTCCACACATCGATGTGGTTCAGCTTCCCCAGCACGGCAACTTCGCCTCGCATGGCAGCGGGGTCTCGCAGCAACGAGGGAATCAAGATCCTTCCCTGCCCGTCGATTCTCACAACCTGACCCCAGTAGTTGATCTGCTCGAGAAGCCTTTGCTTCGCCGTGTTGAAGCTGGGCGGTTGCATAAGCTTCTCGGCTATTGCCTTCCACACCGGCAAGGGATAAACTCGCACGGATTGACCCTTATCAACGCTGGTCACGAAGAAATCAGGTCCGTAGGCTTGGTCCAGGTCGGGGCGCACGGCCGCCGGAAACTTCAGCCGCCCCTTGACGTCGACGGTTGCCGGGTACCTGCCGTAAAGCATCCTGGACTCTCGCCGGGCTTGCGTTGCTCATGCGATTTCTCTTATCGCGCATTGAGCCAAATGAAAAACACGACCACAAGGACGATTGCGATTGGTGCGAGGAGGGAGAGATACGCGTTGCGGATTTCGGCGCGAAGCTCTGAACCCGCCGAGTACCTCGAGGCAGCCCATGGGGAGACGTGCATAAGCATCATGGGGAGACCCCCCATCCTTCACTTTTAACCACTTTCGACTACTTCCGACCACCGGACTCTACAGTTTGCGTTACGGCTTGTCAAGAACTTTTTTGCCTTATTTTATAAAGAGTTACCGGCACCAGCAGCGATGTTACCTATTTTAATGACAGGTACACACGAACACATCTATTCGGACTAGTTCGCCTTGCTTAAACTAAAACCTGGGTGCTTTGCGGCTCAACCAAATCCGCTATCAGCGTCCTTAGGAACCCTTAAGATTCCACCCATCAGCGTGTTAGCCTGAAGTCGGCCGGCTTTGGCGGGCCCGCGACGGTTCGGTTTTCCTCGAGTCATCGTCTGGTGACCACCGGCGACAGGTGGTCACGTGTGGTTGAAGATGGACGCTGGGTAGCGTGAAGGACCAACTAGCGCGTCTCGACTGCGGAGAACACGCGTTCCGCATGGCCGGCGATTAGGGAATGATCTCGACCATTACCGGCGCTTGCGCTTCCACCGCGGACTGAATAGACTGCTCGCATGATGCAACGACTACCTGTGATCGCCCTTGTTCTGCTTGGTATGCTGGCCTTGAGAATGTCACTTGGCGCCCAGAATCCCTCCGACCACTTGGACCGCTCTTCAGCGCGCTCCATGGTCATCACCCAACAGGGCATCGTGGCCGCCAGCCAGACGCTCGCCTCGCAGGCCGGCGCCCAGGTGTTGGCGCGCGGCGGTTCTGCCGTGGACGCGGCCATCGCCGCCAACGCTGTGCTCGGCGTGGTCGAACCCATGATGGACGGCATGGGCGGCGACCTATTCGCCATCGAGTGGGATTCGAAGACAGGAAAGCTCACAGGCCTCAACTCGAGCGGTTGGGCGCCCGAGCACTTGACCATCGACCGACTCAAGCAGAAGGGCCACACCCGAATGCCGGGCCAAGGCATCTTCTCAGTGACGGTTCCGGGCTGTGTGGCCGGCTGGTGGGCCCTGCATGAGAAGTTCGGACGCCTGCCCTGGAAGGATCTGCTCCAGCCCGCCATCTACTACGCCGCGCACGGCTATCCGGTCACCGAACTGACCGATGCCTATTGGCAGAGCGACGCCGCGCACATGACGGATCCAGGCTTGCGCCGCGTGTTTCTGCCGGGCGCCAAGCCACCGGCGGTCGGCGAGGTGTTTCGCAACCTCGATTACGCCGCGGCCTTGAAGCTTGTGGCGGACGGCGGACGCGACGCCTTCTATCGCGGCCCCATCGCCCATGACATCCTCGCGACTTCGGAGCGGCTGGGCGGAGTGATGACGGCGGCGGACCTGAGCGGCTTTCAACCCGAATGGGTGACGCCCATTTCGACCACCTATCGCGGATGGACGGTCTACGAGCTGCCGCCCAACGGCCAGGGCATGGCAGCGCTCGAGATGCTGAACATCTTCGAGCGCTTCCCGCTCGAGCGCTATGCGCCGCTCAGCGCTGATGCATTGCACATCAAGCTCGAAGCCCAGAAGCTCGCCTACGCCGATCTGTTCCGTTACAACGGCGACCCACGATTCGTCAAAGTCCCCGTCGCCGGACTGATTTCCAAATCGTACGCGGAGGAGCGCGCCAAGACGATTGATCCTGACCACGCGCACTGCGACGATCAGCCCGGCAAACCGCCGCAGCTCGGCAACGACACCGTGTATCTCACCGCCGTCGACCGCCACGGCAACATCGTCTCGATGATTCAGAGCATCTCGGGACTGTGGGGCTCGGGCGTCGTCGTCGACGGCTTCCCGCTGCAGAATCGCGGCGCCGGCTTCGCGCTCGATCCCTCGCACCCTGACGCCCTCGCGCCCCACAAGCGCCCCTTCCATACGATTATCCCGGCCTTCATGGAACGCGGCAGCGTCCACATGGGCTTCGGCATCATGGGCGGTCTCAACCAGCCGCAGGCGCACGCCCAGTTCGTCTCCTACGTGGCTGACTACGGGCGCAACATCCAGGAGGCGCTCGAAATGCCACGCTTCACCAAGCTCAACCGCGGCGGCTGCGATTTTCTGATTGAGGATCGTGTCCCGGCCGAAGTGCGCGAGGCGCTGGCGAAGAAGGGTCACGTATTCAACGTGCATGGCGATTACTCGAGTTCGATGGGCGGCGGCGAGGCGGTAATCCACGACTCGGCGACCGGCGTCAATTATGGAGCATCGTCACCTCGTAAGGATGGCGCCGCCATCCCCGAGCCTGGGTCCTACTTTTCTACTGAGTCTCAGACGAAATAAGCGGTGTAAACCTGGTCCGGCGCAGACCGCCGGGCGTTACTCGTCCGGATCCTGGTCGCGCAGCATGCGGCAGAAGTAGCGGATCAGGGGCTGGCGGTGGCGGTCGAGCAACAACTCGAACGACTCCGCGTCACCACTCCGCACCCGCAACATCAACTCCAGGTCTGAGTCGATGGCCATCGTCGCCACAGTCTATATAACACGTGTCCAGGGAATTAGTTGCGGCAATTTCGAGGTCGCCCTGGCGATGGGGTGTATCATCTGGAACGATGCTCCACAACCCGACGATTATCGCCGCCATCCAGCGCCTGGCGAATACCTCACCTGACTCGCAGTCGCTGATGGCCGCCACGGTGGAACTGCTGCGGCGCGAGCGGCCGCACTATAACTGGGTGGGCTTCTATCTGCTCGGTCAGGACGGGGTGCTCGTGCTCGGACCCTACGCCGGCAAGCCCACGCCGCACACGCGCATCCCCCTCGACCAGGGCATCTGTGGGGCCGCCGGCGCGAGCGGCCAGACGGTGGTCGTTGACGACGTCCACTCTGACCCCCGCTACCTCGCTTGCAGCCTGGAAACACGATCGGAGATTGTCGTGCCCATCCTGCACGACGGGCGGGTCTTGGGCGAGATCGATGTCGATAGCGATGCGCCCGCAGCCTTCACGGACGCGGACCGCACGCTCCTCGAAGCCGTCGGCGCGATTGTGGCCACGCGACTCGGCTATTGAGATTCGTATAATATAGTGCAACCAGAGGGGCACTGCTGGCATCTATGTCAGCATGGGCAACCCAAAAGGAGTACGCCGAGACTTCGAGGCTTTGGAGCGCCGTCGCCGGCAAGCGGTGGCTTTGCTGGATCA
>DASZAI010000038.1:0-56057 GCA_035945295.1 Terriglobia bacterium | reverse complement strand
CCGCACCGGCCCTGGCAAGCCTCGATAAAAGGCCTCGGCTTCGGCCGGATGCGCCAATCGACGACCGCTCAACTCCCCGGTGTTCTGGTCCAACATGGCGATTTGCTGAAAGCTTGGGTGATAATCGCATGCGATAATCTTCATCGCTGGCTCCTTTCTCCCCGAGTCTTGGCCTTCGGACAACCCAAGCTTACTCGGGTTCGGGACGGAGCCAGCGTCGTCATTCAATCAGCGTAGGCGGGAATCCATTCCGGCACAGGCGGGAAACGGGAATCCACTCACCGTCATTCCCGCGGAAGCGGGAGTCCACTCCCCACCACGGCTCGGTTCGCTCGCCAGGGCAATGGCTGTCGTCAAGTGTCAGGGATTATTACCTCGGGGACGGTTCTCTGCGGCGATGGATTGCCACTCCTCGCCGCAGACACGGCAGACTGCGCCGCGTCTGCGCCACCCCGCGTGTATACCAAATCCGGATGCATCGCTCGGAGGGCTACAACTCACGCGCGCTGGTCAAGGTATCGCGCCAGATACTTCCGCGTATATGACAGCGGGTGCTTGACCAGTGCTTCGGGGGGGCCGCTGACGACCACGTAGCCGCCCGCGTTTCCAGTGCGCGACTGGGCGCCCCTCACCCCCTGCCCCTCCCCCGCGAGGGGGGAGGGGAGACGAAGGCGCTGTGAGGGTCTTCTCCCCAGGGCTCGCGCCCTGGGCTACGATAGGTCGCCCCTACGGGGCTACGCGCGCCGTTGCCGGCTAGTGTAGGGGAGCGCTCCGCGCTCCCGCTGCGGACCTCGTCGTCAGACAATTGCTTCGTGACGTTGAGAAACTGGAGCCCAGGACCGAAGGAACGTCCTCGCTTCAAGGGCTAGCGCCGTGCTCCCTCACCCGACCCGCTTCGTCTGGCGAAAGCGACGGCAGCGGGCCACTCCTTCGCACAGCTCAGGACAGGCCCTCTCCCCCGGGGAGAGGGCTGTGTCCTAGAAAAGTGCCCGCCGGACTGGAGGCCTACATCATCATGGATAACTACCACTTCACCTCGTCCGGATCACTCATATCTCAACGCCTGCACCGGATTCAGCCGCGCCGCCCGGTGTGCCGGATAATAGCCGAAGAAGACGCCCACGCTCGAGGAAACCGCCAGGGCCAGGATGATGGAGAGCAGAGAAACCGGAATCCGCACGTCGAAAATCGCCGCCAAGACCACCGGCATGCCGCCTCCCAAAAGAATTCCCACCCCTCCGCCCGTGACGCTGATCATGACGGCCTCGAGCAGAAACACGTCGAGGATCTGGCGTGACGTCGCGCCCAGCGCCTTGCGGAGTCCGATCTCTGGCGTCCGCTCGCGCACCGTCACCAGCATGATGTTCATGATTCCTACACCACCGACCAGAAGTGAGATGGCGGAGACGACCGAGACCAGCAGAATCAAACCGCGCGACACACGGTGGACGACGCCCAAGACTTCACCCAGATTCCCAACACGGTAGATGACGTCGCTTCCGTGGTTGGCCGCCAGGATCTGCGCCATTTGCTGGGTGGCTCGGTCGACCAGCGTGTTGCTCTTCGCCTGCCCGTAGATCCGGTCGATGCGGTTGCTGCTGCTCATCGCGGCCAGGACAGTCAGGGGAATAATCATGGCGTTCTGCGAGAGCTCGGTGGGAATGCTGAAGCTCTGTACATCGCGGAAGACCCCGACCACCTGGAAGTCGAAGCCCTCCGCCGAGACGAGACGGCCGAGTCTCTGCCCGTTGCCGAAGAGCCGGATCGCCAGGGACTGGGACAGCACGCAGACCTTCCGCCGGTTGTCGAGGTCAAAGGCGCTGATGAAGCGCCCCTCGCGAAGCACAAGGTTGCGAACTCGCGCGTAGACTCCGTCCGTGCCCACCAGCGTGACGTTGTATTGCTCGCCCTGGATATTCAGGGTCGTGGAGTCAGTTGCCAGCCGGCTGACCTGTGCGAGCGCGGTTACACGCGCACTGATGTCGTGATAGTCGTCCTCATTCAAATCGTTGGGCGAGGGTGTGGGGCCGTCGTACCAGGCGTAGACCAGATTCGAACCCAGCGACTCCAGTTGCTCGACCGCATACTCGCGTCCGGCCAGCCCGATGGAGGTGACGGCCACCACCGCTGCCGACCCCACGATCAGGCCGAACATGGTCAGCACGGTTCGGCGCACGTTTCTCTCGAGGTCACCGCGCACGATCTCGAGCAGGTCCCGAAAGCGCAACCCTCCTCCTATTCGTAACGCAGGGCTTCAACGGGATTGAGACTCGCCGCTTTCATCGCCGGCGACAGGCCGAAAAAGACGCCTACCGCGACCGAAACCAGCAAGGCAATCGCGATGGAGAGGGGTGACACCGGCATGGTGAGATCGAATAGGGTCCCAACCAGCAGAGGGCCAAGCGCCCCCAGCAATACACCGACGACGCCCCCCGTCACACTGACCACGAGCGCTTCAAGAAAGAAAAGCCGCCGGATCTCGCTGCGCCGCGCTCCGACCGCCAGCCTCACGCCGATCTCTCGCGTCCGCTCGCTCACTGTCATTGTCATGATGTTCAGGATACCCACTCCGCCGACCAGCAGGGCAATCACCGCGAGGACCACGATGACCAGCATCAAACCGATGGAGATGCGATGGACCACCCCCACAAAGTAGCTCAGCGTGTTCACGGTGTAGAGGTCGGCCGGCCCGTGATGGCGCACCAGGACGCGGCGGATCTGCGACACCGCGGTGTCCACCGAGTCCTGAGAACGCGCCTGGGCGTAAATGGTGTCAATGCTGTTGCTGTTCGAGAAGAAGCGTGCCACGGAGACCGGAATCAAAATGGCGTCGCGGCTGATCTCTGTTTCCACCCCGGGGGTTCGGATGTCGCGGAATACGCCTACGACGTCGAAGTTGAAATCCTCGATCTTAAGACTCCGTCCGACGGAGGGCTGCCGGCCGTAGAGTTTGTCGGCCAGCGAGCGGGCGACGACGCAAACCTTGCGGCGGTCCTGCACGTCGGCTGAAGTGAGCGGGCGCCCCTCGTCCAAGGTCAGATTGCGCACCCGCGCGAAGTCTCCGTCGGTGCCCACGAGGGAGATCGGATAGGTCTTGCCGCCGCTGGAGATCGCCGTGAAGGCCACCACCACCCGGGTGGATGCCGCAAGGGCTGTGGCTTCATTCTGGATGTGCTGGAAGTCGTCTTCGGTTATTTCGCGGCTGCTGGTCGGGACGCCGCCGCCCACCGCCGTATCCGATGGGCCACTGTAGGACACCCAAATGAAGTTGGTCCCCAAGGTCTCGAGTTGCTGGAGGGCGTAGGCCCGCCCTGCCAACCCGACGGAGCTTACGGCTACGACCGCCGCCGAACCGATGACCAGCCCCAGAATGGTCAGCAGGGTCCGGCGCGGAGACCGCTCCAGGTCATGGAGAGTCATCGAAAGCAGTTCGGCCCGGGAAAGCCTCGGCCACAACTTCGCTCCGGCTTCAGCCTCTCTCCTGCTGGACTGCATCGGAGACATCATCCCCACGTTCGTTCACCTTACTCGCCAGGCTTTTCAAACGATGCTAGCGAGGTGTCACGCGCATACCCTCGCGCGGCTGCACTTCAAGATCGTCCAGAATCATCTGATTCGGCTCGAGGCCGCTTCTCAGAACGACGGAGTCGGCATTGCTGGCGCCGGTTTGAACTTCATGCAGGTGAAGTACTCCCGCATCGACCACGTACACGTAGTTGCGGTTGTCCTTTTGCACGACGGCCTCGACCGGCACCAGCAGAACATGATGAAGCTCGCGGCTGGTGAAAGTGAGGTCCACGTTGGAGTTCACAGGCAGGGGATCCCGTCCTTCTTCGACCGAGCAGAGCGCTTCGCCGACCACTCGTTTACCCATGGTTGTCAACTGGGCCGAAAGGGAGGTGACGTTCCCCTGCCAGGTCTCGCCGGGGAAACCATTGGAGCTAATGCGCACCGGCGATCCGGTCTGAATCGAAGAGAAATCGGGCTGATCGATGAAGGCGCGTATTTGAAGCCGGGTAATGTCGCCGACTTTTGCCAGAATGTCGCCGGCATTGACGAGCGTTCCGGCCCTGGGTGGCTCAACCAGCACCGTACCACTCAGGGGGGCAGGGACTTCCGTGGCCTTGACGCGTGCCTCGGCGGCGGCTAGTCGTACGTGGGCCTCCTCCACTCGAGCGCGAGCGCTTTCTTCAGAAAGGCCGGCCAGCCGGTCGGTTTGGACCTTGCGCTCACTCTCGAGCGCGGCCAGTTGCTGGGTGGCTTTCTGATAGGCCGCCGAGGATTCGTCAGCCTCCAGTTGGCTGATGGCCCTCTGCCGCAGGAGCGTTTCATCGCGGCGGCGGTTCGAGTCGGCGAGCACCAGGTCGGTTTTGGCCTGGGCGATTCGCGCGTCGATCTCCTTTTGGGCGGTACCGCTCTCGACTTTAGCCAGAGTCTGCTCGGCTTCGAGCAGGTCAGAGCGGGCTCGCGCCAGCTCGACGAGGGCGTCGTGACTCTCCAGTCGCGCGAGTGACTGTCCGGCGCGGACACGGTCTCCCTGGTGGGCCAACACCGCAGCCACCCTTCCCGAGAATTCGGTGTGAATCTCCTGAAACTGTATGGGTTCCACAACGCCGTTGGTGCGAAAAGTCTGCACCAGATCGCCGATGGTGGCGCGAGCCACTTTCACCGTCACCACCGAACTGCCTACACGACTGCGCACGTAAAGGCCGATGACCGCCCCCAAGAGCACCAGCACGAGAATGAGGTTGCGCCGGCTGAAGAGTCTCATCTCAAGGCTGTGCCCCTTGTTCGAGTTCGGCGAGCAACGCGTCCTCGGAGCGGAGCGCTGTCCAACGCAGCAACAGACTGGAGCGCGCCAGGTCGAGGCATCGCTGGCGCGCCGTCGACAGCAGATCGGCAGCGTCCAGCAGGTCGGCAGGTGCGCCCGCGCCTTGGTCGTATTTTAGCCGCGCCACCCGGTAGACCTCCTCGGCCTGGGCGAGCGCGCTGTGCGCGGCTTCGTATTGCCGGCGGAGTTTGCGGCCTTCCGCCAGCAGGCGGATCTGATCCTCGCGCAGCACCGCAGCGACTTTCTCCCGCCTGAAATTCGCAGCGTCAAGACGGCGCCGCTGTGTTTGAATGTTCCGCTCGAGCTCCCGGCTGGTAAACAGCGGATAATTGACGCGCAAACCGACGTCATATCCGGGCCGGAAGGTGAAGATGAGCGCCGAGAACGAGAAGCCATATTCCGCGACAAACTTCACGTCGGGAATACGGCGTGCTTTGGCCGCGCGAAGGTCCTGTTCTTGAATCTGGATGTCGAGCGAAGAATTTTGGAGGTCGGCGTTCTTCTCGGTTCCTAGAGTCTCGGGCAGTGGGAACAAGCCTGACTCCGAGAGTCTGGCTTCAAGCCACTGGGTGTCGAACGCGGTATCCAGCGGCAGGCCCGCGCGCTGGCGCAACAGACTGCTGAGGACCACGAGGTCGTCACGACTGTTCTCGAGAGCGGCTTGAGCCGCCTGAAGCTTGGCTCGGCCGGCAAGAGCGTTGGCATCCGTGATTCGACCTGATTTGGCCTGTTCCTCGAGGGCCGTCGCAACCAGTTCCGCGACATGGACGTACTCCTCAAGATAGCGGCTGAGAACGCGGCCCTGCGCGAGGCTCAGGAAATCCGACGCCGCTGTGAACGCTTCGTCTTCGGCGGCGCTCTTGCCCGTAACTTCGGCCTTGCTCTCATTGAGCGTCGCGGAGCGGATCGCCGCGCTTGTCGCCCCGCCGTCGAAGAGGTTGTCTTCCAGACGCGCGCCTGGAACAAAATACGGTCGGCTGGACGAGAGGTCGGCGAGGCGTGAACGCGTCTTCGGATCGGTAACCGAGGCTGGACTCAGTCCAGTGAGCAACACGTTCGCCAGATCGTTCACGATCTGGCCGCCACCCACGTCCGTGCTGACATATAGCTTGGGAAGGCGCGTGGTGCGGACTCGAAGCGTCTCCGAGCGGGCCGCTTCCTTCTCGGCTTGGCGCGCTCGTACACCGGGGTCAAGGTCGACAACGCGCTTCACGAGAGTCGAGAGCGGGACAAGCTGTTCCTGGGCCCAGATCGAGAGCGGGACGGAGAGTATCACCAACAGTGTTCTCGCTAGTCGTTTAGACATAGGTCCTCGTGGAGAAGTTGGCTGGTTAACGAGTCTTTCCTTTCTTCAACTCCTTGCAAAACTATAGCTTAGCAGGACAAGCCACAGTGCGCATCATCACACGTGGGTGTGACCGCCCGCACACTCTCGTCCGGAAAGGCCGCCGCGCCCGATGATTGTGCACTGCGGCGCGTACTCGAGAAGAATCTATTCTCATCTCACCGGCGATCTTTACGACATGTGATTGTTTATGTTACAGTCATCCGCATAAGAGAGCGGGAGTAATTCAGCGGTAGAATGCCAGCTTCCCAAGCTGGACGTCGCGGGTTCGATTCCCGTCTCCCGCTCCATCTTTTCAATGACTTGCACGCTAGCACCGATTCCGAACACCATTTGAACACCGTTTAGGGCGAACCAATGCGCACCTTACTGACAACAAGGGCCTTTCCAGATCCTTAGAGAACACCGTTTGAGCTTCGTCGAACGGACATTCGCAACCACTCCTTTCAGAGGCTTTATCATCATCTTCAGACGCGTGAATGCCAGCCGTGAACTCTTGCAAAACCTGTCGCTGCCGAATTCCTAGTTTCCTAGGTTTTCTGAACTTCACAAAACTTCACCATCTTATTATGCCGTGCGCACGCGGATCTCACCGCCGTTTCCTCCCTCTTCACCGAGGACCCTAGCCAACCGCTTCTCCACTTCGGCATCGCAAGGCGTCGAACGTGACGCCAGCAAGGCCACGAGGCCGGTATCTTAGGTTTCTTGGGAATCATGCAGCTCTCGGGGTTTGATAGAGGCCTCGGCAGTGAGATTCCCATCGATAAGACTGGAGGCTCGCGACCGGCCGAGTCGCTACGCCATCAGGTGGTCTCCCCGCCCGGGCGCTATGCGTGCGCTGATGGTTAAAATAGGTTTTGAAATCGAGCAGCTTGCTTTCCAGATCAGTGGTTGTCCAAAACAGCGTGCGATCCAAGCACCCGATTCGTGTGCTGAATTGGATGGCGCAACTCGGCAGGCCAATGCCAATGTCAACTAGTTGTAAAAAGCTCGCAAGAATGCGGGGTGCGGAAGGCTGGGGACGCGGTCGCGAGGAATCGGCGGGTGTTCATTCTTTTCTCGAAATGGGCGCGGGAGTTGGGTGGGACCGGCGGAAAGGAACGCGGCTAGCGTTCGACGGCTTTGCGGGTGGGCATGGTCAAAGGGAGAATGAGCTTGAACACCGAGCCCTGAGGACCCGTACTTTCGACGCTCACCTGGCTGCCGTGGTCCTGCATGATCTTCTGGACTACGGCAAGGCCAAGGCCGATACCGTTTTCTTTCCCGTAGCTGATGAAGGGCTGAAAGAGGTTTTCGCGTATGGCTTCCGGGATCCCGGCGCCGTTGTCGGCAACACGGATCTCGAAGCCCTGCGCTGTTCGCCGGCCATCGATGCTGATCCTTCCGGAATCGGGCGGAACGGCCTCGCACGCGTTGAGCAGCAGGTTGTGCAGTACGCGATCGAGCTTGCCCTGGTCGAACCAAGCGTCACAGTCGTCTCCATGAGAAAAGGAAAAGACGATGCCCCGAAACTCGGGGCGCGCCTGCACGGTTTGAATGGCCCGCTCGATAGCCTCCTCAGTGCTGGCGTAGACCGGTTGTAGCGCCTCGCCTTCTTTGGAGAAACCAAGCAGCGAGCGGATCTGTTCGGTCATCCGGTTCACGGCCAGGCGGATCTCCTCGTAGAAGTCCTTTCGCTGAATAGCGTCCAGATTGCCTTCGGAGAGGAACTCCGCGTAGGCGAGAATGGCGGTTAGCGGGTGGCGCAGGTCGTGGGAAATAGTGCTTGCCATGCGTCCGATCGTAGCCAGTCGTTCAGAGTTCAGGAGATCCCGCTGCGTTTGCTGTAACGTGTGGCGCATGCGATCGAAGGCCGCAGTCAGCTCCGAGACTTCGTCCTGGCCGCGAGCCTCGAGCGGATAAGCGAAGTCGCCTTTCTCCAGCGCGTGAACGCCAGCGACGAGGTGGGCGAGGGGTCGTGTGAACGTCGTGGAGATCAAGAACACGAGCGCGGTACCGGCGAGCACGGCAGCGACGCCTACGGCCAGAATCCAGCGGTTGAGACTCTCCAGGAATTGGGTAGCCTGATCGTAAGACTTGAGGACGCTCAAGGTGACGGCGGGCGATCCTCCCGGCGCCAATTCCACAGATGTCGAAAGAAACCTCTCCTGGCCCAACTGAAGTTCCTCCGGTCCGCCTTCCGCAGCAGCCGTAGAAAGCTCGCGGCGCCGCGCCAAGTCCGCCTCCTGGGCGGGGGAGAGGGTGCTGACGACAAGCGTGTTTCCATAGTGGACCGCAACCCGGCTTGCCGCGACGCGGCTGACGTCCTCTGCAGCACGGCGGTCGATCTCGTAGCCGACAGCCATGACACCGAGCGTTGTATTCTCGGCGGGGGAGCCAAAATAAATGGGCTGGATGAACACTTCGAACAGGTGGCCGTTCCCATACCACCAGTCTCGCGACTCGCCGTTCCGAAGCGAGCGGCGCAGCAAGTCCTGAGCCTCGCTCGGAGTAAAGCCGGCTGTGACCGTTCGGAGGGCCATCAAATTACCGGAGCGGCTGGCCAATACGAACAGTTCACTCCTTATCAAACGCCAGAACTCTCCCGAAGCATCCTGAATGGTTGCCGGGTGCTCGGTAGTCATAACGGCCTTGAGCGAAGGGAGGTCGGCCAGCAGGGCGGCGGACTGTTCGAGCGTGGTTTCGCGCTGGCGTTGAAGGGTCTGAAACGTCACGACCGAGTTGCGCAGGCCCTCCGAAATCTCCTCGCGCACTCGAAGCCTTACGCGGTGCCGTACAACGAGCAGCGTGACCCAGGTCAGCGATGCCGAAACCAGCACCATCGAAAGCAGGAATTTAGTTCGCAGCTTAGCCTTGAACATCAGAGTGCCATGCCGAGCGGCAGTCGCCATCCCCTGGTTCGGAATCGGCCTCGATTCATCCGGTCGCAACTCCTAAGGTACAAACTTGTAGCCTGCATGGTACACCGTTAGAAAATGAACCGGGTGTGCGGCATTTTTTTCCAGCTTCTGCCGCAGGTTCAGAATGTGAGCGTCCACCGTACGCGTCGACGGGTAGTCGCGGTAACCCCAAACCTCATTCAAGAGCTCCTGGCGCGAAATCACACGTTCCCTGTGCTCAGCGAAATACTTCAGCACCTTGAATTCCTGAGGAGTAAGCGAAACCGGCCGACCACCGCGCATCAGTTCCATCTTGGCGAAATCCACGACGATGTCGTCGAAACTGTACTGATCTACATCGATGTTTCGCCGGGAGCGCCGCAAGACCGCCCGCCCGCGGGCCAGTAGTTCTCTCGGACTGAATGGCTTGGTCACATAGTCGTCTGCTCCGAGCTCGAGGAGCAGAACCTTGTCCACTTCGTCGGGAGCGGCAGTCAGGACAATGATCGGCACCAGCGGAGAGTCTTTGCGGATTTCCCGGCAAACGTCTTGTCCCGGAATCAGCGGTAACCTGAGATCCAAAATCACCAGGGTCGGAGATGAGGCGCGAAACGCCTCGAGACCCGCGGCACCGTCCCGGGCAACCTCAACAACGAAGCCCTCTGATTCAAACAGATGCTTGAGCGCCTTGTGGGTGGCGCGATCGTCCTCGATGACGAGAACCTTTTCCATGTTCGCAATTCGCCGCTTTTTGGGGCTAGCCGAAGTATAAACTGAAAACCGCGGCTTTTCCGAACTCGAACACTCAGGGTTACAATGGTTGTGCGTCGGTTGGGGTGCTCAGACTCCGGTTTCGAGACACAGCAGGAGGCTCTATGCAGCGGTCCGGTTGGATGTGTCACCCGAGGGGTACAGTACCCATTCTGATCGCGTACCTACTTTCAGCTACGGCGGCGGTCTCCCAGCAAACGCCGTCTCGACCGGCGGCTCCGGCGGCGGGAATCGACCCGTTGGGTGACCTGAAGGTGCAGATTCGGCAACTCACGGCGACCGTAGCCGAGATGAACGATCAAATGGCCTGGTCGCGTCGAGAGGCTCAGGAGCTGCACCAGGAACTCCAGGCCGCGCGAGAGCAGTTGGCTTCCTTCAAGCGTGAACTCGCCGAATCGCGGGCTCAGGCGGCTCGATCTGCCATCGCTGCGATTCCTGGGTCGGAAAACCGAGCTACCGCTGAGGCTCATCCGGCCGAGAAGATGGCCGTGTCATCCGGGCCTGCTGCGCCAGGTCGAGGCGGCGAGGGAAGCGGGCTCGGCAAACGAGTGAACGGGCTTGACGACCGAGTTACGAGCTTGGAAGAGAGCCAGCAACTTCTGGGCGCCAAAGTCGACGACCAGTACCAATCCAAGGTGGAGAGCGGATCCAAATACCGAGTGCGGCTCTCCGGCATCGCGCTACTGAACGTGTTCGGCACGCGCGGTTCCGTCGACAACCTCGATGTGCCCACACTGGCGCGGCCGCGGGAACCGCTCGATTCCTCGGGAAGCTTCGGAGCCACCCTCCGCCAAACCCAGCTTGGTCTGGAGGTGTTCGGGCCGAGGGTAGGCGGCGCGAGAACCAGCGGCGACCTGCAGTTTGATTTTTTTGGTGGATTTCCCGATACTCAGGACGGAGTCACTGCAGGCCTGGTCCGCCTTCGAACAAGCACCGTCCGTTTTGACTGGGCTCACACGTCCATCGTTGCCGGACAGGATGCGCCTTTCTTCTCGCCGCTTTCGCCCAGTTCGCTGGCTTCGCTTGCCTATCCAGCTTTAGCTTACTCTGGCAATCTGTGGACGTGGACTCCTCAGGTGGTTGTCGAGCGCCGAAGAGTTCTCTCGGACGATTCCAGCATCTTGGTGCAAGGGGGAATCCTCGATTCCCTGACCGGGGAGCCGCCGGCCGACCAGTTCTATCGGTTACCGCAAGCCGGCGAGCGCAGCCGTCAACCAGCCTACGCGACAAGAGTCGCGTGGACACGCGGTGCATTGGGCCATCCGTTGACGCTTGGCGCGGGAGGTTACTATGCCCGGCAGGACTGGGGCTTCGGTCGCTCGGTCGATGCCTGGGCCGGTACGGCGGATTGGGAATTGCCGCTGGGCCGATGGCTTTCGCTCACGGGGGAGCTCTACCGGGGGCGTGGCATTGGAGGACTCGGCGCAGCCACTGGCCGTAGCGTGCTCTTCAGCGGTTCTCCTACGGATCCCCGGACGTCGCTCGTCGGCCTGAACGCCGCGGGAGGATGGTCGCAACTGAAATTCAAGCCGCTGGAAAAACTGGAGGTCAATGGCGCCTTTGGTGAAGACTACCCGTTCGGCTCGGACCTGGCGCGCTTTCCCCAGGGCCAGAGCTACGTCGATCCTTCCATAGGGCGCAGCGCCAGCGCCTTCGTCAACGGCATTTATCACCTTCGCTCGAATTTGTTGTTCTCCCTCGAATATCGCAAGCTATGGACGTCGGAAAGCTATCGGACCAAGGTGGCTGCCGATCACGTAAACGTCGGCGTTGGGGTGTTGTTCTGAACGCAGAAAGGAGTGCTGGGATTTGGTCTTGATGCTTCTGCTCGCGCTGCTTGGCGGAGTTGCCCCGGCGGGCGCGCAGTCTGTAACCGTGAAGGGTCTCATCACTCTTGTCAATCGCGAAGATACGGGAGCGAAGAAGTCTGACAACTCGAACGCCGTACTTTGGCTCACACCTGTCGCCAACTCGTTGAGCGGGGACCTCGAACTCCGGAAGCAAACGCCGCGCCCAAGGTTCCGTCTGCTACAGCAACACAAGCGCTTCGAGCCGCACGTTCTGGCCGTACCGGTAGGCTCGGTCGTTGATTTCCCCAACTTCGATCCCTTCTTCCACAACGTGTTTTCGCTTTTTGAGGGCAAGCGCTTCGACCTAGGCCTCTACGAGTCCGGCGCCACCCACAGCGTCAATTTCGATCGGCCTGGCGTTTGCTACATCTTCTGCAATATCCACCCCGAAATGAGCGCTGTGGTCGTGGTGCTCAAGACTTCCTATTATGCGATCTCCAATCGCGTGGGTGAAATAGTTATCAACGATGTGCCACCGGGACGCTACCTTGTGAACGTGTGGCACGAACGCTGCCCTCCGGAGAACCTCAAGAGTTTCCCCCGCGAGGTTACGATTTCGGCCGAGCAAGCCTCCGTTGGAACCATCATCCTGCGTGCTTCACACGATTTGCTCAGATCCCACAAGAACAAGTACGGTCGCGATTACGAAAAGCCTAGCCCTCCCACGTCCCTTTATTGAAAACACCGCCCCCGGTCACTGCGTGTGGGCGATCATCCGCGGTATGACGGCAGAGACCCGTCAGCCTTCGCACTGCGTACTGTGCGAATGGAAGCGAGTGCGACGCTGCGATTTCGGGAGGCCTGAAAGACAACAGTGAAGTGACGCCACGTTGCCGCTGATTCTTGCGATTTAATTTCGCGGTCCTTCAAACGGGCTGTCAGTCATAGTTGTGCTAAATGCAAACCTTGTGCCTTAATCGCTGGTACGGAGGGAGGAAAACGTGGGTATCCTCTCCAGGTATCTGCGCAAAAGCGTCTCGCTTAACAAACCAAGGCTGGGATTCCTTGCGCCGTTGGTCGTCTTCACCGTCTGGGCCAACGCAGCGTTTGTCTGTTTCTGTCAAGGGGGAGAATCATTCCAACAGACCTCGGGCGCGACAATCCATTTTGAATTGTGGCGAAACCGAGTCTACGTGCCGGCTGGAATCAACGGCTCTAAGCCTTTTCCGTTCATTCTAGTTGTCATGTAACTTAAATAAGTGACACATGGCGCGAACTATAGTATAAGGCATCACCGTGGAGTGGCTCATGACGAGCCACACAGCGGCCCATTACCGGAACAGCGAGTCAATAGAATTTGCTTGAGGGCCTTCCGGCAGAAAGGAAGTTAGCGTCATCGCGCGAGGACTGAGGACTTTGGCCTTTCGGGTGGGGAAGTATTCGGCCTACAAGTTTGCTCGTGCTACGTTGTTAATCCTAAACACGTTAATCAATGCCGATAGTGTTCTGCCCTGCACCACTCGCCACTTAGCCCCCAATGGTGAACACCACTATCTAGTTTCCTTGCGACTTGGCTTCCTTTGCAAGACGCTCGAAGATGGCCCGGGCTTGGCGATATCGCCCTTGCGCGGCGTTGCGGTCTTGAGAAAGAAAATTGCTCCACGCACCCCGTGGCGATGTCTTTTCGAGCAAGTTGTCGATCCACTTGACGAAAAAGTCTGCATCGCTTGAGCGGGCGCGGATGGGTTGCGAGCCTACGACGACGAACACCGCGCCGGTGTGCGTCCGATGGCCGCTCTGCCAGTCCATCCTCCGGGCGGCGAGCCATCCGCTGTGCTTCATCTGGACCGTAGTCGCAAAAACCGGCGCGACGCCGGCTGCGGCGGAGGCAGTTTGCGATGCGACCACAGCCCCGTCGTGAACAAGCTCGATTCTGCCCTGCGCCTTTGACAGCGACGACCATGCGATCCTCACGTGGACGAGGCCGGGCTCTTCCAGCCGAATCTCGTCTCCCGGTTGCGCTGAGCCGTTCACTTTGAGGTCCAGGAACTCCTGGTGGCCGTTCCGCGAGATCACGGTGCGACCTTTGGCGATGCCCTCAATCCACTTGTCATACGTCAGTTGGCCGTCAGGAATCCGCACGTAGGTAAGCAGCGTCCCGAGGGGCTCCAGATAATTGCATGAATAGTCGGTGCTGGCCACCAAACCCGGCCGGAACCCGCAGTTCAAAATCCGGTAATAGGCCTGAATCGCCGAGTCGCTACCGCGCACGTCTTCCATCAGGAACGAAACCGTTCCCAGCGCGGTTTCTACCGGATACTCCAAGGGCGCGCAGCAGTCGAGAGACTGCGGGATGCCATCGGGCGGCGCGTAGAAGCCGAAGGGCAGGTATTGCATGTGCGCGTAGCCGCCGATCGCGCCCCGGGTGTGGGCCCACGCGAGAATGGGGTAGGTATACTGGGCGAAAGGCCGCCCGCCCTGCCTCAGGCCGAGCAGAACCAAGTGACCGCCAATGACCTTTCTTTCAAGGGTGACGCCCTCCGGGTCATAGTGCCACTCAGCGTCCCAATGAATGACCCGCTCGGGCGTGGAGGCAGGGTTATCCTTTCCCGTGATAAAGGGGATATCCTGGTCGGCGTACTTGATTTCGCCATTGCCGATGTCAGCCAGGACCGAGATCACGGCGAGGTTATTCGGCTTCATCATCTCCAAAAGTTCATGAGGGGTGAGCATTTCCTTTTCGTTGGCGCGGCCACAGCCAATCCCGCGGTGGACGTGGGCATCGCCGGCAAACCAATCGGGCGGCTCAGGTTTCGTGGCAGACTGAGCAAAGCAGGCCGCCACGCTTACTGCGCACGTTATGACCGTCATCCACCAAGGCGGAATGGAAGATCTCCTGCTCATCCAATTGATAAAGATAGCAACTCCCACCGAGAACAAGTCCTAGAGTGAGGATTGCACATAGCGCGACACCCACGCTGAGCAGCGCTGTCTCAGCCCAAAGCGCCGGTGAGGAGACCGGGCGCTAGAGCCGTGGCTGTCGCTTGATTCTGCGATCTGCATTAACGAAGTATCGACCTCGCCGTATCCCGTAATCCCCTCGTCAGTTTCTATGCGGATCAGCAAATCGTCATGGGTGCCGGCAGCAACGGCTCGACGATGGGGGAGACGCAGGATGATTCCTTCCACGTTCATGATTTTCATAGGAAGCTAAACTCCCACGCCCCCATCTTGATGTCAACTCAGCCGGGGCTTTCGCGATATCTACCTTGACTTCATGCTATCGCCCGTCTACGCTCCTGAGCGTTGAGCAAGCGGGATACCACATGACTCGAAGTCGAAGTTGGTTACCGTTGGTCGTTTTAGCAACCGTCTTGCCAACCTTCGCGCAGAATCAAGCACCGCGCATCAGCATCAATCCCAACCAGGAGTATCAGGTCATCCAGGGTTTCGGGATAAATTTCACGGGTCCCTACTTCCGGAACGATCAGGAGGCGATGTTCGACAAGCTGATTGACGATCTTGGAGTCACGATGTTTCGTGTCGTCCCGTACCTAGTCTATAGCAACTGGGAGGAATACAATGACAATGACGACTCCAACGTCATGAATTGGGAATACTACAACAACCGGTACTCACATCCGATTTTTGAAGCCACTTGGAACGCGCTGCGCTACCTGAACTCGCGGGGAATTCGGCCGATGCTGGCGCTCATGGGGCCGGTTCCCGTCTGGATGACGGACGACAAAGCGCCTCCACCCCGCCACAAGGTTTGCCAGGAGAATGTTCCGCCCAAAATGCAAGGGCACCTAAGCCCGGCCATGTATAACGAATTCGCTGAGGAAGTAGTCTCCATGGTGGAGTACGCGCGCACCAAAGCCCATGTCGACTTTGACTATTTCAGCCCTTTTAACGAAACCGACTGCTATCCACCGGAGGGTCCGCGGATTGATCCCGACGAGGCTCCGAAAGTTCTGGAGGCTGTGGCGCGACGGCTCAGGAAAGAAGGGCTAGGTGACATCCGGCTGGCAGTCCCTGATAATGCGGTTATCACGAATGATTATACCGATCCCATTCTGAAAGACGATGAGTTGATGAAACAGGTCGGGGCCTTTACCTTTCACAGCTACGGAGAAAATTCCGTGGGCCCGCAAGTCGAGCGAGTCCAATCGAGCAAGTATTCACAAGTTCCTGTCTGGCTGACGGAGTACGGCGATCTGAACGACCAGGACAAAACCTTCGAAAACCAATGGAAGCATTTCTCTCTTGCTGCCAACCGCCGAGCTCTGACGGCTCTCAATCAAGGCGCCAGCGCATTATTCTACTTCGATGCCTTTGACGATTACGAGGAGTGCATGAAGCGGCTTTGTTACTACGGGTTGTTTACCAGCGCCAGTCAGGTCTATTCGCCCAAGAAGAGCTATTACGCCACCCGGCAGCTTTTTCACTTTGTGCGGCCGGGTTGGCGGAGAATCGCTGCCACGACGGAGGCCGCCGGGCTGACGCTCTCCGCCTTCCAGGGTCCTTCGCCGGATGCGTTGGTGGTTGTGGGAGTGAAGGAAGGCGGACCTAGCCGCTTTCGAATCGAGCTGCCGCAGACCGACACCGGACCCTTAAGCTGGGATCTGTATGAAACCACTCGCGAGTTGGACTGCCAGAGGGTCATGACCCTTCCCGTGCGGGGTCACGATGCGGAGATCGATCTCCCCGTTGAGGCGGTGTTCACTCTGGTGGGTAGGCCAAGCAAGGCGGAATGAGACCGGCACACTGTCGTACGTCAAGCGGGCTTTGACCTGAGACGCCCGGACTCAGGTGCGTCGGACGGTTCCGCTCTAAGGGGATTCCATGGACATGCTCGCGAAGAGTCGCGCAATCACAAATACGCTATGCGCGTTGTGTTTGCTGGCTGCTCCGCTCGCTGCCGCCGATTGGCTGACGTTCGGCCATGATCCCCAGCGCTCAGGATGGGCTTTTGACGAAACAACCTTATCACCCCAAAACGTGGCTCAGCTCGAGCTGAAGTGGAAGGCTCAAGTCAAGAACGAGCCCCGGTCTCTCACTGCCCTGACCACGCCCGTGGTCGCGAGCGACGTGGTGACGGCCCAGGGTGTGAAGACGCTGATTTACGTGGCCGGAAGCGCGGACCACCTTTTCGCCCTGGACGCGGCCAATGGCGACCTGGTTTGGAGCATCAGCTTTGAAACGCACGTACTACCCAAAGATCAGGGAATGTGGCTATGTCCCAACGGGGTCAACGCCACGCCGGTCATCGACCGCGGCGCCAACATCATCTATGCGGTCGCGGTTGACGGCCGGCTCTACGGGCTGGATCTCGGCACCGGGAAAACCAAGTTCGGCCCTGTGCAATTCGTGCCGGCCTTTTCCAAGAACTGGAGCCTGAACCTTTTCAACGGCGTTATTTACACCTCCATTTCGCAAGGCTGTGGGGGAGCCCCCTCGGGGCTTTATTCCATTGATCTTCGGGACCCCAATCGCTCGCTGGTTCGTGATCTGGTGGTTTCACGCCGTGGAGGAGGGATTTGGGGTCGGGGCGGGCCGGTGATCGGCCGGAACGGCCGGATTTACGCGTCCACCGGCGATGGGGACTTCGATCCTTTGGATGGCAAGTTCTCCAACAGCGTCATCGGGGCCTCGTTGGGTAGTCTCAAGCTGCTGGATTACTACACTCCCATCAACTGGAGAGTGGTCAGCCAATATGACCTGGATATGGGCTCGTCGAGCCCTGTGTGGTTGGCCTACCGGAACTATAACCTGCTGGCTGTCGCCGGGAAGGAAGCGGTTGTGTACCTGATGGACGCGGACGACCTGGGAGGAAAGGACCACCAAACACCTCTGTTTACGGTGCATCTGGCCAATGACGAGAAAGCTTTTGAGGTAAAGGGCGTCTGGGGGGGCTTGTCAACTTGGAGGGGCGAGGAGGATCAGACTTGGGTTTATGTGCCGATCTGGGGACCGGTTTCGAGCGATGCCCCGACCTTCCCGCAAACGAACGGTCCCGTTCCGCACGGGTCCATTATGGCGTTCAAAGTGGGTCTCAATCCCGCCACGAAACAGCCGACGCTCGAGCCGTCGTGGATCTCAGGAGATCTCAATCTTCCCGAGCCGGTGGTCATTGCTAACGGCGTGGTATTCGCGTTGTCCACGGGGGAAAATGCACTGCAGACTACGCACGGAGGAGTGATCGTCAATAATCCCAACCTGAAGCTCCTCACCGACGCCCAGAGAGGGCAAGACACCACGAATGCGGTTCTTTATGCGATGGACGCCAAGACGGGCAAGACACTTTACGATAGCGGCAACTCCATGGAGAGCTGGGTCCATTTTAGCGGATTGGCCGTCGCGAATGGCCGGATCTACGCCGTCGATCACGACTCCCGAGTCTATTGCTTTGGCCTGAAAGACGAGAAGGACACGAAGGGCAAGAAGTAGGGTCCCGGCTGCGGCGGTTCGCAATTCGGATCGGGACGTCGAGCCGCGGTCTTGAAGGCCCTGAAGGAGCCAACCGCGCAACGGACTTGGAATCAGCAAGAACTGCCTGGTGTGCCGAGGGGGTGATAATAAATGAAACCGGTGCGACTCTCGATCGGTAGTTGGGCTTACTGTTTCGGCCCCTACAAAGATCATCCAGTGCCTTTTGACACGGTCGTAGACAAGCTCGCGGCGCTCGGCTTTGACGGCGTCGAGCTGGGCGGGTTTCCGCCGCATCCCTATCCAGCTCAGCTCGATACCAAGCCCAAGCGCGCCGAGCTAAGGAAGAAGGTCACGGGGGTGGGCCTCGAGTTTTCCGGCCTGGCGGCTGATCTGTGGTCCTTTCCGATCGTCACCACCACCGAAAATTCCAAGTGGATGACCGCCTTTGAGGAAAACCTGGAGTTCGCTTGCGATCTGGGGATTGACTCGATCCGCGTCGACAGCGTGAGCCCGCCCGATGTCTTCGAAAGCGCTAAGATCGATCCAGGACTCGGCTGGGAGCGCCTGGTGACGACTTTCCAAGTCGCGGCCGCGAAGGCGGCCGATCGCGGCGTGCGCGTGGTCTATGAATTCGAGCCCGGCTTCGCCTTCAACAAGCCTTCGGAGATCATTCGCTTGGTGGACGACGTCGGCCATCGGAATTTCCGTCTGCTCTTTGATACGTGCCATGCGCACATCTGTGCCGCCGTGGGTGCCCGCCAACCCGGCGCCCGGGAGACGCTGCCGGGCGGCGCGCTCGAGCTCCTTGATCGGCTGCGCGGCAAAATCGGACACGTGCACTTGATCGATTCTGACGGCACGCTTCACAACAATGAGACGAGCACCCACGCGCCGTTCGGGCAAGGCGTGCTGAATTTTGACGACTTGATCCCCCGGATTGTAGCGTTGGGTTTGCCAACCAACTGGTGGACCATCGATCTCTGTTTTTGGCCGAACGCCTGGGAAGTGACGGCGGACGCGAAGGTCTTCTTGGATCGGATGGCGGCCAAATACTGGCCCTCAACGAGGTCAGGGCGTTTCAGCCATTAGATGGGTCTACCAACCCTTACGACAGAAACCTCGGGCGTTACGATTTGGCAGAAGGGGGAAATAATGGCCAAACAGTTGAACATCGGGATAGTGGGGTACGGCTTCATGGGTCGGGCTCACTCGAACGCCTACCGCCGGGTGAACCAGTTTTTCGATGTGGCCTATGAGCCGGCGCTGAAGGCTGTAGCGGCTCGGACGCGGGACAGAGCGGAGGACTTCGCCCATCGCTGGGGTTGGCAGCGCGTGGAAACCGACTGGCGAAGGCTCGTCGAGGCGCCGGATATCGACATCATCGACATCGCCTCGCCCAACAACACCCATCACGAGATTACCCTGGCTGCGGCGGCCGCTGGCAAGATGATTCTCTGCGAGAAGCCGCTGGCGATGAACCTCACCCAAGGCCGCGAGATGACCGAGGCCGTCGACAAGTCTGGCAAGCTCAACATGGTCTGGTTCAATTATCGCCGCGTGCCGGCCATCAGCCTTGCCCGGCAGATGATCGAAGAGGGACGGCTAGGCAAAGTCTTTCACTACCGCGCCACGTATCTGCAGGATTGGACTATTTCACCCACGGTTCCGGTGGGCGGCTTAGGCACCTGGCGCCTGGATCATGAGGTGGCGGGCGCCGGTGTTTCTGGCGATCTTTCGACTCACAACATTGATACGGCCATCTGGCTGAACGGACCCGTCTCCCGCGTCAGCGGCATGACGGAGATTTTCATCAGGGACCGCCATCGGGTGGACGGCAGCGCGGCGCGCGTCGAGATCGACGACGTGTGCACGTTTCTGGCGCGCTTCGCCAATGGCTCGAACGGTACCTTTGAGGCTACTCGCTACGCGCGTGGCCGCAAGAACAAGAACAGCTTCGAGGTGAACGGCGAAAAAGGTTCCATCTACTTCGACCTCGAGGACATGCACCAGCTCCAGTATTTCAACCATGAAGACGCCGGGCACGTGCAGGGCTGGCGGACGATTCTGGTGACCGGCGCCGAGCATCCCTACATGGCCAACTGGTGGGTGCCCGGCTGCGTGATCGGATACGAACACACCTTCGTCAACGCGCTGGCCGACTTTCTGAAGGGGCTGGAAAAAGGTGAGCGCGTACGTCCGGACTTGCGGGACGCGCTGGAGACCCAGGCAGTAGCCGACGCGGTTCTGGAGAGCGCGCGCACCGAGAAGTGGGTTAGCCCGGAGAGCGGTTTGCGCCGGGTCGGGGCGCCTGAGGCGCCGTAAACGAACACGGGCAGAGTCGGCAAAGATGTCTCAGGAGCGACCGGCCTAAAAACCTATGTCAGGCGCTTCACCGCAGCACGAGCCTCGGCCAAGTGTTTGGGCACTTCTAGTTCGGCTTCGATGGATGCCTGGTAGATGGTGATCTCGGCGGTGACTGTCGGTAAGCTCGGATTGCCGCCAAGCCTCTACTTGCTTCCGCGCGAGGCGGTTATTCCCGCGCCGATACCAACGCTAGCCAGCAGCGCGGTTTGCCTGAGCACGAGCGTAAGAATGGTGCTCCGATCCGCGCCCAGCGCCACGCGAATGCCGATTTCCCGAGTGCGCTGGGTGACCGAATAGGACATAACGCCGTAGAGACCTGCGGCGGCCACCAGGACCGCGACAATGCCAAAAGTTCCGAGCAATCGGACGATGGGGCGGCGCAGTGAAACTGATTCCGATTCATCGATCAACCGGTCCATGGTTTTGACCTGCTCCCAAACCTGGCTCTTATCCAAGGTGTGCAGTTCGCTGCGGAGTTTCGCCGTCACTGCGGGTATATCGGAAGACGAGGCGACACGCACGGCGAGACTTAGGTCGGTTTGGGGCGCCTGATCCCACGGCCGGTACGCGATAGGCGCCGAATCCTCGTCCAGGTTACGCTGGCGCACGTCTTCCACCACGCCGACAATCTCGCGCCAAACGGCAGGCGAGTCCTCCATGCGCAGACGTTTGCCAAGCGGGTTCTCGCCGGGGAAAGAACTGCGAGCCAGCGTCTGGTTGATGTTGAACCGATTCCGCCAGCAGTCGTTCGGTGAATGCAAGGTGGACGAACGCCTAATAGGAGGGGCGTTGGCCTCAAGTTGTCAACTGGGCCGCAGAGCGCAAGGGGTAAATCTGCTGTGACGCCGGTATGAATCACTCACAAAGAGGCACAGAATGAACCCGAAGGGAACAACCGCAGACCCTTGGCTTCCGACACATCGGCGTCGAGCACACTCTTGCAGCGGCACTCCCGGGTTCTCCCGTACCGAAAGACGGCAGAGCCAAGCCCTTCCAAGACCGCCGGAGTCGAGGAAGAAGGAAACGACGAAAGAAACGGCTCCAGCGGAGGCGGCTGGGTATACAATCGATGGTCGCCAAGCAGAGGAAATTCTGACTAAACCCTTGCCCGGAGTCATGCAGTGAAACAACTCACCCGCGCAGCATTCTCTCGAAGCCTTGGCTCGGCCTTCCTCGTCACATGCTTCCTTTCATCCCCTTGTTGGGCTCAACTCTCGTCAACAGGGACGCTCGAAGGTACAGTGACTGACACGTCCGGAGCCACAATTCCTCAGGCTTCGGTCGTCGTGACAAGAACCGACACAAGTGTCCAGACCGCGACCGAAACCAACAACGACGGCAGCTTCGTCGTACCCGGTTTGCCGGTCGGGACGTACAGCGTCACCATTTCGAAGCAGGGTTTCAAGGCTTACGTCGCGACGGGAATCCTTCTGCACCCGGCGGTGGTCACCACGGTGAATGCCGAGATGCAAGTCGGGCAGGGAATCTCAAAAGTGACCGTAGCCGCCTCCCCCGTTCAAGTGGAGACCGAGACCGGCGAAGTTTCCAATCAGATTTCCCAGGAACAGGTTGTCACGATTCCTTTGAACGGGCGCAACTACCAGAGCCTCTCGGCATTGGTCCCCGGAGTCGTTAACCTGGCGCCGGGAACCGCACTGAACCAAGGCGGCCGCACCACGGGGAACGTGATGTCGGTCAACGGCATGGGTGACAGCGGAACGCTGTACACACTGGACGGAATCTGGAACATGAATACCGGCAACATGGGGCAAACCACCGTAACTCCCAATCCGGATACCATCGAGGAAGTGCGTGTTCTCCAGAACAATTACAGCGTGCAATACAGCCTGATGGGCGCCAACGTCGTATTGCTCCAGACCAAGAGCGGCACGGAATCGTTTCATGGAAGCGCCTTCGAATACTTCCGCAATGATGCACTGGACGCGCGCAACTTCTTCAGCGATTCCGTGCCACCGCTGAAGCAGAATATTTTTGGTTACACGGTCGGCGGGCCGGTGTATATCCCTGGCCATTACAACACCAACAAGCAGAAGACGTTTTTCTTCTGGAGCCAGCAGTGGCCCATTCAACACATCGGATCGGTGCTGCGCGGCGCGACGCCCACCGCCGACATGCGCAACGGACTGTTTACCGACCCCATCACGAACCCCGCGACCGGGCAGCCCTTTCCGCAAAACGCCAGCGGTCAGTATCAGATCCCTCAAAACCAGATCAACTCGAGCTCCCTGGCGCTCATGAACGCGTTGATGCCGCCGCCCAACAATCCCGGCGGCGGATTCTTGAACTACATCAATCTTTCGCCCCAAATCAACACGCAGCGTGACGATGAAATCAAGGTGGATCACAATTTCAGCAAAAAGCTCCGCCTCATGGTGGAGTACCTCGACGAGCGGCAGACCTCCAAGCTTCCCAACATCCCCGCTCTGGGTGCGCCCTTCGGCACTAATGCGGAAACGGACCAGACCCAAAACCAACTGGCCCAGATCCAGCTCACCGCCGTGCTCTCCCCGTCGATGGTGAACACCACCAGCGTCGCGATGAACAACTACGTCCTCTACCTCAATGTTCGCGGCACGACGGAGCGCAGCCAGGTCCCTGGCTTCCAGGAAGTGCTGCCCTTCAACGGGTCTGGCTCGGACCGTCTCCCCTTCATCAATTTCACGGGAGGCTGGTCGCCGCTCGGCATGCCGATCGCCCGGCCCCTGCATCACGCGGCGGACCTCGAAGATACGCTCTCCGACGATTGGAGTTGGCTGCGCGGCAACCATTTCATTCAGGGCGGAGCGAACATTGTGTTTGGGACCAAGAGGCAGAACGCTTTTGCCGGGGCGAGTAACGGCGAGTGGTTTTTCAGCGGCAACTTCACGGGAGATCCCATCGCGGATTACCTGCTAGGGGACGCCACAACCTTTACCCAGGCCAGCACCAGTCCGCGGGCGTACATTCATTACCGGATTGTTTCCCCCTACGTTCAGGACCGGTGGAAGGTGACTCGGAACCTGACCGTCAACGCCGGCCTGAGGTTGGAGTACATGCCCATCCCCCATGCACAGCGCGGATATGACGCCAGCTTCGACCCCGCGAAGTACGACCCCGCGAAAGCGCCCATCGTCAACCCCGACGGGACCATCACTCCGACTGCCAACTATGATCCCTTGAATGGAATCATCATCAACGGAGTGAACGGCGTTCCGCTCAATTTCTCGACCAAACATCAATACTTCCTGGCGCCTTCAGTGGGCTTTGCCTGGGACGTCTTGGGTGACGGCAAGACGGCCTTGCGAGGCGGTTTCGGGATCACCTACACGCGCGTGCCCACCGGCTATGATTGCAGTTATGTTTGTTCCGTGAACCCGCCGCGCGTTCTTTCGCTGAACTTGATTACGCCAAGTTTTCCCAATCCGATCGGCGCGGCGTCAGCACCCCTGGGTGCGCCATTCCTCAACAGCCAGGACCCGAACCTGCAACCCGCCCGAGTGGCGTCATTCAGCCTCGGCGTGGAACATGAATTCCCCGGCAACTGGTTTGTGTCGCTGGCCGGGGCAGGAACGGCCGTCCAACACACCGGCAATCTATATGCTCTCAACCAGCCGCTACCGGATCCGCCTTACGATTACAATCCCATCATCAACTCCGGCACGATATTCCCCTTCGTCTACTCCCAGTTCCAGGGCTACGGCTACATTTTCACCAACGTCGGTACGGGAATTCAGAACTGGGACGCCTTGGAAGTGCACGCCCGCCATCCCGTCGGCCACAATCTCTTTTTGACGGCTTCCTATACCTGGTCGCACGCGCTGGCGCTCGAGAGGGGGACGGAATTCTTTGAGGCCGACACCGTGCCGCAGAACGTCTTTCACCCGCGCAATGATTATGGGACCGCCAACCTCGATGTGACACATGCTCTCTCCTTCAGCTACATCTGGAACCTGCCTTGGTTTTTGAACGCGGGAGGAGTTAAGGGAGCGGTGCTTGGCGGCTGGAAATACACCGGCATTACGACCATTCAAAGCGGGTTTGCCGTCGACCCGGGCTTGAGCGTCGACTTGCAAGGACTCGCGACGCGACCGGATCTGGTCGGCCGGGTCAGCGGACCCAAATCCGTAAACCAGTGGTTTAATACGAGCGCTTTCGCGCAACCTGCCGCCGGGTTTTTCGGCAACGCCGGCACCGGCATCATTCGCGGGCCAGGGTTGGTCAACTTTGACATGGGCTTCTACAAGGATTTTCGCATCAAGGAGCGCCACATGATCGAGTTCCGCGCCGAACTCTTTAATATTTTCAACCATCCCAACTTCAACGGGATTGACCCTGTCTTGGGTAGCGGAACCTTCGGCCAAGTCGTCAGCGCTGCCGATCCGCGTATCGCCGAGTTTGCGCTACGCTACGAGTTTTAGCATCGCGATGCGAGGAAAGGCGACCTACGCAAAGGGCACGCTTATCGCGCTACGCAGTTACGATGCCAGCCCCGTTCCCGCTTGATGGCGTCAGAATCGAGTAAGGAAAAGGAGTGCTCAGAAGCTTCCGACTCTTCACCAGACGCCAGTTTCTTCGTCGATCCAGTGTCCTCAGCGTGGCGCTGGCTACCGCGAAAAACGATGCCTCGTCCGGAAGCGGAGACTCAGGAACCCAGCTTGACCCGCAGAACTCTGATGACCCTCAACTGACGACACTCAAAGACGCATTCCTCAGTCCCGCTCCCTCGACGCGTCCCATGACCCGATGGTGGTGGTTCGGGGGCGCGGTAGCTCGCGAAGAGATTACGCGCGAGCTCACGATGATGCGCGACGCCGGCTTGAGAGGCGTGGAGCTCCAGCCGGTCTATCCTGTGGAAGTCGACGACCCCGCGCGCGGAATCCAAAACACGCGGTATTTTTCAGCGGAGTGGTTCGCCTTGCTTCGCCACACGGTCCAGGAAACCCGCCGCCTGGGACTGCAATTGGACTTTACGCTGGGGAGCGGGTGGCCCTATGGCGGTCCCTTCATTCCTGTCGATCTGGCGGCTCGGCGGCTCCAGGCCGTCGTGAAGGACCTAACAGGGCCCGCCGATTTTACCTGGGATCTCGGAGACGTGTTTACGGATGGCGCGCGAATCGTCGCCATCATCGCCGTCCCTATTCTCCCCTCCCAGCAACCGGACATCGCGCGCGCACAGGTGATCCCCATGCCCAGCATGCGGTCATGGAAGATCCCCTCCGGCGCCTGGCGGATGATGGTCTTTGCGGACAGCCCCACCTTGATGCAAGTGAAGCGGCCGACGCTGGGAATGGAAGGATATGTCCTCGACCACTTCAATCGCCGGGCGCTGGAGCTTTTCCTGGATGCAGTAGGAAATCGTACCCTCGACGAACTGAAATCGCTCGGCTTGCCTCCCTTTCATTCCGTTTTCTGCGACAGCCTGGAAGTGGAAGGCGCCGACTGGACCGAAGGATTCCTGGACGAATTTCGCCGGCGCAGGGAGTACGACCTGACGCCGTACCTCCCGGCGTTGTGGCAGGATGCTGGCCTGCTGACCCCGCACGTCCGCTATGACTATCATTTGACGCTTTCCGAACTCACCCTGGAGAACTTCTTCGGCCCACTTGCGGAATGGGCCGCGAAGCATGGCATGCAGGCGCGCGTCCAGGCGCACGGGGCAATGGGTGACGTGATGGCCGGTTACGGACGCGCCCACATTCCTGAAGGAGAGCACATCGGCGGCGGTGCCGACCGCTACACGGTGGATATCGCTCATCGCCGGCTTGCTTCCTCCGCCGGTCATCTCTATCAGAAGCGCATCATTTCTGCTGAGACTTATACTTGGCTGCGCCGTCCGCTTTTCCTCGTAACGCTTGAAATGATGAAGGCGGCTACCGACGCGCAATTTCTGGACGGCGTCAATCACATCGTCAACCACGGTTATCCGTATTCGCCTCCCCAGGCCGGTAAGCCAGGGTGGACGTTCTACGCGTCGACCGTGATCAATCACAACAACCTTTGGTGGCGGGACTATCCGCAATTGACCCGTTACATTCAGCGCACGGCTGGGATGCTCGTTCAGGGCATCGCCGTGAATCCCATCGCGGTCTACCTTCCGCTCGCGGACCTTTACGCCCAATTCGGCGCAGGAGGACTGCACGTCGATGAAGCCATGGAACGCCATCTCGGACCAGAATTGGTGCTGGGCCTGCGCCGCGCCGGTTTCGACTTCGACTTCATCAATGACGAGGCCTTGCAGAAACTCGCCAAGGCCGATGGTGGACGCCTAGTCGCAGGCACCGGCGTTTACTCGGTGGTCATCGTCCCTGAGGTGCGGTACATGCCGCCCGAGTCGTTCGACCGGCTCGCGGAGTTCGTCAAAAGCGGTGGATTCTTAATCTTTGTCAAACCCACGGCCAGCGCCGCTCCGGGCCTGAAGGATCAGGAGGCACGCACGCGTCGCCTGCGCACCGCTTTGAATGATCTCTGGGGGAATACTGTCCAGCGCCAGGGCAAAGCTTTCTCTTCCGGCAAAGGCAGGGTCTACACAGCCTCCGATGTTCCAGACGCGCTCGCTCGCTTACAGGAGACGATTACTCCGGATTTCCGAATCGTGGAGGCTGGCGACAATAGTGCGGCTTCTCGAAGGCTGGCCATTGAGAACGTTGGATTCGTGCATCGGGCGCTCGTAGGGTTGGATTTCTACTTCGTCAGCAATGTTTCGGCCTATGCCCAGGACCTGCGCGTGCAGTTCGCCTTAGGGAAGAGAGTGCCGCAACGCTGGGACCCGGACGCAGGAACTGTTCATGAGACATTGGTCTATCAGTTTGTCGAGCTCCCCAATCGCAAGGACAGCGTGACCGAAGTCCAGCTCGAACTGGACCCCTTCGAGTCCTGTTTTGTCGTCTTCTCGTCCAGCCAAGGTCGTCATCCTCTGGTCACGCGCACCAACTGGCCGGGTCCGCTCAAAATTGAAACAGCGGATGGGCAGATTCAGGTGAGTGGCCTTTTACCAGGGAATGGCGAATACTTTCTGACCGCTGCGGACGGAAAGGTCCATCGATTTGCAGTTGAGGACTTGCCGGAACCTATCCCCATCGGCGGCGCGTGGCAGTTAACTTTTGCCGATGGCGCCACGCTCACCTTGCCCGGGTTGAAATCGTGGACCGACTTGACGGGCAGAGAAAGTTTCAGCGGGTGGGCGTCATATCAAACAGATTTCGACCTGGGCGCCTTCGCGAAAGACATCGAATGGGCGCTCGATTTGGGAGTGGTCCATGAAACAGCGGAAGTCACACTCAACGGCGTCCAGCTTGGGATCGCCTGGAAAGGACTCCGGCGAGTGAATTGCCATCACGCCCTGAAGCGGGGCCGCAATCACCTGAAAGTCGATGTCGCCAACCTGTGGATCAATGAAGTCGAGTCTTTGCCCAAGCGCGACTTGAAGCCGCTCGCGGAAACCGTTGGAATCCGCTGGGGCAGGGATGAAGAGAACCTGAGGCCGCCGCTTCCTGCTGCCGGTTTGTTGGGTCCCGTTCGCCTCATCCCCTATAAACGTTGGACCGAGAGGCTCTGAATCATTCCGCATAAGCCAGAGAGACGATTGAGACGTTGCCGCATCGCAGTTACGGCAGTGGTCTGCCTGGGCGGGTCGGTTGCTTGTTCGCCAGCAGTGGTCGCAGCCATCCCTTCCGATACAGCCTTTGATCGCCTCGAGCAGTGTGTCAAGAGCGGCAATCGAGAATGTATCCAACAGGAACTGGCGCGCCCTCACGATCCGAAACTCGACGGCAATCCAGACTACCTTGATTTAGAGGCCCGAGGTTTGCTGTTGCTCCATCGGAAGGATGAGGCGCTAAAAGCGATCGAGGGCGCCATTCAGGCGGACCCCAAACAACATCGTTATCGGATGACTGAGGGGCGCATTTATCAGAATGCCGGCGACCAGGTCTCTGCCATTCGGTCTTTTCTCCTTGCCGATCGGCTCCAGCCGCGGTCGCCGGAGACGTTCTATTCCCTCGGAATGAGTTTCTTCATTGCCGGCGAATACCCAAGATCGACCAAGCACTTTCAGGAAACCCTTGAACTCGATCCCAGCTTTGCGCGGGCGGAATTCATGCTCGGCATTATCGACATGATCCATTTCCGGCTGCCGGCTGCGAGAGGGGAACTTGAAAAGGCGATTGCCACGCAGCCCAAGAATCCCTTTTACCACCTCTATTATGGGATCTTGTTGAGCCGCATGTCGGATAATCCTTCCGCATTGTTCGAGCTTCAGACCGCCAAGAATCTGGATCCCTCTTACGCTCTTACCCGTTTCAATCTCGGCCGGCTGCTGAGGGATAAGGGTGATTATGAAGCCGCCCGGACCGAACTTGAGGCGGCGGTTCGCCTGCGTCCCGGCTTCCCGGCCGCCTACTATCAGCTCGGCTGGGTCTACCACCGATTGGGCATGGAAGCGGAATCCCAAAAGGCCTACCAAGCGTTCCGGAAGACCAAAGCCGAGGCAGACAAAGAAACAAAAGACCCCGTGGAGTCTGTGGTCTCTGAAAGTGAGCGCCAGATCAGCCCAATCGCGAAACGCCCTTAGGCGGTCCCAATCAATCGCTTTTTCCGGGGGAAACCTATTGAGTGTTATCGAAATTTAATAGAGTGACACATCCACTCCTCACCCGGCGCTGCGCGCCACTCCTTCGCTCCGCTCAGGACCGGCTCTCTCCCGCAATGGGAGAGGGGCAGCCTGCAGTTTGAGTCGTCCGTCGGCTTGTCGCGAAGGCCAACTGCTCGTGGTCAGAAAAGCAATGGCGTCGCCGGCAGAAGGCAGCCGCTAAGCAGAAGATGATGAGAGCGGTCCGCTTCAAATGTAGGTGGGATTGCTTCGCATCTCAGCCGGACGGATTGCTGCAACCCAGAGTCGCCTTGCGCAACGCGTTCGACGGTCCTGTTATTCCCTATTATCCCCGGCAGCCAGTGGACTGCATTGTCATGGAAAATCTTGCGCAGAACAGGATTTGGAAGCGCGAGACCCCGGTAAGCGTGACCTCGATACTCGACGGTCTGGTCACTCGAGAAGAATTTCCAATCGCGTTCGTAGGTGCTATTCCACTCCGCGAGCGCCTTTTCGGTGTTGTCGTTGGGCATGACGACCAGGTCGGTCCCGTAAAGAATGCGGTCTTGGTACTTGATCAGGAAGGCCCGCACCTTGTCCCGAGGCTGCAGCATGAAATAGGGGACGCGCGCGGCGGTGTCGACCGCGAAATTTGGATAACGGTCAAAGCGCTCGGCCATCTGGTTCACTTCTGCTTCCATGCTGCCCAGGTGTGCACCAATCACTCGCAGCGTGGGATTCTTCGCAAGGAGATGGTCTCGAGCCGCGAGAATGGCAGCCTTCGAAGGCCAATCGGGATGCGCGTAGGCATACTCCTGCGGGTGCTGCTGGTAGTATTCGTAGTCGGGGCTGGCGGGATTGGGCGGCTGCCAGCATGAGTCGGGCTCCGCGATGTGCGCCACCAGCGTCCGATGGTGGACGGCAATATCCTTATAGATGGGCTCGAAGGCGGGATCGTCAGGCATCACATACTTCCCCGCTTTCGATTTCATCTCCATACCCATGACCTTGTAAATCTTCACCGCGATAGCTCCCGCCGTGAAGTCCGCATCGAGCTGCTTAATGGCGTGCTGGCTGAACCCCGGCTCCTCGAAACCGTAGGGGCTGAAGGTCGTACAAAGAACCGCGCGCTTTCCCGTGCTGTGGACAACCTTGAGCACGTCGCTACGCTGCGGTTCCAGTCCCTTGAAGAAGGGATCGCGATCGTCAATCACGCAAATGTCGAGGATGCGCAGATTCAGGCGCTGCATGAGGTCGCCAAATGCCGGATCGTCCTTGTAAAGGTGCGCGTGTACGTCAATAGGCGCCAGGGCGGAAAAGCCCGCGAGATCGCCAGCCGAGGGCCGGCCGGATTTAGCTTCGTAGAGTGAACCGGTGCCCAGCATAGAGGCCAGCAGTACCAAGACTGCCAGCAATGTCACAGCCGATGATGCCAACGTCCACTTCAAGTTTGGGAAGTTCACCTCAGCCCTCCTGTGGGCAGAATAGCATTACTTCGCGGTCATCGGCATCCGCCGCCGCTCAGAAACCTCTAAAGTTCCACCTCCCGACAGTCGAATTACGTACGGGAAGCGGGCCCTCTGTCGCCGATTGAGGGTGCCAGCACCCCGCCTGGCCGCGTCCCCGAATGGCCGCGTCTCGGTCTGGATGGTGTGAGTGTCGGCGATACGGTGTCGTCCAAGCCAACGAATGGAGATGAACAATGACCATAAGACGGTTCTTCCACCCCACGTCTGCCGCGCGCTCGCTGGTCTTCTTAGTTACCGCGACCGCCCTGGCTGTTTCGACCTGCCCCGTACTCGTCGATGCTCAGAATAGCAGTCCGCCGCATGCGGTCGCTGATCCCGCACAAGTGGCTCAAGGTAAGACGCTGACGTTGCATATCAGCGGGTTCACTGGAAACACGCAAGTCACCATCATGTTGGACAATGTCAGGGTTTCACTCTGGTCCGACTATACGGACGGGCAAGGGAGCCTGGACAAGCAAGTGGCGGTCCCGCTGAGCTTCAGCGACGGTACTCATCGAATCGTGGTGACCGACGCATCGGGCAACCAAGCGCAGACCGACATTACGGTGCAAGGCAACCACGTCCCTGCCAGCATCCAACTGCAGCCGAACAGTGGCATCCCGGGGGTCAACGTTGCAATTCTGGGATCCAACTGGCAGGGGAATCAGAAGACCGTCGTGATGCAAGGCCCCGACGGGGGTAGCCAGGACGTGCCCGCCACTGATCTCTGCGTCGTGCAGGACTGTGCGTCTGGCACGCTGCACCTCGACGTGCAGATTCCGGCCGGGATCACCGCTGGATCCTACAACGTGACGGTGTCGGACGGAATCATCCAAGCAGCCGCGACATTTAACGTGCTCCCCGTCGTCAATCCCTCCCCTAGCAATAAGCCCGGTCTTGTGCTTCAGCCCTCAAGCGGACCGCCGCAATCGTACTCCACGATCAGCGGCTCGGGCTTTTCGAGCAATGCTGTTTTGTGGGTCGAATGGGATGGCAACAAGATTGAGCCCCAGCAGTTGCTGATGCGCACGGACGCACAAGGACTCTTCAGCGGACTGATTATCCAGGTTCCGATTGGGGCAGCGCCCGGCGCCCACACTGTCCTGGTAATGGACGGAATGACGTCTCGGGTCCAAGCTACATTTAGGGTATCCTCGCAGAGCGTCACCCCAACACCCATCGTCAACCCGCCGGTTCCAGTTAACCCGCCCGTGCCGGCGCCCGGGCCGAGTCCGTCACCTGCGCTGCCGGGGCCGAGTCCAGCGCCCGCGGCGGGCGGATGCAATCCCGGTGTCCCGATGTACGCGCAGCCAGGCTGTGCTGGCGGCAATACCAGCGTGACGCCCACGCCGGCGCCCGGGCCAAGTCCGTCACCTGCGCTGCCGGGGCCGAGTCCAGCGCCCGCGGCGGGCGGATGCAATCCCGGTGTCCCGATGTACGCGCAGCCGGGTTGTGCCGGCGGCAATACCAGCGTGACGCCCACGCCGGCGCCGGGGCCGGGTCCAGCACCCGCGCCCGCGCTCGGCGGATGCAACCCCGGTATCCCGATGTATGCGCAGCCAGGCTGTGCCGGTGGCCAACAGCAGCCTACTGCCCAGTCAGTCGCACCCCGGCAACAGATCGCTCGAGCGCCATCTGCAAGCGCGCAGGCCAAGAGCAGTCCTCAGCGCGGAAGCAGCTCCGGTTCCACTTCCGCCCCAGCGCGGACTGCCCAACCGTGCAAGCCGAACGTTCCCAAGTATGCTCAACCCGGCTGCGCTTCGAAGTGAGGCCAGGGCTTGTTGTTCGCACACCAAATCGCTCCGCTGAGAAGCTCGATGTACAGCTTTGTCGCAAATCCGAATCAGGAGGTTATATGAAAAGAATGTTGCTTTACGTCGGACTGGTGATCGCCGTCTGTGGCTCGGTCGCTGGGCAATCGTCGTCCAATGGGGTGTACGGAGGTTATGTCGCCAGTTCGGCTTGGTTTCACACGATGCGCCAGTCGGCCGAAAACATGGCCATGCTGCGGCAACTGGGCGGCGGAACGCCGATGCAGCCCGTTCCCGCCGATTACATCGAGGTGGCCGGCCAATTTCAGTTCCCGCAAGGCAACCCCTTTCCCAAGGGGCGGCTGCCCGATCTGCGCATCAAGTGCGACCAGTCGAGCGCAGACTCGGTGGAGCGCGCTCCACATATCACCCAGAACGGCAACGACGCTACCTTCTACACTGTGCTGCGAAGGGGCTATGCCTACACGTTCCAGTGGATGTACTACTTTGGCGGCAAGGAAACGTTCGCGTCCTGGCACGTGCCTGCCAACAATCCTGGACAGATTCGGCTGACCATAGCGCTCGATCCAAAAGGACACGGGCGAGTGGTTGCCGAACAACCAACCCCGGCTACGTCGTCTCGGACTGGTCGAGGCGGCGGCCGACCCTAGAGGGTTGGGCTGCTTCTCCTCAAGCCTGTTTGTTACAGACAAGACCTGTCGGTCGCCAGCGGAAACTAGTGGACCTAAAGGTAGTGTCCGGTTGCCAAAAACCGGACACTACCAAACTTACGGCCCACTTGCCCGCCTGGAATCACGGTGATAGACTCTCCGCCCGCCTACGATTCCCGAATCAGATTATCCTTTGACTGCATGGAGATGTGGACATGATGAAAATGCGCAAGCGGTTTGGCGTTCTCGCAGTACTGGTTTTTGTATTCTCGGCTCCTCTTGCTGCCCAGGATCGCCAGACCATTGACGAGCAGCGTCGCAAGGCCGAAGAACTCCGCGAATACATCAAGGCGAATTATACGAAGAGTGAATATCTGGCGCCGATGCGCGACGGCGTCCACCTCTTCATCGCTGTCTACGCGCCCAAAAACGCCTCGAAGCGGTATCCCATCTGGATGATGCGCACGCCTTATACGGTCGCGCCTTACGGTGTCGACGACTATCGCGGCTCGCTCGGCCCCTCGGAGTTTTTCGTCCGCGATGGTTACATCTTCGCCTATTGCGACGTGCGCGGACGCGGCAAATCGGAAGGGAAGTTCGAGCACGTCCGCCCGTTCAATCCCCATAAGAGCGGCCCGAACGATGTAGACGAGGCGAGCGACGCCTACGACACGATCGAGTTCCTTTTGAAAACCATCCCGAACCACAACGGCCGCGTCGGCATTTCGGGCACGTCCTATCCCGGCTTCTACGCTACCATGGCGGCCTTGAGTGGACATCCGGCGCTGAAGGCCGTTTCGCCGCAAGCTCCGGTCACCGAGTGGTTCCTCGGCGACGACTGGCGCCACAATGGCGCGCTCTTTCTGGCTCACGCGTTCAGCTTCCTTTCCGGCTTTGGACGTCCCCAGCCGGGCCCGAACGAAATACCAGGACCGCGCTTCGATTACGGCACGCCGGATGGCTACGATTTCTTTCTGCACATGGGGCCGCTAGGTAATGCCGACCGGGAGTTTTTCAAGGGTCAGATCGAATACTGGCAGGAGCTGATCTCGCACGATACCTACTCGGACTATTGGAAGGCGCGCGACCCGCTTCCGTACCTGAAGGACGTCAAGGCCGCCGTCATGACGGTGGGCGGCTGGTTTGACGCCGAGGACGTTTACGGGCCGCAACACACCTATGAAGCGATCAAGGCCCAGAGTCCCGGCACGGTGGACATTCTCGTCGAGGGGCCCTGGTCGCACGGCCAGTGGAACTATGACGCGGGCGAGCATCTGGGCGACGTGCACTTCGGCCAGAAGACCGGCGATTACTTCCGGGAGCACATCGAGTTTCCGTTCTTCCAGCACTTCCTGAAAGACGAAGGAGCAGAAAAACTTCCCGGCGCCTACGTCTTCGAAACCGGGCACAACGAGTGGCACCAGCTCGAAACTTGGCCGCCCCAGAACGTTGTGAAGAAGACGTTTTACTTCCAGAGTGCGGGCAAGCTTTCTTCCGAGCGCCCGTCGGCTTCCGGCGAAGCATTTGACGAGTACGTCAGCGACCCGACCAAGCCGGTTCCGCACATCTCTTGGACCAGCACGCAGATGACCTACGAATACATGACTGCCGATCAGCGGTTCGCCGCCCGCCGTACTGACGTGCTGGTTTACCAGACCGAGCCCCTCGACGAAGCTCTGACCGTCGCTGGTCCCCTGACCGCGGCGCTCTACGTCTCGACCACGGGTACGGACTCCGATTGGATCGTCAAGCTCATCGACGTTTATCCCGGGAACTATCCCGACCCTGACCCGAACCCACGAGGTGTGCGGATGGGCGGATACCAGCAGCTTGTCCGCGGCGAACCCTTTCGCGGGAAATTCCGCAAGAGCTTCTCGAATCCCGTGCCCTTCGAGCCCGGCAAGCGTGACAAAGTGGAGTTCCAGCTTCCTGCGGTTTTCCACACCTTCGGGCGCGGGCATCGCGTCATGGTACAGGTGCAGAGTTCCTGGTTTCCGCTGGTGGACCGCAATCCGCAGAAGTTCATGCACATTGATCAAGCGCGGCCATCCGACTTTCAGAAAGCGACCGAGCGGGTCTACCGGTCGGAGGGGATGCCGTCGGGCATCACCATGGACGTCATGCCGTCATCGGCGATGTCCTCGCGAGATTGACGCTGCTGACGCGGGTCTTCGCTAAGAGCGAGAGCGAGGCGCTCGATCGCGAAGCGGGCGGGCCGCACCCATTTCCTCGCACGGTAACCACACCAGTTGCCGGTGCTATACTCTCGCTTCGCGCAGGTTTAACCTAACCATATTCGCTCGACCGCGATGGATTCGCGCCCGCGAGGAGGGCCCATGAGACGGATATTCGGAGTCATTGTGCTCGGATTGGTGTGTGTGGCGGGAGCGCTCGCCGCGGAAACTCCCTCGCCCGCGCTACTCGTCTTGAATAAGGAAGAGAACGCGCTGGCGATTGTTGATCCGGCCGCACGAACCGTGGTGGCGCGCATACCGGTCGGCGAGGCGCCTCATGAAGTGACGACGTCCTCCGACGGCAAGCTGGCGTTTGTCAGCAATTACGGATCGCGCCAGCCGGGTCACACGATTTCCGTGATCGATCTCGTGGCGCAGAAGGAGACTCATCGCGTTGACCTGAGCCCGATGGGCCGTCCGCACGGCCTCACCTATGCCGACGGCAAGGTCTACTTCACGGCGGAGGCGAGCAAGCTCATTGGACGTTATGACCCGGCGACCAACCAAGTCGACTGGCTGCTCGGCACAGGACAGAACACCACCCACATGATCCTTCTCAGCAAAGACCGGAACACGATTTTCACTTCGAATATTGGTTCCGATAGCATGACGATCATCGAGCGCGCGCCGAGCCCGCTTGACTGGAACGAAACGGTGGTCCCGGTGGGCAAAGGTCCCGAGGGATTCGACCTGTCGCCAGACGGCAAGGAGTTGTGGGCGGCGCACTCACGCGATGGCGGCGTCTCCATCATCGACGTTGCCGCGAAGAAAGTGACGCAGACGCTCAGCCTCGGAACGCGCCGCTCGAACCGCCTGAAGTTCACGCCGGACGGTAAGCGGGTGTTCATCTCGGACATGGGCGGCGGCGAATTGCTGATCCTGGATGCGGCCACGCGCCGGGTGGTGAAGCGTCTGAAGCCGGGCGCGAGTCCGGAGGGAATCCTGATGACGCCTGACGGCTCGCGCGCCTACGTAGCCGTTGCGGGCGAGAATCAAGTTGCGGTCATCGACCTGAAGACACTCGAGGTCACAGACCACATTGCGACCGGGAAGGGTCCGGACGGCATGGCGTGGGCGGAGCGCCAGTGACGGAATCAATTCGCGCCGTCCTCGACTCTTGGCAGAAGCGCCGCTGACTCTGAGCCTCGGTGCTCAGTAGCTCAGCCCGTAGCCAAAGGGGAAAAGCGTCTGGTAGCCCGAGTCGCCGCGATGAAAACTGGTGGAACTGCCGCGCGGCCAGGTGAACGACAGCTTGCCTGAGGGCTTCGTCTGACCATACAGTATGTCGGCGACGCCGTTGCCTTCGGTGCCGGGCAGCCATGCAGCCACTAGCGCGTCGACCTTAGGCAGCAACTCGTCGATAGCCAGCGGACGTCCGGAGACGAGGACCACAACGACTGGGATGCCCGCGTGGTTGAAGTTGTCGATGACCGCGAGGTCCTCGGCCGCGAGATTCAGCTCCGTACGATCCCCCATCATCTCGGCGTAAGGCGTCTCACCGATCACCGCGACTCCGACCGAGGCGCCCTGAGCGCCGCTGCCGTCGCGCGAGAAGGTGACCATCGCTTCGCCGGCGGCTTTGCGCAGCGCGGCGAGAATGGTCGTGCCGCCGGTCGTCACGTTGCCGCTTTCGCCTTGCCACTTGATGGTCCATCCGCCGCACTGATTGCCGATGTCGTCGGCGGTCTTGCCCGCGAGGTGAATACGCTTGCCTTTCGCGAGCGGAAGTATCGCGCGCTCGTTCTTGATGAGCACCAGCGATTCGCGGACGCACTGGCGCGCCACGACGCGATGTTCTGCCGAGCCGAACGTCCGCTGGAGGCTGCGGTCGGCGAGCGGCGAACGGCTCGCGTCCATCAGACCCATCGCGAACTTGACGCGCAAGATGCGCGTGACGGCGTCGTCGATGCGCGACATCGGCACGCGTCCCGAGGTTGCCAGTTCCTTGAGCAGGCGGATGAACACGCGGTAGTTGTCGGGCACCATCACCATGTCCATCCCGGCGTTGATGGTAGTCTCAATCTGCTGCGCGTAGTTCCCGGGCAGCTCTTTTTGCGCGGCGTAGTCGGAAATGAGGAATCCCTGGAATCCAAGTTCTTCCTTGAGGATTTCCGTCAGCATGACGTGGCTCGCCGAGCACTTCACGCCGTTCCAACTGTTGTACGACGGCATGATGGTTCCCACACCGGCCGCGATGGCGGTGAGATAACCCGGCAGGTGGAGGCGGCGGAAGGTGGCGTCGTCGAGACGAGTATCGCCCTGATCAAGCCCGTTTCCCGGGCCGTGTTGCAGCTTCAAGCCGGTGCCGAGCAGCGTGCCGCCGTCGCCGGCGTAGTGTTTGGCGCAGGCGAGCACGCCCAGGGGATCGCCGAGTCCGGAGCCCTGTAGTCCGCGCGTCGCCGCCTCGCCCAGCACCTTCACCACGTCGGGCGACTCGCTGAACCCTTCGTAGATGCGCCCCCAGCGGATATCCTGCGGCACCGTGACGCAGGGCGCGAAGGCCCAGTGGATGCCCGAGGCGCGCACTTCTTCGGCGGTGACGCGTTCCATCTTCTCCACCAGTTCGGCGTTGCGCGTGCAGCCGAGTCCGATGTTGTGCGGGAAAATCGTCGCACCCAGCAGGTTGCTGTGACCATGCACCGCGTCGACGCCGTAGAGCAGCGGAATGCGCGGCTTGGTTTCCATGGCGCGCGACTGGAAGTGATCGTAGAGATTCGTCCAGGACTCGAGGTCGTTCCCTGACTTTGGGTCGGAGTCTCCGCCGTTCAGGAGCGACCCGAGGTGATACTTCTGGAGGTCGTCGAGGTCCTCCAGATACATCTGGTCGGGCTGCGTCATCTGGCCGACTTTCTCGTCGAGCGTCAACTGTGCGACAAGCGCCCGCGCCTGGGCGTCCCAAGAGGAAAGGCTCTTCTCAGATGGAACTGTCGCGAAAAAGCCGCGCGCATCGAGCGAGGCTCCGAGTGTGGCGAGCGATCCGGCAAGAAATTCGCGGCGCGAAGTCGGCATGGGCATCATCCTCCGAAGGGTTCGTAAGGGCGGGTATTGTACCGCTTTTGCGGATTCAAGAGTGGCGGGTTTTTCCTAAGTCAGGCGCATTGCAGGCTAAGGCGGCGAGGTGTATCTTACTGACGGGCAGGAGCCCGAAAGAAGGAGAGACTACAGGTCGAGAGAAATGTGGTCGTGCGGGATCGGCCGACTGGGCTCGGAGGGCGACGATGAAGTACTACTCGTTTCAGATCGTCATCGAGAGGGAACCGGAGGACGAAGGGTATTTCGCTTACACGCCAAACGTCCCTGGCTGCTTTTCAAACGGCAAATCGATCGAGGAGGCCAAGCGCAATATCCGGGAGGCCACTGAACAGCACCTCAACTCTATGCTTGCCCACGCTCAGCCCCTTCCACAGGACGACCGCCTGGTACACGTCGAGGAACTGACGGTGGCAGTTCCCGAATGAGCCGCATGCCGCAGGTGACGGCACGGGAGCTGGTGAGCTTCTTGAGGGCGCAGGGCTTTGTGGACGACCGCCAGTCAGGCAGTTCACCTTACGTTGTGGCACCCAAAACGGAACGTGTCGGTCACCATCCCCGTTCACACGGGCTGTGCTTTAGGTCGCGGCCTCGCGTCCGCATTCTCAAGGACGCCGGATTCAGTGTCGACGAGTATCTCCGGTTGCGGTGAACGAGTTCGTCCGGGCAACAGCCAAAGCCTTGGTCTTAAGTACTTCACGGCACTCCCGACTTCAGCTTCTCAAACGCTTTCGTTCTGCTCTATTGACCGGCGCAGCGTACCGCGCTTGCGCGCTCGCTCCTTGATCATCACGAAGAACACGGGCACGAGGATCAGGACGTGGATGGTCGAGGTAATCATGCCGCCGACGATAGGCGCGGCGATGGGTTTCATGACGTCCGAGCCGATGCCCGACTCCCAAAGAATCGGCATCAGGCTCGCGAGCACTGCGGTCACCGTCATGAGCTTGGGACGCAGACGCTGGACGGCGCCTTCGACCGCCGCTTCTTCGATGACCGCCTTCGAAAGCGGCGCATCCGCAGCGATCCGCCGGTCGAGCGCTTCGTGCAGATACACCACCATCACCACTCCGGTCTCGACCGCGATGCCGAAGAGCGCGATGTATCCCACCCAGACGGCGACGCTGAAGTTGTATCCGAGCAGCCACTGCAGGATCAGCCCGCCCGTCAGCGCATAAAACGTGGGAAAGATCAGCACCACCGCCTCAGTCACCGAATGGAAGGTGGTGTAAAGCAGCAGGAAGATGACTACGAAGACCACGGGCAGGATGAGCTTCAGCCGCTGTTTGGCGCGCAGCTCGAACTCGTACTCGCCCGACCACTTGAAGCTGTAGCCTGCGGGCAGCGTCAGCTTTTCGTGCAGTAGCCGGTCCGCCTTGCTGACGAAGCCGCCGTAGTCCTTGGTGTTCAGATCGAGATAAACGTAACCGGTGAGCGCCGCATCCTCGTCGCGGATCATCGCCGGCCCACGCGAAAAGGAAATCGACGCCACTTCGGCGAGGGGAATCTCCGCCCCGGCGGGAGTCGAAATCAACACCCGCCGCAAGGCTTCGACGTTATCGCGAAAGTCGCGGTTATAGCGCACGCTGATAGGATAGCGCTCGCGGCCTTCCACGTTCTCGGCGATGTTCTCGCCGCCGATGCCGGAGGAAACGGCCTCCTGCACGTCCCCGACGGTCAGTCCGTAGCGCGCCGCTTCGGCCCGATTCGCTTCTACATTAACGTAGAAGCCCTCCGACACCCGCTCGGCGAAGATCGACCTCACCTCCGGCAGCGTGGCCAGAATCTGCTGGACTCGCGCGCCCGCCTGCTGGACTCCCTCGATGCCGGGCCCCTGGACCTTCAGCCCCACCGGCGTCTTGATACCGGTCAGCTCCATGTCGAGCCGGTTCTCGACCGGCATGGTCCAGGTGTTGGTGAGTCCGGGAAACTGGAGCTTGGCGTCCATCTCGCGAATCAGCTTCTCGTAGGTCAAGCCGGAGCGCCATTGGTCGCGCGGCTTCAGCATGATGGTTGTGTCGTACATGTCGAGCGGCGCGTTGTCGGTGGCACTGTCGGACCGTCCTACGGACCCGAAGACACTCGCGACCTCGGGAAACGAGCGAATGATGCGGTCCTGTTCCTGCAGGAGTTGCGAGGCCTGGGTAATGGAGATGCCGGGGAGCGCCGTCGGCATGTAGAGCGAGGAGCCTTCGTAGAGCGGTGGCATGAACTGGCTGCCGAGCTTCAGCGCCAGCGGCAAAGTGAGCGCCAGGAACGCCACGTTGAGGATGAGCACGGTTTTCGGGAAGCGCAGGCAGAGCCGCAGCACAGGACGATAGACGGCCTGACTCACGCGCGAGAAGGGATTCTCGGACTCCGGCCGCAGATGTCCCCGGATAAACATCGGCATCAGCACGGGTACCAGCGTGATGGCGAGTAGCGACGAGAAGCCCACGGCAAGCGTCTTGGTCCAGGCGAGCGGGCGAAACATGCGTCCTTCCTGCGCTTCCAGCAGGAATACCGGCAGGAACGACACCACGATGATGACCAGCGAGAAGAAAATGGGCGGCCCCACCTGCTTCGCCGAATCGAGCAGAACCCGCGCGCGCTGGCGCGAGGTCAGGGAGGCGAGCGACGGGTGTTCCGAGAGATGGCGGTAGCCGTTCTCGACCATGACGATGCTGGCGTCGACGAGCACGCCGATCGCCAGCGCCAGGCCGCCCAACGACATGATGTTGGAGCTGACATTCAAGAGATACATGGGAATGAACGACGCCAACACCGCGATGGGCAGGCTGAGGATGGGAATCAGCGCCGAGCGGAAGTGGAAAAGGAACGCCAGCGTCACCAGGCTGACGATCAGCGCCTCGAGCAGCAGGTCGCGCTCCAGCGTCTCAATCGAGGAATGAATCAGGCCCGAACGGTCGTAACCCGCCACCACGTCGACGCCGGCAGGCAGCGCAGGCTTGATTCCCGCGAGCTTCGCCTTCACGCCGTCGATCACTTTCAACGCGTTCATGCCGTCGCGCATCACGATGATGCCGCCTACCGCCTCGCCCTCGCCATTCCACTCCGCTACGCCTTCGCGAATGTCCGGACCGAAAGCGACGCTGCCGAGGTCGCGGACAAGCACTGGCGTCCCGTTCTGGGTGGCGACGGGGACGTTTTCGAGATCGTCGAGCGAGCGCAGATAGCCGAGTCCGCGGACCATGTACTCGGCGCCGCCCATCTCGAGCAGCCGACCGCCCACTTCGTTGCTGCTGGCGCGCACCCGCTCGATAACGGTCGAGAGCGGGATGTGATAGGCGCGCAGCCGGTCGGGATCGAGCTTCACCTGATACTGGCGGACGAAGCCGCCGATGGTCGCCACTTCGGCGACGCCCGGCACAGTCTCGAGTTGGTAGCGCAGGTACCAGTCCTGAAGACTGCGGAGTTCGGCAAGGCTGTGCTGGTGCGTCTTGTCGATGACCAGGTATTCGTAAACCCAGCCCGCTCCGGTGGCATCGGGGCCGATGACCGGGTGTGCCGCCGCGGGCAGACGCCCTCCGATCTGCTGTAGGTATTCGAGCACGCGCGAGCGCGCCCAGTAAAGGTCGGTGCCGTCCTCGAAGACCACATAGACGTAGGAGTCGCCGAACATGGTTTGCGCCCGCACCGCCTTGACGCGCGGCGCCGCGAGCAGCGTGGTGACGATGGGATAGGTGACTTGATCCTCGATGATGCTGGGCGGCTCGCCCATCCACTCGGTGCGGATCACCACCTGGACGTCTGAAATGTCAGGCAGCGCGTCTAGCGGGATGCGTCGCAGGGCCCAGATGCCAGTGAGGACCAGCGCCAACGTCCCCGTGAACACGAGGAAGCGGTTGCGTGCGCACCAATCGATCCAGCGCGTAATCACGTTACATTCCCCCTTCCGCCGTCAGGCTCAACTGCTTCCGGGCGAGGGTCTGACCGTTGCGCTGGGCAACGATGGTCACTTGCCACGTTCCACCGGTTTGGAGCGTTCCTTTTCCCTCGTACAAACCGGCGCCCTTGTCACCGAGCGTAACCTTAGCGCTCATCGCCGACATCCCCATCGCGGGCATGGCGGGCATGAAGAGCGTCACGGTGACCTCGGCGCCGGTGACGGGCGCCCCGTCCGCACCGGTCAGCTTGACGCGAAACGTGTTCTCGCCCTTGCGCAACGGTGACGGATCAGTCGAGAGATCGACCGTGGCTTGGGGCGCGCCTGTCGACATGGCGGCTGCGGCGCCCGCGCCCGGTGGCGGCGGAGCGAACGCGCCCATCGCTGCCTGAAGCTGGCTTTCGGAATCAATGAGGAAGTTGGCCGATGTCACGATGCGTTCTCCCGCTTTCACGCCTTTGAGCACGATGAACTCGTCGACCACGCGCGGACCCAGAGTGACTTCGCGCGGCTCGAGAGTCCCGCCACCGCGGTCGACGAAGACGATCTCGCGCGTCCCTGACTGAAAGACTCCGGTCGCCGGGATCACCAGTTGGCGTCCCATGGGAATCTCCAGGCGCACGTTGACGAACATCCCCGGCTTGAGCGTCAAGCTAGGATTCGAAAACACCAGGCGGACCCGTACCGTACGCGTCGCCATGTCCACCTGCGGCCAGACGGTATCCACTCGTCCGCTGAAGCTGCGGCCGGGGTAGGCGTCCACGGTGACGATGGCGGAATCGCCGGCCTTGATCCGCCCGATGTCGTTCTGAAATACCGCCGCGTACACCCAAACGGTCGAGAGATCGGCGACGGTGTAGAGCCGCGTCTCCGGCTGCACGTAGAGGTTGGGCAGCGCGTTGCGCTCCGTGATATAGCCCGAAACGGGCGAATCGATTTCGAGGTCGTGACGCACCTCGCCCGTGCGCTCGAGCTGGGCGATCTCCCGCGCCGGCACTTGCCACTGCTTTAATCGTTCCGCGGCGGCGTTGACGAGTGAGACCGCTCCCGCCGCCACGCCCGGCACCGTGCTCGCCGCGAGCGCCTCGCCATTGCGTTTCGCCAGCAGATACTCCTGCTCGGTGGTGACCAGATCGGGACTGTAGATGGTGAACAGCGGCTGGCCCTTTCGGATGTACAGATAAGTGGAGTCGGCAAAGACCTTCTGAATCCAGCCAGGAAACCTCACTTGGACGTAGGCGAGGCGCGTTTCGTCGGACTCCACGTTGCCGGTGACGCGGATCTCGTCGCGGACAGACTTGACCCCGACCGTACCGGTCTTCACACCGATGCTTTGCATGCGCTCGGGCGTGAGCTGGACAGGAACGAGCGCCGCTTCGGCGTTCGGCGGCGGACTGGCCGGTGCCGGCGTACCGCTACCGGTGGGTTCGGCTTCGATCATCGCGGCCTTGGACGGTCGAGTCGCGGGACGAGCGGCGCGCCCGCGCCACCATAGCGCCGCCAGTCCCGCTGCCAGCGCGATGTTGATGGCGAGAGCAATGAGAAACGCCGGTCGATAGTTCTTCATGGCATCCTTCCTTGAACGGTTATTCCCGTCAACTGTTCGAGCCGCGCCAGCGCCGTCTCGTGGTCGGCGAGCGTACGCCAGTACTCTTCGTCGAAGTTGAGCACATCGAGAAACGACGCGAGCAGCGTCTCAAAGTCCTGGCGGTTGGACTGATAGGCGGCGAGTCCTGCTTGAAACGTCGCCGTCGCCTGCGGAATCAATCCTTCGCGATAAATCTTCAACAATTCTTCGGAAGTTTGTGCCGTGAGAAACTGATCGCGCACGTCGAAATATGCCTGCTGGACCGCCGCCTCGTACTCGCGACGCGAGCGGTTCAACTCTTCCGCCGCCTGCGCCACCTCTGGCTGCTGTTTGCGGCTACGATAGATTGGAATCCGGATGCCAAAAGTAAGCATGTGGTAATCGCGAAACTGCTCGGCGGTGTGCTGCCACATGTACTGCACGTTGAAGTCGGGATAAGCGTCCTTGCGCGCCAGTTCTACTTGCAGGCCCTGACGCCGCACCATCTCGAACTCGGCGCCCACCTCGGGATTCGCAGCGCGGACGCGCTCGAGCAGCTCGTCGGAGCTGTAGGGGAGCGAGGTCTCGCTAAGCGCTTCGGTGCCGATGTCGGGAGAGTCGGGCGGGCGGTTCAAGAGCTGCTTGAGCTGAGCCTCGGCGCTCCACATCTCCTGGTGGTGCATGGCGAGCTCGCGGACCAGTCGCGTCCGCTCGAGCTGGGCCTTGAGGACGTCCTGCTCGCTGCCTTGTCCCACCCGGTAGCGCGCCTCGGCGATCCTTTCCATCTGCTCGAGCAGCTTGTCGTCGCGCTCGAGGACCGTGAGAGTCTGTTGCAGATAAGCCAGATGGAAGTAAGCGGTTTTCAGTTGGGCGATCACCGCCCGCCGCACGGCATCGTAGCGCTCCCGGGTCGAGGCCGCATCACGCTGGGCGATTTCGCCGCGCAGCCGCAGCTTGCCGGGATACGGCAGATCCTGCGAGATGCCGAAGCCGAGGTAGGCGAAGTCGCTGTTCGTGAATCCGGCGAAAGGACGCGGGCTACCGACGTTCAGTTGCTGCACGACCACCTGAGGGTCCGGCGGCGTCGCGACCTGCGTCGGCACCTGGGTCGCGGCCTTCCACCCGTGGCGCGCGGCGAGTATCTGCGGGTTGGCGCGCTCGGCCTCCTCGATGAGCTTCGCCAGCGGAGTCACCGACTCGGGGCGCGGCGGCATGAGTTCGCCCTGCATCAAGTCGCCGGCCGGCGGAGTCTTTGGCTGCTGAGCGGACGCGGGTCCCGCGAGGAGTGCGAGCGCCAAAATCGGCGCTGCGCCTCTCGCTCTGAGCTTTGACGTTTGCGTTTTGCTCCTCGCCTTTTGACCTGTATTCATGGCTGCATTCCTCCTGTCGCCTCGCTGGTTGGCGCAACGTGCAAGTCATGCGCGTAGACGTAATCCCAGAGCCGGTCGAAAAGCTGCCGTGACAGCGGCTTCTTGAGCGCGAACTCGAAAGTCTCACGGAAGCCCGCGACGCGCAGGTGGTAGGGATCGGGATTTGCCAGCGTCTGAACATCAGCCCAGCGCCAGCTGCGGCTTTCGCCCGGCGTCCGAGTCACGTAGTCGATACCGTTGGCGCGGAATCGCAGCATCCCATTGCTGCCACCAGTCCGCGCGCGGTGACGCGCCGGCAGTGTGGCGAAGGCCGTTGCATTGGGAAGCGGATCGCCGTTGCGCGCGGGCTTGGCGACGTGCTGCGCGAGCGTGGCTGCGACTTCGGGCGGCACAGGAGTTGCGAGATCGAAGCGAAACCGGCGGTCACCGTGGCGCCGCCAGCCGCGGTTCTCGTATCCGGTCACGATCAGGCGGCGCGGCGTGAGCAGGTCGAACGTCTGAATCTCCACGAACGGCCAGCGTTCGGTCGGCGCGTGCGCCTTCTCTTCGGTAGGTGTGAATCGCACGCCTTGCTTGTCGACGGCGAGGGTTCCCGGGATTTTCTTGAATCCATGATGCAGGCGCGCGGGCGATTGCCAGTTGAGCGGCGGCGATTCGTTCGGCGCGCGGGCGCCCGAGGCACACGCCGCGATCCAGGCGAGGGAAAATACAGACCAGATAGCTAGCCTATAGTGCCGGAGAGCTGATGCGCACCTCATGACATCCTCCATGCCGCGACGAAGAGCCTGTCCTCGCCGCGAGCGATTGCGTTGCTGACGGGATCCGTGGGCAGGCGGCTCGCGTCACACGCGGTTCAAATTGGCCCGGAGATGCCCGAAAGAAGGCCTTTGCGGGGCGTTTTTTGGCCAAAATGAGACGCGTGAGACGGATGAGACTTGTTTAAGACTAGTCTCCCGCGCGCCGTTGTCGACGGAATGGACTAAATCAAAAGGATGGAATGGAGCAGGAAGAGGGGCACGTCGCCGGGTGGGGCGGGTCCGGCATCGGACGCTGAGAACGTGCGATGCGAGCCGCAAAACGTCCTGGTCACCGGCGCGGCCGGAAGCAAGCTCGCTGCTTGCATCGGCTGCAAACCCGTCGCCTTCCGCACCGGAGTCACGACCGCAACTCGAGCCGGTGCAGGAACTTGGCGTTCGCAACAGGCGGAGTAGGCGTCGCCCTGGTGGCAAGCGAACTTCATGGTCCGGCAGCACGATGACGCATCCTGTGGAGTCACGGCATCAGCGCCGCAGAGAAAGATCGGTGCGAGCAGGCAAAGCGGTAGGAATCCACCAATCAGGCGCGCCGAGAGACGAAACATCGAGCGCCGGACAAGGAGTCGTCTCGGATGGCGAACACCGCGGGCCAGCTTGAACATCAGCAGAGTCTCTCTCATGCGGCCGCGCACTCCAGCGTACACGAAGCGCCGTTACCGCATGGATGATACTACCAGAAATCTTGACGTTTTCCTATTAACTTAGAGCCTGCGTACTGGCTGCGATTCAGCCAGCACCAGAGCCCGCAACTAAGACCGATCGCGACGCTATGGCGCTTCAGTCTAACCCGCCCTTTGAATCAATCCGCAATTGACACGTTTCGGCATCGCAGCCTAAGATGAAAGCCTCGCAGGCGGATCGCTCTTTCATGATTGGTAAGACGGTTTCCCACTATCGCATTCTGGAAAAGTTGGGCGGCGGCGGCATGGGTGTGGTGTACAAGGCCGAGGACCTCACTCTGGGACGCCTCGTCGCTCTCAAGTTCCTTTCCGAGCAAATGGCCGCCGATCGCCAGGGGCTGGAGCGCTTCCAGCGCGAAGCGCGTGCGGCGTCGACGCTGAATCATCCCAACATTTGCACCATTTATGAGGTCGGACAGCACAACGGCCAACCCTTCATGGCGATGGAGCTGCTCGAGGGCCAGACGCTACGCTACCGCATTTCGCTCGGACCGAAAGGCTATGCGCCCTCGACCCAGCCCGGCCCTCGGCCGTTGCCCGTCGATGAACTGCTTGATCTCGCGGTACAGATCGCCGATGGGCTGGACGCCGCGCACTCCAAAGGGATCATTCACCGGGACATCAAGCCGACCAACATTTTCATCACCCCGCGCGGCCAAGCCAAGATCCTCGATTTCGGGTTGGCCAAGCTGGAGCCGGAGGCGCGCCAGTTCGCCTCCTCGCTGGAGGGCTCGGTTCTGCCGACCGAGGGGCTTGCCGTGGAACCGCTCACCAGTCCGGGCCTCGCTCTGGGCACGGTGACTTACATGTCGCCTGAACAGGCGCGCGGCGAGCCGCTCGATAAGCGCACCGACCTGTTTTCCTTCGGCGCCGTGCTTTACGAGATGGCGACCGGCATGCAGGCGTTTGGCGGCAACACGACTGCGGTGATCCACGAGGCGATCCTCAATCGCATGCCGACCTCGCCGCTGCGCTTGAATCCCGAATTGCCTCCCCAGCTCGAAGAGATTATCAACAAGTCGCTTGAGAAAGACCGCAGCGTGCGATATCAGCACGCCTCTGAACTGCGTGCTGACCTCAAGCGGTTGCAACGCGACGTGGGACTCGAGCGGACCGCGAGCTCACTCACGACTTTGGCAAGCCGCTTGCCGGCCCCGGTCGAGGCACGGCCGCGCCGGGCATGGCCGGTCGTCACAGTCGCGGCAGCGGTGGCCGTAATCATCGCGGCGGCCATCCTTCTCAGGCCTTCGTTACCACCTCCAAGCGTTTCCGGCTACGCCCAGGTGACGCACGACGGCCGGATCAAAGGTGCATCGAACAGCCCACTACCGTCGCCGCTAGTGACGGACGGCCCGCGGCTCTATTTCACGGAGCAGGCCGAGAGCGGGTTCGGCCTCGCACAGGTTTCGGCGGCAGGTGGTGAGACCGCCCCGTTGCGGACGCCTTTGCCGTTTCCGCAGTTTGGGGATATCTCCCCCAACCGGTCGGAGCTGCTCGTAACCGGCGCCGTCGGCACGGAGCCCGAAGCGCCCTTCTTGATCCTGCCCATTCCCGCCGGCGAGCCGCACCGGCTCGGCGGCCTCCTGGGACACGACGCGACCTGGTCGCCCGACGGCACCCAAATCGCCTATGCGAACGGGCCGGATTTGATGCTGGCCAGAGCTGACGGGAACGAGTCGCGCAAGCTCGTGACCACGTCCGGCAGGCCCTGGTGGCTTCGCTGGTCGCCCGACGGCAGCCGGCTGCGCTTCACCTTGTATGACCCAAAGACCAGCTCCTTCGCGCTTTGGGAAGTTTCCGCCGACGCAACCAATCTTCATCCCTTGCTTCCGGGCTGGAACAGCCCGCCAGCCGAGTGTTGCGGCAACTGGACTCCAGACGGGAGTTATTTCGTCTTCCAATCCACGCGCGAAGGCCGGACGGCGATCTGGGCGGTTCGTGAAAAGTCCGTCCTCCTTCACAAGCTCGATCGAGCGCCAGTGAATTTGACCTCGGGGCCGATGAACTTCCTCGCGCCGGTGCCCAGCCCCGATGGGAAGAAGATCTTCGCCCTGGGTTCCCAGCCGCGCGGCGAATTAGTGCGATACGACGCGAACATGCGGCAGTATCTTCCCTTTCTTTCCGGAATCTCGGCCGAAGGCGTGACCTTTTCCAAGGACGGGCAATGGGCCGTGTACACTTCCGTTCCCAATGGGACACTGTGGCGGAGCAAGGTTGATGGCAGCGAGCGCCTGCAGCTTACCTTCGCTCCCATGGAAGCCGGCCTGCCTCGCTGGTCGCCGAGCGGAAGGGAGATCGCTTTCATGGGCCGGACGCCCGGCCAGTCCTGGAAGATTTGCCTGGTTGGTTCCGACGGGGGAGCCGTGCAGGAGCTGACGAGCGGACAATCGAACGACGCGGACCCGAGCTGGTCGCCGGACGGAAATACCCTGATCTTTGGAACGCTGATCGTATCGCAAGGTGGCGCTTCGGCCACGATGGCCATCCATCGGCTCGATTTGCAAACGCATCAGGTATCGCGCCTGCCTGGGTCGGAAGGACTGTTTTCAGCGCGCTGGTCGCCGGACGGCCGCTACATCGTGGCGATGAGCGAAGACTCGCAGCGGCTGATGCTCTTTGACACGACCACGCAGAAATGGTCGGAGCTCGCGCGCGTCAACGTGGCCTTTCCGGACTGGTCGCGCGACGGAAAGTCGGTTTGCTTCGAGAGTTGGAATGATGAACCGGCGTTCTTCCGCATCCGAATCAGCGATCGTGCGATCCAGAAAGTGGCGACGCTGAAAGGTCTGCGGCGAGCCGCCGGAACGTTCGGCCAGTGGTCAGGCGTCGCCCCCGACGATGCTCCGCTCACGCTGCGCGATGTCGGCACCCAGGAAATTTACGCCCTCGACTTGCAGGCCCCCTAATCAAGGCTGGCCCCCAGACTGTGCGACTCCTTTAGGCAGACCCAATCGTTCTTTACCCGTTGACGTCACGCGGCGCCTCAGAACCGGTGTCGAGCGTCAGCATGCCTCGACGGTCAGTGTCTGTTTCGGCTGACGGGTGCTAGACTGTTCCGTGGGGGCAGCACACTTATCGCGAAAGGAGTTGACCGCTCATGAGCGCCATAAGTGAGAAGGTCCCGCATTCATCACATTCATCCGTCCACACAGGGGCGCCGCTTTCTCCCGAAGAGCTTCGCAAGATGGACGCCTACTGGCGCGCCGCCAATTATCTCTCGGTGGGCCAGATCTATCTCTACGACAATCCTCTGTTGCACGAGCCGCTCAAGCTCGATCACATCAAGCCGCGCCTGCTCGGACATTGGGGCACGACCCCCGGCCTCAACTTCATCTACGTGCACCTGAACCGGCTGATCAAGAAGTACGACTTGAATATGATTTACGTCACCGGTCCCGGGCACGGCGGCCCCGGCCTGGTCGCCAACACTTATCTCGAGGGTACATACACCGAGTTCTATCCCAACATCGCGCAGAGTGAAGAAGGGATGAAGCGGCTGTTCAAACAATTCTCCTTCCCGGGCGGCATCCCCAGCCACGTGGCGCCGGAGACGCCGGGCTCGATTCACGAGGGCGGGGAACTCGGCTATTCGATCGCGCACGCCTGCGGCGCCGCCTTCGACAATCCCGACCTCGTGGTGTGCTGCGTGGTGGGCGACGGCGAAGCCGAAACCGGTCCACTGGCCACCAGTTGGCATTCCAACAAATTTCTGAACCCGGTGCGCGACGGCGCCGTCCTGCCCGTCCTGCACCTGAACGGCTATAAGATCGCCAATCCGACGGTTCTCGGACGGATGGACGACGAAGAGCTGGCCGCGTTGTTCGCGGGCTATGGTTACAAGCCTTACTTCGTTGAAGGGCAAGAGCCCGCGCCGATGCATCAACTGATGGCGGGGACGCTCGAAGCAGTGCTGGCTGAAATTCGCGCCATCCAAAGCGACGCGCGCACTCACGGATTCTCGCGACGCCCTATCTGGCCCATGATCATTCTGCGGACGCTCAAAGGTTGGACCGGACCTAAAGTTGTGGACGGCTATCTCGTGGAAGGCAATCACCGGTCGCACCAGGTCCCGCTCGCGGAACTCGCGACCAAGCCTGAGCACCTCGCGATGCTGGAAGCGTGGATGAAGAGCTACAAGCCGGAAGAACTCTTTGACGCGAGCGGCAAGCTGATCGCCGAACTGGCCGAACTTGCGCCCCAGGGCGAACGCCGGATGGGCGCGAATCCGCATGCCAATGGCGGCTTGCTTCTGAAAGACCTGGTCATGCCCGACTTCCGTGACTACGCGGTGGACGTCGCAAAGCCCGGAACCGCGACCGCCGAGTCGACGCGCATACTCGGTAAATTCCTGCGCGACGTGATGAAGTTGAACGCCGAGCGGAAGAACTTCCGCGTGATGGGTCCGGACGAGACGGCTTCAAACCGCTTGGACGCGCTCTACGAGGCGACGGACAAGGTTTTCACGGGCCGGATCGTACCGAGTGACGATCACCTCTCGCCCGACGGCCGCGTCATGGAGGTTCTGAGCGAGCATCTCTGCCAGGGCTGGCTCGAAGGCTATCTGCTTACCGGCCGCCACGGATTCTTCTCTTGCTACGAAGCCTTCATCCACATCGTCGACTCCATGTTCAACCAACACGCCAAGTGGCTGAAGGTCACGCGCGGTATTCCCTGGCGCAGTCCCATCGCGTCGCTGAACTATCTGCTGACGTCACACGTGTGGCGCCAGGACCACAACGGTTTCAGCCACCAGGATCCGGGATTCATCGACCTTGTCGTCAACAAGAAGGCCGACGTGGTCCGCGTCTACCTGCCGCCCGACGCCAATACGTTGCTCTCGGTGGCGGACCACTGCCTGCGCAGCCGGCACTACGTGAACGTGATTGTGGCGGGCAAGCAGCCGCAGCTTCAGTGGCTGGATATGGACTCGGCGATCCGGCACTGCACGGAGGGGATCGGCATCTGGGGCTGGGCGTCGACCGACCAGGGCGCCGAGCCGGACGTGGTGATGGCGTGCGCCGGCGATATTCCGACGCTCGAAACCCTGGCGGCGGTTGATCTGTTGCGCCAGCATTTTCCTGACATCAAGGTACGCGTCATCAACGTCGTCGACCTGATGACCCTCCAGCCGGCGAGCGAGCACCCGCATGGCCTGCCGTGGCGCGAGTTCGATTCGATGTTCACCACCGACAAGCCGATCATCTTCGCCTATCATGGTTACCCATGGCTGATCCACCGGCTCACCTATCGCCACACCAACCACGCGAACCTCCACGTGCGTGGCTACAAGGAAGAGGGGACGACCACCACACCTTTTGACATGACGGTGCTGAACGACCTCGATCGTTTCCACCTGGCGAGTGACGTGGTCGACCGCGTGCCCCGACTGGCGCGTGCTGGCGCTCACTTCAAGCAGTTCTTGCGCGACAAGCTGATCGCACACAAGCAGTACATCGCCCGCTACGGTGACGACATGCCGGAAATCCGTAACTGGACCTGGCCTTACTGACGGCCGTCGCACCCAACGCTCCGCTCTGCCACTCGGACTCGCTGATGAAGATTCTGGTTCTGAACGCCGGGTCGAGCAGCCTGAAAAGTCATCTCTACGACGTGGGGTGGCTTCCCGTGGATCCACCGGCTCCTCTGTGGCGACTCCATATCGACTGGTCGCGTCGCGACACTCCCGCCGAGGTCCGCATCGAAACCTCGTCCGGAGCCGCTCAGGAGCGCGAGGTTCCTGTCGATCGGCTCCGTCAGGAGTTCAGTCTGCTGCTCGCCACGTTGTGGACGGGCGGAACGCGCGTTATCGCCGGACCTTCCGAAGTTGGCGCGGTGGGCCATCGCGTCGTGCATGGTGGCGAGACCTTCCGTGAGAGTACGCGGATCACGCCTGAGGTGACGCGAGAGATCGCTCGCTTGTCGGTATTTGCTCCCGCCCACAATCCCATCGAATTCAGCGTCATCGAAGCCACCGAGTTGATCCTGGGCGGCGAGGTTCCAGAAGTGGCGGTCTTCGATACGGCGTTCCACACGAGCCTTCCTCCCGCGGCTTATCTATACGGCGGTCCTTACGACTGGGTCGAGCAGGGTATTCGCCGTTACGGATTCCACGGCATCAGCCACCAGTACGTGGCGCGCCGGGCGGCGCAGATGCTGGGTAAGGACCCGGCGGCGCTGCGCCTCGTGACGTGTCACCTCGGCAATGGTTGTTCGCTCGCGGCAATTCGCGGTGGCCGCTCGGTCGACACCACCATGGGATTCACTCCGCTTGACGGCCTGATCATGGGGACTCGCTCCGGGTCGGTCGACCCTGGCATCCTGATTCACCTGCTGCGGCATGGCGGCTACGATGCGGACCGGCTGGACCGTGTCCTGAACCGCGAGTCGGGGCTAAAGGGCCTTTCGGGGGTCTCGAGCGACATGCGCGAGATCGAGGCTGCGATGGCCGGGGGTCACGTGCGGGCGCAGCAGGCCTTCGACGCCTTCATCCACCGCTTGCGTGGTGGGACGAGCGCGATGGCCGCGGCACTCGGAGGACTCGACGCGCTGGTGTTCACTGCGGGGATTGGCGAGAACTCCGCTACGGTGCGGGCCTCGACCTGCGAAGGGCTGGCATTTCTCGGCGTCAAACTCGATGCCGAACGCAACGTGACGTCCCCCTCCGACCAGGATATCGCGGCCGAGGACTCCCCAGTTCGGGTCTTGGTGATTCATACTCAGGAAGACTGGGAGATCGCGCGCGAGTGCTTCCGGCTGATTGCGCCAGTTCAGGCGGAAAAGAGTTGAGGAGCGGGCTTCTTCAGCCGGGATACGGCTCGCCGGGTTTCACCACGCGGATGTCGTGGTCAGTGAACTTCGTATGCGACCCTGGGATCTCATACTGCGGCATGTGGCACGAGCCGCATCGCTCCTTACCGACGGGGCAGGCTCGTGCGTGGCGCGCGCCCCTGGCCGTCTTGGGTGGACGGCGCGTTGCTCGTGAGGAGGAGTGGCACGCGAGGCACCGCTGGTCGACGGTGGCAGCATCCGGCAGCTTGCTCCGATGCGGATCATGACACGCGAGGCAACTGATGCGCGCATCGCCCCAGTCGTAGCACCTGCTCAGGGACAGCCGGTAAGGCTGAAAGCGCACGTCTGCGATGCCTTGGGTCCCGGCGAGCTGTACGGCGATGAGCGATCGGTGGCAGGAGCCGCAGAAATCCCCCAGGTCGCCCGGGTCGAGTTTGCCCGGGTTGAAGATGTGTAGGTTCTCGAGCTTGCCGGTGTTCATCGCGGCCACGTGATCGGCGGCGGGACCATGACAGGATTCGCAAGTCACGCCGGGAATCAGATGTTCAACCCGGAGGCCCGAGGCGCTCGCGGCGTCAGTCGAGTGGCAGCCGAAGCAGCGTCGCGCTTCATCATCGCTGATAGGACGGCCGGCGGCCGCCTCGAGCGACGGCGGGACGGAGCGCAGATGCCCGACCGTGATGTCGAGTTCCTGAATGGCGCTGAAGAAACTGACCCGGCTTTCGTAATACGAACCGTGGTGCTTGAAAATATAGGTCTGGCCTGCGTTGCCGAGCCCGAATGCCCAGAGAATAGGCTCGGAGATCGTCTCGCGTCCGTCGGTCACGGTGAAGAGGCTGCGGTCGCCCTGGCGCACGATCTCATAGGAGTAAGGGCCTTCCCGGAAGGCAAGCCTCGGATGGGCTCGCAGGATGGTGCAGTCGCCGGCCGGCTCGAGAGCGTGCCCCATCGGCGTCGCGGGTGCGGTTTCCGTCTCGCTAGGATGGCATTTCGCGCAAGCGGCGGCGCCCACATAGTGCGCTCCAGGCGGCGCCTCGGTAGGGGAAGGGAAGGGTTGCAGTCCTTCCTCCTGGCTGATGAGCAAGCGAGCCGCGACCGCGACGAGGCAGTACGATGCCGCCGCGACGACCACCCGCCGGCGTAGACTTCGATCACTCATCGCTCCGAGTTTTGTTGCTCGAGCCTCCGAATCCCGCGAGTGGCGTGAACTTTGGAACTCCCGATTGTACCCTACACCAGGAGGATTGAATCGAGATGAACCGACTGCTTGCAGCAATCAGCATCGTGCTGGGCCTCGTCTGGGCCGGAGGGCGGGTGGCGCAGCAACCACGCGACCCCGAAGGCGGTCAGCCGTACGACCTGCTGCTCAAAGGCGGACATGTTATCGACCCGGCGAACCACGTCGACGAAGTGCGCGACGTAGGCATCAAGGATGGCAAGATAGTTGCGGTGACCAAAGACCTCCCGCGCGGCGCGGCCGTGAAGTCGGTGGACGTCACCGGCCTCTATGTGACGCCCGGACTGATTGACATCCACGTGCACGTTGGGCACGGCGGCGCGCTCCTCGACTGGTTCGAGCCCGGCGCACCCTCGCACATCCCGCCGCTCGGCATCCTCGCCGACACTATGCTGGCCGGCGGCGTAACGACCGTCGTCGATGCAGGCAGTTCCGGCGCCCACACCTTCCTGCGTGAGAAGCACGAGGCGATCGATCACTCCAGGATTCGTGTGCTTGCTTTCCTGAACATCGTGGCCGCCGGCATGAACAGCGGCAAGGAGCAGGATGTCAGAGAGATGGATCCACGGCTTTGTGCCGAGACCATCCGCAGTTTTCCGAACGTCATCGTAGGCGTGAAGACGGCGCACTACTGGACCGAGAAGCCGTGGGATGCAGAGCACCCACCGTGGGCGGCCGTCGACCGCGCCGAGCAATGCGGCAAGCTCGCGGGCGTACCGGTGATGTTCGACTTCTGGCCGCGCCCGCCGGAGCGTTCCTACGCTGACCTGATTCTGAAGAAGATGCGTCCCGGCGATATCCACACTCACGTCTTCGCGCAGCAGTTTCCGATCATCGGCGAAGATGGCAAGGTGAATCCGATTCTATTCGAGGCTCGACGGCGCGGCGTGATCTTCGACGTCGGTCACGGCGCGGCCAGTTTCTGGTTTCGCAACGCCGTCCCGGCCGCGCAGCAAGGCTTCCTTCCCGATTCCATCTCAACGGACCTCCACACTGGCAACATCAACGGCGCCGTGGTGAATATGATCACCAGCATGTCGAAGTTTCTCGCCATGGGCGTGCCGCTCGAGGGAGTGATTCGCCGCTCGACCGTGAATCCGGCGCGCGAGATTCATCACACCGAACTCGGCAGCTTGACGCCGGGCAGCGTCGCCGACGTCGCGGTGATCGAACTCCTGCACGGTCGCTTTGGCTACTCGGATTGCGGTGGCGCGAGAATGAATGGAACGGTGAAACTTGTGAATCGTCTGACGGTGCGGGCGGGCCGCATCGTCTACGATCCCACTGGCGTTGGCATGCCCGAATGGCAGCATGCTCCCAAGCAGTACTTCATCATTCCCAAGCTGGGAAGCGACCCGGCGGCGCTCGTTCCCTGAATCCTGGTGTCAAGGCAAAGTAGAAAGTTCCTAATCTGAGCAAAGTAGAAAGTTCCGCTTTGCGGTGTCGGGCGGCTAACCGGAGGAGCCCGTAGGGCGACGGAGGTTAGCCGCCCAACACCGTCACCCCTCACCCCGCGCCAC
>DASZAI010000037.1:0-44837 GCA_035945295.1 Terriglobia bacterium | reverse complement strand
CAGGTGCTCCCAGCACCGCTCTTCCTCCCCGAACAGCTCCCGAAATCTCCCGATCGTCATCATCCCCTTACGCTTGGGTTTTCTCATGCCGGCGATTATATCGCCTTTTCTTCGCCGGAGCAAGCATGATGATCATACCTTCATTTCTGATATTTCTCTGCCGATCCACGCTAGCACCCAATCCCGACTCCTGCTAACCCCCAGCACGGAGCTTCCGCGCCGACTCCACTTGGCGCGCGATCAGCCTGAATCCCCGAGCCGATGCCTGCTTTTCGACTGCCGCGAGACGCGTCCGACCCGAGCGTGGGTTGCCGTACTTCATGTCCATTTCGCCGAGGGCCAGCCGCGCCTCAAGCTCGACGTTGACCAATCCCCGCCGCTTGGATTCCGCAATCACCGACTTGAGACTCTCTGACGACGCCTCGACGCCAGCCTGAAGTCCAGCGTCGGCGCCCTTGCTCGAAGCCGCTGCGCTCCCGGCAACTTGCGCCACAGCACCCAGTGCAGAAACCATGAGCGGTACGCGAACCGCCTCGCTTTGCTGGGCCGGGCCGCGGACCTCTTCGATGACCCTTAGAGCGTCTTGAAGCCGTCCTTGGGCGAGCCAGGCGCGCGCCAGCACCGCGGTTGCAAGGACCACGTCGTCGGAGGCTTTCTCCCGGCGGAACTCCTCGACCGCCGCCTGCGCCTCCTTTTGCGCCTCTGACGCTCGACCGTCCTCGACCGCTATTTGCGCCATGGCAAGCTGGCTTTCGCCCACGCTCGGTTTCTCGCCAAGTTGACGACTCAGCTCAAGCGAACGCTCGAGATGCGAGCGCGCCGGATCAAGCTCGCCCTGGGCCAGTAGGACGAGCCCCAGTTGCCTCTCGGCTCGAGCGAGCCCACTCGTGTCGTTCGCCTGACCCAACAATTTGACCGCTTCTTCCGACTTCGAGCGCGCGCCAGTGGCATCGCCGGTCGCAAGCAGCAGGCTTGCTTCAGCAGTAAGGGCTCGGGCGACGGCCGTTTTGTCGCCCGCACCGCCCGCGATGGCCAGTGACTCGTCGTAGTTCTTGCGAGCCGCAGCAAAGTCTCCCGCATCAGCGAGCACGCGACCCAGACCAACCAGGGCGCGCGCCAATCCCGCCGGGTCGCGCGTCTGGCGGTAGAGCTCGAGCGCCTGCTCGAGCGTCGAACGCGCCGCGGTGAGATTGCTCTGCTCGCCGAGCACCACGCCGAGACTCGCCAGCGTGCCGGCAACGGCGTCGGTCGTACCGTGGGCGCGCTCAGCGTCCAGAGCCGTTTGATACGCGCGCCTCGCACCCTCGAGGTCGCCCTGCTTCCAGAGGGCGTTCGCGGCGGCGTCCGCGATTGACGGTGCACTTCCCGCCGGCTTGCTCTTCGCCGCCGCACTCGGGGACCTGGCGGGTGCTTTCGCGGGCGACGCCGTCGATACAGCCTTCGAGGCAGGTGGCGAGGCCGGAATCGCCGATTCCTGGGTAGGCGGAGCCACGCGTGAAGGGCGGCGGCCCACCTTGAGATAAACGAACGTCGCCGCCAACATGACCATCGCGGCGACCGAGCCTCCGGTGATGAGCCAACGCCGGTTTACGAGGCTGAAGAGCGTCGGCGGCGTTTCACCGCCGAGCGCCCGCGCGACCTCAGCCGAGCTCAAGAAGCGCCGGGCGGGATCGCGCTCGAGGCAGTGCAGGATCACTCGCTCCCAGCGCGCGTCGAGATCAGGCGCGAGCGAACGCGGCGACGGCGGTGATTCTTTGAGCCGCTTCACTGCCGTCTCGAGCGGCGAATCGCCGACGAAAGGCAGCACTCCCGTCATCATCTCGTACATCACCACGCCCAGCGCATAGACATCCGTCGCGGCGGTGACTTCCTCGCCCTCGACCTGCTCCGGCGCCATATACGCGGGACTCCCCGCAAAGTCGCCCAGACTCGACTGCCCGGTCTCAGTGCCCGAGCCGACGCCGAGCCGCGCCAACCCGAAATCGGTAACCACGGCGCGCATGCTGCCACTTGAATCCGCAGGCTCGACCAGGATCACATTCTGGCTCTTGAAATCACGATGCACGATGTTGGCCCGTTCAGCCTCGGCAAGCGCCCCGGCCATCTGTAGGACGATGGGAAGCGCCTGAGACACCGTCATGCGGCCGGCGCGCCGGATGCGCTGGGCCACGGTTTCACCCGGCAGGAACTCCATGCTGAGGAAGGCGATTTTCCCGCTCGAAGACTCCGGGTCCGGACAGTGGTGGTAGAGATCGAACGTACGGCAGACGTTCGCGTGCGTCACCTTCCTCGCCAGGTTGATCTCGCGTTTGAAACGCTCGACGGCGCGGCTGTCCTGGGCGGCTGAGGGGCGCACGGTCTTGAGCGCGACGCGCTCGTGAAGCTCGAGGTCTTCCGCCTCGTAGACCTCGCCCATCCCGCCTCGTCCGATAAAACGAACGATTTTGAAACGCTCGGCGACAACCTGGTTGGGAAAGAAAGCAGCATCCTGGGCGCCGGCGGACGCCTCGACGCCCTCAGTCCTCGGGACCGGGGTTGTCCCGCCCCCCGGCTGGACGTCCAGGGCGATCCGCGCGCTTTGCTCGGGTGGTACAGGCTCTCGCTCCATTCGTACCGTGGGTTCCTCGGCTGGACGAAGGGAGCGCGATACGGGACGAGAGTGGTCTTTAAGGTGCGCCAAGAAACTGCTCCGCGCCGCCCGGCGCGAAGAAAGGGTTGCCGGACCAAGTCCATTATATATGATGTAACAATAGATGGGTATATATAACGCGTGTCATTGCTTGAGCTCGAAGACCTAGGAATGCCCAGGAGCTTGACAGCGGCTGAGGCGCACGGCATACTTTCCCCGCCGAAAGCGAGAGGACTGATGGTTGTCTCCTGGCTAATTCTCGTCTCCAGTACCCTATCGTTTTCTTACTATGTTGTTGAGACCATCCGTATAACGTGCCGCAGTTGAATCCCACCCACACCCGACGCGCCTCGGGGAAAAGCGCGCTTCAGTGGAACTGCAAACGGAAAGGATCTGGATGACGCCAATCAAGGCAACCACCGTTAGAGAATCCGCGTATCCGACCGCCGTTTCACACCGTAGAGCTGCGCTGATGATTTTGCTGTTCGGCTGCTTCATGCTGCTTGCTCACGCCCGTGCCCTTGGCCAAAGCCACACAACTTGGAGTGACTACGGCGGCGGGCCGGACTCGTCGCAATATTCGGCACTACGTGAGATCAATCGGGCCAATGTCAGTAAGCTTCAGATCGGCTGGGTCTTTCCCACGGGCGATGACAATCGGTATTTCTTCAACCCCATAGAGGTGCACGGACTGACTTACGTCCTGGCTGAGAACAACTCCATCGTCGCGCTGGATGCCAAGACCGGAAAGAAGGTTTGGGTCCACAAGGCCGATCCCGAGACCGAGATCATCACCGACCGCGGGATCAACTATTGGGAAAGCAAAGACGGGACGGAGCGCCGGCTCCTTTTCGCGAGCAACCACTGCCTGCGAGCCATCGATGCCCGCACCGGAAAGACGATCCGGTCGTTCGGCGAGAATGGCCGCGTCGACCTGAAACAGGGCCTCGGCCGCGACCCTGCGACCTTGTCGCTGGTGCAATCTACAACTCCAGGGCGAGTCTTCGAGGACCTGCTGATCCTGGGCTCGGCCACCAACCAGGGATACGGCTCCGCTCCGGGAGATATCCGCGCCTTCGATGTGCGCACCGGGAAGCTGGTATGGACGTTTCACACCATTCCGCATCCCGGTGAGCTGGGATACGACACCTGGTCGGAAGACGCGTGGAAGCGGGTGGGAGGTGCTAATTGTTGGGGCGAAATCTCTGTCGACGAAAAGCGCGGAATCGTCTATGTGCCTACGGCAAGCCCCAAGTACAACTTTTACGGCGCTGACCGCCGCGGCGCCAATCTATTCGGCGACTGCCTGCTGGCGCTCGACGCCCGAAGCGGCAAACTCCGTTGGTATTTCCAAATGGTCCATCACGACATCTGGGATTACGACAACGCGGCCGCGCCGAAGCTGCTCACGGTCTGGCACGACAGCCGGAAGGTGAACGTGGTCGCGCAAGTAGCCAAGACGGGATTCGTCTGGGTATTCGACCGCGAAACGGGCAAGCCGCTATGGCCGGTTGAGGAACGGCCCGAGCCGCCTTCCAACATGCCCGGAGAAGAGACCTGGCCCACTCAGCCCTTCCCGCTGAAACCGCCGCCGTTCGCGAGGCAAACGTTCACCGCCGGCGACCTCAGCCCATTCATCAGCGATCCGGAGGAACTGACGCGATTCCGCCGGGAGCTCGATGCGGCCCAAAACGGCGGCCTTTACACCCCGCCCACACTCACTGGCACCATCGAGATGCCCGGCAACAGCGGTGGGGCGAATTGGGGTTCCGCGGCAGTCGATCCGGCCAATGGCACGCTGTACGTTGTCTCCATGGATCTTCCGTGTATGCTCAAATTGGAGCCTGAAGAGGCCCGCCGGGCTTCCGCGGGCGAGTCGATCGAACAGCAAGGCCATTTTATCTTCGAGTCGAATTGCCGCTACTGCCATGGCTCCGACCGCAGGGGCTTGCCTCCCGCTATTCCCTCGCTGGTCGATATCGGCGCCCGGCTGAATCGCCAGCAGATCGAAAGTGTGGTGAGGCAGGGGCGCAGCGCCATGCCGGGATTCCCGAGACTGCCAACCGCGGACGTGCAATCCGTGATCGCATTTCTGCTCAATCCCGCGGGTGCCTCAGCGTTGCTATCGTCCCCCGCAACACCTCCGGCCGCCGATCCGGAATCCCAAACGGGCTCGGGAGCGGTCCACTACCTTAGCGGGTTTGGCTTCCTGATGACCAGCGCGCGAGTTCCGCCGATATCGCCGCCATGGTCATCGCTCACGGCATATGATCTGAACCGAGGCACCATTAAATGGAAGATTCCACTCGGTGACGTGCCGGAGCTGGCGGCAAAGGGAATCCGCGGCACAGGTTTTCCTTTTCCGAAAACCGGCCCCGTGGTGACTGCCGGCGGATTGGTCTTCACCGCGACGCGAGATCACTTCGTGCGGGCATACGACGAGGAGACCGGCAAGGTACTTTGGGAAAAGCGGCTCGAGACGGCGATCCAGGGCATTCCGAGCGTCTACGAAGCAGGTGGGCGGGAATACCTGGTTGTTTGCGCCGCCGCACCCGAGGTGAGCGACGCGGCTTCACAGGGACCTATCCACGGCGCTTATGTGGCTTTCGCCTTGCCCCGAGCTCCCGGGCAAGCCAGGGATACGCAAGAGTCCCCGCCTTTGGCTTCGCGACATTAAGAAGGGACGACGGCTGTTTTGGCCCGGGCTGATTTGCTCTCAACTGTTCTCAATTCTGAGAAGAGGAACAAGCAGCATTGGGCCTTCCGTGGGTCAGATTAGAAGGCAGATCTGTTCGAGCCGATGCTGGAGTACGACCGCTTGCGCTTCAATCCTGGCCTGCCTCATAGCAAGCTGCCGCAATGACATTCAGCGGTCCCAGAGCGCTGCTCGCCGCCGAGCTACGGAGGAGTTTTCACGATTCGGGCCACCGTCCCACTCCCCAATGTCAGCCGAGGCATGGGCCGCGACTTCCCCGACTCCAAGATTCATCGCTTGCCGGATAAGCGCCGGATCCCGTCGTCGACGGATGACACCAGCGCGCTCGAAGACCCTCTGAGCTCCTTCTGAAGCGACTGATACGTCGACAGCGCTTCCGTCCGATCGCCCGCAATCTCCTTCAGGTTAGCCGCCACAAAGTCCCTCCGCCAGTTCTTTAACTGGGGCTCATCCCCGCGTCCAGCGTCCAGCCAGACGAACGTGGCTTCCGCGTCGGCGGGGGGAAGCGCGGAAAGAAGCGCCACCAGGGCGTGATGATCGTGAAACGCCATCTCGTAATCGTCGAGGATCCGGTTGCGGTCCCTTTCCGGGATTGACTCGCCGCTCTTGCGCATTTCGTTTGCGACTCGAACCAGCTCCGCCTCGGCGTCCGGACGCTCGAGGTTGAGCAAGGCGCTGAGTTGAAGACCACGCACATACGACCGTTCGCGTCCGCTGGCGAGGGCGGCGGAAAAGTGCCGCTTGGCTTCGTCCAAGTTCCCGTTTTGCCACAGAATCCAGTGTCCCCACATGGCATGGGCATAGACATTATTGGGATCGAGGGCGATCGCCCGGCGATAGTTCTCCTCCACCGTGACGCCTTCCCTCGAGCCCTCACGGTATTTCAGGAAGTTCGCCCAACCCACGTGAGCCGCGAGATCAGCCGCCTGACTCCCTTTGGCGCTCGTCGCCGCCTGGTCAAGAACAGGCAGCAGCCGGTCGGCGACCTCGGTGAACGTGTGGCCATCGCCGCGAATGTTATCCAACCAACGCATGGCGGCCCGCGCCTCCCCCTCCCGAGCCGGACGACTGGCCGGGTTCAGCTTCAAGGCGTTTTCGTAACTGGCGAACGCCGCGGGATAGTCCCCGCGCTCCTGCTCCGCTTTTCCGGCCTTCACTAACTCCGTCACTTCACGATGGTGCCTGGAAAGGCCCTGAAACAGATCGGTGACTTGGCTCAGCGTAATCACCAGGGAGGCGATGGCTCCTACTGCCCCCAACCATTTCAGAATCGCGCCAACTTTTTTCCGCCGCTCACGAACCTGGGGACGCTGGCAATGGGGACAAATCGTGGCGTCAGGTGCGATAAGCTCGTTGCAGGCTGCGCACCGCTTCCTCCAACCTGCCGAGTGGCGTTCGTCGCTGGTTACGTTCATAGGCTTCCGCCCTCTGACTCGGGTATTCCCTCCGCCGGCAGTACCGGCGCCTGTGGTGGCTTCGATGGCTTAGGGCCGGAAGCGCCGCAGGACCTTGTGATCTTTCGCCGGTGCCTTCGGCAGGAACTCGAGCGCGACGAGACCCTGCGGATTGGTGTCCTCGGCCTTGTAGACGACGCCCATTCCGCCCCACCAAGCTTTTCCGGAATGTGGTAGTGAGAGACTGTCTTACCGATCATGCTTGTACGTCCGCGAACGAGCCTCGGAAGAGTGGTCCTGATGTGCAAGCCATCTTAGGAGTCGGCGTGCGGAAAATCAACCGGGAGACCGACACCACTGAGGCTTCGTGCGAGAGGCTGCCATTACACATCTCAGAATACGGTTCGCAGAAGCTGGCGCCGGAATAGCGCAATGCCCGGCAAGATTGCGCTATAGTTGTTGGTGAGACTCGACTAATTCGTGAACAGAGGGAGGAGCATGGTTAATCTGGCTCAGGTGATCAAAGGCTTGCGAGCGGCGCGAAGCCGCGCACGAAAAGAGGTCGACCGTTTGGAGAAAGCCATTGCGGCGCTTGGCAAACTGGATGGGAATCCCGGACGGCAAGCACAAGGGAATGAGACCAGGAAAAGGCGGAAGCTTACGGCCGCCGCGCGGAAGAGGATATCGCAAGCCCAGAAAGCGCGCTGGGCGAAAGTGCGCCAGCAGAAGACGGCCAAGGGCTGAACCGAAGCGGCGCAGAGGGATGGTTAGATACCACTTAGCTCAAAACCACGCCGCAGGCCATCTGCGCTCCGCCGTTGTCCGCCGGGGCGATTCGGTCGATGACGCGTGTTCACAACAACTCAGGCGGCGGCCCACTGAAGGGTGCCAAGGCAGACCGGGCAGCCTGGAGCAAAGGCAACATCGAGGATTGGGTTTTGGAAGGGCGCCGGATGGCACAACCCGTGGCTACGGCGACTTGGATGCCGGAATCCGGCATTGAATCCTTTTCGCTCCACAGGCCGGCCGGGCGGCTAGAGCTTGCAAAGCAAGACAAGTGCGGATGCAGCTGTCTACAGTGGGAGCGGAGAGGTTCTACGTCGCTGAAGGTCAATGGAATTTACTGGGTAGGTTTCCCGGAACTGGACCGACGCGCCAGCCGTCTGACTGGCGCGTTCGGATGGTTGCGGGGGCTGGATTTGAACCAGCGACCTTTGGGTTATGCGCCTAACAAACCAAATGACCCGTCTGTGCTTCTCAATGATTTACATGCGCCATACTTCACCGCTTTACACCCTGTTCCAGGGTATTCTGTTGTCAATCTGTTCTTCGATCTGTTCTCGAAATCCTCCTTTGGACCGAGTGCCGTGGAACTTTGAGGGGCGAGGACTTCGCGAGATGCGGGCAGAGTTTCTCGGCAGGTGGGGGTCAAGACGCGGCGTTATCGGTATCGTTGCCGCGGCGTTGTTTCCACAGGGTGCCTCCCGCGCTGGCATCGGTGGGTGATGGCAAGCTTAAACTATCGACGGACGTGTGTGGCGGCAACTCTGCTGCTCGCTTCGGAAAATCATTACGAACTCCGACCGACGACTGTCCCCAGAGGCGGGTGCAGCGGTTAGTCCGTAAGTCCTTGAAACACATATATTTCAGTGCACCCCTGGGCCGAAACTTCGGCGGAAAGTTGAGTCGGCAGCCGCTCTATTTCAATTCGCGCGTGGCCGCGGCCACGCGCGTGAAAACCGCACGGTTTCCGCGCCCTCCCAATTATTTCCCCAATTCTCTTCTTGCTGTGTTACAATATTAGGCCGGTTTGAAGAAGTCTGTTTGCTTGAAAAGATTTCGGGCTGTCGTTTGCTCCCTGCCTAATTGACTCCATCAAACATCGAATAAGCCGCGTCGAAGCAAGTTGCTGACGACCGGTCTACGTGTCCGCTCCGCATTGCGGTGTGGCAACTATAGGAGAATAAAAGAATGAAGAATGTATTTGTCGGAAACATGAGTTTTGAAGCTACGGAAACCGGGCTGCGGTCTATCTTCGAACCATTTGGGGAGATCACACGCGTCCAGTTGATCACAGACCGGGACACCGGCCGGCCTCGCGGCTTCGGTTTCGTCGAGATGTCCAATGACGAGGAAGCAGGCAAAGCAATTGCGGCGTTGAATGGAACACAGATGGACGGTCGCGCCTTGAACGTGAACGAAGCGAAACCCAAGACGGCGGGGAGCGCGCCACGGAGCGGCGGGGGATACTCACGCGATCGCGATAATTACCGCGGACGGTAGCCGTGCTGGTGGCAGCAAACGAGACTTGAACCGGGCCGGGGGCACATGCTTTCCGAAAAGCATGTGTCCTTTTGCCCGGCGAGAGAATGCACCTTTAGATTAGAGACGATTCATGAAGAAGATGTCTCAACGAGAATTTACGGAATTATGCACTTGACAAAGCAAACGACTGAGGCAGAAGGCTACGCGAGCGGCCTTGGGCTTTACCATCCCAAAAAACGAATTAGATAGATTGCGATCAAGACTCCGACCGCCACAGTCACGATAACAAGCGCTAGTTTGAGAGCCCTCGGTCGACGCGGCTCTGGCCGCCATCGCCTTGCGGAGCAATGGCCATGTGCGGATCGTAGAAGCCCGAAAGGTTTTGGAGAAGGCTGGCGTGAATGAAGCACACCAAGAACGGTTACAACATTCTGTACAACGTAATTACTAAGAGCGAGCGTTTTGAACGCTGTGGTCCTGGGGAGTACAAGCTTCTGCGAGAATACGACGATGTGATTAATCGGGCTTTGGCCGGGGAGAAGCCTTCGGCGCTCGTTAAGGAGTTATTGGCGAAGCTTGGATAAGCCCCACTTCAGGCCTGGATGGACAGAGAAGAAGGGAACGCAGGGTTCGCGTAGCCGTTTAGTGCAAGCCTGCCATGCGAAAAATCACTGAGACTATCGCCATCAGCTCCTTGCGAATGTTGGCTTCTCCTCCGCCGCAATAGTCTCCCACGAGGGCATAGGCATCCTGGTATGCGCGAAGCAATTCGTTGGTCGTGGCTCTGACGTTAGTGGGATTCTGGTTTCGCAGCACACTGTTGATTCGACCAATATGCGCGCGCTCCGGGAGAAGAACACATATCTGCTGGTCGCGCGGGGGAAAAAGATGGCTTACGCCGAGACGATCGAGGTCCTGAGACTCGACGATGTGATGGGCGTGCCAACCGAAGTAGTTTCGGTCGAACTGCTGAAATCGTCTCAGGTCCGAGTAGGTGCCGATCAGTTGATGGGCTCCGGTGATGAATACGCCGCCCGCCGGCCAGCGCGCGTATTTCTCGAAGGCCACCCCACCCGACGACAGGGCACTGCTTACGATAAACATATGTGACCTGGGCAGGTGTAATTGTACCAGAGTGAGGAACCGGAACGACCAGTCTAAACTAAACCAGGCAGTACTCTAAGTTCGGCTTGGAGAGTCGCTTGACCTTGTCCAACGTCAGTAGCCCAGTTCCTTGTTTGGCGCTGTTACTCAGGCCGGATGCGCGAAGTTACCCGGGCTTTTCGCTGTAGCGCGCCACTCCGACTTGGGCTCAGGGCTTGCCTCGGACAGCGCGCGACGGACGCCTTCGGTGTCAAAGTCATTTGCGTAGACTGGAGTGCCAGGCTGTTGCCTCCAGGACTCATCCAGGCCGCCAGCGTCCACAGCGTCGAATCCGAGTTCATCCACGAGCCTCATGACGACGCCCTTGGCCCGGTCGTCATCCCCGGCGATGGGAAGAGCGATGCGACCAGGAGTGCCTGCGGGCCGACCTAGTTCCATCAGATGTTGGGCGTAGATGTTGTTGAATGCCTTCACTACGGGCCGCCCCAATTGTTGCTCAACCCACCGGCTCTCCGACATTCCTGCTTCGATCTCTTCGATCCTGCCGTCGCGATGCCGCGGGTAGTAATTGCCCGTGTCCACGACCACCACCGTGTCGGGCACAGCAGCAAATAAGTTCTTGGGCAGGTCCCGAACCTTGGCCTCAGGGATCGTGACCACCACTATATCTCCGGCCCGAGCCGCCTCTGCCGCTGTCACTGCCTTCGCACCGGTCTCCCGAACGAGGCCAGCTAGCGTCTCCGGTCCTTTCGAGTTAGCCACGAAGACCTCGTGTCCAAGCTTGGCCAGCCGGCGAGCCAGAGTACCGCCGATTTGTCCTGCGCCAATGATTCCAAATTCTCATGGTCTTCCTCCTGTTCATGAGCTCCGAGTCCACTTCGTTGGATGTCCATACCGTAGTTTTGTCTCCGAAAAAAACTCCTCGCACGCGGAACCCACATCCTGCGGACCGCTCGCCTTACGGTGTTACCATACTGCATTCCCGCAAATTGAGGAGGTGCACCTTGACCACAAATCTCGACGCTGCTCGATCCAAGGCTAGGCTGTTGCTGGCGTCGGAAAAACTCCGCGAATTACCTCGATTCTTGGAAACCGAGATACCTGCGCTGATCGCCGAGGTCGAGGAACTGCGACTGAAGGCTAGTCGGGCGCCTAAAAGGCTGGAGGTGGCACACTTGTCGTCTCCTCAACCCAAACCACAGGTGGAATCGAGTGGCCTCCAGCGGCTGCTGACAGTCAAGGAGTTCGCCCAAACGATAGCCGTTACGGAGGCGTGTGTTCGCCGATGGACGATGGAACGCAAGATCCAAGTCGTTAAGTTGGGCCGACTAGTAAGGATACCTCGGAGTGAGGTCGAACGGCTCATCGCGCAGGAGACTGTTCCGGTTCGCTTCGTCGAAAGGCGGCGCTAGCGAGGTCAGGCCGTCGGACTGAATGCCTGTGTGAGACCCTGTCACCCTAGAAACGCTTGGGGTCCGCGACCCCCGCATCAAAACGGCTTGGGCAAGGGACCGGTGCTGCCGCACTGTCCGGCACCCAGGCCAGGCGGCACGGCGAACGCCCCTTGCTGGTCGCTGCAGAGGAATGTGTATTCCTTCGCCGGATTAGCAAGTCCCGTGTAGCTCGATCCGAGCAGTGCGAAGCTGTCTTCTCCGTTCAGGGCCCAGTAGGTCCAGTTCAATGACCGAACCGGTACACCGGAATTATTCGTCGAGGTCAGGTGACCTTCGACGGCCACGCCGACAATTTCCACTGGCTCTGAGACACCGGTCTCTTGGAACACATCAACCGCAACCAACAAGACCTCGCGGCGGAACTGGCGCGCCACATCACAGACGAAGACCGAGCAGCCTGGACCCAAGGCAGCATTGAGGATTGGGTGTTGGAAGGGCACCGGCTGGCGCAAACCGTGGCATACGGCGACTTGGGCAGCCAGAACCAGCCTTGATTGGCTCCGACTACGAAAGGCAAGCGGAACCCGTCATCGAGACTCAGTTGGAGAAGGCTGGAGTCAGGCTGGCTTACCTTTTGAACGCTGCTTTGAAGTGACACGTGCCCGGTCCACGGCGATATAATCCTTGGTGACGACGGTACAACCGCGCAGAGCAGGGCCGCTCTCTCGTTAAGGGGGCTGACATGGCCAAGAAGAAGCACAAGGACAGAACGGCGGCTGGCGAAGTGTTGCTCAACGCCCGCGAGACTGCCCAGATCGAGGAGTACTGGCATCTGGCGGGCCGGGCGATGCCGCGGAAACCGCCCAAGAACTACAAGTACGTGGAGGAGTTGGCCCATCTGCAGGTGGAGCTTATCAAGCTGCAAGAGTGGGTGCGGCTGAAAAGGTTAAGGGTGTGTGTTCTGTTCGAAGGTCGCGACGCCGCCGGCAAAGGCGGTGTGATCAAGCGCATCACCCAGAGCCTCAACCCGCGCTTTTGCCGCGTGGTGGCGCTCGGCACACCCACCGAGAAGGAGCGCGGCCAGTGGTACTTCCAACGCTACGTGGCCGAACTTCCCTCGCGTGGTGAGATTGTGCTTTTCGACCGCAGCTGGTACAACCGCGCCGGGGTGGAGCACGTGATGGGATTCTGCACCGAGGAGGAGTATCGCGAATTCCTGCGCGCCTGTCCGCTGTTTGAAGAGATGCTGGTCCGTTCCGGCATCCACTTGATCAAATACTGGTTCTCCGTGAACGACCAGGAACAGGAGAAGCGCTTTCAGGACCGAATGCACAGTCCCAGCAAGCGCTGGAAGCTGAGCCGGATGGACATCGAATCGCGCCAGCACTGGGCGGACTATTCCCGGGCGAAGGACGTCATGTTCGCCTGCACGGACACCCAAAAGAGCCCTTGGAACGTGGTGAATGCCGACAGCAAGAAGCGCGCCCGCCTCAACTGCATCGCGCATTTGCTTCGGCAGATTCCGTACCACGACATGACTCCCGTAGAGGTGGCGTTGCCGCTCCGGCAGTCCACCACCGGCTATAAGCGCCCGAAGATGTCGAGCCAGCGCTTCGTGCCGGAGATCTATTGACTCCCTCCTCCTGTGGTTCCTCCAACTTAGCTGGCTCCCGCTAAGACCCTCCCGCAAACAAGTGCGGGCACCTCCTCGAGCTGCCCAGAAACCCTTCTCCGCAGCCCGCTGTAAGCTCTTGATGTGATTGGGGCGCCGGCGCCCTCTGGGGGCTGCACAGAATCACCAGTTTATGGGCGGCCAAGGACAACCGCTATAGCTGTCTCGCGATGAAGAAGGTCCTGGCCTGCTGCCGGGGCAGATGACCCCCTCGGCGTCGCGGTTTCGCTCGCGGCACTTAGCCGATTGGCAGGATCGCGAGAGGACCATCGGGCAATGGATTGCTCATTGCGGTGGAAACCGTTGGACCTCTTGATTCGAGAATAGCTTGCGCGCCGGCCGGCGTGGTCGCGAGCGGGAAGCCGTTAGTCTTTAGCATTTGGGCCTCGATGTGGCGGCTCGCCAGCTCGGTCTGCTGAGACGCGGCTGGGGTGCGGTTTACTCTCCTCAGGGCTTCGGCTCCCAGGAAATGATTCTCTGTCGGACAGCCTTAGCAGCCAAGCCTTCCGGCACGATGGCAAGTTCTAGCTCGATCTCGCGCCGGGCGTCTTCGATTCTCCTTTGCTCGAGATAGATCTGGGCCAAGGCTAGATGGATGCCCGGCAGCTTCGGGTCGGCTTGGGCCGCACGCTGGAAGGCGCGGATCGCCTGATCCAACCGCCCCTCGGCGCGATAAGCTTCGGCCATACTCTCGGAGACTCGCGGAGATTGAGGATCAAGACGCCTCATCTGCTCCAGGCACCATCGCGCCGTTTTCAAATAGCCCTGGCCCATCTGATAGGCGACCTCGGGGTCCTGAGGAGCGAGCTCACGCAACACCTTATACTCGTCCGTCATCGCCGCGAAGTCGTTTGCCTGCTCGTAGGCTTTCGCCAGTTCCAGGCGGGCGAGCTGTTGTTTCGGTGCAAGCTTCACGGCGCGCTCGAGCTCCCGAACCGCCTCTGAAACCCTGCCCATGGCCAGCAGGCTGCTTCCGAGGAGTACGCGCGGTGCGAGATAGTCTGGCTGCAAACCGATCGCCTTTCGAAATTGCTCGATAGCATGGACGTGATCGCCCCGTCGCTGGTAGACGATGCCCAGGTTGTTGTGAACGAAGGCGACATCGCCGCCTTGCCGAAGAATCATCTGGAAGTCCTTCTCGGCCTCATCCAAACGTCCGGCCTTTTCCGCGGCTACACCAGCTTGGAACAGGGCGCGGAGCGCCTCGGAAAGGTCGTCGCGGGCGCGCGTCGTCGCAGGCAGGAGAATGCAACCGAGAAGGATCAGCCCGAACCGATGACGAAGGCGCGCTCTTGAGGCGTCTGGCGAAAGGTGTGCGAAAGGGCTCATCTGAAGTTTCAGGCGCTTCGATCGGGAGGTTTTTCCACGGGTGGCGGCTGTGGCCGGGCAGGGGAAGTGCCGTCGTCGGAGTCGGGGATCGTTTCCCGCTCCTTGGCCTTATCCTGCGCCAGCTTCTGCTCTTCCTCGAGAGCCTGCTCCGCTTCACGTGTCTGACCCAGCTTCCGATACGCACGCGCCAGCAGGGCATAGGCCTGTCGCATGCTGGGCACCAGCGCGATGGCGGCTTTCAATTCCTGGCTGGCGGCGGCTGCCTGGTTAGCTCGCAATAGCGCGTCGCCCAACGCCAGGTGAGCGGCCGCCGAGCTGTGATCAATCGTTACGGCCCGGCGAAAACTCTCGAGAGCGCGTTGCGGATTCTGTTTGAACAATTGGCAGGCGCCCGAGCCGTAGGCACTGGTGTAGTCCCCCGGCGCGAGTTTCGCGGCGCGCTCGTAATAATCGAGGGCCTCGTCGAATCTGAACTCAGACCTCTTGAGCTCACCAAGCGCGTCGAGAATTTCGACCGAATCCGGGTTAGCCTTCAACGCGTTGCGATACTCCTTCTCCGCCTCGCCCTCGTTGTGCTGGGCCAGATACGACTCCGCCGCCAACTGGTGCGACCGGAATGAGTCGGGCGCTAGCTCTATCAAGCGCTGAAATTCGATTTGGGACAGGATTGTGCACACCCGCTCGAGATAATACAGCGCGTCGATGTTAGTTGGTTCCGAATCTAGAGCTTGGCGAAGCGCTTCGTAGGCGGATTCGTACCGGCCCTCGGCGATTTCAGCCCGTGCGACTAAAATCCGGGCCGCCGTCGAGTCGGGGTGGGCGTCGAGATATTTAGAGGCCAGAGCATGAGCTTCCGCATAGTCTCCGCGATAAAGCGCGCGCGTCCCGTTTGCGATGTCATCGGCTTCCTGTCCCAGCAAAGGACATGGGACCACCGCCAAGACCAAGAGCCAGATGCCGGCCGCTAACCACCTCGGAGCGCCAGTCCTGGGAACCCCTCCCTTCGCAACTCGAACTGCGTATTGGCACAGCGTCACGATCATCACTTGTCCAAGTTACGAAGTTCGAATTCCCCGGCAGTCTTCACTTCAGTTGGAGTGGCGTGCCAGCCGCGATATTTGACTCGGAGACGTGTTCTTCTTCAGGATATTAGAGCGCGCCGCCTCACCGGTCAAGGGCCACAGTCTTCTAACGATTTTGCCGGACTGAGCAGCCGCGTTCAATCAAAAGTATCGCCCAGACGCACGACCCTGATCCGATGGTCAGTAAACCGGAAGTGAGCACCTGGCAGCATGTACTTGGGCATGTGACAGCTCACACATCGCGAACTGGCGGTTGGACATGGGCGCGCAGCGTTATCAGAAACCTGCTCCGGCTTCTTGTCAGCGCCATGGCAAGCCAGGCATTTGGTGTCGTAAAAGGTAGGGTCATGCTGAAGGCCTTGGTGGGGGTCGTGACAAGCCAGGCAACGGATCCGGCGGTCACGCGGATTGAAACATCTGCTTTCTGTCAGGCGATACGGCTGAAAGCGGACCGTTAGGATTCCCTTGACGTGTAGTGCCTCCACGTGGGCTCGCGTGCGGTGGCAGGCGCCGCAGAATTTCACCTGATCGCCCGGTTCGAGGCTCCCAGGATTGAAAATGTGCAGCTCCCGTAATTGCCCAGCTCTCACTCGAGCGATGTGTTCAGCTCCAGGTCCGTGGCAGCCTTCACAGGAGATACCCGGCACCAGCTTGTCAATCCTGAGGCCTCCCTCGCTTACGGCCCCAGTGGAGTGGCATCCAAAGCAGGCGCGGAGCTCCTCGGGATGCAAGATGCGGCCGAGCGCGTCCTCGATCGATGTGGGCACACCGTGCGGGTGTCCCAGCGTAATGTCGAGACCGTTCACGCCGTCGAAGAAACTGACTCGGCCTTCGTAATAGGAGCCGTTATAAGAAAAGAGATACGTCTGCCCCACTTCACCTGTTCCGTACCCGACGGCCCAGGGAACCGGCACGGAAATCGTCTTGACGCCATCCGTGACCGTGTAGGAGACCACGCTGCCTGCGCGCTCGATCGTGTAGCGGTAGGGTCCATTGCTGAAGCTCAGCCGCGGATGCAATGGCAGGACGCCTGAATCCGCTGCCGGCTCCAGGGCCTGCGCCATCGCGCTCGTGCTGTGCGCGGCCCTTTCAGTAGTATGGCATTGGGCACAGGCTTCCGTTCCCACGTATCGAGCTCCCGCAAGCGTCCAGGTCGGCTGCCAATCCACGCGGTCGAGATCCTTCTTCAACGTGTTCTGAGCAGCCCGACCTGAGGCGCAACACGCAAGAGCTGTGAGAAACGCACCGATCACGACGGCCAAATGGACCAAGCGCATGGATAACTTCGCACTGCGGGCTCGAGGTGCTTGCGCGCTACCGTGAAGATGCGTGGGTAGGCCCAAGATCAGTGGGGCCGACCGCGAGGCTCGGCCCTCTCGAGCTTCTGAAACGTGGCCCAAGCTTCCGCAGCTTTCCGGGTATCGCCTTCCCGCTGGTAGATTCGGCCGAGGACGTAATAGGGCTCCGCGTAACTGGGATCGAGTGAGGCGGCTTGCTGGAGCTCTAACACAGCCTGGTCGTCTTGCTGACGCTTTTCCAGCAAGCGGCCCATTTCGTAGTGGGCTCGAGGAAGCCTTGGATCGCATTTTAGCGACTGCGTTAACGACTCTTCTGCTTCGCCCAGCCGGTCCAATTTCACCAACAGGGCCCCGAGGTCCAGTGATGGCCACGGGGAGCAGGGCCGGTCCTTCTGGTTGAGGCGGACGGCTCGGCCGTACGCGCGGATGGCTTCTTCGTATTTTCCCACTGCTTCATAGCAAAGCCCGAGGTTGTCATAGGCCTTCGTGAAACTGGGATCAAGTTCCAGCGCCTTTTGAGCATGGCGGATGGCGCTCGGGAAGTCCATTGCGTCGTAATCCAATCTCGACAGCCAATACGAGTAAAGGGCCGTACGCGGATCCGAGCGCGCGAGAGTTTCGAGTTCCGGACGCGCCCAGTCTCGATGGTTGAGCGTGATGTAGGCCATGGCCAGAGTGAACCGGCTCCGATCGTCGAGGGGAGCGAGAGCTTCGGCTTTCTTCATGGCCACGGCAGAGTTCAGATATTTCCCGTCCAGAAAAAACACGCCGCCCACGAACGTCAGCAGTCCGGGAGACTTTGGATTACGCTCGATTTCTTTGAGAAGAATGCTTTCTGCGTCGGAGAAGTCATGTGCGCCGAGCGATTTTTCGAGGGCCCGGCGCGCGTCGGGATCGAGGGGTAAGCGTTGAAGGACGTCCGGCGCGCTCTGCGTATCCGGAGGATCCAGGAGTTGAGGTCGCTGTCCTCCCGTTACTGGCCACGCCAGCAGCAGAGCCATGGCGGGGAGCAGGATGGACGGCGCTTTCATTGGCCTTTCGATCCTTCGCGAACAGTACTTTACCGGACGATCTCGATACTACGCAATGCAAGCTTGGCGTTTTTCGCTCGCTCCTGCTTGACCTCTTCAAACCGCTTCGCCTGGGCTTCCGCCCGTCCGTCACCGGTGCGCTGATAAAGAATCATCAAGTTGAGGTTGGCCGCATAGTGGGCGGGGTCCATAGCAAGCGCGTGGAGAAGCGCTCTTTCCGCCGCCGCATACTCCTTCTGCTTCATGTAGATGATCCCTTCCTCCGCCAACGGGTCCGCATAGTTTGGCTCGACTTCCAGCGCCTGGTGAAGTTCATGAAGCGCCTCGGAAAACTTGCCTTCCTGATTGGCAATTCGGCCGAGGAAGAAATGAGCGGCGGCGGCCGTCTCGCGAAAGCCAACGACGCTTTCCAGTTCGTTGCGGGCCAGCTCTTGCTGGTGGCTCTCAAAGTATGTGATCCCCAGTTGTAGCCTGCCACGGGGATCGCGCGGCCTCAAGGCGCAGTACTTCCTGAAATAAGGGACCGCTTCACTCGGGTCTGCACGCTGCTGGGCCACGATCCCCAGAGCGTAGTTGTAGTATGCGTTCTCAGGTGCCAGCCGCTCCGCCCGCCTCAAAGACTCGTATGCTTCCTCCAGAAGGTTCTCCTCCAAAGACACCATTCCGAAGAAAAAATGAATCGCTGGGTTTTGAGGATCCATTTCGCGCGCGTGGGCCAGGTAACCCAAAGCGCCGGTATGATCGTTTTGCTCGTTGGCAACCCGAGCCAATTCGAGCAGAACATCGACCGACTGGGGCCGGGCTGTGGCCACTCTTTCCAGGGTCGCTCGGGCATCATCGAGCTTGCCCTTTCGGAAGTAAAGTCGGCCCAGCCCTTCGAGCAGTTCAGCGCCCGCCAACCCGCGGTTAACCGCACCCTCCAGAAGGCCTTGTTCCAGATCGTCCCAATGGTTAGCATCGAGCACCGGCAGGATTAGAGAGACGTCGGCCTCCGTCAAATCGGGACTTTTCAGAAGCCGATCTCCGGCCGCATCGGCCTGCGCGTGATCGCCCAACCCTGCAAAATCAGCGCAGCGAAGGCTAAGGGCCTGGGCCTTATCCTGGTCGGGGGCGGGAAGCCGGGAGAGGTGATCGAGAGACTGACGGAAGCTCTTGCGGCGCTCGATCAGGACCGCGCTCTGATAGTTGGCCTCCACATTCCCGGGGTCGAATCCCAGGAGCTTTTCATAGACCGCGAGCGCCTTCTGGGCGGCGTCGCGGTCGTCAGCCCCATTCTGTTGATAGAGGTGGCCTAGGTTGAGGTAGGCGCCCGCCAGAAGCGGGTCGAGCTCGATGGCCTTGCGGAACTCTGACTCGGCGCTATGGTAATTCTGTTTCTCCGCCTCCACAACCCCTCGCAAGTCATGCAATGCTGCATCTTTCGGGAACTCCTTCAAAGCCTCGGTAAGTTGCCGCTCGGCCTCGGCAAGACTGCCTTGCTGGATGAGTTGTTGAATCTCAGTGAACGCCTGGGCGCGCGAGCGCGCGAGCGCGCTGGCCATCGAGGGTGCGATGAGCACAACCGTCAAGGCGATTATACGTGTTTGAGCCCTCGCGGCTCGGAGCATCGTGTAACTACCTTAAACGTGGTCCAGGCAACATACAAGTGGGGGCGAGCGGCTCTCCTTGACCTTGGTTTTGGGGCTGAACCGTCTGAGCTACTGATTCGGCACCGGGGTCAGGTCCGGCAACGAGCGGCTACGGTTTTTCGCTTGACTTTCAATTCCTCGACTGGTATGAGAAATGCCAAGTGTCAGATGTCACCGAGGCTTTGAATCAGGGTTGGGATGAGGGTCTCCATGTCTTTTACTCGGGCTTGAGGGGGGCGTCCGGCTCCGCGGATGTCCGGGCAAAACTCTTGGCGTCAGATTGGACGCCTCAGCGCGAGGAGGTAACGACCCATGCTCAAGAGATATCGCTCATGGTTGGCGCTCGCTCTGTTCGTTTCGCTCTTGGAAGGCCTCGGTTGGGCTCAGAGCTACAATGCGACAATCAGTGGGACGGTGAGCGACCCTTCCGGCGCCGCTGTTCCGAATGCGCAGCTCACCTTGACTTCTCTCGACACCGGTACGGTAACCAAGACAACCTCAGGCTCAGACGGGCTCTATTCGTTCCCCAACCTGCGCCCTGGCCGGTATGAGCTGCGGGCCGTCGCCCAGGGTTTCAAGGAGTACGTGCAGACCGGCATTCTGCTCACCATGAACTTGGTGGTCCGCCAGGATGTGAGTCTGCAACTCGGGGCCGCGGTGCAGGCGGTGGAGGTGTCCGGCACGCTCACTCCCCTTAACACCACCGACGCCGAACAGAAGGGAAGCATTACGCCTGAGATCCTGAAGGATCTTCCCATCGAAGTAGCCGGCACGGTCCGTTCGGCGGCCAACTTTGCGATCTTGGTGCCGGGAGTCACGACGGGCAGCGGCGGGAATCCTTTCGACGCGCGCATTAACGGCGGTCTGCAATCGGGTGATGAGGCCATCCTGGACGGCGTAAGCCTGCAGGAGGGCCTGATGAGCCAGAGTGGCATGGTGTCGATCCAAACCGACTTCCCCACTTCGCCCGACATGGTGAGCGAGCTGAGCGTGCTGACGTCGAATTACGAACCTCAGTACGGCTCCTCGACCTCGGGACAAATTATCCTGGAGACCAAATCGGGCACGAACCAATACCACGGCTCGCTGTATGAATACCATCGAAACACGGTTCTGAACGCACGCCAGTTTGGGGTCGCTAATCGCTCATCCGACATTGAAAACGAGTTCGGCGGGGCCTTTGGAGGCCCGCTCTGGATTCCGCATCTTTGGGAAAAGAGCCGAAAAACGTTCTTCTATCTCAACCTATCGGGTTATCGCGCTGGAGGCGGCGTCACTGCCCCGATCCTGTCGGTTCCCACCATGCAGGAACGGCAGGGGAACTTCAGCGACTGGGTGGATTCTTCAGGGAATCTGATCCCGGTCTATGACCCGGATACGCTCCGTCCCAACCCCAACTACAATCCCAACCTGACGACGGGGCCTAACAATTTGCCCTTCCTGCGCGATCAGTTCATGGGTTGTAACGGCAATCAGCCCAACGTGATTTGTTCAACCGACCCCAGGTTGCAGGACTCAGTGGCCGGAGCCTGGTTTAAGTTCCTGCCCGCTCCGAATCTGCCCGGGCTGTTCAACAACTATGTCGCCAAGGCTCGGCCTGAGAACCTGCTGTTCCACACCAACTATTTCAACCTGCGCGTCGATCAGTACTTCCGGGAGAAAGATCACTTTTCTGCATCGGTCTATTATCAAGGGGCCGCGCCGAACTACCTGTCCGAAGTTCCCACTGCCATCAGCTATGACAACCACGCCTCGCCCGAGTACGCTTTCATCGACCGGTTCAACTGGGACCACACTCTGAGCCCCTCGCTGTTGAACCACTTCGCCCTTGGCTATCACAACCGGATGGAAGGGTACGGGTCCAATGACGTCAAATACGCCAGCGCCTTTCCTCAAATTCCTGGCGTGCCGACTCACGCTTATCCGCCGCAGATCAACATCTCATCCTTTACGCAAATGGGAGAACAATCCGGCATCGACTCACAAGACATAACCGCTCGACCTGACTTCACCCTGAACGACTTGTTCACCTGGGTTAAGGACAAGCACACGATCAAAATCGGCGGCGAATATCGCTGGCTGGCGGAAAACAACCGCACGGCCGGCGGCGGCTCAGGTACGTTTTCGTTTGGCTACGGCGAGACGGGATTGCAGGGGATCATCAGCGGTAGCCCGGTGGCCAGTTTCCTTCTGGGCGAGGTTGATTCTGCGTCTGCCACCTTCCGAGCCATCGGAGCGAACTACCCCAGGGCTGCGGCCTACGTCCTCCATGTCGGCGACACCTGGAAAATGACCCCGAAGTTGAGCGTCAACTACGGCCTCCGCTGGGACACCTTCACGCCTTCGGTTGAAAAGTGGAACCGCACGTCTTTCTTCGACCCCTTGGGGCCAAACCCCGGAGCCGGAGGGCGACCCGGTCGTTTGGCCTTCGCCGGAACCACCTGGGGGGCTGCCAGCTTCGGCCGGCGCGCTCCAGAGTACACCTGGAATAACGGGTTTGCGCCCCGCTTCGGTATCGCCTACTCGGTGTCGCCGAAGACAGTGGTCCGTACGGGGTACGGCATCTTCTTCACCCAGGCCTTCTATCCGGGTTGGGGGGGAGGTATCGCTCAGGATGGCTTCAGCACCACCCCGACCTTCAGCAGCAGCAACAGCGGCCTAAGCCCGGCTTTTCTGTTGCGACAATCCCTGATCAGCCAGAACATTGGATTTCCGCAAAACTTTGCTCGTCCCCCCTTCATCGATTCGAGCTTCCTGAATGGGCAGAACGCTCCCAATTACCGGCCGTTCGATGCCAACCGGCGGGCCTACGCGCAGCAGTGGAACTTGACCATCGAGCACGAGTTGACCGGTGCCTCCTACTTCAGCGTGGCGTACGTTGGGAACAAGGGAACCCGGCTACCTGCCCGCGTCTCACCCATCAACACCCTGAACCCCAGCCTCCTCTCGACGGGTCAAAAGCTTTATGACCAGTTCGGACCCAACGACACGATGGTGGACGGCGTTCCGGCGCCCTACCCCGGCTGGGCCAGCCAGATGCAGGCGTGCTCGCCCACCGTGGCCCAGGCGCTTGTCCCTTACCCTCAATACTGCGGGGTGATGTACGGCTTGAATGAGAACGACGGCAACTCTACCTACCACGCATTCCAGGCGAAGTATGAGAAGCGCTATAGCAACGGTCTCTGGATACTTACCTCTTACACCCTCTCCAAGACGATCGATGACGCCGACAATACGCAGGCCGACGCGCTCACTTGGAGTGGAGCGCATGGCGTAATTTCTCCCTATGAACGACAGCGCAACAAGGCCCTAGCGGTCGACGACGTCCCGCAGTTACTCTCAGTGGCGATGGTCTACGAACTGCCCGTGGGCAGGGGCAAGCGCTTTGGAAGCGGCATGCCTCGCGTACTGAACGGAGTCGTGGAAGGCTGGTCGCTAAGCAGCGTGTTCCGAATCTCGGCGGGCGTACCGTTTTTCTTCCGCTCCGGCTATTGCAACGTCCCCGGGCAGTTCGCCGCCGGGTGCATTCCCGGGGTCAAGCCCGAAGCCAGCCCGTGGTTGCAGTCGGAAGGCAGCTTCGATCCCGGCAGATTGGACAGCAGCGGGAATCCCATGCCGCTGTTCAATGTGAACTCGTTCGAGGACTTCAACAGCTTCAATTTCTACACCGGACAGGGGCCGCGCATCTCAAACTACCGACAGCCCGGGTACCACAACCAGGACATTGGGATCATCAAGAACATTCGAATCAAAGAAAACGTCTCGTTCCAGTTTCGTGGCGAGTTTTTCAACGCATGGAACTGGCATATCTTCACCTGCCCGACACAGTGCTGGGGAGGCAGCGCCTTCGACACCAATCCGGGCGATACCAATTTTGGCTTGTGGAACGGAACTGTAACCAGCCCGCGCAATATTCAGGTCGTGGGCAGACTGACCTTCTGACCTAACGAGGATCGCAGAGAGCGCGGCAGCCTCGGCGGTAGCGTCGGTGTCCCCACCGACGTTTTCGGCATTGAGGGTAGCGCCGCGAACAACGTCACTCTGATTTTGTAATCCTCAGGGGTACTTGGTTGATTGACCCAGGTAGGCGTCGGCGCTATTCCGGCTGCTCCAGGGTAGGCCTTTCATCTAGCCAGCGAGACGTGGGGGAAAACGTAGCGACAGCCGGGTGGCTTGGAACCAAGACCCAGCAATTTCCGGCGTCAATAGCGGTGTCAAGTTGGACTGGTCTTCATCGAATGTCAGCGCGCAGTGATGCAGGGTCGCCAACATTGAGACTCTCCTCTATCCATGCGGGTCCTTCGCATTCAGGTACGTTGGCGCATGGTCACGCAGCAGGCGCGCTGTAGGGTCCCATAATCCCTAGATCGTGTCGAGCTCTACCTCCGGCTAAGGACTCGAAGCTTCCCACCCGGAACCAATCGTCTGCAAAACTGAGATCTTCCAATCTGAGGCCCAGCGGCTCTTTGGGAAAGTGCTGGTGAACCTTGACAACCACCGTTTGTAACCACCCCTGGTGCCCGAAATCATCTGATTCTGGTCCCCCGGTCGGCAGGGAATCTTATATAGAGCTGGGATTATCCTTCCTTGCCAGAACGAAGGAAGTCATCGAAACATGCCGTCTATTCGGGCGCTGGCAAATGCGGGTGAAAGTCAGGATAAGGAGGACGCGGATAGCTCGGCGGCGGACTCTTCTTCAGCATCTCCATCGCGGTGTCGACCGCCTTCTCGAGTTGGGGATCATGTCCTTCACGCACGAGCTTCGGATCCTGCCACACCTCAATGTCCGGCGCGATACCGTGGTTCTCCACCTCCCACTCGCGCTTGAGTCCGTAAATCGCCCAGCGCGGCGCCATGACAGAACCGCCGTCCATCAATTGCGGATAGCCGCCGATTCCGATCAGGCCTCCCCACGTCCTCGTGCCGACCAGTGGGCCGATCTCCATCTTACGGAAATACCACGGCAGGGCGTCGCCTCCCGAACCGGCGAATTGGTTAACGATCATGACCTTGGGCCCAAAGATCGCTTCGGAAGGCGAGGCAAAGGACTCGCCCTCGCGAGTCATGACCCAGCTCATTAGGGGGCGGCGAAGATGGTCGACAATATAGTCGGCTAGGTCGCCGCCGTGATTGAAACGCTCGTCAATGATGGCCCCCTCTTTGCCGACCTGGGAGAAGTAGTAGCGATTGAAATTGGTGAAGCCGCCGCTGGCCGTGTCCGGCAAGTGAACATAAGCGAGCTTTCCGCCGCTCAGTTCATCAACCTTGCGCCGGTTACCTTCGATCCAGTCCAGGTGCCGCAACTGCGCTTCATCGGGAATTGGCACCACTGTTACTTCGCGGGAGCCGGAGCCGTCCGCGTTCGGGCCCACTTTGATCACCGTCGCCTTGCCCGCCGTCTCCTGGAAGAAGCTGTAGAGGTTGTCCGAGGCGTGCAGCTCGCGGCCGTTGACGGCCAGCAGATACTCGCCCGCTTTCACGTTGACGCCAGGCTCGGTGAGCGGCGCGTGGAGCTGGGGATTCCAATTTTCGCCGTTGTAAACCTTGGCGAAGCGATAGCGCCCGTTCTCGACGTTGTAATCGGCCCCAAGCAGGCCCACCTGAACGTTGGGCGCGTCGGGCTGTGCGCCTCCAAATACGAACATGTGCCCTACGGACATATAGCTGAGCATTTCACGAAAGAGATAGCTCAGGTCACTCCGGCTGGCGACCCTATCGAGATAGGGAGCGAACGCTTTCTCGGCCTGCTCGAGATTCAAACCGTGATAGTGGGGATCGTAGAAAAAGTCGCGCTCAATGCGCCAGACCTCGTGATACATCTGCGTCCACTCGGCGCGCGGATCGACGTACACCTCCATGTCGTCCGTCTTCAGCAGTGCCGGACCTCCCTCCGTGGGCGGCTTGCCAGGAGACGGAGGCTTTTCAGCCCCGGCGATGTACCATTTCTTCTGCTGCTGATACAGCATCTTCTCGCCGTCAAAAGAGAGGGCAAATGAAGAGATACCCTCCAGCAGCTTGTCCGTCTTGCGTGTTTTCAACTCGAACCGTTGCAGCGTCAAAGGCGCCGGCCCGTCGTCGGGCGGGATCTGCGGAGCCTGAACCAGATAAAGGATGCCTTCCTTTCCGGCCCACATGCCCTGGTAGTTCTCGGCAGGAATCGGCATGGCCACGATGCGTTGGAGGATGTTCTCGAAATCGATGCTGACCTTAACAGGCTCCTGCTTCTTCGCGGGAGCCTTGGACTTGTCTTCCTCGCTCTTGGCGCTTTCGCCGGCGGCCTTCTGGTCCGCGCCGGCGGCGCCCGAATCCTTGTCGGTCTTCTTGGCTTCTTCTCCCTTTTCCTCGTCGCTCTCAGGGGGAACCGGCGAGGGCAGGTCCTTTCTCAGCACAGCCGCGTAGACACTGCGCGTTACAGGGTGAGCCACGCTGGTCATGTCGAGCCAGCCTGTGCTGAGGCCCATGTCCGTGCTGGCGGTAAAATACAGGTACTTGCCGTTCTTGTCGAAATTGGGATAGAGCACGTCGCTCATGCCGTCGGTCACTCGAGTCGCTTTGCCGTTCTCCAACGAATACACAAACGCGGCCCGCAGATGATTCAGGAGTTGCTTGCCGTAGGCCAGCCACTTGCTGTCGGGCGACCAGACCACGTCAAATTCGTGCAGCGGAGTATCGAAAAGATCGGTGTCGACCTTCACGGGTGTGGGATGGCCGAGATCGACGTACCAGAGGTTCAGCCGCTTGTCGCTGTAAGCGATCTTTTTGCTATCGGGTGACCAGGTAGGCGTATAAAAAAACGACGGCGAGCCGAGATCGATCTTCTTTACGGGCCCCGTGCCATTCTGATCGCGGACGTACAACGCATATTCTCCCGACTGGTCCGAAAAGTAAGCGATCGACTTTCCGTCCGGCGACCAGGCCGGATCGCGGTCTGCCGCTGCCGGACTCTGAGTGATGTTACGGATGGCGCCCTTCTCGGCCGGCACGGTCAGGATCTCGCCGTGGGCTTCAAATACAGCGCGTACCCCGGTCGGCGAAATTCCCTGATTCTGAATCTGGTTCTGGGTTGCGGTTGCCACCTTGACGAAGTGTGGCCGCACCTGAGGCATGTCAGCAGCCACCCGCACCTGAACGCCCTTGGACTCATGCTTGGCAAGATCGTAGAGATACAGGGAACCGAATTGCTCGTAAACAATCGCTCCAGGGCCTGCCGAAGCCGACTTGATGTCGAACCCGTCGTTCCTCAGCACCTGGCTCACTTCATGAGTCCCGGTGTCGTAGGCAAAGAGTGTCACCGGGCCATTGCGATCGGACAGGAAGTACACCGTCTTGTCCACCCACATCGCATCCTTGTCGTTCGAGTTGTCGCGGGGAATCGGCACGACGCTGGAGTCTGCCAAGTCTGCGATCCAGATGGGAGTGGTCTGACCTCCCCGGTAACCCTTCCAGTCGGGCTCCCACTGGAAGAATGGCGAATAGGCCAAGTGGGTGCCATCAGGCGAGTAAGAGCCGCCTTCGGCCATGGGCAGCGGAAGCTCGGTGGGCAGGCCGCCGTCCGCGGGGACCGTGAACAGTTTGTCAGAATCCGTAGGGCTAGCACGATGGGAATGAAACAGCACACTCTTGCCGTCTGGCGTCCAACCCACGGCCACGTCCGCCCCCGGATGATAGGTGAGTCGCCGGGGATCTCCTCCGGTGGCCAGTACCACGTAAACATCGACGTTGCCGTCGTACTCGCCGGTATAGGCGATCATGCTGCCATCGGGCGAGAAGATCGGGTTCGTCAGCCTGTTCATGCCGGTGACCAACCGCTGCGCCGTGCCGCCCTCGCGGCCCACAATCCAGATGTCGCCTCCATAAGCGAAGGCGATTTGGGTCTTGCTCAAAGTAGGCGATTGCAGCAATAAGGGCCTCGGGCCCTGCCCAAGACACGAGACACTCGAAGCTAACAGCATGACGACGGCAAGAACGTGCTTCATCGTGACGAACTCCCCCCTCGATGTCATCCGGTCTCCTCTCTGAGGTGCCGCCTGGATATCTTCGAGAACTGGAAACATACCACAAGAAGCCCCTGACCTTCGAGTCGCCGCCAGGGAGGAGTACAGAACTTCGCCCTGCCGCCACCCGTCTTTGCGCGCCGGGCCGTCAGCGCCCGAATCGTCGCGCGCCCCCCTTCCAAACGGGTCGCGTCCTACGTCGAGATCCGGTCCGTCAATCGCCAAGGTGGTAAGGCGGACCACATCTCTGGTTAGCCAGACATGATGCGCCCACCAAGTGTCACCTCAACACCCCCCAAAACGTTTCGAGGCCCAAGGCATCCAGTACAGCGTATCGGCCTAATCGGACGCGCATTTCGAATCAGCCTGTGCCAAGCACCCTTGGCCGCCCATTTGCTTTTGGAGTCCCTGACGCAGTCGAACACCTCTGCGATTCCGACGATGGAACGAATCGGCAGGTCGCTAAGGCTTTCGTTTGACGGAGGTCTGCTCATGAATTCGGAAAGCCTCTCACGAGAATGCGCTTCGTGATAAGCGGCAGCGTGAATCAGCAGACGACGCGATAGTGAGTGCGCCACCCCCGATTCTCCACGTCTTTGCCAAGGTGCAGGATGGCATGTGCCCCGAAAGAAAACGGGATCGAACCCCGCCGGGTGTAAGCGATCGGCCTAGCTGTGTAAAATGAAAGCTCTGACGATAAGGCAACCTTCGGAAGCGCTCAGCAGAAGGTCTGAGGTGCGCCTGCCCGGTTCCCGGTTCGCCACACTCCCAAACCGGTAAAGACCATCCGCTTCCCTGCATCGCGTCACATAAAGTTCTTGGTGTGATAGGCGGAGAGGGTTCTAGCTTCCTCGGTGTCGAATCGGAGGCTTTGCAGACGCTCGCGCCGCGCGCGATCCATTTCGCGATGCAGCAAGGCCACGTGGCGTGCGCCTTCGTGGACTTGGCGGGGCGAGATCCCTCCGCCTGCCAGAACTGTCAAGGCATCGTGAACATACGGGCTGAGCCCGGAAACTGCAGCGAGCATGCGACTACGACGCTCCACGGCGGCGGCCAGCGAGGTGCGGCGCTCAGGTGCCCGCTCCAGTACGTAGCGCAAATGCTCCATTCCGAAGGCCACGTGGCGCGCCTCGTCGCGATGAGCAAGCCTTGCCAGTGTCGCTGTGACACCCTCCGGCGCGTGCTCCTCAAGGAACTTGAGAAGTGTGAGGAATGTCCCCTCACCCATCACGCACAGGAGGAACGTAGCCGTGGTGAAATCCGGCTCTTCGAGCAGAGTCTGGAGGGAGAGTTGTCCGCTGACGGCGGTCGTACCCAATCCGTTTCCGCCAGCCTCTGCCCGGCGGGTGAAAGCCTCGGCATGGCGAGCTTCATCCACGATCTGAACGGCGAGCACTTCCACAACCTCGCGGTAGTAAGGGTGAATGCGCGGGATGAAGCGAGCGGGCACATAGAGCGCCGCAAACTCGTTTTCCGTGAGAAAGGTCATGATCTGGCAGACCGCGGCTTCGACCTCTTCAGGCAGCCTGGGAAGATCGTCCCAAGGGATGTCGCGCGCAGCGGACCATTGGTTTCCGACTGCCTGTTTGTAAATGCTCGTCAGTTCCTGCGCCCAGATCTCCCGCTTCTGGCGCAAGGTGAACGCGAACTCTGGTCCCCCAGCCTCGATCCGCGCCCCGCGGGGCGCCAGACCCCAGCGGGGTTCGGCGACCTCGGCGATGTCCCCGCCTGAGGCAATCAGTGGCGCAAGTCCCGCACCGCGTTCGATGCGGTGAGTGTTCGGCCCCCTGCCTTCTCCCAGATATCGATGACCCTCTTTGCGGCACCACGCAGCAAGCCCTTCCGCCAACTCAGATGAGTCTCCAAGCACCTCCAGCAGCTCACCCGCAGCCAGTTTCGCGAATGCCCGCCTCAACAGGACCGGGGCTCCCTCATAAATGGTGAGATCCTCGAGATCCACCTGCGCCTTGGGCAATCGCTCAGGCATAAAACTTGAAACGCTCCACGGCCCTTTCAAGCTGTGCGTACCCGCTGGTCCGAGCGGGGAGCCATTGCTTTAGACCTTCCAGCTCCATCAGGGTGCGGACTTCAGGATCTTGGAAAGACATCCCGAGCAGAACCTCGACGAAAGGCTTGGAACGCTCTTCCGGCAGATCCTCGCGTGCTGTGAAATTGCAGTGGTCATAAGGAGGCGTAGAAACCAGCACGCGCGTAGTCCCGGGATCGAGCGTGCCCTCGTTGATGAAAACCGGGTAGTTAGCGTCGAGCACGCAGGCGACATCCGCGCTCCCGGCGGCCAGCGCCCGAGCGGCATCGCGTTCCCCGCCCACGTGGTCGCCGTGCTTGCCCACCATAACTTCGTGATGGACCACGCGGCATTCTTTTCCGGGATTGACACCTGCATCCACCAGCATCGAGAGCGGAATCAAGGTCGCTTGAGGGGAGTCCGAGGCCCCAACCGCGATCGTCTTACCCTTGAGATCCGTCAGACTCGTGACTTTTGAATCCTTGCGCGCGAGGAATTCGGTGGTGAGGTCCCGATCCGTGTCGCGCATGGCAAGGGCGCGGCAACGGCCGTTGCTCACGAGCTGGCTCTTGACCCAGGCCAAGGGTGAGTTCCAGGCCACGTCGATCTCACCGGCGAGATTTGCCTCGACCTGCGCGTCGTAGTTCGAGTACAGGACGTAGTCGATGGGAGCGCCGCACTTTTCAAAATAGGCTTTGAAGCCCTCCCAGATCGTCACGACCTTTGGGTCATAGGCCACCGCGCCCACGCGCAGCGGCCGGCTGTCGATTCGACGTTCGGACACTTGCGGCACCTTCCTTCCTCGCTAAAACAACGGCACTCCCAGGCACGCCTTGCCCAGAAACTCCTTCAACACGTCCGTGGTAGGCGCCATCACAGAAGCCGCCTGTGCGTCACGGAAGATTCGCTCGAGTCCTCCGCGCCGGCCAAAGGCCGCTCCACCACCCAGGGTCATGGCACGCGAGGCGACAGCGAGAGCAGCCTCGGCGGCTCGCGCCTTGACGCCCAGGACATCCAGCATGGCTTCCGGATCGCCCGCTCCGACGCGGCGAATGGTCTCGCCCAGGTACGCCCGCGCCGAGCGGAGCTCCAGCGCCATCTCCGCCGCGAGGAATTGCACCCGCGGGATTGCCGCCAGAGCTGCTCCACCCGCGTGTTCATATTTCCGGGCCACGACGTGCGCCGAGGCCGCTTGGAAGGCAGCCGTGGCAATTCCCAGCGAAGCCGCAGCCACGCCCACCTGAAAATGCGGCAGGACAACCTCCATCATGGTCTGGAAACCACTGCCCTCGCTTCCCAGCCGCTTCTCCGCTTCCAGTTCAACGTCTTCGAGCTTCATCGGCGCGCTGGCGTTCCCTGCCAGGCCGAGGCCCTCAAAGGGCTTTCCAACCTCAAAGCCTTTCGTGCCCTTAGCGACGAGATAGAGATCCAGGTCGGTAGGCCCGGAGGCGTCCGCTTTGCGCGTCGAAACCACGTAGCTGTCTGCTTCGCCGGCGCTCGTCACAAAGGTCTTGCGAGCCGTCAGACGCAGGCCGTGACCGTTCCTCCTCACCTCGCTGACTGGCATATAGAAGTGCCCGCCCGAACCTGCCTCGCTGAATGCTAGGGTCGTCAAGTGTTCGGCGCGCGCTATCGCCGGAAGTAGGCTTTGCTTCAACGTGGCGCTGCCTTTGGCGGCGATCACCGCCGTCCCGCAGTAGTGCATGAGCATCACCATGGCCGTTGAGGGACAAGCCCGCGCCATGCGCTCCAGAACTTGCGCCATCTCGGGAATGCCAGCGCCTGCACCGCCATACTCGAGGGGAACGACAAGCCCGAGCAGACCGCTGCGTCCCAACTCCTGGATGTTCTGCCGCGGAAAGCGGCGCGCGCGATCAATATCGTCAGCGTGGACAGCCAGAAGCTCTTTGGCCAACTTCTCATTTTCTAGCAAGAGGTCTTGGACTGATTCCGTCATGGGAAGGGCTCCTACGAATCTCAACTGGGCGTCCCTGCATCGCCAGTCAAGGGTCTCTCGATTAGACTAGAGTGTCGAGGCGCGTGAAGCGAACCCGCGCTTACCCCAAGGACATCTTTCATTCCCCACAAGCATGCAAGATTGGGAAGCCTGAAGTCCGCGCTTCATACTGCCGAGTCTCAATTCAGTACGTTGATGGAAAGCCGCCGGCCGAATGCCTAATCTCCTACATACAAGTGAAGCCCCGGGGCTTTACAAGCCGAGCGGCGCGGCCCCGGCAGTCCTCTCGACGAGCGCTCATGGCATGAAAACTCGATTCCACCAATTCCGAGCCAGGCCAATTCCAGCTCTGAGGATGCGATATTGTACTGCCCCCTTATCTCGCTTGCCAAGCGTCTGCGTCGTGCCCGCCTAGCCGACCTTTTTTCTCTGCCTGAGAGTCAACGGATGCAATACTCAGGCAGCTTTGCACGCGAAAGTCGTCGAGCCCCCTTTCGCAGAATCAGCGAGTCGAATCCGCAGCGATCTGTGGCAGGCCATAGAGCGCCCTTTGTGCGGTCCGCCGCGGTCAAGCCCGTCTCCCTGCAGATAGTGCCCAGGAGTGGCCCTGGGCGCGCAGGGCGGCGATTCTGGCGGCGTCCACAGCGACCCTGGGCCGACCAAAGCCTCCTCCCTTTGGCCTTGGCGTTCCTAATGCCGGCTCGGACACGCTCGCAGATTAGGCTGCGTTCGAGTTCTGCCACAGCACCAAGCACCGTGAAGACCATCTTGCCGGTGGGCGTCGGGCCATCAGCTTGTCGCCGTTCCGCGCTGCGGGCAAGGTCACCTTCTCGTGTTCTTCAAACCCGGAGTCAAGGTGGTGACCTTTTTCGTTTTCGCGTCGAACTTGAGGAAAGTTCCGTCTAGGGTGCCGGCATAGCCGGCGTCCAGGTTGAAGTCCAACACGACCGACTGATCGGCGTCATCAAAGATATTGTAATCCGCCTTCAGGCCACCCACGGAGTAGGTTGGGTGTGTGTGATAGTACGCGACGGGCTTGGTGCCGGGCGGGCAGCCGCAATTGGGCAAGCGCTGCCCGACATCGACGGTGGTGGGGTTGCCCTGCGTGTGTGGTGGCATCGCGAGGCAGGAGCCGTTCTTCTGGTAGATCATACCCCCATATTCACTTCTTTCTTCAATCGATCTCGCGAGGATGTTGTTGAGCGCGTGACGAGCGGCATTATCCAGCTGAAATTGGTAGCCCTTCATGTCTCCTCCCGGTAGCGAACCACCCCCTTCAACGGTCTCGCGCGTTCCACATTGTATCCTATGCTGTCCTCTTCAGGACGAATCGGAAATATACCGCAGTCCAAGCGTGCAGCGGACGCGTAACGCCTTGCTCGTAGAACTGCCCTAGCCCGTGCCAAATAGCCGCGCGGAAAGAACTGCGCTCCACCATTGCCGCGCTATACTTCGCAGTGTCTAGCGATGCCTCCTCGAATCGAGTGAAGACGAAGCGAACTTCACAGACCGCAAGAGAGCCGCCTACTTCGTCTCAGAGGAAAACATGATTCTTGGGCGAGACGAAGCAAAGATAATCTATCACAACGTCGCGCCACTCTTCGCGGCGCTCTTGGTTGTCGGCTTCGACGATTTCGCCGCGTTCTTTGCCGCTGATCTCGAGGCCCGCCGTGTACCCGGCACCTTGCCAATTCGAGGATCTCTGGCGACGACGAGCTCGCAGGCGTGCAGCGCGGCCTCCTCAAAATCCGGCGCATCGAACGGAAGGACTTGCCAGCCCGTCACTTTCTTTCCGAGTATCTGAATGGATCGCATATTCGGGAACTCGCGGCGTAGGCTTTCATGGTGCTCCTCGGTGGTGGCAAGCCACACTCCATTGTCTGCGGTCTTGTCGCGTTTGTCGCGCAATATGAGGACAATCTTGTCCTCAACGTAGACCGCGAGGCAGCCGAACATGGGACGGGTCTGGGGCGAGAGTGCGGCGATCGCCTCCAGCACGAACTCATGCGGGACAGCCTTGCGTTGTTTGACGGCGAAGAGAGGCTCGTCCGGTGGGAGAGAGCGTATATTTCGATGAGGACTCGACATCGGACTCACGGTAGGATACCGGGTTTTTCATATCGAGAAAAGATCCGTGTATTGGTAGGGGACATTTGCCGTGTGGTCTCGACTGGGAAGGCACTCTCAGGGCTTGCAGCACCTGACAGTTTCGGGATGGGCCGTCAATCGGGCGGAACCAGTGTTCGGCTTCTGTGTCCTTTCGGAAGGCTGCGTGACTTGGCCTGACCGAACCTGCTCAGCGCATTCATTCCCCAAATATTGTGTCCCTTCGGCAAGCCTGTTGCCGTAGTGGCAGCGCCGGTCTCCTGCCCCGTGGGGGATCGAGAATCGATGATATGCGGATAGGACTTTGGGATTCCTAACAAGATGTGGAAGGTGTTTTGGGGGTTTCCAACTGTGGCGGCGTTCGCACACCCGCCGCTTGCCGATTCGCCGGTTCACTCCGCGTGCCCACAATTCCAAATCAGGTGCGAGAAACACCCCGCAATAAACTCCTCAGCCCAAGCCTGAGGCGAAGGAGATGAATGGCGACTCCACCCGTCGCGGGCTGGGGCGAAAAACCTTGAGGTGTGAACAGTTTCCAGCTACGATCATCAAGAAACGGGGCGATGCGATCGACACAGCGCACTGCGTTCCGCCAAAGTCCATGTTCGCTTACACTCCGTCAAAGTAGTCCTGAGCTAGAGAATGTGGTGAGAAATTTCCGTCTTGTAGCCATTCTAATGGCTTGTGGCGCCTTCGCGGTTACTTCCCCAGAGGATTCCGGCCACTCCGCACCGGGCGCCCGCGCATACCTGCTGACCGCCCAAAAGGATGCGGAGCAACTCAAACAAAACTTCACTGGAAAGCAACTCCTAGAACAAATTGCGATCGTGCGGGCGAGAACGGGCGACTTTGAAGGCGCGGTCCAAATCGTGCAGGGTATTTATCCCATGGGAGGCGCGGCGCTCAAGGAGATCGGGCACGGCATGGCAGCAGCAGGAAGAGCGGCGGAAGCCAAGGCGTTAGCCAAAAATCTGCCCGGCGGCGAAGGTGACACCCTTCGCGCCATGGTGGCGGAAGCGGAGGCCCAGGCGGGGTCTATCGATGCAGCATTGATGACCGCGAAGACGATAGGCGCGTCCGAGGTGAAGAGGTACGCCATGCAAAGCATCGCGGCGGAACAGGTTAAAAGGGGACATCTGGTTGCTGCCCGGGAGATATTTCGAGCCTGGCCCGAGCCGCAGCCCGGTCCTCCCGCGACCCCCGCCCTTCTTGCTGACCGGGTAACCGCCGCCATTGCCGAGGCGCAAACCTCGAACGACGTTCAGGCTGCCCTTAAAACTGCCTCTTCGATCCGCGACATGGACCAAGAAATCGACACGTATTTCGATATCGCATTTCACCCGGCGTCCACCGGCGACATCGCACACGCCGAAGTTGCACTGGTTCAGCTTCAAAATGTCTTGGGGCCCCATCGCGCAAGCTATCCCATGGTGTATTTACTGGCAAAGTTGGGCAGAATGCCGGAGGCGCTGAAGATGGCCCGCGCCGTTCTGGGTTCAGACCCGGAGGCTCGAAACGCCTACGCCAAGTCTCTAACCACCATTGCCATCTTCGAGGCGGAAGGCGGTGACGCGAAAGCAGCGCGGAAGACGGTGGCCGAAATCGGCGTGAATTACCGGAAGCCCGGCGACATGACGGACTTCCTGCGACGCGAGGCTCTTTTGGATGTGGCGCATGCGCAAACGAACACCGGTGATCCCGTCGGAGCGATCGAGACGCTGCGAGGGATCCTGCCCGATCCTTCGCCGTTGATCTCAGGAGACCCCGAGCTAGCTGAACGCGCCTACGCCTGGGCTAAAGCCGGCGAATTCCCGAAGGCGCTCGCCGTTGTGAATCAGATGCACAAAGGATCGGGAGGTTTGGTGCCCCGCGAGCGAACGGACACCATCCGCGCGGTGGCCGCCGTTCAAGCCAACACGGGGCAGGATGAGAGCGCCGCGCAATGGGCCAAGATTTTTCCCGATCCGGTCGATCGGGCGGCTGCCTTTCTCGGCATCGCCGAAGGCTTGCTAGGCAAGACCGGGATTGAGAGCAGGAATTCTTCCCACATTAATCTAGGTGCGAATTGCTCGCCTTCCTGGCGGCCAAGGCAACTGATGCATGCCGCGAGGGGTTGCGCAATGGTCTAGAGAGGGAAAACGTTCACAGTGGTAATCTACCTGAGAACCCCATCAGCCGGAAAGTGTGTGCCCTCGCTGTTCCTCTCACAAGATGGAGACTTGGTTATGCGGAATCGCCACATCTGCTTCGTCTGTGAAATCCTTTTTGTATATGTTTTGGGAAACTGCGGGCGATCGGCGCAGGCCGTGCAGGAAAAATCCCAATCAGCAGAATACGGCGCAGTCCTACTGGTCTGCCGGGCAGAGCTCCACGCTGTCAGCGGAAGAGTGATTTCTCCGTTGTGCGTAAGTGTTCCGCCGGACGGAGGGACCCCCGAATCCCTACTGAGCTATTTGCCCCTGCACGGTATCGCCGTTGATAAGATGAGCGCTTGCTACCCACGGGGGGAGCTGTCACGCGGACTTGAGATCAGGCTGCGCCAACTTAAACGAAGTCCCGAAGGTCAACTCGAGATGACTGTAGAAACTGGGGATCTTACCTTTCGGCCGGGCATTCATTTCGCGGAGGCTCTGAGATTTGGAACCTATCGCCGCAAGCAAAATGAAGCGTGTAAGTGGACAATTTTGAATTATACCGGTGGCGGAAGATAGCTCAGTAGACGGACACGACAAAGGCCGCCGACGCGGCTGCCCTCTCGGCATTGCCGACGGGTTGCCGGGGAAAAGCGGGCTCCGGACGCTTGAGTTCTTCCCGCATTAACCCGGCTCTGTTTGATTCTGCAAATGTGATAGCTGGCCCAGAGTACGTTCGCTTTTCCCGTCCAGGGGACTGTTGAGCAGAAATATACTCGGCTATCAGAGCAGTTACCTCCAGGTTGAGACGCTGGGAGGATATAAGCCGTGTCCACTTCTCTAACCAGGTACGACTGCGGCTTACTGCGGGTCGCTTCAGCGCTCGCGCTGAGCTTCCTGGCAATCCGTTGCGCCAGCTTCCAAAGCGATAGAAATGGAAGAATGAGCGTCAGTCCTGACGTGGCACCGGGCGTGATTCTCATCGACGTGCTCGAAGGAGGACAGCCGAGGCCTTATTGGCAATACGAAGTGCAGCCCTCAGGGGTCACCCAAAAGCGGCCATTGATGGTCACCTGAAAACCGGCCAACGGAGACGACCTCCGGGACATTGACTCCGGCACGAGGGTTCGTACCCTCGGTCGGCATGGCCAATGTCTTGAGTGAAGATAAGAAACAGCAAGTTCTAGCTTTAGAGCCTGTAACAAAACCCGCTTTCACGACAGCTTTGAAACCGGCGTCGTTTCAATAGAAGATCGAACTTCAGCGCGAGCTCGACGTTTCCAAGAGGACAGTAAGCGACTCAAGGGGGCTCAAAGCAGCGGTGGCGGCGTTCCGCTAGAAGGTGAGCCGCAGACCGAACTCTATCTGCCTCGGAGCACCTAGGGAATAGACGCCCGTTCCCACCCCCACGCGATCTACGATATGCCCTGCGCGAGTTGTGCCGTTGATCTGACCGGTGGCCCCCGTCAGCAGTCCGTTCAGCGCGGCGCCGGGCAAGTCAAAGTTCGCGAAGTTGAAAAGGTTATAAAAGCCGGCGCTCGGCTCGAGAGTTAGCCCCTCACGAATCTTGTAGGACCAACTGAGTTTCAAATCGCAAGACCGCAGCCAGGATAGATTCACTTGACCGGGGGGTGCCAGGGGCACCGGCGGAGCCACGGCTCCCAGTTCCCGCAACTGCGTCAGCGTGAACAGCCCGTTTTGGATCAGCACCTGGCCCGCCGGCGTCGGCTGGTTGGCGTAGGTGTTGTTGTAACTCGCGATCACCTTGTTGATTGTTGACGCGTCGATGCCGCGGTCAGAGTTTCCGACATGCGTTCCAGGGATAAGGTCCTGCACGGTGCCGTCCCCAGTGAAATCGGTGCGAAAGATTTCGCCCGGTCCCAAGTTGGTATTAGGCACCACCAAGGAGGTCGAAAGCGGGCTCCAGAAATGCGAAATGAGGCTCAATTGGAACCCGCGGGGCAGGTCCGCATAGCCGCCGAAGGAAAGCTGGTGAGTACGATCCAACACCGCCGGTCCGAAATAACGGTTAGACCTGGCATTGTCGAGTGCACTGACTCCGAAGTCCTGGTCCGAGGCCAACGCGCTGGTTGGGCCATTGCCAAGGGTCCCACCACTGTTTTCGAAGCGCGATAAGGCGTACGAGGCTTGAAAATTTAGCGCGCGCACCCCGCGAAATGCCTTCGGCACGTTCCCTGTCAATTTGGTTTGCAAGCCGTTGTAGACCGAGCGCCCGATTGGCTCGAAGAAGGGCAGCGGCGGCGCAATGGGATTGATGCCAGGGAATGTGCAGGGATACCCGAACAGGACGCCGCACGGCTGGTCGAAGTCGGACGAAGAGGTCAGCCCACGGTTGGCAAAGTCGACCATGGTCACCCCGCCTCCGCCGGGGTACAGGCCGGGGCAGGACCGGATGGCTTGGTCCATAGTTGATACTCCGCACGCGGCAAGCGTCGCGGCAATTGCCCGTTGCGCGGCGGCCTTATTGAAATACCGAATGTCACCGGTGTGGTTTTCATCGATCCCGAGCAGGTAGTGCGTCTGCACGTTGCGCACGAAATCGGCGCTGAAGACCATGCCGGGACGGATCTCCCGCTGTATGCCAATGTTCATCTCAACGGAGCGCGGAGTGCGAAAGTTGGGATCGTACATACTCGCACCCAACCCAAATCCTAGCCCTCGGTCCAACAGGGAGCCCGCGTAGTTCGGGTTCGGCGCAATCAAATTAAACGGAGAGTCGGCCTGGTATTGTTTCTGGAATGCAGCGATCTGACTGCCCACAACTCCGATGGCAACCGGGCCCCCATCCGGTGTGCCACAGAACGTCGGCTCGAGCGCGCCCCCTGTGATAGGCACGGGGAGAGGCGTCGCCGTTCCGTTGCAGGCGGTCGGAGACTGCGCAAAGATATCGCCCATTGGCGCGCGATATAAGGGATCAAACGGTGCTAAAACAGTGATCACGTTTTCATAGAAGAGCCCGATGCCTCCGCGTACAGAGGTCTTGCCGCTGCCGGTCGCATCCCAGGCAAAGCCCAGTTGTAGTGCAAAGTCCAGATTCGGTTGGCGAATCCGGTTGCCCAGGCCCGGCATCAACGCGTTGAGTTGGGGAATCGGTGGGAATTCGCTATCGCTGCGGCCCGTCTCCCGCACGTAGCGCAAGCCATAGCTCAGTGTGAGATTTCTCTTCCATTTCGAACTGGCGCCCAAGTATGCGGCGAAACGATGGTAGAAGAAACTGCCGGCCGGCAGGCCCAATCCGGGGAAGGGCGTCACGTATCCGAGGCCGTTGCTCACGGAAACGAATTCTACGGGATAATTCAGCGGGTTCGTATCGCCTCCCGGGAAAGGGCCTGTTTGCGCGAAGGCTTCCTCAGAGGCGCCAACATCCGTAAGCAAAAAAGGAGCAAGCCTGCCGTTCGGCACAGAACCGGCGGCAGCGATACGGTTGAAGTCGAACCCGTAGCGGATGATGTGAGGACCCATGGTTTTGGTGCTGTCGTATTTGACCTGATGATTGCTCTGTAGTATCAGCTGAGACGCATTAAAGCTAGGCCCGCTTGCCAGTCCCGTATTGCCCATCTGTATTTCCAGCGGGTAGTTGGAGAATGGCAGGCCGCTACCTCGGGTTGCATCGCTCAGGTCCCGTTCGGTATTCAAGTATCCGAATCGAAGGCTGTGGCTGAAGCTGCCGGTGTTGAAGTCGAGCCCGGCCACATGTGTGCGCGTGGCGTTCTTACCGGCGTAGACCGAAAAGCCCAAGCCTCCGTTTGCCGTGAACGAGTTGTGAAAGTAGCTGAAGCGATAGAATGTACGGACCGATTGGGCAAGCTGATAATCCGCCCTTGCCATGAGGTTGTTCTCACGGAATGGCGAGGTGAAGCTGCCGGAATATTGTTCAAAAGGGGCGGGCACTAACACCGGTGCTTGCTCATGCTGGAGCGTGCGCTCCGCGTCGAGAAAATAGAAGAGCTTGTTCTTGACGAGCGGCCCGCCCAAGCGGCCGCCGTACTGGGAGCGTTGAAAGGGCTCGGAAAGCCCGGGTGGGGCTGGCAAGGCTGCCGCCAACGCGCTGTCACGGAAAAAGTCGAAAGCCTCACCATGGATGGCGTTCGTCCCCGAACGCGTAGTGACGTTGATCGCGCCGGAGGTGGTCAGTTCCGTCGAAAGGTCCAGGCTCGACTGGCTGAGTTGAAACTCCTGGATGGCGCTCGCGGCAATGTTCATCGTTGTCGTCCCGATTATCTCATCCGAGACGTCGACGCCGTCCACCTCAATTCGGGCCGTGCGGCCGAAACGTCCCCCGAAGGAGATGGAGGAATACCCGTCCTTCCCGAGATTTCCCCCGTCCTGGATCTGAACTCCCGGTTCCAACTGTGCCAGATCGAGAAAATCCCGGCCGTTGACCGGCAGGTTCTCAATCTGCTTCTCATCTAGGACGCCTTGCACGGTGGGCTGCTCGGTGTTTACCCGCACGCCAGACCCTTGCACCTCGACTACTTGACTCTCCTGTCCGACTTGCAGGCTCACGTTGACGCTGGCCGTGTTGCCGACCAGTACCGCGGCGGGCGTGTCTACCGAGCTGAAGCCTTTTGCGGAGACCTGCACTCTATAATTCCCTGGGACCAGCGCGCCGGAGTAGTAGGCCCCGGAGGAATTCGTGGCGAGGGCAATCACCTGCCCCGTGGCGACATTGGTGATCGTTACTTTGGCTCCGATGACCACTGCGGCGGAGGGATCGCTCACTGTGCCGACGATGCTGCCGGTGCCTACGGTGGTTTGCGCGAACAACAGTCGGGCGAAACTCAACAACGCCAAGGCTGCTGAGAGGAAGCCTGCCAGGCACGCAAGCTTGGTTGTGGCAGCAATCATGAGGCGACCCACCTATGGCGGCAAGCCGACGCGGCGGAGCAAATCCTTGTATCTCGGGTCGGAGCGGAGGGAATCGAACATGTGCTCCGACTTGAGACCCTCCAGCGGAACATCCATAGTTAACCAACCCAGGTCGTGGTGTTTGTATTGTTCCTCGAGCCAATAAAAGGCGCGATTCTTGTCGCCCAAAATTGCGTAAACTGCTGCCAGGTTGCCAGGGCAATAGCCGCGCTTCGTTGTCATCCAGCGCTGGAGCTCTCTAGCAGACTGCCGCAATCCTGCCCGGCCGCCAGAGGAACTGAGGGCACGGACAACGCGCTCCGCGCCATCGGGGTCACCAAATAGGTCTAGAACTCTTCCCATTTCTCGGCTTGCTTCCCTGTACATCCCTTTTCTGGCGTAGTAACGATAGAGCGCATGATGGATGTAGCCTTCGCCGGGATCAGCTTGAGCAAGCTTCTGGGCGAGCGCAATTGCACGGTCTTCTTCGCCAGCCCAATAAAGGGAGTCCACGTCTCGCATCGGGTCGCCCGTGGGGTCAAGCTGCTGGGAGATCTGACACTCTCTCAGGCCTTCTTCACGCCGTCCCATAAAGAAAAGAAGTGCGCAGAGATCGGTGTGAGCATTGGCGTTGTTGGGACTGAGCGCGATGGCGCGGCGGTATTCTTGCTCCGCCCCATGGAAATCCCAATCGCGACTGGCCTTAACCTTTCCCAGGATCGCGCGAGCGTCAGCAAGATTTGGGTCGAGTTGCACAGCCCGCTCCGCTGAGGCGGTGGCGATGTCAGCATCATTTTTGGAAGGCCAAAATACGCCATAATGTGCTTTGAAGAGCCCGACATAAGCCTGCGCAAAATTCGGGTCGGTATCGATGGCCTTCTGAAAATATTCTCCGGCTTTCCGCGGCGCTTTATCTCCAGCGCCCCGACCAAATCGCGTCAGGGAGTAGTTGCCCTGAAGGAAGGCCTCCAGGGCAATGGGATTCACTGGCCGAGGCTCTGCAAGTAGCGCATGGGTCAGGGTCGGGAGTCCCGCCTGGACTTGGCCAGCAATCTCCTCCGCCATATCTCGTTCGAGGGCGAAGGTGTCGCGCGTGTCCCGCTCGTAGCTTTTGGCCCACAAGTGTTTGTCCGAGGACCCTTGGATTAGCTGCGCCGTTATGCGTACGCGGTCGCCTGAGCGCTGCACCGTCCCCTCAACGATCCCATCGACTCTCAGTTCGCGCGCGATTTCAGGTAGTGATTTCTTGGTTTGTTTGTACTGCATGGAAGAGGTACGCGAGATGACCCTGATCGAGCCGACCTGCGCGAGTTCGGTAATCAGCGCATCAGTCATGCCGTCTGCGAAGTATTCCTGCATCGGGTCGCCGGACAGATTCACAAGCGGAAGGACCGCCAGGGATTGGATTTGCGGGGCTCCGGTTCCTCCCAAGAAGCGATCGCGCACACTGAAAATATTGAAAGTGAAGAGTGTGGCGGCGCTGAGCAATGCAAAGGCAATACCGGCTGCGGTCCAACGAAACCAACGCGAGCGCTTCCATACCTCATCACCGCTTGTCGTTTCTTCGATGCCCGGGCTAACGTCGAAACCATTCACAGGATAGAGGAACCGATACCCTCGGCGCGGGAGGGTTTCGACGTAACGGGGTCTATCCGCGTCGTCGTCCAACGCATGGCGCAGCTTCCTGACTGCGGTCCTGATGCTGTGTTCAAACTCGACGATGGTTCCATCCGGCCACAGTTTGGCGATGACCTGCTCTTGCGTCACCATCTCGCCGGGATGTTCGAGCAGCAGGCTGAGAATCTGAAAGGGCTGCTCCTGAAGCCTGATTTTGCTTCCGTTCCGGCGCAATTCTCCGGCGTTGAGATCCAGCTCAAAGACACCAAAACGAACGATCCCTGACTTCCGCGGGTTTTCCATGAGGGCGTTCTGCTCTGTTGGGGATTCTAGCATCTCGATACCGGCCTAATCAAGTCAGCATTGCGGTTCACAGTCGTCTTTAATCCTTTGCGTCTACAGTGTTTACGAGTTGACGAACGGTTCATGGAAGCTTCATCTCCGATGCATTGAACGGTCCCCCCCGCCCCTGGCAAAGTTGCCTTTTCAATAGGCTGGGAGCGAAACAGAAAAGCCACGCGAGGGTGCGCGACTCGACCTTCAACCTCGGGGGACAGGCATGCGAACCTTTTTGGACTTAATCGGGCCTATACAGAAGCGGGGCCACAGCAAAGAGTGCGTGGGGTGGTCAGCGTTCCTCGGCTTCAAAAAATCACAGAAAAGGAGAACATCGATGAAACGAATCAGAATCGCAAGCGCGTTATTGGCCTTGGTTGTTTTGGCAGCCCTGGCTATCGTAACCACAACGTCGAAGCATACTGTGCGGGCGGTTTACGCCTCGAGCGGGTGCACGGACGCCACCCTGAGCGGCAACTATGCGTTCAGTTACTCGGGACACACCAGCTCCCAAGGCCCGACGACCACTACCAGGGGGCCGGTAGTTCCTCTTGCGGCTGTTGGATTGTTCGCGTTCGATGGAGCGGGCAACCTTTCCGCCAGTTTCTCAGTTTCTTCCAACGGCACAATTGCTACGGGCCAGACAGACTCAGGGACTTACAGCGTCAACTCCGATTGTACGGGTTCAGTAAGCCTTACGACCAGCGGCTTCACAGGCAGTATCGCGATTGCCGGTGGCGGGAGCGAGGTTCTTGGGATGGACACTAGGGCCACGTATACGTCCACTTTTGATTTGAAGAAGCAGTAGGGACCGAAAACCGCGGATGCGGGTCGCATTCTGGTGGTTGAGGGGCGGCTAAGTCGTTGCAAGAGGGGCGTAACGCAGAGCCTTGGTTTTCAAACTCTCCGGCTTGCCCCTGGACACGAGGAAATACCGCAGACCCGCAAAGCGGGACTGCGCTACCTGACTTCAACAAAAGGAGGATAGTCATGAAACGCAACATTGCACGAAGAACGCTTTTGGCGGTTTTCGCCGCCACATTGGTGGTGAGCGCGGTGGCGACGGCGCGAGCTGAGGGTCTAGCATGCTCAATTGCCCTCGCGGCAGGAAAGTATAGCTTTATAGACAGCGGAACGGTCGTCGGCGTCGGACCCCGGTCGTTCGCTGGGATACTCACCCTGGACGCGGCCGGAAATGTAACAAACGGCAAGGGAACGTCAAGCTTGAATGGAAGCGTCGCGGTCGAAACGTTTTCTGGAACCTATACGGTGAATCCCGACTGCACAGGTACATTCAGTGTTGACATTTTCGTGTCGGATACCAAGATCCTTTCAGTAACGACGAACAACGTATTTGACGACAACATGAGGCAGCTACGCGCGATCTTCACATCGGCTGTCGTAGAGCCCAGCGGCACACCCCTCTCGACCGTCATCGCCCTTGATGCCAGGAAGTTGAAGTGAGAGGCGCGAAGACGGGACGACTACTTCGGGACTGGGCAATAAGACCGCAATGGTCGTGCGGGGACGGCCTTAGTCGTACTGACTCGGATGGTTAAGGAGGATTCCCATGACGAACACCTTACGAGGTTGGATTTCCAGAAGACACCGACGCACGGCGTATACAAACACAACGCTGGTGGTCATCTCCTCCGTTGTACTTCTGGCATGTCTAGCGCCAGCAGGGCATGCGGCCGAGGTAATTGCCACCGTGAGCGTAGGGACATCCCCCCGGGCAGTGGCGATCGACTCCACCACTAACAAAATCTATGTGGCCAATTTCGGCGTCAAACCGACGAGTTGCACGAGCATCACGGGTGGCAGTGTCACCGTAATTGACGGGGTCACCTACTCGACCACCACGACCCTCAGCGGACTCTATGGCGTGGGTGTCAACCCGAAGGTCCTGGCGGTGGACGAGGCGACTGACCAAGTTTATGTGGTTAGCCTTGGCCGGCGCTACTTCAAGAGCTTTTTTTCTTACTTATGCAACATCCCATCCTCGCTCGCCAGAATTGATGGTCAGACGCTCAGCACCTCCTCCGCCTTCTTAGGGGGACTCGGTGGCGCTTCGAGCATAGCGCTCAACCCGGCGACTGACAACATCTACGTGAGCGCTGTCGCAGCAACGTGAGAAGTTCCTATTCCAGCAAAGTAGAAAGTTCCTGTTGGGAACCGTCAAACTGGCGGGATGAGAAAACAGGAGATGCTGGTGATGAGCACGCGAGACCGGGACCGGTTGAAAGTGTTGCATGCAG
>DASZAI010000036.1:0-34212 GCA_035945295.1 Terriglobia bacterium | reverse complement strand
GCCGCCAGAGACTGTTCGATAGACTACTGGACGAGTTCGGCAACGACTCACACCTCGCATTCCTAAAGTACCAAGACAGATGCAGGAATCCCGTTTTCGTGTCCTCTTACCTATAAGGGCCGATTTGCCGCGGAACGGCCTCTGCATCGACGTATGGCATGGCCGAGGGCACGAAGCGGTAATCTGCACCACAACCGGCGCTCGTCACGGGTCTTCGCCGAAGTGGGTGCGGCCGGCTGGCCCGGTGTAAAGGGTCCCGTGCGGTAGCCTTTTCAGGTCCCACCTCGGCGCTCAGCGTCAAGTCTTGCCATGGCCGTCACTAAAAGCGATACGTAATCCATGGACAGACGTAGCTTTCAGTGGTCGCTGCGTGGACTGACTGTTCTTCGAACCGCCCGTTAAACACAAAGATGTAGCTGAGACGCACGGAAAGGTGCGGATTCAGCGTCCATGCAACCTCCGCAATCGGGCGACTCCCTTCGTAACGCCCCGGCACTCCGTTGCTCGGAATGATTAGGTTCCCAGGAATTCCGTACAATCCGTCTTGCTCGCTTTCGCGCCAATAGAAACCCCACCCGGTCGAAACAGAGATATTTCGTCGCGGAGCCAGCGTCAACGTCGGTTCGAGACGAATCGAATTGCTCGCACCGAGAAGTTGTGCGCGTCCCGAATACTCACCACTCTGAAAGAAGGAGTTAAAGGTTCCGAGATTCGGACTCGATCGGTTCCGGTCCCCACTCGCCACGTCAAAGTCAAACTTAACGCGGGGATTCCATTGACCAGGCAATCCGCGCGATGCTTCGACCACGCCTCTCCAGGCGCGAATGTTGCCTGCACCGAAGCTGCCGAATTGGTACATGCCCTCGAAGTCGTACGCCCACAGTCCATTTCGCCAGAGCCTGGCTCCAACGGTATGACGCAGTTCGTTGGCGACACCTTTGTCGAAGCTGGCGTTTCGCCGATCCCAGCCGAGGTAGTAAGCGTCGACTGATGCGTGCCCAAGTCCGGTCCGCGTAACGTAGGCGCCCCAGACGCTAAATCGGCGGTGCGACGAGTCATCGAAAATCCCCGATGTCGTGGTCACCGGGCGCGCTACCCAAGCATCGAAGCGCCATGCTCCCGTTTGTGCGATCGCGCGCACGCCGTCGAAGCTTAAGGGAACGTTCGGACCTTCGCGTAATGAATACATGCGTCCGGACCCGACCTCGATCTCCTGGCGGCCTCCTCGCACGCGCACGGCTACGCCAGGTCGTTGAATGATCTCGAACTCCACAAACCCCTGATGCAAATCCAGCTTGTCTTCATCGATGACCGGTTGCGGGCCACCGACGCGACCATTCTCGAACGAGCTGTTCAACTCGGTCCACAATCTCAGACGCGAGCCCACGTGAATGTCCGCATGCAGCAAGTATCGCTGCAAGAGGTATCCGTTCGGACTCGGCACGCTCAAGCCAAAGTCCTGGTTGCCAAACCTCTCGTACGACTCGCGCGCTTCCCCGCCGAATGAAGCGAACATTCCGTCAGCTAACTGCAGGTACTTGACGATGTCCCATGGATCGGTGTGGCGGTTCGGATCGCTCAGGAATTGCCAGTTTTCGTCGTACGTCGGCAGTGGATACCTGCGAGCCGGGTCGGGCGTCGGAGTTTGGGCCATGGCTGGTGAAGCCGCCAGAACGGCTGACGCGACGAGAACAGAGGTACAGCCCGAGAACATTTCAGCCTTGCTCCACGAACGATTGAGACGCGCCCGCGCAACTCGGGTCCCGCGTTTGACGCTCGAATCGAAGATTCGCGCGCTGAAAACTGACAAGAGTCGCTTTCGCACGCGGGCCTCGAAGAATTCTTGACGCCATATCGTCCGAAATATCGCCCTTGCGACATTCGCCTGTGCCGCGTCGTTGCTGGCCCCCGCAGTCAGCGCACCTGAGCGAAGCTCTTGCGCAGTTCGGCTACGAAGAGCTCGGGTTGCTCAAGCGCAGCGAAGTGACCGCCTTTCGGAACCTCGTTCCAGTAGAAGAGTTTCGAATAGGTCTGATCGCCCCACACCTTCGGCGGTGTGAAAAAGTCGCCTTTGAAGTTACTCACCGCGACCGGCAGTTCGAGGTGCATTCGGGCGAAATCCTTGGCGAAACTCTCAAAGTAAACCCGCGCCGAGGACGCGGCGGTGTCGGTCAGCCAGTAAAGAGTGATGTCATCCAACATGTGATCGACAGAGATGGTCTCTGCAGGATCACCCTTGTTGTCGGTCCATGCCTGAAACTTCTCGTAGACCCACATTGCTTGCCCAACCGGGGAGTCGGCAAGACCGTACCCCAGTGTCTGCGGACGCGTCGCTTGGATGGAAGCGTAACCTGAGGCATCGCTCGCATATTTGCCGAGTTGAGCCAGTGCCGGCTGTTCGGCGGCGGTATAGCCGCCGGGTTGCGGTGGTGGTGGTGGAAAGAGGATCGGAAGATTCAGATGAATGGCGGCAAGCCCCGAGGGCCGCTGCTTGGCCATCCAACTCGATACGCCGGCGCCCAAATCGCCTCCTTGTGCGACGTAGTGGCTGTAACCTAGGCGCGCCATCAGCGCGGCCCATGCGTTCGCAATCCGCGGAAGGCGCCAGCCCACTTCGGTCGGCTTGTCGGAAAAACCAAACCCGGGCAGGGAGGGGATAACAACGTGAAAGGCTTCATCGGCCTTGCCGCCATGGGCCGTCGGGTCTGTCAGAGGTCCAATGACCTGCAGGAACTCGATGATCGATCCAGGCCATCCATGCGTCAGAATGATCGGTAGGGCATTCTCGTGCTTCGATCGGACGTGAATGAAGTAGATCCCGAGACCGTCAATTTGCGTGCGAAATTGCGGCAGCCCATTCAGAGTGCTCTCAACACGACGCCAATCGTAGCGCGTGCGCCAGTATTCAACGAGGGCCTGTGCTTTGGCCAGCGGTACCCCCTGGGACCAATCCGTTACCGGTTCCTTTTCCGGCCACCGAGCGTTGGCAAGTCTCTTTTTGAGATCATCCAGTGCTGCCTGCGGTACATGGACCTTGAAGGAAATGACTTCCTTTGTCGTTGTGGGGAGCACCATCTGCTCAGCTTTGGCGGCGGTCCCTTGGGCACTCACTCGCATCCCCGCGGACAATATACCGGCGCCACTGGCTGCGGCAGCCTCACGAATGAACGTACGGCGCGAGGTGAGTGGCGCCGGTACTCCCGTTCTGTTTACTAAGTCGTTGTTCATGGATTGCTCCTCCAGCGCGGCGTCCGTGCGCGGAGACTTCATCGTGGGACCTCCGGTGTGCCTTGCTAAGACTTCCATCGAGCCCATCACGAACCCCGTTCAAGCGCGGAGCGTGGTGAAACAGGCGCGCAATTCGCGAACGAAGGCTGCTGGCTGCTCGAATGCCGCGAAGTGACCACCCTTGGGCAACTCATTCCAGTAGATGAGCTTGGAATAGTCCTTTTCTGCCCAACTGCGCGGTGCGCGGTAAATCTCCCGTGGGAAGACACTCACACCCACCGGAAGATCAATCTTGCCACCGACATAGGTGGCCGGATTGTTCTCCCAATAGATTCGGGCTGAGGACGCCGCAGAATTTGTCAACCAATACAACGAAATGTCGTCGAGCATCTGGTCCTTCGTAAGTGCGCTTTCAACGTCGCCGTCGTGGTCGGTCCAGGCGTTAAACTTCTCGTATATCCACGCCGCCTGTCCGACCGGAGAGTCTGCGAGGGCGGTCCCAATCGTTTGTGGTCGCGTCGCCTGTTCCAGGAAGTAACCGGCCCCTTGAGTCTGAAAGATTGCCGCGGCATCAACGGCGCGCTGCTCGTCCTGAGAAAGGCCCTCCGTCGGTATCTTCTCCGGAAAGACGAACGCCCAGTTAAGATGAATACCCGCGAGCCCTGGCGGTTGGATATGTCCGAGGGCAGTCGTAACGCCAGCCCCCCAGTCACCTCCCTGGGCGACCCAACGCTCGTAACCGAGGCGCTTCATGAGGGCGGCCCACGCGTTGGCGATTCGCGCGACGTTCCACCCTTTCTCGGGGGGTTTGTCCGAAAAGCCAAATCCCGGGAGAGCAGGAACTACGACATGGAATGCGTCATTCTCACTGCCACCGTGCGCGGTCGGATCGGTTAGCGGGCGGATCACTTCGAGAAACTCAAACACGGAACCCGGCCACCCATGGGTCAAGACAATCGGGAGCGCTCGTTCGTGTTTAGAGCGCAGATGAATGAAATAGATCCCGAGGCCGTCCAGGGACGTGCGAAACTGCGGAAACGAATTCAGTGTGCGTTCCGCACGTCGCCAATCATAGTTTCGAGCCCAATAGTCTGAAAGCTCGCGGATCTTTGCCAGCGGTACACCTTGGGACCAGTCTGCTACCGGTTCCTTTTCCGGCCAGCGAGCAGTGACGAGTCTCCTTTTCAGATCGTCCAATTCCGCCTGCGGCACATGTACCTCGAAAGGGGTGGCGTTCTCGGTCGCTGCCGGGAGAACGAGCAGCGGAGCCTTCTTCGGGCTCTGCTGGGCGTCAATTGGCACCGGACCTGCCGCTAACAAACTGGCACCCCCGGTTATGGCAGCGGCGCGTATGAACTGACGGCGCGAGCTGAAGGTTGCCGTTGCTCCCGCTTTATTCTCTGAACCTTTCTCCATCTCCATAACGTATTCCTCTCTTGTGAAGTGGGTTTTCTAAACCCACCCAGGGTACGGGTTAGCGAAGCTTGAACACGAGTACGGTGCCGGCCTGCGGAACCGCGGTATTTGTTCCTTGAATCTTGTCGACACCGGCTTGAACACCTCGCGCGTCGAGATCCCAGCCTGTCGTCACGGCGACATATTGCTCGCCATCGACCTCAAATGACGTCGGAACCCCGATGGCACCGGACGGCAGCGGATAGCTCCACAATTGCTCGCCGGTGCGAGCGTCAAACGCCCTGAACTGCCGATCCGGCGTCCCGCCGGCGAAAACAATGTTTCCACCCGTAGCGAGTAGCGGTGCCCAAAGCATTGTCTTGAGATTGTGCTGCCAGATGCGCTTGCCTGTGTTCAGGTCCCAGGCTTGCAGTTCTCCAATGTGGTCAGACGCGCCCGGGAGGGTGCGGATCGACCCGAAAATGCTGTCAAAATCGTAGCCGGTATAAAATCCCTTCGAGTGGTCGTCTGGGGCCTCACCTTTCGGGAGGTACGCGCAGAGGTTGTCGTTAGCTGGGATGTACAGAAGTTTCGTCTGCGGGCTCCATGCCTCGGGCGGCCAGTCTTTGCCTCCGCCAATGCTCGGACAGAACTCAGCGCCCTGGGTCGCCCCGGGTCGCTTGGACTCGTCGATGGTGGGACGACCCGTCTTCGGGTCAATCGACATAAAGACGTTGTTATCAGAGAACGGGAAGGCGTGCACGAACTTGAGGTCATAGCGATCCAGAACCCAAAGGTAGCCGTTGCGACCTGCATGGGTGGCTGTCTTCGTGAACTTCCCGTCGACCTCCGTGTCGATCAGAAGGGGTGCCGAAACCTCATCCCAGTCGAAGCTGTCATGTGGTGTGTACTGGTGATAGCTCTTGATCTTTCCGGTATCCGCGTCGAGAGCAAGCGTCGAGTCTGTATACAGATTGTCGCCGGGACGATCGTCCGCGACCCACGGCCCCGGGTTCCCCGTCCCCCAATACGTCGTATTAGAAGCAGGATCATAAACCCCGGTGATCCAGGTCGATCCGCCACCGCGCTTGTAGGTCTCGCCTTTCCATGTGTCGCCTCCGGGCTCGTTTGGCGCAGGCACAGTGTAGGTTTTCCAGATGCGTTTTCCGGTGAGCGCACCGAACGCGCTCACGGAGCCCCGAACACCGAATTCGCCACCCGAGTAACCGGCCATGATTTTGCCGTGCACCGCAAGCGGCGCCAGCGTCGCGTAGCACCCCGTCTTGTAATCATCGAGCGGGACGGTCCAAACCTCCTTGCCCGTCGCGGCGTCAAGAGCCACGAGCGCACAGTCGGTCGTCGCCATGTAGACGTAGTCACCGTAGAGCGCGACGCCGCGGTTTGTCGGATGGAGCTGGAACAGGCCATCCGGGTACTTCCTGGCATACCGCCACAGTTGGGTTCCAGTCTTGGCGTCCAGCGCGATGATGTTGTTTTGAGGTGTCGTGATGAACATCCGGCCGCGATTGACGATTGGCGTCGTTTCGTGAGCGCCAAGCATGTCGGTGCTCACCGACCAGGCCAGCGTGAGCCGGCGAATGTTGCTCGGCGCGATCTGCTTCAGCGGGCTGAATCCGAAGCCGTCATAGGTTCGCCGGTACATGAGCCAATCGCCGGCATCGGGATGCAGGAGCCGTTCGTCCGTCACCGTTGGGTAAGGCGTCGACGCAGCATGCGCGCCTTGTGCATGCACACCATGTGTAGCGAAGAACGCAGTGTGTAGGCTCAACAAAAACGTCAGATATGACACGGGTTGAAACCTCATTTAGTTTCTTCCTTCCTCAATGGAACCGCGTAGATTCGAAAGGGCAAGGAAGGCGATGAGTTCTTCGAAGGATCGAAGAAGAAGGCCAGTTGGCCCTCGCTGACCCACGCTGTCGTGCCAATTCGGGCAACCGATGTCGGGGTCGCGAACCCGCCATGAATCGACGCGACGGCGAATGCGTCACCGTGAATGACCACGCGATCTAATGTTCCCGAGCCCTCGATCAGGAGGAAACTGTTGTCGCCGAGAGCTCGAAGCGCATCGGGAAATCTCAGGTGACGGTTACCGGAGAGCGTCGTGACGCGCCCAGGCCTTCCATCCCTGACCTCCACACGAACGAGTTCGCCAACCGTGTAGGTCGTCACGTAGAGGTTGCCGTCCCTGCCGAAAGTGATCCCGTCGAGGCCGAATCCGCCTTGAGGCGGAGAGAAGGCGGAATCCCGTGCGAATACTTCGAACGTCGTAGCACCTGGGGAGAGTTTCAGGATGGTGGGATTCACGCTGTCGGTGATATATACGGAGCCCTTGGCGTCCACCGTGATGTCATTGCAGAACGCGTGAGGGCCAGGCAACGAGACGCTGCGTTTTCCATCCCCCGTCTTAAGGTCGAAGCCCTTCAGCGCGCTCCCCGTATCACTGCCCGTTGCGGGTCCGCCCAATGCACTCAAGTCGTTCGAGCAGGCCCAGAGGGTGCTTGAAGGCTCGTCGGCAAAGACTCCCAAGATCGAGCGCGAGCCCGATGCGCCCGGTCGGACGAATACGCTGCCCTCCGCTGTGCGCGATTTGATGCGGACGATTCCACCGTCCCCAACTCGACCGACATAGAGCGTTCCGTCCGTAGTCGAAGTGATGCTTTCTGGAAAGGCTTTCGTGCCCGGAACGGGAATTGATTCGACCTTCTGTGTCGCCGCCTGAACTGTGAAACTCAGCACCAAGACGAGAATGGCAAGCTGGGGTGAACACCGAACCCGCCTGGAGACGGTCACCCTGCCGGTCCCACCCATGCGGTTCTCCATCGACGAAGGTGCACAGAGCTCGGATCTTGTCGCCTTCAAACAGCGCGAAATCAACGCCCTGCACAACAGGTGCGACGAACTCATTTCATCCTTCCCTGCGCAATCGAAGTCGCCGCGCGGATACGCATTATTGGCCCGCGTGCGCACGGCGCACCTTAGGTTCGAGTTCTCGTTCAGCTTGAAGCCAATCATCCAGGTCATGGCCCGGCTGCCCGCCACGTTCCATATAGATTTCGTACGCTCGAATTCTGATTTCCTCGAGGCGCGACGAATCCGCTGCCGAGGTGTTGACCGCCTCCCCTTGTGGGGCAGAAGTTGCTTGGGATTCTACGTTTTGATGTTCCTTGGATTTCGATGACATCCTCGATTCCTTTTCTTCTCTGATTCGACTGCTCCTAATGGAGAAACCGTGTTCGGGTGTCCGCCGCCCCCAGGAGTCCCGGGCGCAAGACACATAACTTGCCGGCTAAGCGAGGCTGGACCACTAGCTTCCCGATGGCCGACCTGCGGAGGGCCTTCTTGGCGTGAAACAGTCGTGCTTTGGCTGCTGACAAAGAGATGCCTAATGCTTCTGCTGTTTCCCGCATCGACCGTCCTTGCAGGTGAATCTGAACCATGACTCGGAGGTTCGGTGGTAGACCCTGGATAGCTGCCCTCAGAATTCTCTGTTCTTCGGTCTGCGCATAGCGGGTCCCGGGATTCGGCGCAGGGTCGGTTATTTCGTAGCACAGGTCGTCGCCGCCGGAATCATTGTTACGGCCTATGGCAATCTCCAGCGACGTCCGTTTCCTTCGCAGGATCATGAGTGCCGAGTTGGTGGTGATGCGCGTGAGCCAAGTTCCGAAGTTGGACCTGCCTTCGAAGTCGCCCATGTGAACAAACGCTTTCAGCAGTGTGTCTTGAACTGCGTCTTCGGCATCCTCACGGGTTCTCGTTATGCGATGAGAAGCACGAAGAAGCTGCTCTCTATATTGCTCGGAAAGCGTGGCGAAGGCCGTTGAGCGCTCATTCTTGGCCGCTAGCACTAGGCTTCCGTCATTCAGTCTGTTACCACTTCCTGACATGGCATTCGTTCGCGTCTCTCTCGGGACAGGTTTTCAGTCGCCCTGAAGGCCAAAGCCTTTCATCGCATTCGCCGTCGCCGCTTTTGATCTCTTCCTTGATCGATCCACCTTCGGACATGGAGAGGACAGTTCTCAAGCTTGATGCCATTGGCCTCGCACAGGCCGAGGAATTTGACGGCATCCTCGTTGACGAGCGTCACGTCCGTCAAATCCAAAATCAGTTGCTGCCCAGATGCCTCGGCGGCGAGCAGTTCTTGAAGCTGCGCGATATCCTCTGTTTCGATCCGGCCACTGAGTGTGAACAGGACTTGACCATTCCCCGTTCTCCGAGCTCTCAGCATGCAAGCTCCCTCTGCTTGAAAACAGCAGACGCGGCGAACGGAATTTCAATCCTTGCGGGGCAGGCGTAGTTGACGGCTTTCCGTTCTTCCCGGCTCCAACAGGGGTGGCTTTCGGTGCCTAGTTTTCGCGTGTCGCTTTCAACTGGTTCTATTCTCCACAAGAAAGATCACCCCTTAACTGCGTCCACAAACGTGTAGAGCGCGGCGATCCGACCATCATCAGATGCGACCAACACATCGATACCAGTGAGCTTTCGCGGCTCGCCGGGCGGACCGAAGCCCCACGGCAGGCGTCCGACACCACTGTTTGCATCTCCATCCGCCAGCTCTGAAAATGCAAAGTCGGGAAACCTTCGCTGCACTTGCTCTGCGGCATCGTTGATAGCTGTATGTCCAACGTAACGGCCGTGTGGGTCGATGAAAATGCCCTTCGTATCCCAAATCCTGGCGATCAGGGAACGGCGCTTTACGGCGTCGCATTCATTGAAAACTCCGAGCAGGTTTTGCTTCATCAGGTCTTTAACCACGTTCGTATCGGCCGTCATAGATTGTGACCCCCTCTGAATGAATGTTTGTCTGTGATCCAGATACGCTAATTGCTCCGAGAACTGCCGGCTTGTTCAACCGGAGTGCGGTCATCGCGACCAAGTCTTCCTCGGTGGGCGGATGGATCGCCGCGAGCCCGCCCGTAGCAACTTCCGAGTAGCCCGTCACTCGCTCGGGTCATGTCGCAATCGCTCCATTCATGAGGGCCTCCTAAGTGCCTTCACATACGTTAAGCGTGACTCCCATTCCTCGATGAGAGTAATCCACTCGACTCTACCTCCGCTTCATCTTCTCGATGGCGTCCGTCTCTTTGAAGACTCTGCTCAACGCCTCTTTAGGCCAGGAGGCCGCCATCGATGTTGAGGAGCGTACCAGTGACGTAAGAAGCGTCAGGGCTCGCAAGGAACACCACGCCCGCAGCGATTTCCTCGGGGCGACCATATCGCCCGAGCGGCACTGTCGCAATCCAGGACGGAGCCCAATCGCTGTTCTCGGGATTCATATCCGTATCCACAAAACCCGCCTGCAGAGTATTTACCGTGATGTCGCGTGCAGCCAAGTCTCTGGCGGCGACACGATTGAAGGCACCCACGGCAGCCTTCGTTGCGGAATAGTCGGCTGCACCGTTGAAGCCTGTACGCGTTCCTGCAGTAGAACCAATGGTAATGATGCGTCCATGATCGGGCAGAACCTTCGCCGCAGCCCGCGTCGTCGCGAACACGCCATCCACATTGATCTTGTTCTGGCGTTCGATGGCAGCGTCGTTTACATCTCCACCGACGGGAGCCATAACGAAGACTGCCGCGTTGTTGACCAAAATGTCCAGCTTGCCAAACTTTTCGACCACCTTAGCAACCAGCCCTTCGGCTTCGGAAGCATTCGCCTGGTCTGCGCGAATGGCAAATCCACGCACACCCTTTGCTTCAATTTTCTTGACGATGTCAGCTGCCTTATCGGCGGCTGCTGCGTAACTAATGACTACATCCGCACCTTCCTCCGCCAGCGCCAGTGCTGTAGCTGCTCCAATACCGCGAGAACCTCCCGTAACAAGTGCAACCTTACCAGTAAGCTTCTTTGCCATAGGCTTCCTTTCGGTTCAAACCGACCGACTAACCTATTTCGGTATGTGATGTACGAACCTGAGTATTTCTTTGGGGGATCGAGGAATCTGTAAAGAGCGTCGATCTTGTCATCGTTCATCACAAGCACGTCGATGGGGGTGATGACTGGTTTCTCTCCGGCGGGCCGAATCCCCAATCGAGCTTTCCGACTCCGTTGAACTGCCTGGAGTTTCGCTTTCACGAGACCCTCCACATTCGACTCTCACGAGCGGAAGCAGTATTCCTCGTCTTCAGGTTGGGGTCAGGCCGGGGGCAAGGACGATGCAGCAGGCTCTCAGCCAATATCCGAACGTCAGAACAGGAATCGTCCAAACCGGCTAAGAGGTCTTGATATGCCCCGAGATTTCCCTCACGGCGCCATGCTAGATGGCAGGCGAAAAGATACAAAGGATCTCTCATTCTTTTTCCTTACAGGAGCCGCGTAGCTTTGCTTTGGCTGGCATTTGTTCTCCGTCGCTGGCACCCAGGGGCTGCATTTCCCATGCGAGTACAGAACTGGAACAGCCCGCGTGGTCGAAAAGAATCTGGACGAACTCTTCGAGCGTCTCTGTGCGCGCCCAATCACGCTGCAGTTTTCCGGCGATGCCAAGCCACGTAGTCGTTTGGCCTCCAGCAGCCACGACGCGCCGGATTCCCGGCTGACCCTTGGAGCGTCTCTTGTCCGCGCGATCCCTAACCTGGCTGCCGCGCCTGAAGGTCCAAATACTCTCTTTGGGTCGCGCGCAGAGCTTTCCTTCAGCTCCTTGAGTAAAGTTTCGAGTTATCGGCCCGCTGAGCAAAGCCCCGACCAAACGAAATGTTCTCTTCCGCTGTCTCAAAGAACGTGATTAGTAGATCGTCAGGAGAAATTTGAGCGGCATCGACAATTCTGTCGTTCAAGGCCTTCAAAAGGCCGAGCCGCTTGTCCTTCGCAAGACGGCCCGTGATGAGCGTAAGCTCCAACCAGATCAGATCGTCCGAGTAGTTCAGTCCGAGGAAGGACCGCGTGTGCCGGAATCGGCCCGGTTGCAAGATGTGAAAGATCTCGAAGAGTTCGTCAGGAGCCGTTCCTAATTCGCTCCTTAGTGCTTGTTGAATCGCGTTCGACACGCGGTCGAGGCGAGCTTCGTCATAGCGTCCTTCGAGGACATGGATTTTAACGAATGGCATTACCGGTCTCCTCTGGTCGAAAGCTTCTTGAACTGAAAAAGCAACAGCCCGAGAGCGCGTTACTGTGAACGCTACCGGGAAAAAGGAAGAGATCCAAAGCACAAAACCAATGCGGTCGCGGGAAGTCGCGTAGACGTGTTGTTCTCAGATCCGCCAGTCCGTTGGGTTGCCGCATTGCCGTTCGACCACGTCATTTCCTAACGGCCAAGCGGATCGCCCTGCACTCTTCTCCCGTGCAACAGGAACGTGTTCGCGCCCACTCCCGGTCGCTCGTTAGTTGGGCGCCGCCGTGTCGCGGTCGTACATCATCTGGATCGCGTGCGTACCTCCGGCAGTGGTGAAGAGATCGACCATCAGCTGCACGGTGTCCTTGCGGTTCCAGTCGCGCTGCAGCTCACAGATGAGGCCAGTGACGCTGATCGTGCGGCCTCCCGCCTGCTGGATCCGCCGCAGTGCCATGTCGTGCGCCTCGGGCGAGGTGCCGCCCACGGCATCGGCGACGACGTAGACTTCATATCCCTCCTTCATCATGTCGAGCGACGGGAACTGGAGACAGGCTTCCGTCCACAGCGCCGTCATGATGATCTTCTTGCGTTTCACACCCTCGACCGCCTTCCGGAACTCCGTGTCCTCCCATGCGTTGATCGAGGTGCGGTCATACGTCGGGTACTCCTCGAGAACCTTCCGCAGTGGCGGGATGGCCGGCTTGTTCCACCCGGTCTTGACGTTCACCGTGGAATGGACGATCGGCAGCCCGTAGCCGACGCCAGTCTTCGCCACGGCCAGGATGTGGTTCACGAGCAGTTGGCGATCCATCGAGGCGATCGAATTCACTTGCAGCGGCTGATAGTCGATGATGACCAGCGCCGAGTTCTGGGGTGTCAACAGATCGTCTGTCTTCGGATCGCGAATAGATCCGCTTGCCATGTAAGCTGCCTCCATTCGTTTCGTTGAAGCATATGTTGCAAAGCAATCTGACGGCCAACGCTTAGAGACATGCAAACGTCGTTCCAGACCTAACCTACTGAAAGAGATGGAAAGCATGCCGGCGTGAATTGGTGAAAATCGTGAAGGCGGTGAAAACCTTTGAGATTCTGGTGAATCTGGTGATTGCCGGTACTTTAACGGAAGTGGGAATTCAGGGTTTTTAGTGGATTCATGCGACAATCTCCGGCATGCAAGATCGCGAATTGTATCGACGAATTTTGGGCATCGAGGCTCCGTGGTACGTGGAGCGGGTGGAAGTGAAGCTGCGCGAAGGCGAAGTCCACGTCTATCTGGAGCCCAGGAAGTGGATCGCTGGGCTTATGGGGAGTGTGGTGCCGAGGCGAAGCCTTATGATCATCAGGCGGAGCGGGGCTGGTGGCACCTGGAGACGTGCCAGTACCAGACGATTCTGCACGCCCGGCCGCCGCGCGCTGAATGCCGGGAGCACGGCGTGCGGGTGGTGAAGCTGCCTTGGACGGAGCCGTCGAGCCGGTTCGCGGCTCTGTTTGAAGCCTTGGCCATCGAGTGGTTGAAAGAGGCCAGCCAGAAGGCGGTGGGTGAGCAATTGGGACTGAGCTGGGATGAGATCCACGGTCTGATGGAGCGGGCGGTCAAGAGGGGCTTGCAGCGGCGGGAGGCCGAGCGCCTAAGCCAGATCGGAGTCGATGAGAAGGCGTTCTGCAAAGGGCACAGCTATTTCACCCTGGTGAATGATCTGGTCAAGGGGCGGGTCCTGTACGTAGCGGAAGGGCGGGAGCAGACGAGCCTGGACAGATTCTGGGAAACACTCAAAGAAGAGCAAAAGCAGAGCATCGAGGCGGTGGCGATGGACATGTGGGATCCCTATGTCGCTTCGGGTCGCCAGCATCTGCCGGGAGCAGAGAAGAAGATCGTTTTCGACAAGTTCCACATTGCCAAACACCTGGGAGAAGCCGTGAATCGAGTACGACGCGGCGAGCAGAAGATCCTGAAGGCGGCAGGGGATGATCGCCTAACCGACACGCGCTATGACTGGTTGCGGCACCCGGCGCGCATGGACCCGAAGGACCGCCAGGAGTTCGAGCAACTTCGGAACAGCGGGCTGAAAACCGCCCGCGCCTGGGCTTTGAAGGAGACCGGGATGGCGCTGTTCTACTACGTTTACGAACGCCCAGCGCGCAAACACTTTCGCTGGTGGCACCATTGGGCGGTGCGCAGCCGGCTGAAGGCGATGATCGAGGTGGGAAGGATGCTGAAGCGCCGCTTCGAAAACATTCTCACCTACCTGCGGCATCGGGTTACAAATGCGGCCAGCGAATCGATCAACTCCAAGATTCAATGGGTGAAATATACGGCACGAGGATTTCGGAACAAACAGAACTTTGCCAACGCGATTTACTTTCACTGCGGTGGCTTGGACCTTGCTCCAGATTCCACTAAATAGCCGGTAGCGCCGCGGAACTTGAATTTCGTTTTGTCGATCTTTAGCGTTTTGATCCTGTGGTCGAGAGTGGATGGTGGAATTCCAAGCTTAGCAGCCGCCCCCGATGGTCCCGAAATGCGTCCTTTGGCCTCGGCTAACGCCGCCTCGATAATCTCCCGCTCGGTCCGAGGTTCATCCTGGCGCTTCCCGTCAACTCTCAACTGCGGTGCGACGGTTTCTTTCGAAAGCCACGCTTCGTCAACCGAAAACATTTCCCCGGAGCTCAGAATCACGGATCTTTCGATGACGTTTTGCAGTTCCCGAATGTTGCCTGGCCAATAGTAGGCCTGCAACAGGTCCAGCGTCTTTTTGTCGATCGACCGGATGTTCTTTCCCGCCCGCTTGCCGTAGCGTTGCACGAAATACTCGGCGAGCATCAAAATGTCTTCTTTCCGTTCCCGAAGGCGAGGCACCTCAACGGGAAACACATTGAGCCGATAAAAGAGATCCGGTCGGAAGGTCCCGTTAGCCACGGCCGCCTTGAGATCACGGTTTGTAGCGGCGACGACTCGAACATCGACGTGGATCAAATGACTTCCGCCGACTCGCTCAAATTCTCGTTCCTGCAACACCCTCAATAACGCAACCTGGGTATCGGGCAAAAGTTCGCCCACCTCGTCCAGGAAAATCGTTCCGCCATGGGCGAGTTCGAAGCGGCCAATCCGTCTTCGTGTGGCTCCGGTGAAGGCTCCCTTCTCATGTCCGAACAACTCCGACAGGATGAGATCACGGGGAATCGCTGCACAATTCACGCTAACGAATGCGCGCGAACCGCGACTGGATCGTCGGTGGATCGCTCGTGCAACAAGCTCTTTTCCCGTTCCTGTTTCACCGGAGATGAGAACCGTAGAATCACTTGGCGCTACTGCGGAAATCCGCGACAGCACAGATTGCAGAGCCGGGGAGGTCCCCACGATCTCTTCGAACATCGAGGTTTCGTCGATTTCCTCCCGGAGCGCGACGTTTTCCTGTCGTAACTTCTCCTCAGCCCTCTTCCGGTCTTCGATATCGGTACATGAAACGTACCAACGCCGGATTTGTCCGTTGGTGTCGCGGACAGAGTTGTAACGAGCCAGAAACCAATGATAACTTCCATCACCTTTGCGTAATCGCAGTTCCAGCTGGCCAACAGCACCGTTAAGCTGAGCACTAGCAAAATAATTGAGTTCCCGCTGCCGGTCTGCTGGATGAACGAACGCACCCTGAGCCTGTGTCTGCTGCCACTGGCCAAGAGTAACGCCTGCGTACTCAAGCCCAACGCGGTTGACATAAAGCCGTTCGCGGTTGGACCCGTAAACTGCAATCAGTTGAGGCGCGAAGTCCAACGTCTCCCGAAGCTCCATTTCACTTCTGCGCAGCTCCTCCTCTGCTCGTTTACGCTCAGTGACGTCGATCACAGTGCCCACAAATTCAACAAGACGGCCGGACGTGCTCAGAACAGGATGACCTACAACGTGAATGTCTCTGACGGGGCCATCCGGATGGACAATGCGGTAGTCCGCCTCCCAATCGGTCTTATCGCGGATAGCCGCCCCGATCAGTTCCATGAAGCCGGGTTGGTCGCCGGGATGAATCCGCCGATAGTACTCTTCCTTTCGGGGCAAACCATTTTGTGGATCGAAACCCAAAACACGATAGGATTCCTCCGACCAGTACCTGATATCCTGCTCTGGACTCCATGCCCAGCTACCTGTGTGGCTGAGTTTCTGTGCCTCAGCCAGATAGGCCTCGCTCTCGCGCACCGATTCTTCCGCCCTTCTCTGGTCAGTGATGTCAGTCACCGCCCCCACAAACTCGATGTTGCCTGCTCTATCCCGTGAAGGGTGGGCAGTCACACGGACATGCTTGATAGAACCGCCGGGCAGTTGCAGGCGATGCTCAAGACCAAAACCTTCGCCGTCACGCGTCGCTCGGTCGATTTGCTGCTGCACCAGCTCGCGATCGTCGGGATGAACTCGCAAGAGGACAAATTCCAAAGTCGGTTTTGTCTTTAAATCACATTCAAAGATTCGGAACGTCTCGTCGGACCAGAAGATCTCCCCGCTGGAAACTTTCCACCCGAAGCTGCCTGTGTGACTAAGCTTTTGGGCCTCGGCCAGATAAGCTTCACTTCGCCGGATTGCTTCCTCCGCGACTTTACGTTCCGAGATATCCATTATGGCGCCGACAATTTCTTCATTGCCTGCCTCGTCCCTAAAGCAATGTGCAAGATCGTGAAGATGCTTTATCGAGCCATCCGGCATCAGCAACCGATGCTCCCAATCAAAGTCATTTACGCCCTGCGCCGCACGCTCAAGAACTTCTTTGAGAAGGCCCACATCGTCAGGGTGAGATCGCTGCAGTATCAACTCGGGCGTCGGTTCCGTCCCGGGAGGGTACCCGTAAATCCGAGCCGCTTCCTCCGACCAAAATATCCGCTTGGTACTTCGCTCCATTCCGACACAGCCGGTGCGGCTAAGCTTCTGCGCGTCTGCTAAATGGACTTTGCTCCGCCTAAGTTCAAACTCGGCCTGTTTACGTTCTTCGATGTCGAGATTAACCCCGATCCAACACAGCAGGGTCCCATTTACGGCCCGAACAGGTTCGGCGCGACAGAGAAACCAGCGGTACGCTCCTTCGCCGTTTCGCACACGAAAACTTAGTTCGATGGTGGAGCCCGTGCGTAGGCACTCCGACCAGATCCTGCGTGTATGCTCCTGGTCATCCGGATGCAAAAAGGTAAGGTGTGAATCCCAAGCTGCACCGGTGTCCATACCGGACCGGAGAGGATGATCTTCCGGCAGACCGAGGTAATCCGCCTGTCGCTTATTCACGTACGTGAGCCCGCCGGACGGGTTAGCGTACCAGGTGTGCGCCGGTATCAGGTTGAGTGTGGCTTGCAATTGTGCTTCAAGGTACTGTTTCGATTCGGGTTCGTGTGCCGGCGAGGCCATACTCAGGCATCATACACCCGCAATCTGACATCGTCACCTGGCTTCATATGGTCGCCAGCACCTCAAGCGCATACAACCAAAGCTAAGGACAACGACGCTCTTCAAGGTCCTAATAGCCGCTGGGTCAAAGATGGGCACATGACCTCTGTGACCGAATGACGAGCAACCGGGAGTTGGAGCGCACCTGTGCCAGAATGAGTCCTGCCTAACGCTGCAGTGTTTACGGAATGTGCGCCGATTCCTGGCGAATCCGACCAATGGCCTCACTTTGTTGATGGCGGCCCAAACGGCTTGGGAACGAAAAGTCGCCTTGTCGTTCACGATCCAAGATCGTCCGCCACAGAGTCAGTTCATCCTCATCCACAGGGCCGCAGGTCCTCCGGCTCGATGCCGATGCAGTCATTTACCGCGTTCTTGAGCCTCTGCCGGCATCCAGGTAGTGCTCAGTCGTTTGAACGCTCACATGGCCGAGCAAGAACTGAATCTGCTCTAACTCTCCGCCAGCAACATGACAGAGCCTCGCGCACGTCCGGCGCAAGTCGTGGGGCGCGAGCTTGGCGATTCCGGCCTTGGCCGCACATTCCTTCACCACGGCCCAGATGACCTTTTCGGTAATTCCGTTCCCCCAAACCGATCCACTTTTGTTCACGCAGCGGAAGACTCGGTCACTTACGACTCCTGCTGCTTCGGTCCAATCATCCACGGCTGCTTTGACCCAGTCTGGAACGGGAGCCGTTCGAATATGCCCGCCCTTGCCAACTAGGTCGACAATGGCCCAATGGTCTTCCCTCCGCTGCAAGTGTTCCATCGTCAAGTGCGCCAACTCAGAGCGACGCAGCGCACAGGTTAGGCAGAGCGCGAGGATGGCGCGACTGCGCTTGCCCCGGATTGTTCCGATATCGGCGGCACCGAGCAAGGCCTTGGCCTCATCGGCGCTCAACCAGTTCCCGAGGCGGACACCCAGTTGCCTGGCTCCCTTCACACGACGAATGCTGGCGGCCGACTCTGGGCTCATCAGGCCGGTATCGGCGGCTTCGAAGGCCAGGCGTCGTACTGCGGCCAGTCGCAGATTGATGGTCGACGAGGCGAGGTGACGGGACTCCAGCTCCAGCCGGTAGGCGAGAACCGCGGCTTTGTTGAAACCCAGGCGGGGCTCAGAACAGTACCAGCCAATGAAGTCGTCCATGGCGAATCGGTAGCAGCGCTGAGCATTAGGCGAGCTCAGCGTGCTGAGGACTGCTGCCTTGGCGTTTTTTCGTGCTCAATGCGGTTCACATCGCGTCGTTCCTCTGCCTGCTGGGTTCACCCCCGCCGGAAACGAGTTGTCCAGAGAGAAGCGGGAAGTGAAGGCTTTGCTCCAGGGCCGCGCATTCGGCGTACAATCTTGCGAACCCAAATAGGCGAGATCTACGGCTCCCCGAGTTCCACCGCGTGGCCGTCGGGGTCTCGGGCAAGGAGCCCTCTCTGGAAGCCAAGCCTTGCCTCAGCCAGGGTGATCCTGCCGGAAGAGATCAGGTGAATACCGGTTTGGCGGAATTCCTTCTGCAGCCTCGGTCGTTGCATAGTGCGCCCTGCCATCAGGCTGGCCGTGAAGTCGTCCCAGATCGCCCCAGCTTTGGTCTACTTGCCTCGCTGCCGCCACGGAGGACAGCACGATGAGAGCGGGAACCAGAAGCACCTTCACGACTCGGCCGGGGTGGGGCATGGCGCGTGGTGCCTGGAATTCGCGATGAATGTCGACCTGATTCTCGCCGGCGTAGTACTGGTCATTCATCTCCTCTTCATTCTGTGGGTGGTTTTGGGATGGCTCTTAACGCGTCGCAGGCCGGTACGGCGGTGGCTTCACATCGCGTGCGTGCTCTATGGGATTCTGGTCGAAGTGTCTGGCCTTTCCTGCCCTCTCACTCTGCTCGAAGTGAGGCTGGAAGAGCGTGGCGGCATGGCTCCTTATCGCGAACCCTTCGTGCTGCACTACCTGGAAGCGGTGGTTTATCCGAACATCCCGCTGCACGCTCTAGTCGCAGGCGCTGTGGCGGTGTGCGTGGGAGTCATGGGAATCTATGTGCAGAGATACCGTCACCGGGATGGGGCCACGTGGTGAGTCTCCAAGCAGGGCGTTTTTCGTTCCAAATCCCGTTTCAGCGATCAGTGGGCGCGGTCTCGTCACTTAATCTTGAACGCGGTCGGTTAGCTCGATTCAACCCTCCGCGACTCAGGTTGTTGCTGCGAACGGACCACCCGGCAACGAGGGGATTTGTCGCCCAGAATTGGAGAGGGCAGCCGTTTCCTAAGCCGTTCCGGCGATTTCGCAAGTGCATGAAAATCAATCAAATCCTCCGCCCAGCCAAACAACAGGCAGCCGTTTTGCCTTTCTCCTGATTTCACGGATTTTCACGCATTTTGACCCGTTTATCGTGACAAAACACTGACAGTCATCGGTACCAGAACCTGTTGCGTTTACTTACGGTGACCGAGATACAGCCGAAAACCTTGCATGTTCATAGATTTTTCTGTGGTAGTACCACATGTGTTGTGAGATAATCGTGTGGCTCTACCACAGGAGCGAAAAATGGGCGAGTCTAAACTCGATCTTTTGCAAGGAACACTGGATGTGATGGTCCTGCAGACGCTGGACGTAATGGGTCCGCTGCATGGATACGGCATTGCGCGCCGCATTGAGCAGGTAAGCGGGAACCAAGTTCTTCTGAACCAGGGGACGATTTACGCGTCACTGGTGCGATTGCAGCAGCGCGGCTGGATCGCGGCCAAGTGGGGCACGTCAGACAAGAACCGCAAAGCGAAGTTCTACTCCATTACAAAGGCTGGGCAAAAGCAGTTGGCGCAGGATGCCGCTTACTGGCAACGGCTGGCGGGAGTCATGGGGCGGGTCCTCGCCCTGCAGGGCCAGGGAGGTGAAAAATGAGGCATTCTCTCCGAGAAGCGTTCAACCGGGTGCGTTCCTCCTTCCGCAAAGATCCGCACGATCAGGAACTCAACGAAGAGATCGCCGCACATCTCGAAATGGCAGTGGAGGAGAACATCGAGCGCGGTATGCCCCCGGAAGAAGCCCGGCGCCAGGCGCTGGTCCGATTTGGCGGCGTAGCGCAGGCGCGTGAACAGCACCGCGAATCGCGCGGATTGCCCTGGCTCGACGTCCTGATGCAGGACCTGCGTTTTGCCTTCCGCACGTTGAAGCGCGACGGCGGCTTCACAATTGTCGCAGTGCTGATTCTTGCGCTCGGTATCGGGGCAAATATTGCCGTCTTCAGCGTAGTGAATACGATTCTGTTGCGGCCGCTGCCCTTTCCCGACGCGCAGCGGCTGGTGCGGATTGTGGAGAAGGATCCGAAGTCCGGCGAATCGAGCAAAACATACACAGCGGATGCCACTCAGGACTTCCAGCAACAGAACCATTCGTTTGAGTCGGTCAGCGGCTACTTCGCCTTTACCGGGCCTGACAATTTCAAGCTCGTTGGGAATGGCCAGCCGGTACCTGTTACAGGCCTCCTAGTGGCGGAAGGCTTCTTCCAGACACTCGGCGTAGCGCCTTCGCTGGGACGCTTGTTCAGGTCTGAACAATTCGTGCAACACGCCCAGCCGGTGGTCTTGTTAAGCAATCCGTTTTGGAGACGACAGTTTGGCGGTGATCGCGGCATTGTGGGACGAACGATCAACCTGAGCAATACTTCGGTCACAGTTATAGGAGTCTTGCCGGATACCTTCGATTTTGGCTCCGTCTTTTCACCGGGAGTGAAGGTCGATCTGTTCGCGCCGTACATCATGGATGACTTCCGCGATGACGGGAATGACCTCGCATTGGTTGGCCGGCTCAAACAAGGAGTGACTTTAGCGCAAGCGCAGAGCGAGGCCGATCAACTCTTTCCGCAGCTCTATTTCGAGCATAAGCACCCTGAATACGGAAAGCACTATACAGGCCAACTTACCGGATTGAAAGAATACGTCAGCGGCAAGCTGAGACGGTCGCTGATTGTGCTTTGGTGTGCTGTTGGGCTGATTCTGCTGATTGTTTGCGTGAATTTGTCCAACTTGCTGCTGGCCCGGGCGGTGGCGCGGAGCAGGGAATTTGCGCTGCGCCGCGCTTTGGGAGCAAGCCGCAGCCGCCTTGTGCGCCAATTGCTGACGGAGAGCCTGGTGCTGGCCGCTACCGGAGCGGCGGTGGGGTTGGGCCTTGCCTACGTCATCATCTCGTATCTGGCCCATCAGGGATCGATTGCACTGCCACTGCTCGGGATGGTGCGCGTCGACGGGACGGTGCTGGCCTGGACGGTGTTGATCGCAGTTACAGCAGCAGTTCTCTTCGGACCGGCGGCGGGGCTGCGCATGTCGGGCGGCAATTTGCAGAAGACACTGAAAGACGGTGGACATGGAGCCAGTGACGGCAGAAAACATGAGCGTACGCGCTCGTCGCTAGTGGTAACAGAAATTGCTCTGGCTTGCGTGCTTCTGGTGGGCGCAGGCTTGTTGCTTCGCAGCTTTCTCCGCGTTCTGGACGTTGACCTGGGCTTTGAGCCAAGCCGGGCCGCCGCGATCAGTGTTGACTATGATGATGGCGGAAATCCGGCGAAGCGGGCTGCGATATGGCAGGAAGTTGTGCGCCGCGGTTCGATGATTCCGGGGGTGGAGGCGGCCGGCATATCCGACAATCTGCCCATGAGCCGGAACCGCAGTTGGGGGATCGCAGCAAAGGGCGAGCAGAAGCCCAACGACCGCTTCATTGGTGTATTTGTCTACATCGTGTCGCCTGGCTACCTGAAGGCGATGGGGATGCGCCTGGTGGAAGGCCGCGATGTCACTTGGGCGGATCTTTCCGGCAACAGAAGCGTCGTGATCATCAACGAGACGGTCGCGCGGAAACTCTGGCCGGGCAAGGACCCTCTGGGCCGCACAGCCGTCGCAGGCGGAATGGATTCGCAGGTGATCGGTGTGATCGCCGACGTCCGCGAAAGCAGTGCCGAAGATAGGGCAGGAGCGCAGATGTGCCTGCCGGCGACGAAGCAGTTTGGGCCAGAAGGTTCATATCTGGTGGTGCGTTCGAAGCTGCCTCCGGCCGCGCTTGCACCGAGCGTGATGAGGACGCTGCGCGAGATCAATCCGGGACAGCCGGCCACGGAATTGAAACCCATCCAGGGGCTGGTGGACCACGCGACCTCTCCAAGGCGCTTCTTTGTGCTGCTGGTGGGAATCTTTGCGTGTCTCGGACTCCTGCTGGCTTCGCTTGGAATTTACGGCGTCATCTCATATTCCGTGACGCGCCAGACTCAGGAGATCGGCATCCGCATGGCGCTTGGCGCGACGGAAAGCCGTGTGCAACTTGATGTGATCTGGAAGACGCTGCGACTTGCACTGGCCGGCATCTGCGTCGGAGTCGTCGCTTCACTTGCGGTCGCGCGCCTGATCGCCTCCCTTCTGTTTCGGACTGCTCCAACTGATCCGCTGACCTTTGCCGGGATGCTGGTTCTGCTGGCAGCTGTCGCGCTGCTGGCTGGATATCTGCCGGCACGAAGAGCTTCGAAGATCGATCCAATGGTTGCGCGGCGTACAAACTGAAGTCAGAACAGCCTCACCTCTCAGCGCGGGCCTGAAGATCGATCCTTTCGGGCCGGCAAGATGCCGGCGCTACGCGCCGAGCGTCACTCTATCCTGCAATCCTTCCGTGAGCGTCATCCTAACCGGAGAGGGTGCCGTGGCGTACGAAGTGAAAGTCCAAACGCTCGCCCGCGCTGTCTCGCTGCCCGAACCGCTGGCCGGTTCGAACAGACGACCCTTGCTTGGTAGTTCAAAAACCTACAGCCGCAGTGATCGGCAGGAGTAGGCTCCTACACCGTATCCATGCGGTTCCCCGTGCCTTGGCGAGGCTCTCCTGTCCCTGCCAAAAACCAGATCGACCACAAAGAGCGGCTTATTCACACGGGCGTCAAAGTGTAAGGATTTGCAGCGCGAGCGCGGGCTCCACATTTGAGAGCGGTGCGAACTCTGGGAAAGTCCTGTTCCCACCGGGCCGGAGGCTTCGCGGATCTCGGTCGACTCCAGGTCGGGAGACACCCCTCTTCAGTCCGAGAACCATTCTTCAAGCCGCCCGCCGTTCATAGCGGTGATGCAGTCCGCCGACCTCCGGCAGTTCAACGACCGACCCCAGTTCCGGCGGTTGAACCCGTCTGGTCTCCGGTGCATCTTTCTCTAGCGACAAGTGCGTGCGCGCCCCGTGGTAATAATCGAAATACGATTTGAGCGTGCATCGCAGAGACGATTCGTCGAAGAGGATAAGGTGGTCCAGACATTCCCGCCGGATGGATCCGATCAGGCGCTCCACATAGGGATTCTGCCATGGCGACCTCGGGGCCGTCAGCAGTTCGCGAATCGCCATGCCTCGAACTCTTTGCCGGAAGACGTCGCCGTAGATGCTATCGCGATCATGGAGCAGATAGCGTGGGGCCGTGTCCCAAGGAAAAGCCTCGGCGATCTGGCGTGCCGTCCATTCGGAGGTGGGACTAGCGCTGACGTTGAAATGAACCACCCGGCGCCGGTCGTGGGCGAGTACGACGAAGACAAATAAGACCCGAAAGGTCACCGTCGGCACCGCGAAGAAATCGGTCGCAACCAACTGGGTGACGTGATTGTTGAGGAAAGCGCGCCAAGTCTGAGATGGCGGCCTCCGTGTGCGCACCATGTACCTCGCTACGGTTGCTTGGGACAGATCGATTCCCAGTTTGAGCAGTTCCCCATGGATTCGAGGTGCTCCCCAGAGGGGGTTCGCCAGACTCATCTTGCGAATGAGCTCACGACTCTCCTTCGCCAAAGCCGGCCTTCCAGGCTGTCCGCGGCGGCTCTTCCAAGTCCAATACAGCCGGAATCCCTTGCGATGCCAACGGATCACCGTTTCCGGTTTGAAGATGGCGAGGGCGGAGCGCCAGCCCACCCAGAGGCGTGACAGACAGACCCAGAGGAAGCGATCGGCTGCGTTCAGGGGCAGTCGCTTCCGACCGCGCTGCAGCACGGTGATCTGATGGCGCAGGGCAACATTCTCCGCCTGTAGCGCCAACCGGGTTCGGAAGCACGACCGCAAGGCATGAAGCAAGACGAAAGTAACCGTTTTCATGGGATGGCAAGACTACCAGTCGAAGCCGCCAACCGCAATGATTTCCATGCGGCCGGAATTATTGGTATGCACAGCTGCGCAAGTCCGGGAGCATCCATTATGCATGCGGGAAAGGACCCATCGTGAGCCGGCCGGAGCTGGAATCGGCATCCTGCGTGTGTTACCAGGTCATCCATCACGGATTTCTTGAGACTCAGTCTGAAAAATCGCGGCGTCTTCGCCGGTTTCCAGCGTCGAGACGCAGCGCAAGTCCCGCAGTTCGGACTGCGGGTTGTCCAGACGGGCAGAAACGTGCGAAAGCCGCAAGGCTTGCAGAACGAATCTTGCGCTACGCTCTTCCCTCAGTGCAACCGCTCAGCACGCGCAATAGACGTTGAACCGGGCGCGGGGACTTGCGAAGCGAGCGTCAGGGCCATGGTCGCCCAGCTTGTGCCAGCGGCTGAAATGAACTGATCGACTCCGTGCGGGAAGCCATTCTCGAAATACGGCTGGAGCCCCAACGCTCGAGTTTTGACATGCCACGAGCCGTCCTCCAATTGCGTGTTCAGCAAGAACTGCACGCCGCGTTGGTAAGCGGGATCAGTGACTGGGAGTCCCGCAGTCTGCAAGGCAACCAAGGCCCTCCCGGTTTCATATGCATTGCTTTCCGTCGCAGGCAGGTCGGACCAACCGCCGTCGGACCACTGTACAGCCAGCACTTCGCGCAGGGCTTGCTTGGTTGCGCCGTTATCCTTCGCGGCCCACGCTAAACCCAGAAGCCGCCAAACCCGATCTTCATGAGTCCTCGGCTCGATCTTCACCAGCCATGCGGCCGCAAGCCGGACCGATTTTTCGTATTCCGCCTTCTCGACTCTGGGCGCGTAAAGCTGGAGGGCGCGCATGGCGAGAGCGGTCTGCCCGATATAATCCGAGCACAGTGGCGGTCGTCCATCGCCGGCCGTATACGCCCAATGCCCATCGGGCATTTGGCGCGACTTGAGGTACATGGCAACCGCGTCGGTATTCAGATCAGGCTTGTAATGCTCCGCATCGAGTCCCACAAGAATGTAACTGAGGACACTCGCGCCGAAGGCGTCTCCAAACGCTTCGGCGCCGCTGGCCTGGGATGCGAAGAAGCCCTGGTGCAGCGTTTCACGGTGATTCTCAAGATATGTCACATTGGCTTTGATCTGTTGCGCCGCGATTGACTCGTCGACGTCGAATCGATTCTTTCGCGCCAGACCAACGGTCATGGCCGTGAGACTGTTGTTGTGGCAGGAGATGCAGCCCGATTTCAAAGCAAAATTGGCGTCGGTACGTTGCAGCAAAGGAAGACTGCGCTGAATCGCCGTCCGGATCGTGCTCGAGTGTTGGACGCTCAGCGCGGGACCCAGCCGAGGCGCGCCACTGGCACCGGACTTTTGCAAGAGGTTGACGACAGGAGTTTCGCCGCGCAGCCTGGCGATCTCCAACACGGTCTGGCCCGAATCGCCCGATTGCGCATGTTGGCTTTTGGCATTGATGTCGGCGCCGCGTTCGATGAGCAATTTCACGGTGTCTAAAGGTAGAACATCCGAGACCACGGCATGCATGAGCGCGGTACGGCCCAGCCGATCGACGGCATTGACATTGGCACCATGGTCGAGCAGCAATCGGATCGTATTCGCGTCGCCTGAGAGCGAGGCGGAACGCAGGAGCGCGAACGTGTAGGCGCGTTGATCGAGGTTCTTCGCCACTAGAAGGTCCACGCATTTTTGGCAATCCGTCGTAATGGCCATGGCCAGCGCCGGGCCACCCGCGTCTTTCACGTCGGCACCGCGATCGATCAGCATCTGCATGCTTCCGGGGTCAGCGGCGAGAGCGGCCTGGATGAGCGGTGAATTCTCCGTTTGTGGATTCTGGGTAGGATTCGGATCAGCGCCGTGGCTGAGCAGAAGATTGACAATGGGCGCACCGCCAGGATGCCCTGCGGCGATCATCAAGGGGGTTCGGGCATCATCCGAACGCGCATTCACGTCTGCGCCGTGAGCCAACAAGACGCGGGTCTTCTCGAGGCTGGTTGCGGCCCACATCAGTGCCGTAGCCTTGGCATCGTTCGGCAGATTGGGGTCGGCGCCGCGTTTCAGAAGTAGTTCCAGCGTCGCCGCGCTGGAATAGAGGACCGCGTACATGAAGGGCGTTGAGCCTTCCGGGCCTCGGGCGTTGAGGAGGGTTGGGTCTTTCGCCACAACCTTCATGAAGGCCTCGAGATCGCCGGCGCGCAACGCCTCGACCAGGGAGACGGCTTGGGGATTGAACGGAGGAAGGTCCGCTTCGTTGGCTAGAGCGTCAGGCCATTCGGCGCCTTGGTCGATCCAGGCCTTGATCGTGGCGATCTGTTCCGCACTGAGAGGACCCGCGGGCGGCATTTGCATCCCAAATCGGGCCCCAGTCAGCCGGTAATAGAGGAAACTGTTTTCAATGCTGCCCGGCACTACGCGGCGGCGACCGTTCATAAACACGGAACTTCTCCGGTCGAGCCGCATCCCGTTCATTTGCCGCGCCGGCCCGTGACACTGAATGCAGTTTTGTCGAAAAATCGGCAAGACATCACGGCCGAAATCGACTTTGGCGGGAACCTGGCCAGAAACGCCTTCGCCGATTGCGGCTGCCCATAGGTATGCGAGTAGGACATACCGCTTGTACATAGGCGCCTCCCGGTAGGACTATTCAGCGGGAATTTCCGATGTCAACTTTACCTCTACGGAAAAATCATACGCCTGTCGCCTTCTCGCGTCAAGTTCGGCTCGAAAGCTCGAAAGAATCTTGACATTTTCCCCGTGCAAGCGTAATGAAATGTATAGAGTTTGGTTCTGGCGCCGTTTTAGCGGCTTAATCGGGAAGCCGGTGAAAGTCCGGCACGGCCCCGCCACTGTGATCGCTGAGGATTGGCCAGCACGCCACTGACCTGTCAGGTTGGGAAGGCGGCCAGTCCGCTTAAGCGAGAGTCAGGAGACCTGCCAGGAACCGGATGCATGAGCCTTCGCGGGAAGGTGAGCAGTGAGAACCCAACCTCAGAATCGTCTTCTCGTTTCCGATTTCCATTCTGGGCTCGTTGTTTCCCCAGCCGCCAGCACCTTCCCGATGGCTCATCGTCGGCGTACCCATCAATCCCAGAGGCGGGACAGAAGGAGCTTGTGCAGCGTTTTCCTTGGTTTAACCAACAAATACACGGATCTCGCCGGGCAGAGTAACTCGAGGGATCGCGCCTTTGGGTTTGATGCTGAACTACCCGAAGGCTTTCACGCCCTAAAGGTCGGAACCGGCACCGAGACCTTTACCGGGATCAACGCTGATGGAATGTCGCGTTCCCGGCTCGGCCGTCGATGAGGGCTAACCTTTGGGGTGTGAAGGGGCTCTCCGATTGAATAACGAAAGGAGTGGATCACCATGATTTACATGATTATAGTGCTCGCCATTCTGGCGCGTTTTATCCCGCACGTCCCCAACTTTTCTCCGGTGTATGGTGCGCTGCTTTTCGGAGGCGCACGCTTGAAAAAGCGGGACTCGATCTGGTTTCCGTTGCTGCTTCTAGCCGGCAGCGATCTGGTTCTGACCAGGTTCGTCTACCACCAGAGTATCGGCTGGGAGGAGTCTGTGGAAATCGCGGCATTCGCGGCGATCGCGATGATAGGCTGGCTGCTGCGCCACAAAATGACTTGGCGCCGATTCACCTTGGCGTGTATCGCCGGTCCCACCGCGTTCTACCTCATCAGCAATTTCGGAGTTTGGCTCGGTTGGCAGAGTTATCCGCGCACCCTCGCGGGACTCATCGATTGTTACGCCGCCGGTATTCCATTTTACGAGCGCTCCCTGGTGAGCACTTTCCTGTTCGCGGCGGTTCTCTTTGGACTTTATGAGTTCTACTCCATGCGCCATCTGCGCGGCCAACCCAGTGAGACTCAAACCGATTAGCAAGGGAAGTGCGTGGCCGGGTAACGTGCAGTGCAGGATGAGGATGCGGCGACATGCGAATCTGTTCGTTTCTGCCGGCGGGAACGGAAATACTTTTTGCTTTGGGCCTCGCCGACTCGGTCATGGGCGTCACATTCGAGTGCGATCATCCCCCTGAGGCTCGCAGCAAGCCGGTGGTGGTGCACAGCACACTGGCTCCGGGGCTGCCGGAGAGCGAAATCGACCGGCAAGTGAAGATCATCTCCGGCGCCGGTCAATCTCTCTACCGGTTGGACGTCGAGAAACTCCGGGAGATCCAGCCGGACCTCATCGTGACCCAGGACCTGTGTCACGTTTGCGCGGCTTCACCGGCTGACTTGGGCGCCGTGCTCGCGCAGTTACCAACGGCGCCCGAGGTGATCTCGATGAGTCCGCGCACCGTGCCCGAAGTGTGGAGCGACATTCTGCGTGTGGGGCAGGCCACCGGGCGCGAGGTACAGGCGAGCCGCCTCGTCCGCAGGCTCGCGGACCGCATTTCTGAGATTCAGGAAGCCCGCCACAAGGTTGATCCTCCGCGCGTTCTATGCCTGGAGTGGCTCGACCCGCCCTTTGTCGCCGGACATTGGGTGCCGGAAATGGTGACGCTGGCCGGAGGCCTTGACGTTCTCGGCCGCGCGGGCGAACCCGGCTACGAGGTCAAGTGGCCAGCCATCATCGCGAGCGCCCCGGACGTTATCCTTGTGATGCCTTGCGGCTACCACAAGCGGGAGGTGGAAGACGAGCTTCGCAACATCCATTTTCCTGCTGCGTGGTACTCGCTGGCTGCGGTGCGCAATCACCGGGTATTCGCCATGGACGCAAGCAGCTATTTTTCGCGGCCAGGCCCGCGAATTGTGGAAGGCATGGCGGTCATGGCAGAGGTGTTTGCCGGAGCGACTTCCGCTGTTATGGGCAAAACGGTATGAATCCTTCGGGCGCTCCTCGTGTCCGGGCGATAGAGCAAATATGAAGCGTATTCTCCTCTCCTGGAGCAGCGGCAAGGACAGCGCCTGGAGTCTTCACCTGCTGCGGCAACGCGGCGAGTGCGAGGTGGTTGGCCTGCTCACGACATTTAACGAGGCGGCAGACCGCGTGGCGATGCACGCCGTGCGCCGCGCCCTGGTCGAGCAGCAGGCTGCCGCCGCAGGAATTCCCCTGTGGGCGGTTCCCTTGCCGTGGCCGTGTTCCAATGAGCAGTACGAATCGCTGATGGCGCAAACTTGCGCGAAGGCAGTTGCGGAGGGTATCGAAGGGATCGCGTTCGGTGATCTCTTTCTTGAGGATGTGCGTGCCTACCGGGAGCGCCAAATGAAAGGTACGGGCCTGGAGCCGATCTTTCCCGTCTGGGGCCTGCCGACCCGGGACCTGGCCCAGCAAATGATCGCGTCCGGCCTGCAGGCCAAGTTGACCTGTATTGATACCGCAAAACTGGCGCCCTCGTTCGCCGGACACGATTTTGATGAAGCCTTCCTGAGCGCCCTGCCGGACGGAATTGATCCTTGCGGAGAGCGCGGAGAGTTTCATTCGTTTGTGTACCAGGGACCCATGCTGAACCATCCGCTGTCGGTCTCGGTGGGTGAGACTGTCCTTCGTGATCATTTTGCCTTTGTGGACCTGACGCCATGTTAATCCAGGTCTCGCGAACCCTGAGACATTCAGTTACACTGGCGGGCAGGGTGAAGAGCCGCTCCGGGCAACTCTCGCGCCCCGGGTGGTGTCTATTGCCTTGAAAGGGGAACCGGTGAAGCTGCCTGCGTGCCGTCAGGCGCTCCGCGGGGGACTAGCGGCTTGGGCCGTTGTCATTCTTGCCCTGCCGTTGTGGCCGCAGAATGTCCCCTCCGGCGAGGCGACGTCCGGCGTCCGCTTGCAGTTGCGGCTCACGGTTCCGGCCACGAAGTTCCATCAAGGGGAGTTGATTCCGCTCGAACTCTCCTACACCTCCGACACACCCAAGCGGTACCAGATCGAGACCTCCTTGCAGCGAATCTGCGGCCAGGGGCCGGCCCAGTTCATCGTGACACCTTCCGAAAGCACACACGACCCGGAGAGGACGTACCGGGCGTCGACGGGTGGCGGCTGTGGCGGCGATTTTGCGACTGGCATTGGATGGCTGTCACCAACGCCTGCCAAGGTTCCGGCCATCCTCAATGAATTCATTGCCATCGACCGCCCCGGACACTACCACCTTGAGGTGATCAGCCGCCAGGTGAGCGACGCCGACGGCAGCGTGTCGCGGCCCGTTCCGCTTACTCTCCAATCCAATCAGGTTCAGTTTGAGATTGTCGCGGCCGACCCGGTGTGGCAGCGGGCCGAGATCAATCACATCCGGGATGTGCTCGACCACACCCCTCCTTCGGACGGTTTTTTTCCCGGCACGCCAAGGACTGACGCGGTCGAAGCGCTCCGCTTCCTCACCAGCGAAGACGCGGCTCGCGAGATGGCGCGGCGTTTGCGCGGTGAGGAGTCGAGTGTTGATTTCGAATACCTGCTGGGACTGGTCGATTCTCCGCAACGCGCGGCCGCAACCTACGAAATGAACGAGCTGCTCCAGGATCCGGACTTCCCGGTGAGCGACAGATTCTTTCAAACTCTCGGCATCCTGGCGCTCGATCCGCAAGGCTACTCCGGAAAAATGCCCGACTTGCGGGGCGAGCATGAGCGGGCCCTTCGCGAGCGTCTTCTGGACGCCCTTCCCATCAAGCGAGGCAAGGCTCTGGCGGCGAGCCTCGCTACCGTGATTGGGGAACGGATCAGTCTGCCTCCCGACGAAACGCGCGCGTTGATCGCACCGATGCTCTCGTCTTTCGCGCAGCTCCCGCCAGAGCTCCAGATCGCTTGGCTCCAGGATCAATGGGCGGAAGCCAAAGGACCGGAGTGGCTGCCCGTCGTGCGAGCTATCGCCACCCGATACCAGGACTTTCCCGAGCCTCGCGAAGTGCATGCCTGGCAGTCGTTGCAGCTTCGCGGCGCCGCGCTGAGGGATTGGTATGAGCTTGACCCGGCGGGCGCGCGGGAGGCGGTGATCACGGAAGTCACCCGCGCCCGGCCGCGTTATGACGCTAGTGTCCTCGGCTTGCTCCCAGACCCAACCCTGCCGGAAGCAGAAGGATTGCTGGCCGAAAATTTTTTGGCCGCAGAAGACTACGAGATTGAAGGCAAGCTGGCCTCGCTGCTCCTCCGCTACGCCGACGGAGAGGTGTTGCCCGTGGTCCTGCCCAAGATCGAGGACAAGGTCGGCACGTGGGCGTGCGAGCCCCAGGGCAGGATTCTGGCTTTCGCGCTGAAAGCTGAGCCGGAGACCGCCAAGCCGCTTATCGAGCGTGCCCTGGCCGCGCGCGGCCCACACAGCAGCGCCTGCCGGCACACCGTGCTCACCGAAGTGGCGCAATTGCAGCCAAGTCCGTCGCTCGAGGAAATCGCTATACCCGCCTTGGATGATCCCGATCCCGAGCTGGCGGCGAATGCCGCGGCGTACTTGGGCGAATACGGTTCGGCAGGCGCCGAGCAGTCCTTGTGGCAGCACTTCCAAGCCTGGAGCCAGCGGTGGAACGGACGCGCCGGAGAGCTCCGTTTCGTCTTTGGCTCGGAGAATTCCAACGCGGCGGAGGTGGGTCGCGGCGAGGCGTTGGCGCACGCCCTCGCGACCGGCGTGGGTTGGCTGGCGGATGAATCGATGCTGCGTCGCCTCATCGCTCTCGCGGTGACGCCCAACATGAAGCAGCAGTTGGAGAACGATGAGGCGGATTGGGAGCGGCGGCCCATGGCCATTACCGCCTTCTCCACGCGGCCGCTCAGCTTCTCGTTGGCGCAGTACAATCTGCGCTCGCTCGAAGAGCTCAAGACCAAGCTGGGCGAATTCCCGCGCGGCGCCGCGTTCCGTTGGTCGGGGTACGGATCGCCGGAAGAGCGGCAGACTTTCCAGGACATTTCCGAGTTTGCCAGTAAGAACGGCCTGATGGTGAGCGTCGCCGATCCCAACTGAGACCCGATCGAGGTCCTGCCGTCGGACGCGGCCGCGCCTTTCGGGCCGCGCCCTCTTGATCAAAAGCCGGAGGCGGGGGAACCCATGGGCAGTTGAATTGTGGTTCTCGGCGGTGGCGTCGGCGGGTTGAGCGCGGCGCAGGAGCTGGCCGAGCGCGGATTCGCGGTCGACGTTCCCGAGCGCGCGCGGACTTCGGCGGCAAGGCGCGCAGCATCCCGGTACCCAACTCGGCGACGGCGGGTCGCAGTCCTCTGCCGGGCGAGCACCGCTTCCGTTTCTTCCCCAGTTTCTACAAGCACCTGCCCGACACTATGAAGCGCATCCCGTTTGGCGCCCAGCCCAACGACGTGTTCGACAGTCTGGTTCACGCCACCCGGGTCGAGATCGCACGCACCGGCCACCGGGCTTTTCTCGAACCCCACTCATCTTCCCGATAGAAAGGAATGGAATAACATAACTCACGATGTAGCTCATCGCCTCGACGTCGCGCCGCTGCAGTCCAGCTACCTGAATCGCCGTCGGCCCGAGCCTACTTGCGGCGCGGGGATACATAGACATACCCAAAAGGCCGAGGGTCCAATTGAAAGAATCAAGACAGCCTTAGAGTTGCTAAGCCATCCAGGAGAGATTGTGGGAGCTGGAAAAACTCATGGATTTGCTGTGGAAGGCACGAGCATCGAAGATGCCGAAGGCGGACTTACGAAAGTCGGCCGTTGGCTACGCGAAGATCTTGGAGACTCAGCAGACCATCCTCGATACATCGAAGTCGTACCTCGCGTCGGGATTCCCTTTATTGCTCCTGTTGAAAAGCTGGAAATGGCGCTTCAGTGGCCTTCAGATGGGAGGGTATCGGGCCCGAGAAGTTCGCATCCGTCCCCACTGCGTGATCTGGAAGCTCGCCTTGAAGCGGCCATCCAGGAACCTGCCGAGCCGGGCCGTCACCTTGAACTGTGGGAATCGGATCCAGTTCCTTGAAGGCCGATGTGAAGGCGTTTGATAAGTTCCACGCGGTTCGAGGCCGGAACTCTTCGAAACACGGTCTGAAGTAAAAGTCTTGAACGCGCCGAGCCAGTTGCTTGGCCACGTCCGTCTCGCCTTCGATGAACGCCTAAGATGACGATCTTGGCGGTGAGTGTCCGTGACTTCGGACCGCCGCCAGGCCTCCATCTCTTTTCGCATGGGCTCGAAATTCCGCTGCATGCGATCGACCCCAGCCACGATCGCGTCAGCGAGCGAGACCGACTCGACTTTGAGTGTTACGCCAGGACGGGTGTAAACGCTCCTGGGACATCTGTGCTGATCTGGCACTGTCGGCAAGCCACGGCACCACTGGGCGAATACCGCCGGCAAGGCCGGTGCGGGTCACGAGCCAGTCAACTTGGGCGTGGAGGGTCGTTTCCTGGGAGGGACGAGTGTAAGTCTCGGAGTTGCCACGGCCGAAGCGGAGCGACGCACCTCAACGGGAAGTCTCCGAGTGGGCCGTCGCTCGGACGTAGCTTTTGTTCTGTTTCTCCGTGGTGCTGGTCTTAGCAGTTCTCTGGAAGATCCTAGCTGCAGCCCAACGGAGTGATGTGGCATCGCTACTGTTTCTGAGGCGGTGGCGACGGGGTGAGCGTGTCGATAAGAGGATCGCGTCGTAAGCCCTGAGTGGGGCCACCATGTAAACGTCTTGCCCCGAGACAGAATCCCGGGTGGCATGGGCCATTTGGAACCATTCATGAAGGGAATGGGAATACTCGACACAAAGGAATGAGACGGGGAAAAAGCGAAAGCTTACAAATCGCTGCGCGGAAGAGGATATCGCAAGCCCAGAAAGCTCGCTGGGCAACACTGCGCCAGCAGAAGACAGCCAAGGCCTGAGCTAAAGGCGGCGCAGAGGGACGGCTCGACGCCACTCATTTCATAACCACGCCGCAGGCGATCCGCGCTCCCGCTTTGCCGGGCGGGTCGGTGGGGCCTGTCAAGGCAAAGTAGAAAGTTCCTAATCTGAGCAAAGTAGAAAGTTCCGCTTTGCGGTGTCGGGCGGCTAACCGGAGGAGCCCGTAGGGCGACGGAGGTTAGCCGCCCAACACCGTCACCCCTCACCCCGCGCCAC
>DASZAI010000035.1:0-30057 GCA_035945295.1 Terriglobia bacterium | reverse complement strand
TGCTCCCAGCACCGCTCTTCCTCCCCGAACAGCTCCCGAAATCTCCCGATCGTCATCATCCCCTTACGCTTGGGTTTTCTCATGCCGGCGATTATATCGCCTTTTCTTCGCCGGAGCAAGCATGATGATCATACCTCGAGTTCAGCTATCAGCTTTCAGCGGTCAGCTCTCAGCAACTTCAGGTTTTCGGTTTCAAGGGTTCACTTTCAGCTTCTGTCTTCCGACCTCTGCCTCTGATCAGTGCCCTCACTGATTCTAAAGGGCTTCTTCGGTTCGTTCCTCCGTTTTTGCACTTTCGCAAAACTACTGTCCCTTCCGAGAGGGGGGTTCTTTTACTTCTGACTTCTGACTCCTGACTCCTGACTCCTGACTCCTGCCTTCAAGACTCGTCCCAGAACCGCTCCGTCAAGTACTTGTCGCCGCTGTCCGGGAAGATGGTCACCACCACGCCCCGTCGGGCCTGCTCGGCGACTTTGAGCGCCGCAACCATCGCCGCGCCGGCCGAGATACCCACGAGCAGACCCTCCTCGCGCGCCAGCCGCACCGTCATCCGGTAGGCCTCCTCGGTGGAAATCGGGAGGTCCTGGTCCGCGACCTTCGGGTCGTAGATTCCGGGTACGATGGCCGACGCCATGTGCTTCATGCCCTCGAGCCCATGGAAGGGCGAATCCGGCTGGAAGGAGAGGCAGCGAATCCTCGGGTTCAGCTCCTTCAGGCGCCGCGCCGTGCCCACAAAAGTGCCGCTCGTGCCCAGTCCCGCCACAAAATGCGTGACACGGCCCTCGGTCTGCTCCCAGATTTCCGGCGCCATCCCCTGGTAGTGCGCCTGCCAGTTCGCCGGATTGTCGTACTGGTTGGCGTAGAAATAGAGCTCCGGGTGCTCGGCGGCCATCTGGCGGACGCGGCGAATGGCGCCGTCTGAGCCTTCCATGGGGTCGGTATAGACAACCTCGGCGCCGTACGCCTTGAGGATACGTTTGCGCTCCTCGCTCACGTTCGACGGCATGCACAGTTTCACGCGATAGCCACGCGCCGCCGCGATCATGGCGTAGGCGATACCCGTGTTGCCCGAAGTCGAGTCGATCAGGACCTTGTCTTTCGACATCAACCCGGCGCGCTCCGCCTCGCGGATAATGTTCATCGCCGGGCGATCTTTCACCGAGCCGCCAGGATTCGCCCATTCCGCTTTGGCGTAGAACTCGATTTCTGGATACTGCTCGACCACGCGCTGGAGGCGGACGAGCGGCGTATTCCCGATCAGCGACAGGATGTCGGTCGGACCGTGTAGCGCCTGCGAGTTTTGAACGGCCGCAGCCCTGGTTTCACCAGCCATAGGAGACGAACTTTGATTCTAGGCGTCGCAAGGAACGAGTGTCAATCAGGCCCATGTGGGGTCTTGCCCTAATAGTGCGGTGGATTCCACGGGGGTTGTACCTTGACTAGGGGGTCGGACCTTCAGGTCCGACACTCGCCCATGGTCCCGAAGGTGGCATTGGGGCCCACGGGCAGACAACGGACACTGGGAACATAGCCACTCTCGCACGTGATCGACTCGGCGTGTCATTCCGAGCGGAGCGAGGAATCTCGCTCTGGAATCATTAAATAGCTACGGTGCCGCGCGCTCGAGTTCGCCCGCTGCCGAATCGATGAGTGCGGCCTCGTCCTCCAGCACCTTGCCCACCACCACCATCTGCTGGTTGGCCTCCGCCCACTTCTTCTCTTCGATGGCCTCGCGCACGGCAGGAATCGTTTTGACGCCGTAGCCCGTGTAGTAGCCCGGGGCGTAGAGCTCGTGGCGGTACCAGGGACGGCGCGGGAGGCCCTCGGGCGTGGTGAGCTTGCGCTCGCTCTCCACGAGTTCGTCGTTGATGGCGCCGAGCGAGGCATGGTCGAGCGCGGCGCCCGCCTGGGCATCGAGCTTCGCCAGAGCCTTCTGATAGCGCCCGGCAGCGCGACTGAGGGCGGCGGCGCCGTTCTCGAGCGGCGCGAAATCGAGATAGGGCGGAACGGCTTCGGCGGCGGGCGGAACGAAAGGTTTCTTCGGGTCGCTGGTGGCCGTGAAGGCGCCACTCTCGACTTCGCGGTTGCGTTGCTCGGCTTCTTTCTGCTCGTCGGCCAGCAGCTTCTTGAGCTCACCCACGTACTTGTGCACCGTGCCGGCCAGGTCGCTGAAGTCATACGGGAGCAGTTCGGCGTCCGCCAGACGTATCACCGCCGTGCCCACCGTCTGCGCGAGCGCGCGGCCGTAGACAAAGTCGGCGTCGGAAAAGTGGGTGTACCAGTAGAAGTCGTCGTAGATCGAATGATAGATGCCGCCGCCGTCCTCGCCCGAGTAGTCGAGGTTCAGCGAGGCGATGCCGAGGTGCTGGAGGAAAGGCGTGTAGTCGGACCCGGAGCCCAGCGCGCCGATGCGCAAATCAGCGCGATGCTCCAGCTCGCGGCGCTCCTCCGGCGTCGAGGCTTGAGTTTCCGCGCGCAACTGGTCGCGCTTCCACACGCTAATCTTCTTCTCCGGATCCTCGATGTCACGCGCCACGCCGTTGATGAACTTCTCGAGCGTATGCGAGCCGGCCATGCCGAGGTATCCCCGCCCGTTCGAGTCGGTATTGATGTAGACGGCGCCGTGCTTTTCGAGCTCGTCGGCATGCTCCTCCGCCCATTCCGTCGAGCCCAGCAATCCCTCCTCCTCGCCGTCCCAGGCGCAGTAGATGATGGTGCGACGCGGCTTCCATCCCTGCTTCAGAAGCTCCGCCATCGAACGCGCCTCCTCGAGCAGCGACGCCTGGCCCGAAATGGGATCCTCCGCGCCATTCACCCAGGCGTCGTGATGGTTGCCACGGATGATCCACTCGTCAGGCTCGGTCGAGCCGGGGATGCGCACGATAACGTCGTTAATCGGCTTCACGTCCCAGTTGGAGGCAACCTTCAAGTGAACCTTGGCGGGACCAGGACCGAGGTGGTAAGTGAGGGGGAGCGCGCCCCGCCATTTGTCGGGCGCGATCGGCCCCGCGAGCGCCGCGAGCAGCGGCTGCGCGTCACCGTAGGAGATCGGCAGCGTCGGAATGGTGGTCAGCACCTTCACGTCTTTGAGCGGCAGACGCTTCGCGTCTTTCGTCGCGCCGATGCCGGGCGTGAGCGGGTCGCCGGAGTAAAGAGTCATATCCATGACGCTGCCGCGCTGCACACCGTCGCGCGGACGCCAGGCGCCCTTGGGGAAAACGTCGCCGTCGTAGAAGCCGTCGTCGCGCGGATCGGAGTAAATCAGGCAGCCGACCGCGCCGTGTTCCGCCGCCACCTTGGGCTTGATGCCGCGCCAGCTCGCGCCGTAGCGTGCAATCACAATCGCCCCTTTCACCGAGATGCCCATCCGCTCGAGCTCGCGGTAGTCCTCAGGGACGCCGTAGTTGACGTAGATCAGCGGCGCCGTCACGTCGCCGTCGGCGGAGTAGGCGTTGTAGGTGGGCAGTTGCTCGTCGTGCTGGCTCGAGGTGGGGTCACCCGCGACCGTCGGCTCTTCTAGCCGCGCGGTGAACTTCGTCGGCTCCACCAGCTCAACCGCGCGCGCCTTGGGAGTGGGAAAGAGCACGTAAAAGGTCTCGATGTGAGCGTCGAGCCCCCAGGACTTGAACTGCGAGAGGATCCACTCGGCGTTCTCCTGGTCATAGGGTGAGCCCACGTGGTGCGGGCGCGCGGACAGGCGCTTCATGTCGTCGCGCAGATTCTCGGGACTAGGGATCGCGCGGAACTTCGCCTCCCAGTCGCGCTCGGCCTGGCTCGCCGCGGTGGAATAGCCGCCGAGCACGGCGGACTGGGCCGCGTCGCCTTTCGGCATCTCGGCCGCGAACACCAGGCTGGCAGACAAGAACATCACGATCAGCAAACGTCGCATCAAGAACCTCCTCGGACATTCAACTGGAAAGTTTCATATCGGCGGCGAGTCAAGCTGAGACGATCCTGACCCGGCACGCCCATTGAACGTTGCATAATACGGTGACGTTCGCACGGACCCCTAACTTCTCCCCTCCCCTTGCCAAGGGGCAAGGGTAACCGCCACGCTCCCCCAACTTCTCCCCTCCCCCCTTGCGGGGGAGGGGCCGGGGGTGAGGGGTCGTGCGACCGAGTTCTGCAAAACTCAATAAATTTCAATAACCATACGGAACTTTGTCGGATTGTCAAGCGTTCCCGGCGAACTGCCGGCTGCAATGATAGAATCGCGCTGGTGCGGCACGTAAGGGGCCGCTCCCTAACGATGGACTTCAGACGAGTCACGACCGGCGTTTATTTCGCCCTGGCAATCTCGCTACCGGTGGCGAGGGCGACCGGCCAAGAATCTGCCGACCGGCTGAGCCAGATCAAGACCGTCTACGTCCGGCCCATCGACCCCGACAGTACGGACGCGGTCCTCGAAGCGCGCAAGACTCTCGCCGAAAGCGGCTGCTTCAAGGTCGCAGACCGCCAGGAAGCCGCCGATGCGATCCTCGAGATCAGCTCAGACCGCGACGGGAACTGGATTCGATACCCTTTTGGACGCCAGCGGGTTTCGGCCAGCGCCGCACTGCTCGATCGCAAGACGGGAGACGCGCTGTGGACCAACGACCGGTCGTCGCGCTGGCTGCCTTCGCGTTCCTACGCCGGCCGCGTCATCGCTCGCGCGCTGATCAGCGACCACGGCTGCGAAACCGAGGATTCAAGCTGGGAGCCTTTCAAAAATCTGAAGGCCACTCCGAGTTCTGGTTCGAGCTCGAGCTCGAGCGCAAGCGCGACACCGGGCAATACGGCTAAAGCGGTGGATAAGGATTCGTCCCCGGCCGCTGGCCCCGCTGCCGCGACTTCGTCCACTCACTCTGCCGAGAAAACCGAGAAAGTCATTCAGCGCGGCATGACTTACACCCAGGTCGAGACCGTGCTCGGACCGCCATCCACCCGCGCCAATCTCGGCGAAAAGACCGTCTACAAATACCCGGACTTGACCGTGGAGTTCCGCGGCGGTAAAGTGACCGACGTCCGCTAAGGCACCGGCTTGATGGCCATGCCAAAGACGCCTAGCTGCTCCTCAATCACCTTCGCCTCGCCCACTGCGACCACGGTCTGACGCGAGAACGGGAAATACTTCCGGCTCGCCGCGTCCACTTCCTGCGCTGTGACCTTTTGGATTTTCTCGCTCTCGAGTCCAAGTTCCTCAGGCGGCAGCCCCATGATCCAAAGCGTGGCAAGCTGACTCGCGACGCTACCCTGGAGTTGCAGGATGATCGCCTTGATGCCGACGAGATACCGGCGCGCGCGGTCCATTTCGTCTTCAGCCGGCGAAGTCGTCGCCATCCGGTTCAGCTCGTACTCAATCTCATTGACCGACGCGCCGGTGACAGCGTTGCGCACATCGGCGCGCGTCTCGAACAATCCGGCGTCGCGCCGTCCCTGAAGAAACGACCCGGGCGAGTACGTATACCCCTTGTCCTCGCGGATGTTCACCACCAGGCGCGAGCCGAACATGCCGCCGTAGATGGCGTTCGCGACTTCCGCCGCCTCGTAATCAGGATCGCGCTCGGTCGGCCCGAAGCTGCCGAGCGCGAGCGTGGTCTGCACGGATCCCGCGCGTGCGACATAGAGCACGGCGTGAGGATTGTCCTCGGGGGGCTTGCCGACGTCGCTCACGGGCGCTTCGGAGGGAGCCTGCCAGCCTCCAAACTGCCGCTCGATCTCCGCTCCCAGCTTGGCCGCGTCGAAGTCGCCCACGGCGATCAGGGCCGTCTGGTCGGGCCGGAAGCGCCGCGCGTACTCCTGGCGCAGGTCAGCCGGCGTGGCCTTCGAGATCGACTCCTGGGTAGGTGAGATCACATTGTACGGATGTTCGCCGAAGATCGCCTTGGCCAGCGCGCGGCGGGCGAGGAAGTCCGGCTCGGCTTCCTGGGCGCGAAGGTTGTCGGCGGCGTTGTGCTTAGCCAGGTCGACTTCACTGTCGGGGAAGGTAGCATTCTCCAGGATATCGGCGAGCACGGTGAGCGCCGCGTCCGTCTTGCCGGCCAGGACGTCGGTCGAGAGCACGATGGCGTCGGCGCGGGCGTTCCCCGCGAGGTCGCCGCCAGCAGCTTGAATCTCCTCCGCAATCTGCCTGGCGCTGCGCGTCTTCGTACCCTGGTCGATCGTCGCCACCAGCAATTGCGAAAGGCCGGGAAGCGGTTTGGGATCCTCAGCCATGCCGCCGCGCACCGCGAAGGCAAGCGCCACTTTGGGGAATCCCGGACGCGGCACGAGCCAGAGCGTCATGCCGTTCGCGAGCTTCTTCACCTCCACACGCGGGGCACGAAAGGGCGCCAGCGGCCCGTACGGCGGCAGTCCCTTAGGCAGCGGACGCGGCTTCTCCGCCGCCAGCGCCGAAAGCGCGACCGCGCCGGCAAGCAGGAGTCTCGGGAAAAGGGCAAGGCGGGTCACGGCTGGGCTCCTTTCTTACCGCTTTCGGCCTGAGGAGTGGGAACGCGGTCGATGATCGTCCGATCGGTCGAGACAAGATACTTCCGGGCGAATGCCTTGACCTCGTCCGAGGTGACCTTGGCCAGCTCGTCAGGAATCTGGTTGACGCGTGACGGATTGCCATCGAAAAGCGTGGCGTGAGAAATCACCGAGGCGCGCTCGATGGGGATCTGGAGCTGATCGTACCAATCCGAGCGCATTTTGGTGCGGATACGCTCGAGCTCAGACTCGGAAGCGCCGTGCTCCGCAAGGCCACGGATTACGCCGTCGTAGGCGGCAAGCACGCCGTCCTCGGTGACGTTGGGGGGATAGACCACAAACGAAGCCATCAGCGTTGGCCCGTTGTACTCGAAGGGATTGCCCAGCGGCCAGTTGAGCCCGCCATCGACGGAAAGCGCCACCTTCTTCTCCTTCACCAACGCCTGGTAGAGGAGCGACGCTTGGCCGTTGTGGAGCAGCTCGCCCACCAGCGCGCCGACGACCGCATCGTGTGAGGTGCGCGGCGGCATCCGGTATCCGACCACCAGCGCCGGCACGCGCGCCAGCTTGTCATCTTCAATGAAGCGCCGCTCCGCCGTCTGCGGAGGCTCCGAAACGTCAGGCCGCGGCGGCACCGGGCGCTCGGGAATCGCGCCAAAGTATTTCTCCGCTTTGGCGAAGATTTCGGACGGCGTCACGTCTCCGGCAATCGCCAGCACCGCATTATTGGGGGCGTAGTAGTGCTCGTAGAAACTCTTGACGTCCTGGATGGTCGCCGCGTCCAGGTCCTTGAAGTCGCCGTAAAAGTTGTGCGAGTTGGGAAACTTGTTGAAAGCCTTCTGCGGCAGGTCGAGCCAGTAGAAGCTGCCGTAGGGCTGGTTGAGGACGTTGACGCGGACTTCCTCTTCGACCACCTTGCGCTGGTTGTCGAGGTTGGCAGGCGAGAAATCGAGCGTCTTCAAGCGATCGGCCTCGAGCCAGAGAACCGGATCGAGCGCCGAAATCGGCGCCGACTCGATGTACTCCGTGAAGTCGTAGCGCGTGTCGCCGTTGTTGAATCCTCCGCCCCCCTCGATGACCTGATCGAACGTCCCTTTGGGCGCGTCGGGCGTTCCTTCGAACATCATGTGCTCGAACAAGTGCGCGAATCCCGTGCGGCCCTCGGGCTCGAGTCGAAAGCCGATTCCGTAGCTGATGCATAACCCGAAGGTGGGCGCGGAGTGTTCTTCGGAGACGACGACCACCAGTCCGTTCGTCAGCTTCTTCATAGCGAGCGGAACCTTCCACTCTTGCGCCGGCAAGCTCGCGGGAAGCAAGGTCATCAGAGCGAGAAAGAGAAATAAGCACAGACGTGAGCGGTTCATCGGCGCTCCTTGGAGAATATCAAATGGCGACACGAGAGAAGCACGGCGGGGTCTTCCCTCCCCCTTTTTCGGCGGACTTTGCCTGTCGTCTTTCTAGCTTCCGGCAAAAAGCTTAAAATCGAGTATAGTGAAAGCGGAGGCGCGAGGCAACGCGTTCGGGACGGGAGCGCGAGAGCCATAAGACGCGAGAAAGGAACGCTGTGGCGGAAATTCTGGTGGTCGTCGAGGACCTGATCTTTCTCGCCAAGATCCAGCAGACTGCCAAGCTGCTGGGAATCGCGGTGGAGACGGTTTCGCCCGACCTACTCGAAGCCAGGGTCGCTGAAGGCTCTGTGCGCGTCGTGGTCCTCGACTTGAATCATCGCTCGGGACAGGCGCTCGAAACTCTGCGCGCTCTGAAAGCCAACCTTCAGACCTCAAGTATCCCGGTGATTGGATTCCTCTCGCACGTGCAGACTGAGTTAGTCGAAGCGGCGCGCGCCACCGGCTGCGACATCGTCCTGGCGCGCTCGGCCTTCAGCCGCGACCTGCCACAACTGCTCGAGCAGTACGGCGGCGCGTAGGGTAGCCCTCCGGGCTCCCGGACAGAGGACAAAGCCGTCCTACTGACGTGCTATAATCTTCACTGTCGCCCAGGACCGCTTGTGCCGGATCTGGCGGTTGACGCCTGAACCACCGACCCAATGGATCAATCCCCCGGCAACTCCGCCTCCGAACCGCGTCGTCAGCCGACGCCCGCGCAAAGGCTTCGGGCGCTGGCCGCTTACGTCAATCACAATCGCGGTTTCCTCGGGCGCGTCCTGAGACAGTACGCTTCGAACACACTCAAGGTGCGCCTGCTCAAGCGTAGTCGAGTGATCGAGCCGCTCTCGGCGATCTTCTACGTCACGCACCGCTGCAACCTCTCGTGCCATTACTGCACGCAGAAGTATCCTGACATCCTGAGCCAGGAACTACCGACCGAGCAGACCATCGAGATCCTGCGCATCGTGCGCCGGCACCTCCGTTCGCTTTACATCACCGGAGGCGAGCCGCTGTGCCGCGTCGACCTCGAGGCGATCCTCGAGGCGGCGCGGGAGTTGGGATTCAACACCATTCTGCATACCAACGGCGTACTGCTCGACCGCCGCGAGAAGCTGCTCGACTCGATCGAAAGCCTGGTGATCAGCCTCGACTCCATGAATGAAGGGCGCTTCGATTCGGTCACGCAGTCGGCGCCCGGCACCACCCGGCGCATTGTTTCGAATATCGTCGAGTACGGCCGTCACATGCTCGCGACCGGCCGGTTCATGACCATCAACTGCGTCATCGATGCCCGCACTATCGACGACGTCTATGGCGTCATGGAGTTTTGCCGCGAGCACGACTTCGTCTTCTCCTGCTGTTCGGCGCTCAAGAACGACCTCACTCCCTACGAGCTGCTCGAAAACACAGGCTATCAACGCCTCGTCGATCACGTCCTCGAGTCGAAGCGGCAGAAGCGCTTGAAGATCAACGGATCGCTGGAAGAGCTGGAATACATTCTGCGGTTCAAGAAGTTCAATTGTTATCCCACGCTTTTCGCGCGCATCTATCCCAACGGCGACGTCTACTATCCCTGTGTACCCCTCAAGACAGTGGGCGGGAACATTCTCGAGACGCCGTCACTCAAGGAGATCTACCGGCGAGCGCGGGCGAAGTTCGGCGACGTTCCCGACTGCCGCGGGCGCTGCCACCTCTACAGCAACATCACCTCGCATTTCTACGTACACAAGTTCTGGAATCTGGCGGCGGAGTACAAGTGACCTATGGCTCGAATCTCTTCCCCCGTTCTCGTGGATAACTGGTCGCGCGCGAGCGCCGCACTTGACCTCACATGGATCGCCGGCTTCAGCCTGCTTACCGCCGTCCTGGCGCAGATCAAGATTCCTTTGCCGTTCACTCCGGTACCGCTCACCGGCCAAACGTTTGCAGTGCTGCTGGCGGGCGCGATACTCGGGAGCCGCCGCGGCTTTCTGAGCCAAACGCTTTACCTTGTCGAGGGAGCTGCAGGATTGCCGGTGTTCGCGGGAGGGGCGACGGGGTTCGTGTACTTGTTCGGCCCCACAGGCGGATACCTGTGGAGCTTTCCGCTCGCGGCGGCGGTCGTAGGCTGGCTCGTCGAGCGCGGCGCGAGCCGCAGCCCGTGGCGGCTGACGCTAGCTCTTGCGTCGTCAGCCACGCTGATCCTCGCGGTCGGTACTCTCTGGCTGCACCGGTTCGTGGGAACCGCTTGGAACCAAGCCTGGCTCGCGGGCTTCTATCCCTTCCTACCTGGCGAGGTGGTGAAGATTGTCCTCGTGGGCGCCTCACTGCCGCAGGTCCTCAAGCGAGTGGCGCCTGCCGAGAAATGAATGGTTCGAGGTGGCGGGCCGGTTGGGGCACCGCGCCCACGTCCGGCCCAGGCAAGTTCCGCCCAAAAACAAAAACGGGCGGCACCAACAAAGGTTCAGTTGGCAACCGCCCGTTCTTGTGCGTGGTGTTAAATCGTTACGGGGTTGGGCAGGTGCCGCCCACCGGGGTGAACAAGCTTGCCGGCGGAGCGCCTGCAAACAGGTTGTTCAGCGTGCACCCCACATCGATAGCGTTCTGATTAGCCTGATTGGCAGCCGCCGTAGCAGCCTGCGCAGCCGCCAGCGCCGCCTTGGCATCAGCGTCGGCTTGGTTGGCTGCGGTGATCGAGTCGTGGGCATCTTCGTGGGCATAGGCTGCGATCACCACTGCCGCTATGGCGCCGCCTGCCGCGATGATGTCGAAAATCAGACCCTTGTCGCTGCCGTAGCGCTGCGCGCCGCCCGCTTGCTGGGGAGCCTGCGTTCGCGCTTGGAACTTGACCGTCTTCCCCTTGGGAACCTCGACGGTCTGGCCGCTGGTTGAATTGACTCGCATCAGGCCATCCTTGGTGGCCACCACCAGCGTCGTCCCGGCCATCGCCACCTCACCGAGCGTCTTGAACCCTGGGGCCATGACGATCGACAGATTACCAACCTTCAGGTTGAGCGCGGTCACATCGTCCACGGGGTGATAAACCGAAACGTTACCATGGCTCAGCAGCGCCGACACCTCGTTCGACTGCCGCTCGAACGATGCCGCCGTGTCATGGCCGAAGACCATGCGGCTTCCGTTCCCGACCGTGACGACTGCGGCGCCGTCTGCAACTTTCAGGTTATCGCCGCTGAAGATGGTATAGCCAGGAATAAGCGACTCACCACCGATGCTGGCGTTCTTACCAGCCACGGCGGCACCGACTACCGTCGAGCCGCCGAACGCGGGCACAGCGGCCAAAATGCCGAGAACGCATAAAACCAGCACTACGCAGATCCGATTTTTCGCCATGCTTAGATGCCCCTCTTGGGCCGACACACAACCGTCGCCCGTGGAATGTGGCTTTCCTTGTTCCGTGCTTGGCTTACGCGAGACACGATACTCAATCCATCCGTGGCTTGTCAAGGGTTTTATGTACACGATTTATGGGCAATGTCATCATTAGCCAAACTTTGACGGCTCTCGATTCTTAAGGTCTATTACCTAGGGTCGGCTTGGAGGCTACTCGCATCGATCAAATTTCAAAGGCTTTATCCGTCGGAGTCCTGCCCAGGGCGGGACGGCAAGACAGGTCCGAAGCCCGTCTATTAACTATTAGGTCACGCTAATTCCAAGGCGACCGGCGCTGCTGAATGCGCCTCGGGATGACGCGGACGCCGATTTTGCCTGGCGAGCGCGCACGGCTCGCAGCGCCCGCAAAGCCTCGATTGCGACGTCGTTGTTCTTGTCGTGGGAGAGGCGATCGAGAGGCTCAAAGCTCGTCTCATCACCGGTAAAGACCAGCACGGTGCAGAGTCGCTTGCGCACCGTCGCGTTGCCGCTGCTTGCGTAGGGATACAGCTTGGGGAGGAACTTGGGGTCGCGGCACAGCTCAATCAAATAGGCCTGGGCGACGTCGCCGTGGAGCGTGGAGCCGAGCGCGTCCACCAGTGCCTGGAGGTCATTCTGGCGGTCCATGTTGGCCAGGGCGTAACGCATAGCTAGCCTAGCGTCAGCGTCCTTCTCGGCGCCCAGCGCCTTCTCGATTTCCGGGATGGCCGGCGTGTCGCGGGCGCGTCCCAGGCCCTCGGCGCCCAGCGCGCGATACCTCTTATTGTCGCTCCAGAGGGCCTTGAGAAAAACGGGATCAGAGACCGGATCGCCGATGTACGCGAGTCCCTGGAGAGCGATCTCGCGGTTCTTCTTGTCGCGGTCCTTGTCGTACATGGTCTGGAGCTTGGGAAGCGCGGCGTGCGTTCTGAGGATGCCTACCGTCTCCGCCGCATCCTGTTTGACGTCGTTGTTGGGGCTGTCGAGCAGATCGACGAGTTCGGGACCGGCGGAGGTATCCTTGATCTTGGAGAGTGCGTTGAGCGCCCCGCGCGCCAGGTCGGGGTCGAGGGAGTGCGCGGCTTTCACGAGTTGGGGCACGGCGGGCTGCGCCACCAGCACTCCCAGACCGCGCGCCGCCTCACGCGCCGGCTGAATGGAACCCGTGTCCTGCATGACCGCTACGAGGGCCTCGATGACCTTGGGCTCCACCCTGACGCCCGGGTCGATGCGCGCCATGTCTTCATCGGAGAAGATGCTCTTGGCGGCGTGGGCGCCACGTTTCAAAAATCCCGTGAAGCCCGGAGTAGGCGCCTGGCCCGTGTAATAACCGACCAGGCTCTCGACGACGAGCTCGCGCACGTCGGGATTCGAGTCGCGCGTGGCGGTGATCAGTATATCGAGCGCCTCGGGCTGGCGGAAGCTGGCGAGCGCCATCACCACTTCGCGACGCACCTTGTCGCTCGGGTCGCGCAGCGCTCCTTCAAGAGCAGGCAGCGCCGCCCGATCGTCGCTCTTGCCGATCTCCCGCGCCGCCTTGGCGCGCGAGTCGGCGTCGGAGTTTTTGAGTTGTTCAACCAGTGGGTCCGACGCCTGAGCGCCCCCGAGCGCCGGAATCGCGAGCGCCATGACAAAAAGCAGCAACAACGTCTTCGACCAGCATGGGAAGGCAGGCAAGGCAGGCTGTCGATTGACCATAAGTTTACATGTCCTCAGCGAGCGGGAAGCGCATTCAGCAGCCGGCGCATCCCTCTTCTCGCTCAATGATAATGGACTCGGCGGCGGCCGTCCACACCGAAACGGCCGTGAGCCGGAATTCCCATGGAGTCCGAGCATGACTGGCGCTTGGGTTCGCAGGCGGAGCACGTTGAGTGTACTCCGCCGCCTCTTCCTGGCGCATCAGGAAAGTTATCGCGGCCAGAAAAATTTTTTATTGGAACTAATCCGCGAGAGTTTCAATGATTGAAGTTACAGACGCACTGGGACATCGCGCGCGGAGCAGCGGAAAACCACCGCCGCAGAGGGAGCTCGCCATCATGGCTGAAATGAAAGTCGGCTTCTATGGGCACGTCAAGCAGTACCACAACCTGAAGGAGGCGATCGATCGGGCGATCCATGAGGTCCTCGAAAGCGGCAGCTATGTGCTCGGCCCGCAGCTCGCGAAGTTCGAGCCGGAACTTGCACGTTACATGGGCACCGGAGACGCGGTGGGCGTCAACTCGGGAACCGACGCGCTGCTGCTGGTGTTTCTCGGATTGGGCATCGGCCCCGGGGACGAGGTCATCACCACCTCGAACACCTTTTTCGCTACCGCCGAAGCCATCTGGCTCGCGGGCGCGACCCCGGTCTTCGTCGACGTGGACCCGAAGATGCGCAACATCGACGTGGCCAGGATCGAGGCCGCCATTACGCCGCGGACGCGCGCCATCGTGCCCGTCCACCTCTACGGCTTGACCGCCAACATGCCGGAGGTGGCGCGCATCGCGCGGGCACACAACCTCCTGGTGGTCGAAGACTGCGCGCAAGCGATCGGGGCGCGCGGTGACACTTTCCGCATCGGTGAGCTGAGCGACGCAGTGTGCCTGAGCTTCATCATCCAGAAGAACCTGGGATGCTTCGGTGACGGCGGAGCCGTCGCCACCAACCGCCGCGATCTCGCGGCCGCCGTCCGCCGGCTGCGCAACCACGGATCGCTCAAGCGCTCGCACCACAGCATCGGGTACAACAGCCGCCTGGACGACTTGCATGCCGCCGTCCTGCGCGTGAAACTCGAGCACGTGGATGAGTGGAGCGAGCAGCGGCGCCGCCTGGCGCGCGTCTATGACCAGCGCCTCGCCGGCTTGTCGATCGACCTGCCTTACACACCCCGGGGCTACGAGCACGTCTACCACCTCTACGTCATCGAGTGCGACGACCGCGACGGCCTCCAGGCGTATCTCGCGTCGCGCGGCATCACCGCGCTGACCCACTATCCCATCGCGATCCACCAGCAAGAGGGATTCCCCTGGGGACGCCCGGCGCGCATCTCGGGCACCCTGGCCCTGACCGAGCGCTCGGCGGCGCGCGTGCTGTCGCTCCCTATGTACCCCGAGTTGACCGTGGAAGAAGTCGAGTACGTCGCCCAGGCCGTCCTGCGGTGGGCGGCGACCCGGACCGCGGAACCTCTCACTCAAACTGCCCGCTAAAGAGAGCTTGATGAGCGCTGCCAGGAAATACACCGTCGCCATCTGCGGGACGGGCAAACGCGGCAAGGTGCACGCGGAGTATTTTCACAAGGACGAGCGCTTCCAGGTGGTCGGCATCGCAGGCCGCAATCCGGAGAAACTCGACACCGCGGCTCAGCTTGCGGGCAATCCCGAGAAGTACCTCGATGTGGCCAAGATGCTGCGCGAGACGAAACCTGACATCTTCTGCTTCTGCACGCCGCCGACGGTGCGGCTGTCAATGGTACGGCTGGGCGTCGAACACGGCGCCGAGCTGATGGCCTACGAAAAACCCATGGCCACCTCCTTCAACGAGGCGGCCGAGATCACGAACCTGTGCCGGCAGGCGGGCGTCAAGACAGTGGTGTGCCACCAGCTCAAGTACGGCGATCATTTCCAAAAGGCGCGGGAGATCATCGCGAGCGGCTCGCTCGGCCGCGTCCACACCGTCTACGGACACACGCTCGGCTGGCTCCTCCAGATGGGCACGCATGTAATGGACTACTGCCGCTTTCTGATCGGCGAGCCGGAAGGGCAATGGGTAGTGGGACAGGCGTGCGGCCGCGAGAAGCTCACGGACTCGCATCCCTCGCCCGACTACCTGGCAGGCGAAATCCAGTTTGCGAACGGCGTGCGGGGAATCGTGCAGATCGGGAATCTCGCGCCCGACGTGCCCGAGGTCGAATATTTCTGGCACAAGGTGCGAATTGGCGCGCAGGGGACGGAGGGCTTCGCCGAAGCGCTGATCGGCGGTGGCTGGCGCGCCGTGACGCGCGATTCCGGCGGGCCCATCTCCGGGCCGGGTACATGGAGCGCGCCGCACGACCAGCCACTCTACATCCGCGACATCGCCCTCTGGCTCGACGATCCCGGACGCGTGCATCCCTGCAACGGTGAAAGCGCCTTCCGCGGGTTCGAACTTCTCATGGCGCTGTGCCGTTCGGCGCTCGAGCGGCGCAAGGTCGCCCTACCGCTCGAGCCTGGTGAGCCGGAAATCGAAGGACTCGCCCGCATCCTTTAGCCCTGCCGGTTACCCACCCTCTTCGGCGACTGTTTGCCCCCGGATGGTGACGGCAAGCGGCGCTTAACGCGGTCACGGCATCATATTCCCCGCTCAGGTACGTATGCGGGTAGTGGATGACGCGATGGCCATTGAGAGCCCGGATTTCTGTGTGGTAGCATACTCCTTCCGTTTCCCGCCAAGTCAACGGCGCAGAAAGCGAGTGTGAAGACCGATGCAACACTCACCCGCCCCGACGGCCCCAGCCGCCGCATCCAGGGCCTTGAGACTGAAGCTGGCGCACAGTCCTGATTCGGACGACGCTTTCATGTTCTACGGCTTGGCCACCAAGAAAATTCCCACGGGCCATCTGCACTTCGACCATGTCCTCGAGGATATCGAGACTCTCAACCAGAAGGCGCTCGACGGCGTCTACGACATCACGGCCGTCTCCTTTCATGGTTACGCCTACATCGCCGATTCTTACTCACTGTTGCCTTGCGGCGCGAGCTTCGGAGAGCGCTACGGGCCGATCGTTGTAGCCCGCGGCCCGTTGGGTTCTGACGGCCTGCGCGGCAAGCGCGTGGCCGTGCCCGGCAGGATGACCACCGCATTCCTCGTACTCCAACTTTACGAGCCTCACATCGAACCGCTGTTTACGCCTTTCGACCAGATCTTCGAGCGCATCTTCGAAGGAGAGGTGGACGCGGGCGTGGTGATCCATGAAGGGCAGCTCACCTATGCGGAGCACGGGCTCAGCAAAGTCGCGGACCTGGGCGAGTGGTGGCATCAGGAGACAGCGCTTCCTTTGCCGTTGGGCGGCAACGCCATCCGCCGTTCTTTGGGCCACGAGACGATTCAGCAGACCGCACGGCTCCTTAAGGAAAGCATCCAGTACGGCCTCGACCATCGCGAGGAAGCGCTGGCTTACGCTATTCAGTTCTCGCGAGGTTTGGACTCCGCTAACGCCGACCGCTTTGTCTCTCTCTACGTCAACGATCGGACGCTGGACTACGGCGAAGAGGGCCGCGCCGCCGTTCAAGCCCTGCTCGACCGCGGCTACGCCAAGGGCCTCCTCCCGCATCCGACCCGAGCGGAGTTCGTCGAATAATCCCCCGGCAGCAACATCGACTTTTGCGCTTTCCCTGACGAGTTACTGCGAACCGGCAGCGTTGTCATTCGCATCTAAGCCGGGAACGCCCTGCAAAAGGAATCGGCCACCACGGCCAGAAATTTGACAGAAGGTCACAAGGTCGGGGAGAATCCTAAAGATGGAATTGATTCTGGCAAACCACGGCAGTTACCCGCGCATCGGCGACGACGCCGACGGACAGTTGCTACGACGCGCCATCGCCCAGCGGGAAAAAAGTGAAAAGACCGACGCCGACGTTCGCGCCGCGGAAGACCGGATGACCCAACTTGCGCTCGGCGACCAGCTCGAAGCGGGACTCGAAGTCGTGACGGACGGGCAAATCCGCTGGTACGACCCCGTCTCCCACCTTGCGGGCAAGCTCGACGGCGTCACCATCACCGGGTTGCTCCGCTTCTTCGACACCAACACCTACTTCCGCCAACCTGCGGTCCACGACGCTATCCGGCGCACCAAGTCGCTCGTCGTCGACGAGTATCTCTTCGCGCGCCAGAAGTCATCGCGGCCGGTAAAAGCGGTGCTGACCGGACCCTATACGTTGGCGCAGCTTTCCATCGAAGCCGCCAGCCGGACGAATGGAGGTTCGGGATCGGGCTCCGCCGAGGGCTTCGCTCGCCGGTTCGAGGGATACACAGCCGCGCTGGCGGAGGAAGTCGCGGCGCTGGCGCAGGCGGGCGCTACCATGATCCAGGTGGATGAGCCGTCGATCCTCAAGCACGCCGATGATTTCCCGCGCTTTGAACAAGCGGTCGCTGCTCTCGCGGCGCGTAAGGGTTCAGCGGAGTTCACGCTGGCGGTCTACTTTGGTGACGCCGCGCCGCTCTACGATAAGCTCGAGCGCCTGCCGGTTGACGTCCTCGGTCTCGACTTCACCTACAGCCCGAGTCTGGTGGATCGCGTCGCCGCGGGCAGCGCGAAGAAGCTGGCGCTCGGTCTGGTCGACGGCCGTAACACCAAGCTCGAGGACGCGAGCGTCGTCGCGAAGGAACTCGAGCGCATAGCGCGTGCGAGCGGGCTTCGCCAGGCTTACTTGACGCCTTCCTGCGGGCTTGAGTACCTGCCGCGCGATCGTGCCCAGTCGAAGCTGCGCCGACTTTCGACGATCAAACGAACCTTCTCCGGGAGTCCTGCATGAGCCGAGAAAAGCTCCGCCAGTTGGGAATCGACCTGCCACTCTTTCCGACCACCTCGGTCGGCAGCTTTCCGAAACCTGATTATCTGGCGAAGGCGCGCACCGACTTTGCCAGGAAGAAGATCAGCCGAGCGGACCTTGAAGCGGTCGAGAGGCGCGCCACGGAATTCTGGATCCGCAAGCAGGAAGAGTTGGACGTGGATGTGCTCGTGGACGGCGAAATGTACCGCGGCGACATGGTGGCCTACTTCGCCGAGAAGCTCTCCGGCTTCGAGCAAGGCGGCCTCGTGCGCTCTTACGGCAACCGCTACTATCACAAGCCCATCATCACAGGAGAGGTCCACTGGACGAGCCCCATGACCATCGACTGGTGGAAGTACGCGCAAGGACTGACGGCGAGACCGGTCAAGGGCATGCTGACGGGGCCCTATACGGTGATGGACTGGTCATTCAACGAGCACTATCCCGACCGGCGGGCCACCTGTCTGGCGCTGGCCGTGCCCATTCGCCAGGAAGTGGAGGCCTTGATTGAGGCGGGAGCCAAAATCATCCAGATTGACGAGCCGGCGAGCTCGGTGCGGCCGGAGGAGCTGGCATTGATCATCGAGGCGATGCATGTGGTGACGGACGGCCTGCCCGCTTACTTCATCAGCCACCTTTGCTACGGCGACTTCGAAACCATCTATCCCGCGATGCTCGATCTGCCGGTGGACAACTTTGACATGGAGTTCTCGAACAGCCAACTCGACATGCTCAGCCTCTTCCGCAAACATCGTTACACGAAGGACATCAGCTTTGGCGTGGTCGACGTTCACAGCCACCTGGTCGAACCGGAGCCGGTGGTCGAGGAGCGGCTGCGCCGGGGGCTCGACGTCCTGCCCAAGGAAGCCATCTGGGTTGATCCGGATTGCGGGTTGAAGACCCGCACCGTGGACGAGGCCATCGGCAAGATGAAGGCTCTGGTCAATGTCGCCAAAGCGTTCCGGAACTAGTCGCTGAGGTTTTCCACCGCCTCGCTCGCCGCTTAGCAAGTCGCCCGTGCGGGTCGTGACTTCCCTTCCCGATGGCCACTGCGACCACAACCAAGCGAGTCCCCTTCACTACCTCCCAGAAGAAAATCCTGACCGCGCTGGCCAGCGCCGTCGGCATGCGCATGCTCGGGCTGTTCCTCGTGCTCCCCGTCTTCACGCTGTACGGCCTCGAATTCACCTCATCGCGGTTTCTCACCGGGTTCGCGTTCGGTTGCTACGGGTTGGCCATGGCGATGACGGAGTTTCCGCTGGGCCGGCTCTCGGATCGGCTGGGGCGGCGCAAGGTACTGATTCTCGGCATGGCGGTCTTCAGCCTGGGATCGTTTCTGTGCGCTCTTCCAGCGTGGTTTCCGAAGCCGCTCCAAATCGGCGAACTGATTGTGGGCCGGCTCGTGCAGGGCATCGGAGCGATTACCTCAACGGCGTTTGCCACAGTGTCCGACCACATCCAGCCGGAGCGCCGCTCAACAGCGATGGCGGTGCTGGGGATTCCCATCGGCGCGTCGTTCATTCTGGGCGTGATCATCGGACCGGTCGTCGCGGGCCGCTTCGGGACCGAGTCGCTTTTCTGGCTAACCGGCTTGCTGGGCATCACGACTGTCTGGCTGCTTTTCCGCTATCTTCCTGACGCGCCGCCGCAGTCCATCGCGCCAACCTCGATTCGCAGCATTCTCGCGCGCACCACCATACTCCGGTTCGACCTCTGCGGCTTCCTGATGAATACCTTTATGGCCGCGTTTTGGTTCACCTTTCCGCTCATCGCCACGGGAGAACATCACCTGAGGATGAGCCAGTACTACACGATTCTGATTCCCATGCTTCTGGTGAGCGCCGTTACCATGTTCCTGTTTTCCTGGGGCGCCGACCGCGGCTGGGGCCGGCAACTTGCGGCCACAGCGTTTTTCATTCTGATACTCAGCGCGCTACTCTTGTTCCGTCCACAGACGGCAGGACTCGATCCTGCGCACTTGACCGCCCTATTCGTCCCTGGCACGCTGTTCCTCGTCGGATTCACCGCGCTCGAACCAATTCTTCCGAGTCTGGTGAGCAAGTCCGCGCCCGAAGGTGCCTACGGGACCGCGCTCGGATCGTTCCATACGCTGCAATACCTGGGCAGCGCGGCAGGTGGCGCGATGGCCGGAGCGCTTGCCCACTTGCCGTCGAGCGGCATCATGACTGCCCTGATGGTTGCGTCATTGGCGGGATTCCTGCTGATGCTGAGCCAGTCGAGAAGCCGGGAGCCAGAAGCGAGAGGTCAGGAGAGCCAGTCTCACACCCGGTAGTAGTCTCGATACCAATCCACGAACCGCCCCAATCCCTCTTCGAGCGAAGTCTGCGGCCTGAAGCCGACGTCGCGGGCAAGATCGTCCACGTCAGCATAGGTGGCGAGAACGTCGCCCGGCTGCATGGGTAGAAGATCGAGTCGCGCTTTCTTTCCCAGCTTGTCTTCGAGCACGCGGATGAAGGTCATCAGCTCGACGGGTTGATGGGTGCCGATATTGTAGATGCGATAAGGAGCGGAACTCGTCGCGGGGTCGGGCCGCTCGCCCGACCAGTCGGGATCGGGCCGCGGCGGCCGCTCGAGCACTCGCACCAGGCCTTCCACGATGTCGTCCACATAAGTGAAGTCGCGGCGCAGCTTGCCGTGGTTGAACACCTGAATCGGCCGGCCCTCGAGAATCGCCTTGGTAAATGTGAAATAGGCCATGTCCGGCCGGCCCCAAGGGCCGTACACGGTGAAGAACCGCAGCCCCGTCGTCGGCAGGCCGTAGAGGTGCGCGTAGACGTGGGCCATTAGCTCATTCGCCTTTTTGGTCGCGGCGTATAGGCTGACGGGATGATCGGTCGGGTCATGGACGGAGAACGGCATGTGGGTATTCGCGCCGTACACCGAGCTCGACGAGGCGAACACCAAGTGCCGGACGCCGCTGCGCCTGCACGCTTCAAGCAGATTCTGGAAGCCCGCCAGGTTCGAGTCCACGTAGGCTTCAGGATTAGTTAGCGAATAGCGTACGCCGACTTGGGCGGCCAGATTGACGACCTTCTCAAATTGCGTCTCGCGGAAGATGCGCGCCACGCCCTCGCGATCGGCAAGATCGAGCTTCACGAAGCGGAAGCTAGGCGCCGCGGCTAGTAGCGCCAAGCGGGCTTCTTTCAGGCTGACGTCGTAATAATCGCTGAGATTATCGACGCCGATGACCTTATCGTCCCGCCCCGCTGTCTTGAGCAAGCGTTGCGATAGATGAAACCCGATGAACCCGGCACAGCCTGTGATCAGAGTGTGGGCCATGAATAGAGGCGCAGCCGTGCAGTGGCACGCCACGCTAGAATTACACAGGCCATGCCGGCGATTCAACCGGCTCCGCAGCGCCTGCTCGCCTAATTGTCAGATTTCTTACTCATAGCCGATAGCGGACGGCTGATAGCTGACCGCTTCATTCGTGCCGCAAGGCCACCATGGGATCGACCTTCGTTGCCGTGCGCGCGGGAAGATACGCCGCCAGCAGAGCAGCCCCGGTCAGCAGCAGCGGTACGACGATCAAGGTTACGGGATCGGCGGGCCGGACGCCGAACAGGAGGCTTGAAATCAGGCGGGTAAGGCCCAGCGCCACGGCGATCCCAACTGCCCCGCCGGTGAGAGCAAGACGCAGTGCTTCCTTGAGCACCAGCCGCAGGATCTCACCCTCGCTCGCTCCGAGCGCCATGCGGATGCCAAACTCGTGAGTGCGGCGCGAAACCGAGTAGGAGATCACACCGAATATTCCTGCCGCAGCCAGGGCCAAAGCGATGGCGCCGAAAAGGCCAAGCAGCCAGGTGCGCAGGCGGGTTTGGCCGAGTGAAGCATCGACGGCCTCTGACATCCACTGGATGTTGGTCACGGGAAGATCGCGATCCACTTCGCGCACCTTTAGCCGGATGGCGTGAGCAGCGGCGTCGGCGTTCGATGAGGTTTTGACCACCAAGCCCACGCCCCAGAGCGGAGCCTGGGCAAACGGCACGTACATCATCGGCCCTGGCGTTTTGTTGAGCGCCGAGTCGCGCACGTCTCCGACCACTCCCACAATTTCCCGTTTGACGTTGCCGTCCGCGAGAATGCCAAAGACCAGCTGCTGCCCCAAGGGGTCCTGATGGGGAAAGTAGAGCCGAGCCAACTCTTGGCTGATGATCGCCACCCGCGGCATTGACATGGAATCCTGCCGGCTGAAGTAGCGGCCGCGCAGGAGGGGAATGCCCATCACGTGAAAATAATCCGGACTCACCGCAACGTAGTCGGCGGTGCTGATCCTGCCGCCGGGCAAAGGGGCGCGGTTGGCAATCTGGAAAGTCAGATTGGCGGGACCCTGGTCACCCAGGGGCAGCGGCAGAGCTATGGCGGCATCGCGCAGATCAGGCTCGGCCTGGATTTGAGTCAGAAGTTCGTTCGAAAACGTCACCCACTGTTGAGGCGTTTGGTACTCGAATCGTGGCAGCGATACTTCGGCCAACAGAACGTGCCGGGTCTCGAACCCCGGGTTGACGGCGAGCAGCGCAGCGAAGCTGCGGATCAGCAAGCCCGCTCCCACCAGGAGCACCATCGCCAGTGCGACCTCTGCGGCGACCAGAAAATTGCGCGCCCGCCGGCGTCCCTTTCCCTCGCCCGGCCGTCCGGCGCTATCCTGAAGAGTTGTGTGAAGCCGAGGATCGGCCGCGAATAGCGCCGGCGCCACTCCGAACAGGAGGCTTGCCCCGAAAGAAAGGAACAGGGCGAAGGCGAGCACCGGCCCGCTCACTCGAATCGAGTCCGCATGAGGAAAGTCCGCCGGCAGCAATCCGCTCAGCCCTCGAACGCCCCAGAAAGCCAGAGCGATGCCAACCGCGGCGCCGAGCAGACCGAGCACGGCGCCCTCGGTCAGCAACTGGCGCAGGATCCGGGTCCGTCCGGCGCCCAACGCGGCTCTTACAGCGAACTCTTTAGCGCGGGACGTAGCGCGCGCCAGAAGGAGATTGGCCACGTTGGCGCACGCGATCAGGAGCACCAACCCCACCGCGGCCAGCAAAACGAGGAGCGGGGCCGAAACGTCGCCGGTGATAGACTCTCGAAGGGGCGCGAAACGGATCGTCCGCCCCTTATCTCCGGGATGATACTGCTCGGCCAGCCGGCTGCCGAGCGTCTCCATCTCCGCCAGGCCCTGGGCCTCAGAGACTCCCGGCTTCAGCCGCGCAATGGCCGTACCAATATCTGCGTTCGGTTGCTTGGCAACGGGACCGAACAGAGGGTCTTGAACGATGGGAATCCAGAGCTGGCGGCTCGGGCCCTCTTCCGAGAACGAAAACCAAAAACTGCCTGGCATCACTCCCACTACCGTGAAGGACCGTTTATCCAGGTCAATGGTCCTTCCGATCAGGTTGGGGTCGGCGCCGAAACGGCTTCGCCATAAGGCGTCACTCATCACCACCACCGGCGCCGCGCCCTGGTCGTCGTCTGCAGGCAGGAAGGTGCGGCCCGTCAGAGGTGGCACGCCCAGAACCGAGAAGAAGTCCGCCGTCACGTCGCCTACGCGCACCACGGTGGGTTCACCATGCCCGGTCAGCGTGAGTTCGTGCCCCTGAACCGCGGCCATTCCACTGAAGACGTGATTCTGCCTCCGCCATTCCTGGAACTCCGCGTAGGTGCAGCCCTCCGCTGGGATGCCCGCCCGCTCGTTGGCCTCAAACACCCTGACCAGTTGGCCAGGGCTCCGAAAGGGCAGCGGCTTCAACAGTACGGCGTACACCACGCTGAAGATGGCCGTATTGGCACCGATGCCGAGGGCGAGCGTCAACACGGCCACAGCGGTAAAGCCCGGGTTGCGGCGCAACTGCCGAAAGCCATAACGAATGTCCTCGATGAAATTCTCAAGATAGTTTACGCGGCGCATGTCACGACACTCCTCTTTGATTTGTTCGACGCCGCCCAACTCCCGCAGGGCCGCGTAACGAGCCTCTTCCCGAATCATCCCCTTTGCCGCGTTCTGCTCCGTGAGCTCTTTTAGGTGAAAGCACAACTCGTCATCGAGCTCGCGCTCGACGCTGGTCCGGCGAAACAACGACTTAACGCGAAGCCGCAACTGATAGAGTAAGCGCATGGCCACCTAAGACCCAACAGCCTCGAGATCGTTCATTCAGAATTCGGAATTCGCTATACTCACTATTCAGAATTCCTCATTCGTACCTCAAAGCCACCATGGGATCGACCTTCGCCGCGCGGCGTGCGGGTAGATAGCTCGCTCCCAAAGCAACGAAGGCGAGTAGAGCAGTCGACACGACGAGCGTTACCGGGTCGTAGGCTTTCAAACCGAACAGCATGGACCTTGCTGCCCTGCCGCCCACAATCGACAGGGGTATGCCGGCGCCGAGCCCGATGGCCAGCAGCAGTCCAGCTTCGCGAACCACCATCGCCACGATTTCCCGCCGGCTGGCGCCCAGGGTCATGCGGATCCCAATTTCGTTGGTTCGTCGGACCACCACGTACGACATCACGCCGTAGAGGCCGAGGGTGGCGAGCAGTGCGGCCAGAATACCGAAGAATGCCGATAGCGTCGCGATTAACCGCTCGCTCAATAGCTCGTCATGAATCATGCCCTCGAGCGTGCTGAATTCGATGGAAATGTCCGGGCTCATCTGCGCAATGGTCAGCTTCACGCGCGTCGTGACGTCAGCCAGGGGCGCGTTCGAGCGAATCAGGATCTGGTCCGTCTGATCCGGATTCTCAAACTGGGAAGTGGGGACGTAGACCAGAGGCGGAAAGTCCTCGCGAAGATCCTGATACTTCGTGTCTTTAACCATCCCAACGATCTCATACTCGACTTGCGGTTCGCGAAGCTCGGCCTTCTGCCAAATCCTCTTGCCCACCGGATTCGCCCCACCCGCGAACTGCCGCGCAAAGGCCGCATTCACGATGGCGACCTTGGGCGAGGTGGCCGTGTCACGTTCGTTGAAGCCCCGCCCGGCCAGCAGCGGCGTCCCCATCGTCTTGAAGAAGTCGGGGCTCACCCAGTTAAACCAGGGACTCTTGGCCTGAGATGAATCTGTACCATCCATCCAGACGGCGCGGTTTGACGAATTGCCGCTAGTCGGGACAATAGCCGCCTCGGCAGCCGAGTCCACTCCCGGCGTGGAACGAATCCGCTCGAGCAGTTGGCGCTCGAAAGCCAGGCGGCGCTCGACCGGCAGGTTGAGCTGCGTGAGATCCAGACCGGTGATCAGGATGCCGGTGCGCTGGAATCCCAGGTCCACGTTGAGCAGGTTGCGCAGGCTCCGCGTAAATAGCAATGCACCTACCAGCAGCACCAGCGAGAAAGCGACTTGCGCGACCACGAGCACGCGGCGCAACCCAAATCGCTGACGGTCGGCGGTGAGCCCGCGCCCTCCTGCCTTCATCGCTTCGCCTGGAGCAACCCGGGTGGCGCGCAAAGCCGGCATCAACCCAAATAGGATGGTGGCCAGCATCGCGGTCGCGGCGATAAAGGCAAATACGCGCCAGTCGGATCCGAGATTCAAGAACACCTGATTGCCCTGGGTACTGAAGAACGAGACGAGAAAGCGAGCCAGGGCGCGGGACAACAGGAATCCCGCGCCAGCGCCAGCCACAGCGAGCAGAAAGCTCTCGGCCAGCAATTGCCGTATGAGCCTCGCACGTGAGGCTCCGAGCGCCAGCCGCACCGCGAGCTCTCGTTCGCGCGCGCTGGCGCGTGCCAGCATCAAGTTGGCCAGATTGGTACAGGCAATCAGCAGCACGATGCCCGTGACCGCCAGCAGCAACCCGAGCGGATCGGAAGCGCTCTCGCGCAGTGAAGAGATACCACTAACCGCCGGGTAAGCGGCCAGCTTGAACGCCAGGTATTTCTTGAGATGGTCGGCGTCATAACCGGGCGGCTGCGTGGCCTCGAAGATTCCAGGCGAGATTGAGCCAAGGTACGCCGTCGCTTTCTCGAACGTCCAGCCCGGTTTCAGACGTCCCATCACCGTCAGCCACCAGTCGTAGCGGGTGTCGAGGTAGTTGTCCTCACCGCCCAGGAGCGGTTGCGCGCAGATGGGCAGCGCTAAATCGAACGAATGGCCCACGTCAAGGCCAAAGAAACTGGCGGGCGTCACGCCCACAACTTCAACGGGGTGATAGTCAATCGTCAGCTTTTTGCCGATGGCCGACGCCTCTCCTCCCAGTTCCCGCTGCCAGAAAGCATAGCTGACCACCACGCCGGCACTCGAGCCGCAGCCGCGCCGATCGTCGGCGGCGCTAAACAGACGTCCCAGAACGGGCCGCACGCCCAGCACGTTGAAGAAATCGCCGCTCACCCAAATGCCGCGCACTAGATGGACTTCACCGCGCGGCGCAAGATTGAACTGGTCGGGCGCCCAGGCGAAAACGCCGGAAAAAGGCTCATGATGGTCCCTGCTCTGCTCCCAGATCGCGTTGGTCAGCATCGCGTGCCAGTTATAAAAACCTCCCATCCGCCCGTGCCGATCCGTCAAATGCACTTCGGCAAGCTGTTGGGGATTGTCCACAGGGAGCATGCGCAGCCGGACGGCGTCCAGCAGTTGGAAGATCGCCGTGTTGGCGCCGACGCCCAGCGCGAGGGACAAGAGCGCAACCGCCACAAAACCCGGACTGCGACGCAACCGCCGCAGGCCGTAGCGGACATCTTGCAGCAAGTTCTCGACGTAATTGACTCGGCGCATGTCACGACACTCCTCTTTGATTTGCTCGACGCCGCCCAGCTCGCGCCGAGCCGCGTAGCAAGCTTCCTCCGGGGATATGCCTTTTGCGACCTCCTCCTCAATCAAGCTTTCCAGATGGAGGCGGAGTTCGTCAGTCAGCTCCTGTTCGACGCGACGCTTTTGGAAGAGTGACCGGAACCGAAGGCGCAGCTTGTATACCCATCGCATCGCGTTAGCCCTCAGCTTTCAGCAGTTCAGCGATCAGCATTCAGCGCGCGGTCCTGGTTGACCCCTCTTTGCTGACGGCTGACCGCTGACAGTTTCATTCGTGCCTCAAGGCCACCATGGGATCGACCTTCGTCGCCCGCCGCGCGGGTATATAAGAGGCGAGCAGCGCTACAGCGGTCAGAATCAGAGAGACGGTAACAAAGGTCAGCGGGTCAGTGGGCTTAACGCCATAGAGCAGGCTGGACAAAAAGCGCGTCAGCGCCAGGGCGCCCGCGATCCCGATTGCGACGCCTATCAGTGTCAGATTGATCCCCTGCCCCATGACCTTGCAGAGCACGGCCCGTCGCTCTGCTCCCAGCGCGACCCGGATGCCGATCTCGCGGGTACGCTGGCTGACCGAATAGGACAGGGTTCCGTAAACCCCTACGGCCGACAACAGAAGAGCAAGGGCAGCAAATAGGCCTAGCATGGACGCCGAAACGTGCTGCCGCCAGATCGACTCGGAGACTACGTCTTGCATCGTCCGCATCTGGATCACAGGCTGGTCGCTGTCGACCTGCCGCACCGCTTGACGCACGGCGGCGGCAACGTCCGTTGGGTTGGAGGCAGTGCGAATGACAAACGTAACCAGGAAGGATGCAAATGGATGCTGTGCGTAAGGCTCGTACAGCTCCGGGTGGGGCTCGGAATCCACGGAGTCCTGCTTGGAATCCGCAACTACACCCACCACTGTCGCGGGCGCATCGTTCGGGCAGGCACCGTGCAATTGTTTGCCAATGGGGTTCTGTCCCGGGAAGTAGAGTCGGGCCATCGTCTGATTGACAATTCGGACACAGGGAGCATCTTTCTGGTTTTCAGCTTCGGTGAAATCACGCCCCCTGATGAGCGGTATTTGCATAGCCCGGAAGTAATCCGGACTCACACTGCGCCCAACTACCCAGACGGGCCCTGAGCCGCCCGGCGAGTTCGGCGGGGCGGGGAAATCGAGGGAGAGATGAAATCCCGTGAAGGGCAGGTTATTCGCCATCCCCACTGATTTCACGCCCGGAATGGCTTGGATACGCTCCAGCACCTCGCGGTAAAAGTCGGCCGACTGAGGCGGGGAGTATTTGTAACTCATCAGCGGCACGCGCACCGTCAGGAGATGGTCAGGATTGAAACCCGTGGGGGTCGTTTCCAGGTGTTGGAAGCTTTGAATCATCAAGCCGGCGCCGACCAGGAGCGCCAGGGCGAGCGCAACCTCGGAAACAACCAGCGTACGCAGCAGGCGTGACCCTCGGGCACCTGCCGCTGAGTTCCGTCCGCGCTCTTTGAGGGACTCGCTGAGGTTCAGGCTCGAGACCCGCAAGGCGGGAAGCAGTCCAACCGCAACTCCCGTCAGGAGGCAAAGCGCTGCCGTAAAGGCGAAGGCGGCCAGGTTCATCGAGATATGATGTACGCTCTCGGTTTCAACCAGGTTGTACTTGGGCACCAGATTGACGATCACGCTGAGGCCCCATCGTGCCAGCATAAGGCCGCCGACTCCGCCCGCAACCGCCAGAAGCACGCTTTCGACCACCAACTGCCGGATCAACCTCAGACGGCCAGCACCCAGTGCAGCACGGATGGCCATCTCGCCCTGCCGCATGGTGCCACGAGCGAGCAGCATGCTGGCCACGTTCGAGCCGACGATGAGCAGCACGAAAGTCACTGCTCCCAGGAGCGCGAAAATGGCCGTACGCAGGACGCCCTCCGCCACCGGGCCCTTGAAGGGACTCACGGGATAGCTCCATCCAGCGTTCGTCTTCGGAAACTGCGCGGCCAGGTGACGTGATACGGTATTCATTAGCGCCTGAGCTTGTCTGAGGCTGACCCCTGGTTTTAGCCGCGCGATGACGCTGAGTCTGCGGTCCTCGTGATCGGCTCTTTGAGCAGCACTGAACGTTAGAGGGACCCATATTTGCGTGTTGGCCCTTGGAAACTCAAAATCAGCAGGAGCGATGCCGACCACGGTGTAGGGTTCGTCATCGACCGCAAGCACCTTCCCAATGATCTTAGGATCCGAGGAGAAGTGGCTTTCCCAATATTGGTGACTCAAGACTACCGCCTGCGTTTCGTTTGAGGCGAACGTACGCCCGCGGAAGGCATTTACGCCTAGGACACGAAAAAGATTCGTGGTGACTGGGACCGCCCACACTTCGTCAGGCTCGCCACCGCCGATTAAGGTGTGGAATTCCCAACGCTCGTAGGCGGCCGTTCCTTGGAAGATCGGCGCTTGCTCTTGCCAGTCGATGAAATCTCCGGGAGGAACTTCATTAGTCGCGCCCGCTGCTGTCTCGGGGCCCATTTCGTTGATGTCCACCAGCTCAGAGGGCTTCGCATAGGGCGCTGGGCGGAGCAGCACAGAATCAACCACGCTGAAGATGGCAGTCGTCGCGCCGATGCCCAACGTTAGCGACATAACAGCAACGGCAGTAAATCCTGGACTTTTCGCCAACGTCCTAAGACCGTAACGCGCGTCTTGAAGGAAGCCCTCGATATAATTCACACGGCGCGCATCACGGCACTCCTCTTTGATCTGCTCCACGCCGCCCAGTTCACGCCGGGCCGCATAGCGAGCTTCCTCCGGGGGCATGCCTTTTGCGACCTTCTCGTCAATCAATCTTTCCAGGTGGAAGCGGAGCTCATCGGTCAAGTCCTGCTCGACGTGGGTCTTGTGGAAGAGCGAGCGGAGGCGGAGCGGCAATTCGTAGAACCAACGCATGTCAGCACCTCTAGCGGCGGGTTCATCCCGCCATCTGGGGCGGCGTAAAGCCGCCGCTACGTTGTTTCCAGCACAAGACCAATAGCGACTGAGAGCCTGTGCCAGTTGGCTTGCTCCTGCTCCAGATACTTGCGGCCCGCCGGCGTCAGCGAATAGAACTTCGCCCGGCGATTGTTGTCGGACTCGCCCCACTTCGCTCGAATCCATCCGCTCTGCTCCAGGCGATGCAGCGCGGGATAGAGCGCTCCCTGGTTCACCTGGAGCACTTCGTTCGACACTTGGCGAATGCGCTGCGCGATCCCCCAGCCGTGCATGGGTTCGAGCGCAAGCGTTTTGAGGATCAGAAGGTCCAGCGTACCCTGGACCAGATCGGTCGGCTTGCTCATGTTCACTCCCCTCAGTTATTGACAGGCAGTGTCAACTCTACACCCGCTTCTGTCAGTAATCAACAGGAAAGTTGGAGCCGAGCGCGGCATCGGTAATCGGGCAGGACTGGGTGGTGGGCGATATCGACTGCCAAGGCCTGGGGCCGTCTCAACCCGCCTGCGATCCCGGAATGACCAACGGCATCTGTCAAGGCAAAGTAGAAAGTTCCTAATCTGAGCAAAGTAGAAAGTTCCGCTTTGCGGTGTCGGGCGGCTAACCGGAGGAGCCCGTAGGGCGACGGAGGTTAGCCGCCCAACACCGTCACCCCTCACCCCGCGCCACTC
>DASZAI010000034.1:0-50767 GCA_035945295.1 Terriglobia bacterium | reverse complement strand
GTGGCGCGGGGTGAGGGGTGACGGTGTTGGGCGGCTAACCTCCGTCGCCCTACGGGCTCCTCCGGTTAGCCGCCCGACACCGCAAAGCGGAACTTTCTACTTTGCTCAGATTAGGAACTTTCTACTTTGCCTTGACAGGCCGACGACTAAACAACGCTAGTGTGAGTCTGAAGTTCGCTGCGGCAAAAGTCAGCCCGCCGCGACCGTTGATATAACGTGCCCCTCGGTCCCTCACCCGGCGCTGGCGCGCCACCCTCTCCCGCAAGGAGAAAGGGTGTGGCTCTGAGTTTGTTCTCCCCTCTCCCCCCTCGCGGGGGAGGGGCAGGGGGGTGAGGGGCACGACCGCGCGAGTCATGTGGTGATTTCATCACTGAGTTTCTGACTCAGGACATTAGAATGTTGGAGGGGTCCACTTGGAGACGATAAAACTGGAAGCCGCGGCTCGCTCTGCGCGCCTGAGGGTTGAAATGGCGCTCGCCGTGATCTTGTGTCTGCTGATGGTTGGGCCGGCGCGAGGGGCATCCAACGTCAAATTTGAGATTTCGTTTCCCGCCGACGTTCATTCGCAATCCATCACTGGGCGCGTATTCGTGATGCTCTCGCGCCAGCCGGATCCCGAGCCGCGCCTCGAGGTGGGCGGGTGGCAGGATCCTCCACCGCTGTTTGGAGTGGACGTGAATCAGCTCCGGCCGGGCGCGGTCACGGTGATCGACGGGCGCACGCTCGGGTATCCGTTGCGCAGCCTCGCGCAAATTCCTGCCGGCGATTATTACGTCCAGGCGCTGGTGAACGTCTACAGCGAGTTCCACCGCTCCGACGGCCACGTCATCTGGGCCCACATGGACCGGTGGGAAGGTCAGCAATTCAACCGTTCGCCGGGCAATCTCTACAGCGCCGTCGAGCGCGTGCATCTTGACCCGCGTACGGGATACGACGTGAAGCTCACGCTCAGTAAAGAGATCCCGCCCATCAAGGAGCGGCCGGATACGGCCTGGGTGAAGCACATTAAGATTGAAAGCAAGCTACTGACAAAGTTCTGGGGACGCCCGATGTACCTGGGCGCAACGGTGCTGCTGCCCAAGGGCTACGACGCCCATCCCGACGCGCGCTATCCCGTGGTGTATGAGCAGGACCACTTCACGCTTGCCGCGCCGTTCAACTTCAATGCCTCGCCGTCCGCGAGGGCCAGTCGACGCGAGTTTTACGACGCCTGGAACTCCGACCACTTTCCGCGCGTCATCGCCGTCAGATTCCAGCACCCCACACCCTATTTCGACGATTCCTACGCGGTCAACTCCGCCAACAACGGCCCCTACGGCGACGCCATCATGACCGAACTGATTCCCTACGTCGAAGAGCACTTCCGCATCCTCCGCCGGCCGTACGCGCGCGTGCTTTGGGGTGGGTCGACGGGAGGTTGGGAGTCGCTCGCGCTCGAGATCTATCACCCCGACTTTTTCGGTGGCACCTGGACCTTTTTCCCTGACCCCGTGGACTTCCACCGCTACGATCTGGTGAACATCTATGATGACGACAACGCGTTCGTCGCCCCCGGTCACGAGTGGATGTTTCCCGAGCGCTACCTCATGCGCGACGGAGACGGCCAGCCCGAGGTCACAGTACGCCAGTTCAGCCAGCTCGAGGCCACGCTGGGCACTCACGGCAGGTCAGGACAGCAGCTCGAGGCGTGGGAGGCGGTATACGGTCCGGTGGGCGCCGATGGATACCCCAAGCCGCTGTGGGACAAGCGCACCGGCAAGATCGATCACGACGTGGCGCGCTACATGCGCGATCATGGCTACGACCTGCGCGATTATCTCGAATCCAACTGGCCGAAGATCGGCCCACAACTGGTCGGGAAGCTCCACTTCTATTGCGGCGACATGGACAACTATTACCTGAATCTCGCCGTCTACCTGCTCGAGGACTTTCTCGAAGACACGAAGAATCCGTACTACGCGGGCTCGTTCGAGTACGGCCGGCCGATGAAGGGTCATGGCTGGATGCCCATGAGCCCCGCCGAGCTCGTTCGCATGATGGCGGAGCAGATCAAGAAAGATGCTCCGGCAGGCGAGAATACCGGGCAGTGGAATTACTAAGTTCTGTAGCGGCGCTCTATGAGCGCCGGAAAACCCTGAAATGTCATGCTGAGCGAAACATCGCCGTTCGTTCCTCGAGAAGAACTGACGCAGATCCTTCGCTCCGCTCAGGATGACAGGCACGGAAATTGTGCGCCGCCGAGATGTCGGGAAAACAGGCGACGGCGGTCACAGACCGCCGCTACAGATCACTGAGACTTGGCACCCGAGGCGGGTGGAGGTGTCTGGGGCAGATTGATCGTGACGTCGCGATCGAGCCGCATGCCAATGAGCGATCCTGCTTCGAGCTTCGCTTCCTTGCCCTTGGGAAGGACGAGCGCCGCAACGATGCCACCCGCGGCCGCAGCAATTCCCGGCCCAAGGCCGCCCGCCGCGCCGGCTGCGGCGGGCAGGAGCACAATCGCTGCCTGCTTCTTGCGCGAAGCGCCGCCGCCCTTGAGATCGCCCTCCGGGCCGACGTTGCCGCCTCCGCCCCCGGCGCTCGAGAACACTTCCGTCAGCGAACCCAAAATCGCGACCTTCTCTCCGTTGGGCAGCTCGACCGTGTCGAAGGCGATACTGAGATAGCCGCCCTTGCCGCGTCGTCCCGCCGACTTCACTTCGCCGAGGTGCCCGTCCACGCGGATGCCCTTGGGGAGCACGTCCTCATCTTCCACGTCCACGGGGTCGAGCAGCGTCGTCATGACGCGATCACCCGCTTTGGAGGTCTTGGAATTGATGGTGGTGTGGAGTTGCAGCTTGAACTCCGTACCCTCCGGGATGGTGATCTCGTTGGCGTTGGCCGAGGTGTCGTCAGGGTTGACGTCGGCGTCCTGCGCCCAAACCAGCGACGCGGCCGCGGCGATCAGCAGCCCTGACATCAGAATCCGTCGAAGCGCTTGCCTCATTCCTTACTCTCCGAATCCCTGAATTGACGCTATCCCTTATTTCACCACCAAACGTCCAACTCCGTCAAAGGAAAATCGCGGAATACGGCTTAGGCCTCGGGAGGTTCGATGCGCATCCTCGCGAAAAGTTTGGATGCCCGGATCGACCGTTGTAGTCCGCTTGCTGGGCGGCGAAAATCATTGAGAGGCCAAGGCCGCTGCTGTCGGAGGCGCTCGCGGCTAGGCAGATTCGACGACGCTCGCCAGCACGTCGAAGAAGCCGGGAAAGGAGATATCGACACAGGCGCTGTCGCGGATGGTGGTCGTTCCCTCCGCCACGAGTCCCGCGACGGCGAAGGCCATGGCGATGCGATGGTCTCCGTAGCTTTCAACCTCTGCGCCGCGCAGCCGCTGCTTCCCCTGGACAGCGAGCCCATCCGCAAACTCCTCAACCTCCGCCCCCATGCGGCGCAAGTTCTCAGCCACTGCCGCGATGCGGTCGCTCTCCTTGACGCGCAGTTCCTGAGCGCCGTGGAAGCTGAGTCCGCGCTTGGTCTGTGTGCCAAGCACCGCGAGCACCGGCAGTTCGTCGATCAAGCCAGGAACCGAGTCCGGCGCGATTTCGCCCCCCTCCAGACGGCTGCTCTCGACGCGCACGTCTCCCAGCAGTTCGCCGTTTAGCACGTCCGGGTCCTGGACGCGAACGCGGCCGCCCGTGCGCACCAGGAGATCAAGCAGTTCGGTGCGCGTGGGATTCAGGCCAACGTTCTGGAGGACGAGGCTCGAGGCAGGTACGATGAGGCCCGCCGCAAGAAAGAACGCCGCCGAGGAAATGTCGCCGGGCACGTAGAGCTTTCGACCTTCGAGACGCGCCGGCCCCCGCACGGCAATTGTCCGCCCGTGGCGGCCGATATCCGCGCCCATCTGCTCAAGGGCGATCTCGGTATGGTCACGCGTCGCCGCCGGCTCGATGACCTCGGTCTCGCCCCGCGCGTACAAGCCCGCGAGCAGAATCGCCGACTTCACCTGCGCACTCGCAACCGGCAGTTCGTAGCGCGTGGGTTTCAGGCCGTCCGCATCGGCGGGATCGATCTCGAGCGGTAAGCGTCCGCCCTCACCAGTGCGAATCCGCGCGCCCATCCGGCTGAGCGGCTCGACCACGCGCTTCATGGGGCGCCGCGAGAGCGACGCGTCACCGGTCAGCATGGAGCGAAAAGGCTGCGCGGCGAGAATCCCCGAGAGCATACGGACCGTCGATCCGGAGTTACCGGCGTCGAGCGCTGCCGCGGACGCGCGCAGCCCCCGAAGACCGCGGCCGCGAATCTTGACCGTCTGGTTTTCGCGCTTGATTTCCGCGCCCAGCTTCGCGAGGCAGTCGAGCGTGCTCTGGCAATCGGCAGCGGGTGAGAAGAAGTGGATTTCGCTCGGCCCATCGGCGATCGAGGCGAGCATGGCGTAGCGGTGTGAGATCGACTTGTCGCCGGGCAGACGCAGCGTTCCCGCCAGGCGCTTGGCGGGCTTGATCTTCTTGGTGTTGGTCGAACCGAAGAGTCCCATAGGTTGGTAGGCGACGGCCTGGCCGTTGGCATTGCGGCGCTCCCTTCCGGGGCAGGCTTCAAGCGCCGCTAGAGTGAGGTGGTCACGACGCGACGGTCAGCAGGATCTTCCCGATGGTCTGGCGATTCTCCATCTGGCGATGCGCCTCGGCCGCCGCGGCAAGCGGCAGCTTCAGGCCGACCACCAAACGCAGTTTGCCGCTGGTAATCCATTCCATCACCTGCTGAATGCCGCGCGCCGCAATCTCCGGCGTACGCGGTAGGGTCATCAGCCAGAAGGCGCTGACCTTCAGCGATTTCTCGTAGAGGCCGCGGATTTCGAGCGCCTCGGGCGGGCCGCTGGCGCCGCCGTAGCTGATGAGATGGCCGAAAGGCGCGAGCGACCGCAGGCTGCCGCGCAGCGTCGCCTTGCCCACCGAGTCGAGCACCAGGCGGACGCCGCGTCCGCCCGTCAGCCGATCGACCTCGCTTGCGAAGTCCACTTTGTTATAGAGGATCGTCTCATCGGCGCCCGTCTCTTTGGCGCGCTGCGCCTTGGCTTCGTTCGAAACGGTGGCTAGGACGCGCGCCCCGGCCAGCTTCGCCATTTGGACGGCGAGTAGTCCGACGCCACCCGCTGCGGCGTGGATCAACACGGTATCACCCGGCGCGACACGGTCGACGGTATACAGCATGTGATAAGCAGTCAGCGCCTGCACCGGGAACGCCGCGCCGTCGTCAAAGCTCAGCGCATCGGGCAGAGGGATCAGGCGGTCGGGGGGCACTTTCACGTACTCGGAGTAAGTGTGCTCCCCGAGCACGGCGACGCGCCGCCCGACCAGGTCTTTATCGACTCCGTGTCCGACGTCGGCCACCACGCCCGCCGCCTCGAAACCTGGAGTCTCCGGCAACCGCGGCGCGGTCAGATAGGCGCCACGCCTGAGTAGCGTGTCGGCAAAGTTGACCCCTACGGTGTGGACCTTCACCAACGTTTCGCCAGCTCCCGTCTCGAGGTCTTTCACTTGCTCCAGCTTGAGCACTTCCGGCCGGCCGGTCTCATGAAAGCGAACCGCTTTCATCTCCTCCTCCTCTTAATTCTGTGAGTGTGCATGGTGCTTCAAGACTATCAAACTTGAGCGCGACGCGTGTAGACCTTTTAGAACCGGCCTCCGGTGACTCACCGCCGGCCCCGGCGCTCGACGGTGTGACGTGGCTCACTTCGCGGCGTAATCCAGGTCACAGCCGCTAGCTCGAGGGGCGGGGGACACTGGGTTTTCGAGAAGAAGTCGATCCCGTCGCAGTGTGCCCTGATCCCTAGACTGCCGGGAGAAGGAGAGAAGATGAAAAGAACTTTGCGCGCTATCCTATCCATGTTCGTGGTGTTCGTGGCGTTATGCGCCATCGCGCTGGTGGCTTCAAGCACTGCGACACCTCTACCCAAGACCTCGAAGACGCTCCAGAACCTCGAAGCTGCCTATAACGGCGAGAGCAACGCTCACGCCAAATATCTCCTCTTTGCGCAGAAGGCCGACGAAGAGGGTTGCGGCGAAGTCGCCAGCCTCTTTCGTGCGGCGGCGCGTGCCGAGAAAATTCACTTGACCAACCACGCGGCAGTGATCCGCGAGCTGGGCGCCGAGCCGCAAGCCAAGATTGAGACGCCCGAGATCAAATCGACCCGCCAGAATCTGGAGGATTCGGCGAACAAGGGCGAGGCCTACGAGCGCGACACGATGTATCCCAAGTTCATCAAGCAGGCCAAGCTTGAGAATGTCCCCGACGCCGTCCAGAGTTTCGAGTACGCCCGGGCCGCCGAGGCGCAGCACTTCAAGCTGTTCACCGACGCGCTCAACAACCTCGAGAACATGCGCGGCAAGAGCCGCACGTATTATGTCTGCGCCATCTGTGGCTTCACCTCGACGGAGAAGGCCACGGCGGAGTGTGCCGGCTGCCCGGTGCATAAAGAAAGGTACGAGGCAATCAACTAGCACGCGCGCCGACCGTCGTCCGCTCGATCCTTGGCTGTGGGCGGGGGTTCAGGAGCGGGCGACGGTCTGGCGCAACACCTTGACTCAAGACGGATCGCTGACGCGCCTCACTACGTCGAATCCAAAATCGCCCGCTACCGTCCTAATCTCCACCTCACCGCGTTTGCCCGAAAATCGCGACTCCGGCAACCGGCGTGGTGTAAGCTGGTTGCACGAGGCAAGAACAAGGAGATTCGATGCTAGGCGGCACCAAGCTCGTGGCTTTCATTTCGACGCGCGACCTGGCGCTCGCCAAGCCGTTCTATAGAGAGGTGCTGGGACTGCGCCTGCTCAGCGAGGATTCATTCGCTCTCGTGTTCGATGCCTATGGCATCATGCTGCGGGTCACCAAGGTGTCCGAACTCACGCCGCAGCGCTTCACGGTTCTCGGATGGGGCGTCCCGGATATCGCGCCAGCGGTCGCTGATCTCGAGGCGCGCGGCGCCCAGTTCGAGAGATACGCCGGGATGGACCAGGACGAGCATGCAATCTGGACTGCCCCGAGCGGCGCCAAGGTCGCCTGGTTCAAAGACCCTGACGGCAATGTGCTGTCGGTCTCGCAACTGACTTGACTCCCAACCTTGCGGCACGAGTTCCCGCGGAGCTTCGAGAAGATGAACACCATTCACCAGTGGATTTGCCGATCAGCCTACTGGCGCGAAAGGCTCGACGAGAAAGTGATGCCCTGGGTCTTGAACGGTGTGGAACTCGGACCGAGTGTCCTCGAGGTCGGGCCCGGCCCTGGACTTACTACCGAGCTGCTCCGCCGGCGCGCCCCACGCCTGACCGCAATCGAGATCGATCCTCGCCTCGCGAGCGCCCTTCGCGCCCGCCTGGCCGGCAGCAATGTCACCATCATTCAAGGCGACGCCACAGCCATGCCGTTTGAAGACGCTCGCTTCTCCGGCACCGTCTGCTTGACCATGCTCCATCACGTGCCCTCAGCGGGCCTCCAGGACAAGCTGCTGCGCGAAGTCCGGCGAGTGCTCCTGCCTGGCGGGATCTTCGCGGGCGTGGACAGCCGGCAAAGCCTCTTGATGCGCCTGTTACATATCCATGACACGCTGGTTCCTGTGAACCCCGACACTTTCGGCACGCGACTCGCAGCCGCCGGCTTCGAGGACGTCTTCATCGAGGCTGATACCCAAGCGTTCCGCTTCCACGCGCGACGCCCCAAGAACAGTGAACAGAGATGAGTGACAAGTGACGAGGCAAGCGCCACGGCAACCGCGCCGAAGACACGTTCAAGTCTTGAGGATCACCTTGAGCGTATACGCGATATCACTCGGCCGCTGGTTTGGTAGCTTCACCGACAAAGCGTCGTCCCCTTGCCGCCATTCGAGCTTCTCATCCACTCCCAGCAACCGCACGTCGACGACGCCCTGCGGCGCGAGTCCTGACTTCGGACCCAGCGACACGATTCGCGCCTGCTCGTTCGGCCACGCGAGACCCACGGCGTAGACCGCGCCTGGCTTCGACGTGAACCGGAAGTCCTCCGGCGCGAACCGCTGGCCTTCCTTCTCCCCGAACTGGCCGGCCGCGAGCCGGTTGGGGCCTTCGCCGTACACCTTCCAGGGGCGCGTGCCGTAGATCGCCTCGCCGTTTGTCTCGAGCCAGGCGCCGATACCGCGCAGCGTGGCCTCCGCCTCCTCAGGAATCATACCGTCCGGCTTCGGACCCACATTGAGCAGCAGACAGCCGTTCTTGCTCACGATGTCAACCAGCTCCTCGACGATTTGTCGCGCGCTCTTGTATTTCTCGTCCTGAATGTATCCCCAGGATTTCCAGCCTACCGAAGTATCCGTTTGCCAGACCTGCGGGCGGATGTTGTCGAGCAGGCCGCGCTCGATATCGAGCACGGCAACGTTCGCGGGATACGCCTTGTGCTTGTAATTCACTACCACGCCGCGGCCCCACTCCGCCGCGCGGTTGTAGTAATACGCCGCGTACTGCTGGCGATAAGGCTCCCACTCCGGCCCTTCGAAGCAGAAGTCGAACCACATCAGGTCCGGCTGATACTGGTCGACGATCTGGACGGTGCGCGCGTACCAGTCCTGCATGTAGCTGGTGGGGACGGTCTGGCGCAGCTCGCCTGGGTTGTTGTTGATGCGCGGCGTGGGAGCGTGGGGCAGGCCGTAAAGGCCCGAATAGCGGGGATTCGAGGTGTCAAAGTCCTTCTCGAAGGTGTAGTACGACCAGTTGAAGGCGCGGTGCGACGACACACCGAACTTCAGTCCCTGATGGCGCACGGCGCGGCCGAGCTCGCCGACCACGTCGCGGTGCGGTCCCATCTGGGCGGCGTTCCAGCGCGTGGCGATGCAGTCGTACATGGGGAAGCCGTCGTGATGTTCGCCCACCGGCACGACGTACTTCGCGCCGGCCGTCTTGAATAGCTCGACCCAGCGCTCCGGATCCCAGCGCTCGGCGCGGAACATCGGGATGAAGTCCTTGTAGCCGAAGATTGACTGCGGTCCCCAGTGCTTCTGGTGATACTTGAAAACTTCGTTGCCTCTGAGATACATCTCGCGCGGATACCACTCGTTGCTGTAGGCGGGCACCGAGTAGACGCCCCAGTGCAGGAAGATGCCGAACTTCGCGTCCTCGTACCACTCGGGCACACGATACTCGGCGAGCGACTCCCAGGTGGGCGCGTACTCTTCCGACGCCGCGGACTCACCGAGCGCCTGTTGCACGCCCGACGTCGCGGCGGTCAGCCCGAGTCCTGCCAGCGAGGCAGTTTTGACGAATTTCCTCCGCGAACATTGGCGCTTCATTTCCTTCCTCCCTCATGGCGGCGAATGTGAACGCGGGCGAGATTCATCCCGGCTCCCGCCGGCTGTTGATCGAGCGTGTGGCTCTGAGCTGGACGAGGAGATAGATCGCCGCGGCGAGTATTACCGGGGATGAGTAGAAGCCCGGCATCGGTCGCGGGAAACGGACAGAGGCCACTGTGCGTCCGGCAACCGTTCCGAGCGTGTGACCGAGGCCGTTCGCCAGCATGAGCGCCGCAAAGAAGTAGGCGAGCGGCCTCATCCATCGTTTTCCCTGGAAGACGAACGGCGACAAGCCCAGCAGCACGACATTCGCCACGATCAATCCCGCCAGCCATTCTTTGTATTCGAACACGGGCATGGGGAACCAGGGCAATCTCGCCCGGATGGCCAGCACGGTAGGATTGTAAACCGACAAGAAGCCCGTCGAGGATTCGTCCACGACGTGGAGGACGAACGCCAGGCACAGCGCGACCCATGCGATCCCGAGCTTGGTGCTCTTCATGCCGGAGAACGTCGGCTCAGTATAGTCCATACGGCGGATTCAGCGACGGCCGGCGCGGGGAAGGGAAACCTCGAGAATGTCGTCTCGGAGCAGTGCTTCGGTGCGGCTCGGATCGACGTCGGCGGGCAGATCGACAGTGCGCAGCACCTCCGGGGGAAGCACGTCGCCCGAGGGCGCTTGGACCGCGTGTCCGGTGGTCGCCCAGATAAGGACGCGCCGCGGCTCGACTCCGACCTTCACCTTGTCCGCGTCGAAGCCGGGCATCTCAGCGCGCAAGGTCAGCCGATCACTTGATTCGTGGACCTCGACGGAGACGGGACGCGTCATGTCCGACTCGGAGTGGAACCAGTCTTCGAGATCGTGACCGTGGGTTCGCCCGTGGGCTTCGTAGAGCTCGTAAGCGTGATAAGCAATAGCGTGAGAAATCGCCTGCTTGAGGTCGGCGAGTCCCGCGCCTTGGACGACCTCAGGTTTCGCAGGTTCTGCCGCCGCTGGCGGTTTGGATTTTGCCGAACCGTTCTTCATGGCACATCTCTCTTCCCAGAATTCCTTCTGGTCCTGGCATCACGGGAGTTTGGTGAGGTGCTGGCCGACCGATCCGAATACGGAGAAGAGATTGGTCATACCCAGCAATTCCTTCACCTGCTTGTTCAGGTTGATGAGCCGAAGCTCGCAGCCCGCCGTCTTGCACGAAACGTAGAGGCCTACCAGCGTGCCGAGCCCGGTACTGTCCATCTGGACGAGCGCCGTAAGGTCGAGGACGATGCGCTTCGACTGCGGAATCAGGCCCTTGACCTCGCTCTTCAGCAGCTCCGTAACGCCCGCCGTCAGCCGTCCCCTGCATTCGACGATCGTCGACTCTTGCTGAGTGTAAGTCCTCAGCGTCAGGCGTGGAGCAGAAGCCTTGCCCGGCAGCGCTTCCCCTGGATTCACGGACATGAACCAGCCCCTTCGTCAAATTAGATTCGTTCGGACACCCTGGCGGTCATTGCCTGCTTCCTAAAGCTGCCGGTTGGTTGCGCTCCCCCTCACCCTCTGCCCCTCCCCCGTCAGGGGGAGGGGAGAGCAGGTCCGAGATCACACCCTCTCCCCTTGCGGGAGAGGGTAGCGCGCGAGCGCCGGGTGAGGAAATCGAGGGCTGCTGACCCAAGGCGCGCGCCCTGGGCTACGATATTCCGCCCTTAGAGAGCCTCACTGGTCCACTCGCAGGTGAAGCGCTCGCAGAAAACCCTCGTTCACCCGGCAGTTCCTGAACTGGATTTTCACGAGCAAGTCGTTCAGTGCGGCGCGGCAGTGCTCGAGCGGCAGGGCGAGGCGCGCCTTCCTCCACGCGTCAGTCTCGACCCCGCCCGGGATCTTGGCGAATGCCACAATCTCGTTCCAGTACTCCGGCGCGTCAAACGACACCACGCCGCGCGGCGAGTCCATCTTCTTGTATGTCCAGAACGCCCAGCCGATGTTGTTCTTCTCCGCCAGGTCGACCATGTTGCTCACCCATTCGTCAGTATTCTCGCCTGACTCGCCCAGCCAGAGCGGCACGTTGTACCTGTCGCGGTAGTCAAGATACTGCTGGATGGACGCCTGGGTGGTCGGCGACCAGTACTTGTGAATCGAGTAGACGGCTTTCGAGTCGAAAGGCGGGCCGAAGTCGCGGAAGCTCGTGTCCCAGTTGCTGCCCTCGAAGATCACGATGTGGTTGGGATCGACTTCGCGGATGGCGGCGGTAATACGCTTGAAGATCGGTTCGAGCCGCGCATGATACGCAGCGAGCTCCGGCCTGTCGGGCAGCGGCTCGTTCATCAGGTCGTATCCTAGCACCGTCGGCTCGTCGCGATAGCGCTCGGCGACCTTGCGCCAGACGTCGGCCACGCGTTGCTGCGCTTCAGGACTCTCGTACAGCCACGGATATCCCCAGCTATCGTCGATGTTCGCGCCGGTCTGGCCGCCGGGTGCGCAGTGCATGTCGAGGATCACGTAGAGGCCGTCGGCCTTCGACCACTCGATCACGTGGTCCAGCAGCTCGAATCCTGATTCGAGCCAGACGCCGGGGGCGTCCTCCGGGGTCAGCAGCTTGTAGTTGAAAGGCACGCGAATCGAGTTGAAGCCGGCGCGCTTCAAGAAGTCGATATCGTCTTTGGTGACGTAGTTCACGTAGAACTTGGTCCAGAATGCCCGCGCCTCCGCGGGTCCGACCAGTTCATCCACTAGCTCATGGATCTCGCGCGGCGATTCATGCAGTCCGCCTTCGATCTTCCACATGTAGCCTTCCTGGACCAGCCAGTTGCCGAGTCCGATGCCGCGCAGCAGCAACGGCTGGCCGTCCGGCGCGATGATGTCCTTGCCGCGGACCGTGACGAACTTCGACTGTGCCGCGAGGAAACTCGGAGCGAGCGCGACGACAGCGAGCAGACATCCGAAGAGCTTCGTGGTGACTTCGGGGAACGTTGGCGTGGTCGAGGGGCGAGGCGGTTGGCGCTCAAACATGGTCGTAGGAGCTGAGAAGCGAAGCCACACCAAGGTCAGTGAGAGACGCGAGCAAGCCTGTAAGCCGAATTCTGTACCCGCGGTAGCGGGCGGCGATCATTCCTCTAGCCCCGGCATTGCTGACGGGGTCAAGCGACCTACCCGAGAGTTCTGCTGTAGCGGCGTTCTGTGAGCACCGGAACCGATGGCGTTCAAAGAGCGCCGCTACAGAGTTGGCGGGACGGGCCGTCCCTCCTCTCCTATTTGGTCTTGCTCCGTGTGGGGTTTACCCTGCCGCCGGCATCGCTGCCGGCGCGGTGCGCTCTTACTTTAATTCCCGATTCCTCGGGACCGCACCTTTTCACCCTTACCCGCTCTCGACCCCGGTTGCCCAGGGGAGAATCAGGCGGTATGTTTTCTGTGGCACTCTCCGTGTCGAAGGCGTACGACCCAGCCCGTGGGCGGGCATCCCCTTTCGACCCTCGCCGTTAGCGAGCACACTGCCCTGCGGAGTTCGGACTTTCCTCTCCCCCACCCCTGCTGACCGGCAGCGAATCCTTGCGGACTCGACGCCGACGCTAAGGCGGGGCAGCGATCACCCGGCTTGCTCGCGCAGGTTTCATGATAGTCTGCTCCAGGGGGCAGGTCAAACGCTAGCGTCCAGAGTCGTAAGTTCGATGAATAAGTCAGCCCGCCACGGCGGGCGACTTGAGTGTAGACCGTAGGTCCGTTGAACCCCCTCAGCCCTTGCCCCTCCCCCGCGAGGGGGAGGGGAGAGCAAATTCAGAACTACAATCCTCTCTCCCTGCGGGAAGAGCGGAGAGCAAATTCAGAACTACAACCCTCTCCCCTTGCGGGAGAGCGTGGCGCGTGAGCGCCGGGTGAGGGGATGGCTCGGGAACCCACGGCATTGCGGCCCTGAGCTACGATGGTCGCCCCTACGGGGCTACGCGCTGCACCAAGACCGCCTGAAAGGAATCGTCTGCGCCGTGCCACACGAATGGTGGAAGGATTTCTTCACGGGCGCAGCCCTCGACCTCTGGCGCGCCGCGATGAGCGAGGATCGGACGCATGCTGAGGCGGACTTCATCCTTGGGCTGCTCAGCCTGGCTCCCCAGGCCAAGGTGCTCGACGTGCCGTGCGGCGAAGGCCGCCTGACGCGCGAGTTTGCCGCGCATGGCTTCGAGATGACCGGAGTGGATTTGTCCCGCGACTTCCTCAAAGAGGCGGAAGCCAAGGCCGACGGTCGAGGCCTCGATATCCACTGGGTGCGCCGTGATATGCGCCGCTTGGCCTGGAACGCCGAGTTTGACGGCGCTTTCTGCTTCGGCAACAGCTTTGGATACTTTACCGACGAGGGCAACGTTAGTTTTCTCGCCGCTGTCAGCCGCGCCCTGAAGCCGGGCGCGCGCTTCGTGCTCGACGCCTCAAGCGTGGTCGAGGTTGTTCTGCCCATCCTCAAGCCGCGGACCGAAGTCCCTGTGGGCGATATCCTCTTCATCGAAGAGAACCGCTACGACCACGTCAACGGCCGCCTCGACACCGACTATACGTTCGTGCGCGGCGACCTGGCGGAGAGGAAGTCAGGCTCGCATCGGATCTATACCTACCGGCAGATGGCCGGACTCCTGGAAGCCGCAGGGTTCGAGAAGCTGCGCACCTTCGGCTCGATCGACAAGGATCCGTTTGCGTTGGGATCGCCGCAACTCTTGCTCGTCGCGACCAAGAAGCCGAGGGCCAGGAAGTCCAGGAAAAGCCGGCGAGCCGCAGTTCAGCACACGCGAAGGACGCACAGGACGTGAAAGATATGACCCATCTCCAGTACAGCACGACTCGAAGTGGACGAGCTTGGCGCTCGCGCGAGGCGCTAGTCTGCGGGCTGGGTACGGCGCTCCTCGCGTCGCTTCCGCTGCTCGTGACCGGTGTGGCCGGGACCGCTGCGGCGCCGCAGGCTCAGCAAGCTGACACGCAATCGCTCTTCTCCACCGCCGACGCCGTCTTCAAGGAGATGAGCGAGATCACCGGTCTGCCCATCAAGCGGCCGCTCAAGAAGCAGATCGTCAACCGCGCCCAGATCAAGCAATACCTGATCGAGAACCTGAAGCAGGAGTACACGCCGAGCGAGCTCGAAGAGCAGCAAGCGATGCTCAAGGCGTTTGGCCTCGTGTCGAGCGATTTCGATCTCGAGAAGTTCACCGTCAACTTCTACACCGAGCAGGCCGCGGGGGTCTATGACCCGCTGCGCAAGACGATGCTTATCGCCGACTGGGTGCCGGCCGCGATGCAGCACATGGTGCTGGCGCACGAGCTGACCCACGCGCTTCAGGACCAGAGCTTCGACCTCGAGCAGTTCGTACACGGGGCGCGCGATGATGATGACGCGACCAGCGCGCGGCAAGCGGTGGTCGAAGGCTACGCCACGGCGTCGATGCTGCAGGAAATGGTGAAGCCTGCCTCGCTCGCCACGCTCCCGTCGCTCGCGCCGCTCATGAACATGGCCATCCAGCAGCCCATGACGCAGTTTCCCGCCTACTCGAGCGCGCCCTTCTTCTTCCGCTACACAGCGCTCTTCCCGTATTCGGAAGGCATCGGCTTCATGCAGGCGGGGCTCGCGCACGGCGGGTGGAAGCGCTTGAATGAGCTGTTCGTGAAGCCCCCGACCGAGACGAAGGAGATCTTCGAGCCGGAGCTCTATTTCGGGGGCGGAAGCCCCTCGACCGGAGGACCGTTGGTGATCGAGCCGGGCGCGAGTGGAAGTCCCACGGCTGGCGGCCCCGTGATCATCGAGCCGGGGAAGAGCGAAAGCGTCGCTTCCCAGCCTGTCCCTGCGAAGATGACCTTGCCATCCCCACCGACCGCCGCGACCGGCGCCGGGCTCCGCCGCGTGAGCAGCAACATCATGGGCCAGCTCGGATACTACTGCGTCCTCGGGCAACTGATTTCGGAAGAGGAAGCGAAGAAGATGGCGCCCGGCTGGCTCGCCGATCGTTATCTCATCTTCGAGAACGGCGCGACGCATCGATTGCTGCTCGTGGCGCGCACTCGCTGGTCGAGTCCGGAGACGGCGCTGGCCTTCTTCCGCGACTACCACACCGTCCTCGAGAAGAAGCTCCCCGGACTCACGCCCGACTCGCGCTCCTCGGGCGACCTCTTCATCGGCTCGACGTCGGCGGGTCAGGTGATCCTCATCCGCCAGGGCGACGAGTGTCGCTGGGCCGAAGGTGTTCCCGCCGCCGAGACCCAGGCCATGCTCGCCTGGCTGCGAGGGCTGGACTGAGCCGGCCGTCGGAACTCTCACCGCAGAGTACGCGGAGCTCGCCGAGTCATGGGAGGCTTCCAACCGTAAAGCCTCCGCGTCCTCTGCGATCTCTGCGGTGAGAGTGTCCCCATAGGTTCGCACTGGTTTGGTCACGACTTGAATCGCAGAGCTGCGCTCTGCGTCAGCCCGACCACGCGGTGCGGGCGAGAATCATTAGCCGGCTTCGAGACTCTCCGCGATCTCCAGCAGGTTTCTGACCGTGTTCCAGTTCCTACCGGTGCCGGGCGTCTTTAGCGCTCTCTCGATGACCGCCGCGGTCAGTTTCGAGCGCCCGATGCCGTTGGTGTAGTAGATATAAAGCTCGCGGCCCGCGAGGTGCAACTCTTCGGGCTGCGACTCGAGATTCAGCATCTTCGCTCGAGCGTCCGGTCCGGGATCGGCGGCCAGGAAGTTGACCAGGAGCCGGCTCGGATCGATGCCTTGCCGCGTGGCGAAGGGGTTTCTCTCGATGGCGGCTCGAACTTCGGACGTGGTGCGTAGGATGACGTCGGTACGAAAGCCGCAGCGGCGCTCGATAGCCTTCTCGAGCCGCTGGGCGAGTCGCACGAGATCCTGCTCCCTGGTGCGGAAGACGACGTTGCCGCTTTGCAGGTGAGTGCGCGGGTCGGCGAGTCCGAGCGATTCGCAGAGCTCGCGGAGCGCGTCCATCTTGATCTTGTTGTGGCCCGCCAGGTTGACGGCGCGGAGCAGGGCGATCACGACTGGCATAGGCGCCAGTATATCTTGCCGCCCTGGAATCCCATGCCTGAAATGCGGGGAATCAGCCCGCCATGGCGGGGGCGAGGGAAACCTACCCATGGCTCACGCCCTGGGCCGCATTATTCCGTCCTGCCGGGCTACAACTTGCTTGACTTGTTCCAGAGGGGCGTGATAAATCGCATCATACACGGCAGCTAAAAACCGTACGGATCAAGTTGAGGTGGTAGCGCCGGTAACGGACGGAAGGAGGAACGATGGCAGATAAAGAGAAATCGTTTCGGACCCTTACGGACGACCAGATAGTGACGGAGCGAAAAATTCCCCGGCGGTCGTTCTTGACTGCGGCGGGTACGCTTCTCGCAGGTGGCGCGGCGATTATCGCGGCCGGTGCCCGCGCCGCAGCGCAGGAAAAGGACAGCGACGCGGACAAGAAGAAGGGGTCCGATCCTGACTCCAAGAAGAGCTCCACGTCCAAGAGCAAGAAAGCCAAGAGCAAGAAGGCCAAAGGCTCCGACCCGGACGCCAAAGGCTCCGACGCGGACTCGAAGAAATAGGATTCAGTTACCGCCCATTCGGCTAGCTGGCGCGGGAGTATGCGTGTGTCTGCGCCGCTTCCTATGCCTGAACGACCCGCCGGCGGCAGTTCGTCAACTCGGAACGCCTCAGTGCGTTCCGCGGGCGAGCTGTCGCTCGAGTGGCTGATTCATCCCGTCAGCCAGGAAATTTTCTTCCGCGATTACTGGGAAAAGAAGCCGCTCGTCATCCAGCACCGCCCGCCGAAGTACTTCGAATCCCTTCTGTCCCTGGACGAAGTCGACCGCGTCTTGACCACGCTCGACCGCCGGTCTGCCAACGTCATTCTGAAGAATGCCAACGCCGAAGTTACCGATGAGGACTACACGGTGCACGGCGACTCGCTCGACGTCGCGAAGGTCTATCAGCTTTTCGGGGAAGGCGCGACCATTCTTCTCGCGTACCTCGATACGGTGGTCCCGGCGCTGACGCGTTTCGCCCGCAACCTCGAAAGCGAGTTCAGTTGCCCCTTCCAGACGAACGTCTACCTGACTCCGGCGCGCGCCCAGGGCGCCAAACCTCACTACGACACGCACGACGTGTTCGTGCTCCAGGTGGTGAATTCCAAGCAGTGGACGATGTACGGGACGCCGGTCGAGCTGCCGCTCGCGGGACAGGATTTTGCTCCGGCGGTGCACGAGCGCGGCGCGCCGACGCTCGAATTCAAGCTGGAGGCCGGTGACGTTGCCTATATTCCCCGCGGGCTCGTCCACGACGCGCACTCGGGTGACGAGGTTTCGCTGCACATCACGGTCGGGATCCTGCGCTATACGTGGACGGACCTGCTGCTCGAGCTGGTGTCAGACACCAGCCTGAACGATGCAACTTTTCGCCAGGCGCTGCCTCCGGGTTTCGCCCGGCAGGAATTCAACCGGACCGAAGCGCGGAAGACCTTGCGCGAGATTTTGCAGAAGCTCTCGGCGCGGGCGGACCTCGATCCGATCCTTGACCGCTTTGTGGATGAGTTCATCTCGTCCTGCCCGCCGCTGCTCCGCGGTCAGATGGCGCAGGTGGCGGCACTCGATCGGCTGACGATTGATAGCGTGGTGGGCGCGCGGGCTGGCGTCATCTCTTACGTGCGCACGAATGCGGAATCAGTCACTGTCGATTGCTACGGACGCAAAATCACCTTTCCTTCATATGCCGGCGAGGCAGTCCGATTTGCCTTGAGCAATCCCCGCTTCGTGGTCCGCGAGCTTCCCGATGATTTGGATGATAAGGGCAAGCTAGCACTGGTTCGACGCTTGATCCGCGAAGGCTTGGTGGTTGCTTTCTCGGTATAGCTGCCGCTTCGCCAGTCTTCGTTTCCAAGGCCCGCGCGCAGCTACTTCAAGAGCTTCACAAGCTCCGACTCGTTGATGGTCTTCACGCCGAGCGACCGGGCCTTCTCGAGCTTGGAACCGGGCTCGGCGCCCACCACCACATAGTCCGTCTTCTTGCTTACCGAGCCGGTAACGCGCCCGCCCGCATCCTCGATCATCCGCTGGGCTTCGTCCCGCGAATAAGTGGGCAGCGTGCCCGTCAAGACAAACGTCTTGCCGGCGAGCGGACGCGGTCCTGTCACCGCCGTCTTTTTCTGCTCGAGTTGGACGCCCGCCCGGCGCAGCTTGGCGATCACCTCGCGGTTGCGTTTTTCCTCGAAGAATCGCGCAATGCTGTCGCTCACCTTGGGTCCGACCTCGGACACCTCCTCGAGCTCCTCGCGGCTGGCCTTCGCGAGCTTGTCGAGCGAGGCAAAATGCTCGGCGAGTAGTTGCGCCGTTCGCTCGCCGACGAAGGGGATGCCGAGGGCAAGGATCAGGCGCGCGAGGTCGGCCTGCTTGCTCTTCTCGATCTCCGCGATCAGATTGGCGGCGGATTTCTCACCCATGCGCTCGAGGTTCGCCACTTCTTCCTCGGTCAGACTGTAGAGGTCGGCGAGGTCCTTGACCATGCCCTTGTCGACGAGCTGATCCACCAGCGCGTCGCCCAGGCCGTCGATATCCATGGCGCGCCGGCCCGCAAAGTGCCGCAACGATTCCTTGAGTTTCGCCGGACACGCTACGTTCATGCAGCGATACGCCACCTCGCCCTCAGCGCGGTACACGTCATGCCCGCACACCGGGCACTTCTTCGGCATGTGGAATTCGTGTCCGTCGGGCGCCGACTTCACCACCTTGACCACTTGCGGGATCACTTCACCGGCGCGCTGCAGGAGGATGGTGTCGCCGATTTTGAGTCCCAGGCGCTCGATCTCGTCCATGTTGTGGAGTGTGGCGTGGCTGACCGTGACCCCGCCGATATCGACGGGCTCGAGGTCGGCGACGGGAGTGAGCGTCCCCGTACGGCCCACCTGAGCACGGATGTCCTTGACCACCGTCGTCGCCTGGCGCGCCGGATATTTGTAAGCGATGGCCCAGCGCGGTGACTTCGCCGTGCGCCCCAGCTCCTCCCACAGTCGCGTGTCGTTCACCTTGACGACAATGCCGTCGATTTCGTAGTCGAGCGAGTCGCGCTTGGTCTCCCACTCCTGGATGAACGCGAGCAGCTCGTCGAACGAGTGGCAGAGCCGCCGGTTCGGGTTCACCTTGAAGCCAAGCTTCTGGAGCACGTCGAGCGCCTTCCAGTGCTCGGGGAACAGCTCACGCTCGCCCGCCAGCAGGTAGTAGATGAACATGTCGAGCTTGCGCTCGGCGACCGTCTTCGAGTCGAGCAGGCGCATGGTGCCCGCGGCCGAGTTGCGAGGATTGGCGAACTTGGGCTCGCCGGCCGCTTCGCGCTGGGCGTTCAACTGCTCGAACGCCTTGAGAGGCATGATCACTTCGCCACGCGCCTCAAATCGATGGCCCTTCCCTTTGCCCAGCAGTTCCAGGCGGTCGAGGGGAATCCGGAGCGGCACCGAGCGGATGGTCTTGACGTTGGCGGTGACGTCTTCTCCCACCGTCCCATCGCCGCGCGTGACACCGCGGATGAGAATGCCGTTCTCATAGGTCAGGGCCATCGACAGGCCGTCAAGTTTCAGCTCCGCGACATAATCCACCTTCGAACGCCCCGAGAGCTCACGGACGCGACGGTCGAAGTCGCGCAGCTCGTCAACGGAGTACGTGTTGTCCAGACTGAGCATCGGGGAGGGGTGGCGCACCTTGGGAAATTCGGCGGCGGGCGCGCCGCCCACGCGCTGGGTTGGGGAGTCAGGCGTCACCAGCTCCGGGTGGTCGCGCTCCAGGTCCTGGAGCCGCTTCATCAACTGGTCAAACTCGTAGTCGGAGATTTCCGGATCGTCGAGGACGTAGTAGCGGTGTTCGTGATAGCGGATCTTCTCGCGCAGGCTTTCGATTTCCTTCTCGATACTTTTGGCCACAGGGTCTCCGGCGGGCGAGTCGAGCGAGTGCAATGCAGAATTATATTCGAGCCAGACGAAACTCGAAATGCGAAAGTCGCCCAGGTCATTCCCGCTTTCGCGGGAACGACTGCACGCTGGAGCGCCCATATCCCCCAAATGACACCTGCACCGCGGCTCTTCACATCTTGACAGCGCCGCAAACGGGTGCTTAAGTTGAGGTATCCTTAAGGCGGAACCCTCATTGTCCGCCACGGGCAGGCCCATGAAGCCATCTGGCATAGGGCCTGCCCTCTGAGCTTCGCGCTTGGGTGGAGGGAGACGGCCGGAGGCGCTACCGCGAGCGGACGCCCGCCGGGGGGAGAACGGTGATGACTTGGAAGAAGCTGGTTCTGCCGGTTGTTCTAGCTTTTGGAATCGCGGTCGCATCAAGCCTCGCGCAGGATCACACTGCGGGGCAGGGGCCCGACGCGCCGCCCAAGGCGGACACCGCGCGTTTCGGCGATCCGACCAGCACCGGGCGACACCTCCAAGGCTACGTTTACGGAGTGATCAAGAAGATTGGGCACGACGAGTTGATCCTCGATAAGACGGAATATGGCGACGGCCAGAGCTTCAAGTTGCAGCCCAAGACCAAGTACGTGCGCGACGGCAAGGCCGGCAAGCTCGCGGAACTCAAGACCGGCGAGAGCGTCTTCATCGACGTGAAGAAGGACAAGAAGACCGGTGACATGATCGCCAAGAAAGTGGTCCTCGGACTCGACCCGGCCCAGTCGCGCTAGCCTATCGATTCTCGCCTGCCACTCTGTTGAACAACGCTATCCTCATCTACAATCCCGTGGCGGGGCGCCGTCCGGCGCGACGCGAAAAGGAAATCCGTCAAGCCGCCGCCCTGCTCGAGGATTCGGGAGTCCGCGTCACGCTCGCCCGCACCTCGGGACCCGGCGACGCCTGCGAGCTGGCACGCGACGCGGCGAGCCAGGGCGCGAGGATGGTCCTGGTCTGCGGCGGCGATGGCACCATCAACGAAGTGATTAACGGACTCGCTCCGGGCGAGACCACGCTGGGTATCCTGCCGGGCGGCACCGCCAACATCATCGCCAAGGAACTCGGGCTTCCTCACGACCCGGTGCGCGGGGCGCGGCAGCTTCCTCACTGGCGGCCACGACGTATCCCCCTGGGCCTCGCGGCCTGGTCCGCGGACGCCACGGGCGGCGCGAATCCTCGGAACGCGGCAGGAGTCGAGCACCGCTATTTCATGAGCGTGGCGGGCGTGGGCTTCGACGCCTACGTCGTCCACCGGCTCTCTTCCCGCTTCAAAATGTCGTGGGGTGTGATAGCGTATGGCCTGGAGGCGGTGCGTCAGGCGCTGCGCCACTCGTTCCCGGTCTTCAATTGTCAACTGGACGGGAGGACGCTTGCCGCAACGTTCGCCGTCATCCAGCGGACGCGAGTCTACGCCGGCTGGCTGCATCTGGCGCCGCGCGCGCGCTTCTTCGAGCCTGAGTTCCAGGTTTGCGCGTTCAAGAGCCGGAGTTACGCGCGTTACTTCTTGTACGCCGGGGCGGTCTTCGCTCGCCGGCATCTGCGACTTCGTGACGTGGAGCTGGTCGTCGCCCCGAAGGTGGCCTGCTCCGCTGCCGTACCGGGTTCGCGTATCCACTTCGAGCTCGACGGCGAGCATGTCGCCGAGCTTCCGGCGACTTTCGAGATCGTGCCCGAGGCGCTGACGTTGCTCGTGCCGTGAAGGCTGGACTCAGCGCTCGCTGAAAGCCCTCTAGAGTGTCATGCTGAGCGAAGCATCCCGGCATTGCGCTCAAGAAGAAATGAAACAGATCCTTCGCTTCGCTCAGGATGACAAGCGCAAAAGAACCTCAAGAACCTGCGCGCATGGATAATCTGACGCACACTTTGACCGGCCTCGCCATGAGCCAGGCGGGGCTGAATCGCAAGACGCGCTATGCCGCGCTGGCCTTGATCGTGGGTGTCAACATCCCCGACATCGACATCGTAACGCGGCTGGGGGGCAGCGCGACCTACCTGAAGTATCATCGAGGAATCACCCATTCCATCCTGGGCGTCACGATCCTCGCCGCCGTCGTTTTCGCTGGCGTCTATTTTTGGGGACGCAGCGCGCCGCCTCCCAGAAAGGCCACGGCGCCGCCTCTCAACCGGGTTTGGCTACTCGCGACGTGCCTCATCGCCACCTTCTCGCACCTGCTGATGGACTACACGAATTCCTACGGCGTGCGCCCCTTCCTGCCCTTCAGCGGACGCTGGGTCGCCTGGGACATCATGTTCGTCGTCGACCCGCTGCTGCTCGGGTTGTTGATTGCCGGGTTGGGAATGCCCGCCGTCTTCCGGCTGGTCTCCGAAGAGGTCGGCGCCAGGAAGCAGCCGACGCGCTCTGGGGGTGTCTTCGCGCTGTGTTGCCTGATGGGACTCTGGGGGCTGCGCGACTTCGCGCATCGCCGCGTGCTGGGGATGCTCGATTCGCACAGTTACGCCAACGAAAACCCGCTGCGGCTCGGGGCCTTCCCCTCACCCGCCAACCCTTTTGCCTGGACGGGTGTGGTCGAAACCGACTCGACGTTTCAGATTCTGTCCGCCAACGCACTCGCGGACGACGTCGATCCCGAACACACGACTATCTTCCACAAGCCTGAGTCCTCGCCTGCGCTCGAGGCCGCCATGAAGACGCGCACCGCGGCCATCTTCAAGGACTTCGCTCGGTTCCTCTGGAGCCAGGTGGTCGAGGATGAAGACGGCTACGAAGTCACGCTGCGCGACCTCCGCTTTAACTCCCCTGAGGCACGATTTCCGGGTTTCGTGGTCGAGATCAAGCTCGACAAGGACTTGCGCGTGCGGTCCGAATCGTTCAGCTTCACGGGCAGGCAGGACTGACAACTTCTCCCGCAGTCGCTATACCGATGGGCGATCGGCGGACAACCGGTGGCCCACCATGATCACCACCAGGACCGCGATCGAGAGCCATGAAACAAGCGCCAAGTGGGCGGTGAGATAGCGCTCCGCTTGCGCGCCGTAAAGCGCTCCGACCGAACCTTCCAGGCCAAACCTCAGACCGCGACCCACCAGCAGAGCCAGGATGAACCTCTTCGCGTCCATGCGGATGGCGCCCGCTGCGACAGGAAAAGCTTTGAACGGCGCCGGCGGCGGGAGCAGCGAGCCCACCACGATGGCCGCGAAATCATTGCGCTCGATCCATTGCTGGACGCGGCTCGGCTTGCGGGCCGGCGCAGCCGCGTTCCCATTGGCCGCTAGCGCCTCGGCCTTGCGCGCCGACCGGCGTCCCAGCGCGCCTCTTCCCGCCCGCGCGAAGTAGTAGAGCAAGTAAGAACCCAGCATCGAGCCGGACGTACTTTCGAAGACGTAGAGGATCGTGCGTCCCGGGTGGCGGCCGGCAAGGTGGATCAGCAACAGGTCATTGATGAGCGGCAGTCCCAGGACCGAAGCGTCGAGGAAGGAGATGGCAAAGAGCCCGAGGCCCCCGTAGTGGGCGAGAAAGCGTCCTAAGGCGGCTGACAGCGAATTTACAAAATGCAAACGCTCGCACCCGGGCTGCTGGATTCTTCGAACGAGGCTCGATCGACCGCTGGCACGCTGGACATTCTATGTTCAACCGCCAGACTCCGCAACCACGCTGACATTGAGACGTCCGTGCATGTCCCTGGGTTACCTCGAATGCGTCCAGCCGTAGATCGTCCAAAGATCTCGCGCCGTCCTTCTTTGCACTATAATAGGCCGCACAAAGGGATACGCAATGTTTGAACGGTACACCGAGAAGGCAAGGCGGGCGATTTTCTTCTCACGCTACGAAGCCAGCCAGTTTGGAAGTCCTTTCATTGAGGCGGAACACCTGCTGCTCGGGATAGTCCATGAGGATGAGGCGCTGGCCAAGCGCTTGCGACGCTCCCGTGGCTCCTTAGGGGCGATCCGGAAGAGGATTGAATCGCGAACACCGGTTCGAGAGAAGGTTTCGACATCCGTTGACCTGCCTCTAAGCCAGGAGTGTAAGCGGGTGCTGGCTTACGCGGCCCAAGAGGCGGAGAGGCTCTCCCACAAGCAAGTCGGAACCGAACATTTGCTCCTCGGGCTGCTGAGGGAAGAGAAGTGCTTCGCGGCGGAAATCCTGCACCAGTACGGATTAGATCTTTCAACAATGCGCGAGGAACTCGCTCGCACCGCGCCGCCAGAAGTCGAACCGGTCGCGGCATCGGGTATAAAGTTGAGCCGCGAGGCTGTTTTCAAGATCAGGATGGACGCCTGGTGCCAGCGGTTCCATTGGGAATGGCGCCCGTGCAAGCCGCAGGATGCCCTAAAGCACCGCAAGAGTGGTCACATCGCGCTTCATAACGGGCAATCATACGATCCCGCTGACTTCGAGGTGGTCAAGGCAGGCTGGACGCACTACCACTGCATCATCTGCTGGCAGAGCCTTTTCCTGGGCCAGGATGCCGAGGCGAGTTTCGGCTACACGAACGGGCAGGACTGGCTGTGTTTGGACTGCCATCGGGAATTCGTCTCGGAAGAAGGGTAGAGGAGGATCATGAACATCAATCGTCGAGACTTCATCAAGAATTCCGCTGCGGCAGGACTCGCTCTGCGCGGATTCCCAGCCATCCTCGGGCAGACGCCGCAGAAGTACCGCGTGGCTCCGATCGGCACCGGCTGGTGGGGGATGAACATCCTGCATACCGCGATGGAATCGGGCGTGGCAAAGGTCGTGGCGATGTGCGACGTGGACGACAACCAGTTGAATCCCGCTGCCGATAACGTAGAGAAGCTCTCAGGCGACAAGCCCGTCCGCTACCACGACTTTCGCCAATTGCTCGAAAAGGAGAAGCCGGACATCACGATTGTCGCGACGCCTGACCATTGGCATCCACTGGTGATGATTGCCGCGGTCAAGGCCGGCTGCCACGTCTACGTCGAGAAGCCCATCAGCCACACGATTCTGGAAGGCAAGGCGATGGTCAAGGCGGCGCGCGACGCGGACCGCACGGTGACGGTGGGTTTGCATCGCCGCGTCTCACCCCACAACGTGTCGGGGATGGAGTTCCTGAAGTCGGGCAAAGCCGGCAAGATTGGCATGGTGCGCGCCTTCGTCCACTATCCGGGCGGCGAAGGCGAATGGGTTCAGGACTCGCCCGCGCCGCAAGGGCTCGACTGGGACTTCTGGTGCGGCCCCGCGCCGATGCATCCCTTCAACAAGAAGATCCATCCCAAGGGCTTCCGGCAGTTTCTCGATTACGCCAATGGCCAGCTTGGCGACTGGGGCGTCCACTGGATGGACCAGATCCTTTGGTGGACGGAAGAGAAGTATCCGCGCAAGGTGTTCTCGACCGGCGGGCGTCACATCCTGCGCGACAATACCACCGCTCCGGACACCCAGGTGGTAAGCTTCGAGTTCGAGTCGTTCACGGCCGCCTGGGAGCATCGCCTGTACGCCGGCAACGAGGCCGAAAAGACCAATCTCGGCTGCTATTTCTACGGTACCGAAGGGACGTTTCACATGGGCTGGCTCGATGGCTGGACGTTCTACCCCGCCGACCCCAAGAAACCGACCATCCATCAGGACCCGCATCTCAATCAGCCGGACGACCAGAACATTCGCGAGCTGTGGGCCGACTTCATCCAGAGTATCCAGACGCACAAGCGTCCCGTGACGGACATCGAGATCGGGCATCGCTCGACCAACATGTCGTTGCTCGGGATGCTCTCGCTCAAACTCGGCCGTAGCGTCCAGTGGGACGGCGAGAAAGAGACGATCATCGGCGATCCCGAGGCCAATCAACTGCTGCGCCGCGCGTATCGCGCGCCGTGGGTGTATCCGGAGGCATAACTTATCGAGGAGGCGTGATGGTTCCCAAAAAGACGACTGTTAGCGCGGCGAGCCTGCTGGCTCTCGCGGTGCTGATAGGTGGCTGGTGGCCGGCAGCGGCCGCTGCCAGCCGCGATCCCAAAGCTGAGGAAGTCGCGCGTCAGATGATGCAAGCCATGGGCGGAGAAGACGCCTGGAACGCCGCGCATTTCGTGCGCTTTGATTTCAAGGTCAAGGCCGGGCCCAAGCTCGTCGCCGACAATCATCATCTCTGGGACCGCAAGGACGGCCGGTATCGCCTGGAGCGCCTCACCAAAGACGGCAAGCATGAAGTGGTGCTATTCAACATCGGCAGCTACGAGCGCAACAAGGAGGGCCTGGCATACCTTGACGGCAAGGTCCAGAGCGGCGACGCCGCGAAGAAGTCACTCGAAGACGCCTACGGGTCCTACATCAATGATAGCTGGTGGCTCTCGATGCCCTGGAAGTGGTTCGCGACCGGAGTCAACCTGAAATACCTGGGCACCAAGACTCGAGGCGCAGAGACCGACGATGAAGTCCAGCTCACCTTTGACCACGTGGGACTCACGCCCGGCGACCTGTATCACGCGTTCGTGTCGAAGGACAGCCACCTGATGACCCACTGGGACTACATCCTCCAGAGCCATGAGAAAGGCGCGTGGGACTGGCAATACGGCGACTACCACGGCGTCAAGCTGGCCAGCAATCACATCAGCGCCGACCACAAGACGGAAATCAACATGGGCGACGTCCGCGTGCTCGAAGCCGTCGACGACGCGTTCTTCACCGATCCTGCGCACACGCTGTCGATGCTGAAGTAGGAGCGAGCCGAATACTCATTGCTTCGCTGCCTGCTCTTCAGGAGGGCAGAGCCCTACTTCCGTTCCCAAGCCGTGGCGGAATTCTTCCCGTTCCTCAGGAGTCATTACGGCCCAGCGTTCCCTGATGCGACGCCGCCAGTGCATGCCGTGTCCGGGCCCGCCACGGAACCCGCCGAACAGGATCCGGCACAGGACTAGCAGGCCCAGCGCCTTCCAGAAGCTGAGCGGATGCCACCCGAAAAGGGCCGGCATGAGCCAATTCCACAGTTCCATGGTCAGGAAACCGAAAATACCGATCGCCAACGTTCCGATTAGAGCTATCTTCAGTACCCTGTAAATTCGACTCTTTTTCATTTTTATTCCTCGCGACTGCGAAATTCGTCGTGTATCGCTTGCAGCCGCTCGCGCAAGCGAAGCACCGCGTAATGCTTGCGGGAAAGCAGGGTATTCACGCTCAAACCCGTCTCCGCCGCAAGCTCTTTGAAACTGCGCCCTTCAATCTCGTGGGCAATGAACACCTCGCGCTGCTCCTCGGGGAGTTCGTCCAAAGCGTCATCGAGCTCTTCGAGCAACACGCTTCGCGCGTAAACGGCTTCTGGTCCGGCATCGGGCGACGGGAGCAGATCTTCCCATTGGAGCGCCTTTCCCTCCAAAGCGACGGACGTTGGACCGCTCCCCAGCGGCTCGCGCGTCTTCCTTCGGAAGCGGTCGATAATCCGATTACGCGCCACCCGGAACAGCCAGGCGCCGACCTGCTCCACCGGCTTCATGAGCCGGTACGCCGCCACCAACTCGTAAAAGACCTCCTGGAGGATGTCTTCCACGTCGCCTTCATCGTCAACACGTCTCCGGATGAAGTTCCGAAGCGGACCCTGCTCACGCCGGACCGCTTCCGTGATCTGCCGGTCTTGCTCCGCGGTCGTCCGATCCAGGCTCAGCGCGTCCTCCCTTCATACTTATCGACGAATCAGCGAGCCGAATATTTTACGGGACTGGATCCAACACAGGCCGCTTGACGTGACCGACTGCCCGCTGCTTGACTCGTTTCCGACCCACCGATAAGATGGATGGAATCGACCGTCCGGCTGGATCGTCGCTTATGGCGCTGCGCTTTTACAACACGCTGACCGCGCAGGTGGAGGACTTCCACACCCTGGTCCCCAACCAGGCGAGGATGTACACCTGCGGTCCGACGGTCTACGACTTCGCTCACATCGGCAACTTCCGCACCTTCGTCTTCCAGGACGTCCTGCGGCGGCACCTCAAGTATCGCGGCTACCAAGTGATCCAGGTGATGAACCTGACCGACGTGGACGACAAGACGATCCGCGACGCGCGCGCCGCCGGCCTCGACCTGCGTGACTTCACCGACAAGTACATCGCGGCCTTCGAGGTTGACCGGAAGCTCTTGAACCTCGAGACGCCGGAGTTCATGGTCCGCGCCACCGAGAATATCCCGGAGATGATTCAGCTCATCCAGACGCTCACCGAGAAGGGTTACACCTACCAAAGCGAGGGGTCCACCTACTTCCGCGTGGAGAAGTTCAAGGAGTACGGGAAGCTCTCGAAGATCGACTTGAGCGGCATCCGCGCCGGCGCTCGGGTCGATACTGACGAGTACGACAAGGCCGACGCGCGCGACTTCGTCCTGTGGAAAGCGGCCAAGGAAGGTGAGCCGGCCTGGGACAGCCCCTTCGGACCCGGCCGCCCCGGCTGGCACATCGAGTGCTCCGTCATGGCGATGAAGTACCTGGGCGAGAGTTTCGACATCCACTCGGCGGGAGTCGACCTGGTGTTTCCGCACCACGAAAACGAGATCGCCCAAAGCGAGGCGGCCACCGGCAAGACGTTCGCCCACACCTGGCTCCATGCCGAACACCTGATGGTGAACGGCGAGAAGATGTCGAAGTCGCGGGGCAATTTCTTCACATTGCGCGATTTGATTCATCAGGGGTACAAACCCACCGCCATCCGCTATCTGCTCGGTTCAGTGCCTTATCGCAAACCGCTCAACTTCACCTTCGACGGATTGCACCAGGCGCAGAAGTCCCTCGAGCGGCTGAGGAACTTCCTCTTTCGCCTGACGGCGGAGAAATTCCCGGCGGGCGAGAATCGCTCGCTCCACGAACGCGCCGCGGCCGCACGCCAGGCCTTCGAGAATGCGCTCGACGACAACCTGAACACCGCTGAGGCGCTCGCCGCCGTCTTCGATCTGGTGACCGACGGCAACACGGCGATGGATCGCGGCGAGTTTCGCGACGGCGACCGCGCCGCCTTCCTCGACGTGCTCGAGCACTGGGACCGCATCTTCGCAGTACTCGAAGATAACGACCACGCGAAGCTGGTGCAGTTCGGGTTTATCAAGCCGCTCGAAAAGGCCGCGACCGAGCCAATGGCAGAGCACCTGCGCGATGAAGTGAAGACTGCCGTAGGCAATGACGGCGCGGGCGTGCTGGTCGAGACCCTGAGCGACGAGGAGATCGAGCGGCAGATCGCAGCACGCAACGCCGCTAGGCGCGGCGGCGACTTTGCCCAATCCGACCGCATTCGTGCCGAGCTCGCCAAGGCAGGCGTGGTCATCGAAGACACCAAAGCGGGCACGCGCTGGAAGCGCAGGTAAGTCATGTCAACACTCGAAACTTGCAGGCTACTCCCGCAGTCAGCGCGGCCCAGCCTTTTTGGCGGCGACTAGTCCTTCTCCCATTGTCCTTCCCTCAGACCCACGCCCCTTCGCTTGAAGGAACAGCAAAAGGAGAAGACCCATGGAGAAGAAGCCTCAGATCAGGATGCCCCTGCCCGGCCCCGAAGCCCAGAAGATCCTGGCGCTCGACCGCCAGTTTGTTTCGCCGTCTTACCTGCGCGATTACCCGCTGGTGGCGCGGCGCGGCGAAGGGATGTTCGTCGAAGACGTGGATGGCAACACTTTCCTCGACTTCAGCGCCGGCATTGCGGTGGTCTCGACCGGCCATTGCCATCCCGAGGTCGTCGCCGCGATCCAGAAGCAGGCTGCGACGCTCATCCACATGTCGGGCACCGATTTCTACTATCCGCTGCTTGCCGAGCTCGCCGCCAAGCTCGCCGAGATCGCACCCGGCAAGTTTCCCAAACGCGTTTACTTTGGCAACTCCGGCGCCGAGGCCATCGAGGCGGCGATGAAGCTGGCGCGCTACCACACGAAGCGGCATCGGTTTATCGGGTTCTTCCACTGCTTCCACGGCCGGACGTACGGCGCGCTCTCGTTGACCGCCAGTAAGCCGGCGCAGCGGCGCGGCTTCGGCTCGCTGCTCTCCGGCGTCGCGCACGCGCCTTATCCCAACCCGTATCGCTGCCCGATGGGACACCGCAGCGGCAGTTGCGCGGGCGACTGCGGCTGCCTGGAGTTCATCGAGAAGCTGTTTCACACCACGACACCGCCTGAAGAAGTCGCGGGGATCGTCGTCGAGCCCATCCAGGGTGAAGGCGGCTACGTTATCCCGCCGGCGAATTTCCTGCGGGGACTGCGCGAATTGGCCGACCGTCACGGCATTCTGTTAATATTCGACGAGGTGCAGTGCGGCATGGGGCGCACGGGCAAGATGTGGGCCTCCGAGCATGACGCCGTCGTCCCTGACATTCTGGTCACCGCCAAGGGTATCGCTTCCGGACTGCCGCTCGGCGTCACCATCGCACGCGCCGACTTGATGGACTGGGGGCCGGGCGCGCACGCGTCGACCTTTGGCGGCAACCCGGTAGCGTGCGCCGCGGCGCTCGAAACCATTCGGCTGCTGGAAGAGAAGTACACCGCCAACGCCGCACGCCTGGGCGACTACATCCTGGAGCGGATGGCGGACTGGCCGAGGAAGCACCGGATGGTGGGCGACGTGCGCGGTCGAGGACTGATGATCGGCATCGAACTGGTGCAGAGCCAGGAGACGCGCGAACCACACCCCGACGCTCGCGCTCAGGTGATCCGCCGCGCCTTCGAGCAGGGGCTGCTGATCCTGGGAGCCGGGGAAAGCACGGTACGCCTGATGCCGCCGCTGGTGGTCGAGCGGGAGCACGCCGACTGCGCGCTCGCGATCCTCGAAAGCTGTATCGCGGAAGTCGAGGGCGCCCAGGAAGCACTCACCAAGGAGTAGTTGCAGGTGCGCCTCTTCCCCCGCCTGATGTATCGCGCGCTGCTCTGGAAGGAGCGGCAGCGCGCGCGGCGGGCGGCACGCGTCGACGCTCCGGGAGAAGCAGAGTCGCGTGCGGCGCATCTCGCGACCGGACGGCGCGGGGAGACACTGGCCTACTGGTACTTGCGGCAGGCCGGATATAAGATCGTGGCGCGCAATCGGCCGTCGGATCAACAGGCCGGCGAGCTCGACCTGGTTGCCTGGGACGGGCCCGTGCTGAGCTTCGTCGAAGTCAAGACACGCACTTCGCCGGGAGGCGGTCCGCCCGAGGCGGCGGTCTCGCGCACCAAGCAGAAGCGCATCACGAAGACGGCGAAAGAATACCTGCGACGCCTGGGCCGGCAGCGAGTGACCTACCGGTTTGATATCGTCAGTGTTTCGTGGAGGGCCGAAATCGGTTACCATGTGCGCCTGACCAAGGATGCCTTCAAGGAACGGTAGACAGCGAGCAACGCTCGGGCGTTGACCGATATAATAAGTGACGCCCCGTCCGACCTTCAGGCCCGGAGCAGCCGGACGGTGTCAGGGACGCGAGGCCGTGGCAGGCGAAGCAAGTCTGCCGCAGGCAACCCATCAGGAGGGACGAATTGCCCGAACTCAGAAAAGACCCCGTAACCGGCCGATGGGTGATCATCGCCACCGATCGAGCCAAGCGGCCGTCGGACTTTGTCCGCGAGAAGGTGGAAATCCGCGGCTCCGGCTTCTGCCCCTTCTGTTACGGCAACGAATCGAAGACGCCGCCCGAGATTCTCGCGTATCGCAGTGATGGCAGCGCCAAGGACTCGCCCGGCTGGACGCTGCGCGTCGTCCCCAACAAGTTTCCCGCGCTGGGCATTGAGGGTTCGCTCAATCGGAAGGGCGAAGGCCTTTACGACAAGATGAACGGCATCGGCGCGCACGAGGTGATCATCGAAACTCCGGAGCACAACCTCACCCTTGCCACCATGCCCGTGCATGGCATCGAAGACGTCCTTTGGGCGTTTCGCGACCGAATCCTCGACCTCAAGAAGGACCGGCGCTTCAAGTACATCCTCATCTTCAAGAACCACGGCGACGCCGCCGGCGCTTCGCTCGAGCACACGCACTCGCAGTTGATCGCCTTGCCGGTGGTCCCCAAGCGCGTGATCGAGGAAGTGGACGGCGCCAAGGAGTATTACACCTTCAAGGAGCGCTGCGTCTTCTGCGACATCATCCGCCAGGAGGCGGAGAGTGGCGTGCGTGTCATCGGCGAGAATCAGGACTTCGTCGCTCTCTCGCCTTTTGCCCCCCGCTTCCCCTTCGAGATGTGGGTTCTGCCCAAGTCGCATCGGTCGGCCTTCGAGGAATCGCAGAAGAGCGAGTTCGAGCAACTCTCGTCGATTCTGAAGGACATGCTGATGCGCCTCGACAAGGTCCTGGATCACGCCGCCTACAATTACGTCATCCACACCTCGCCCTTCCCCGACGTCTCGAATGACCACTACCACTGGCACTTCGAGATTATGCCCAAGCTGACCAAGGTCGCGGGATTCGAGTGGGGCACCGGCTTCTACATCAACCCTACGCCGCCCGAGGAAGCCGCCAAGTTCCTGCGCGAGGTGTCGGTGGAAGTGCCGGCGTAACTGGCATCGTCGCGCCACCGAGTGGCGTCCTAATGTGTCATCCTGCGAGGGTTTGATCCCGAAGTTAGGAGTTCTGCGGCGGCTTGACAACCCTCGGAGACGGTTTCTATAATTCCCTAAGTCAGGCAAAGGGAGAGCGGGAATAACTCAGTGGTAGAGTGCGACCTTGCCAAGGTCGAAGTCGCGGGTTCGAATCCCGTTTCCCGCTCCATAATTCAGTGACAAGTGACGAGTGATGAGTGACGAGGAAGCGCACGAACAGATTGCTGTCTTTCACCGGTCACCAGTCACTCGTCACGGCTCTTAGGCGCGGTACCCAAGTGGTAAGGGAGAGGTCTGCAAAACCTTTATGCGGCGGTTCGATTCCGCCCCGCGCCTCCAATCCCTCGAGCAGCTTATCCTTGATCGATCACGGTCCTTGGGTCGGTTAACGGCCATTCTGTCCCTGCCATTGAAGAAACGAAGCGTGGGCATGTTGTCCGTGTGGCGGTTCGAAAAACGGGTTGGAAGCCCGTGCTACGTCCTGTCTTCGGGCAACGGACTTCCATCTAACCTAACCCGATGTCGCGGTTAAAGCGGAGAGATCAGTCCTTAGTCTTACGCTGGGAGCACCTGAACCTGCTAGCTTGAGTGCCGGTTCGCGATCGATAGCCTTCAGTAACTCGCGCGTAACCCGATTGTCAATCTCCGTTGCGTGCTGCGAGTCAACGGGGAAGCGGATCACCACTTCCAGGCCGGACGGCGTCAGGCGCAGCCTGCTTCTTGGCCACAGCGCCGGCACTGCGGTCGAAGCGAGGGTCCGCTCCATCTGCCGCTGCTGCCGTTCCATTTCTCCCCGGTAGTCCGAGAACGCGGCTTCGACTGCCTCATGGACGCGCTTTTCGACCGTACCCCAATCGCTGTCGGGAGACAAGGTGAGGGTAATCTCGTGCCAGACGAAATTCGTGCCTGGAATCTGTTTGAAGAGACCGGCGGTCGACTGGAATACGACGGAATTGGGGAACGCCACGACGCGGCCGCTCGGGGCCTCCGACCCGCCACTGCCCAGCTCCATCAGGTGCAGCCGCACCAGTCCGACATCCACCACTTCGCCGGTGACCCCCGCGATCTGCACCCGGTCACCCACCCGGATTCCAAACCGTCCGATGAGGAAGAAGTAGCCCGCAATGGAAAGGATAACGCTTTGCAGGGCGACCGCGACGCCCGCCGTGATGAGTCCGGCAAAAGTCGCCACCGACCCGAGTTCATTGGCAAACGCGAAAGCGATGACGAGTACCACCGTAAACCACAGAACAATCTTTCGCAGCAAGAGAAACTGGTATCGGCGGCGCACGTCATGGACGTAGCGGAATATGGTCCGCCGCGAGAGCTCCGAGATCCCGACTACACCCGCCAGGACCACTCCCAGCAGGACCAACCGTACCAGCAGATCCCTCATTTCTGCCTGGTACTGGCTCCCGATCCTGCTCTGCCAGTCGGTGAGGTTCCGGTCGTAGAGGCCGAGCAATACCGTCTGTTTGCTCAAAGGAAGGACCAGCGCCGAAGTCTGCTTGAACTGAGCGGTAAGCGCGTCAAGCTGCTTTTTCTCCTGTACGAGCGTCGCGGCGTCCGCCGTATCCGCTTGTTTCGCCAGGTCATCACCCTGGCGGGAGAGTTGCTTGAGAGTATCCACCAGCGGCGCGCGCAGTTGGTTGGAAGTCTTGGCCAGAGTGTCCGTCGCCTGAATGGTTTCACCCAGCGCATGGATCCCTCGGGAAAGTGTAAAGAGGTCCGCGGTCAGTCCCCACAAACCGGAGGGCTCCGCTTTGCGAGTCACGGAAGCAGGATTAAAGCTGAGCGGCTCGCTGGCCGAAGAGCCGCCTCCCTGGCTGGTTGCGGGCTTGGTCAAGGCCCCGGGGACGGAGCGCGCCAAGGCCTCGATTTCCGCGCGCAGCCCGGTGGCTCCCGAGCCGTTGGTGCTGGCTCCTCCGACAAACTCGGCCATGCTGTGGACGGCGTCCCGGCGTGCGTTGGCAAGGTCCAGTTCACTCTGAGTCTCAGCGAGGGTCGATTGCAAATCTCGACGTTGTTGTCCCGACGCCGTTTCCAGCTTCTGCTTGACCGATGTCACCTCGCCCTGCAATTCCTGGACGTCTTGGTCCAGCTTGGTTGACAATTGGGCGAGTGCCTGGTATTGGGACGAAACTGAGCCTTCACTCGCTGCCTGATCTGAGCCGGCCGGTTTTGCCGTCGACGCTGCTTTGGCTCTGGCGAAGTCAAAGGCGAGTTGAACGACTTGATTGGCAATCTGCCGATCATCATTCACGACCATCACATCGTTGGGCCCTGTCGCAACCTGCTGCTCGACCGCTAGTTGACGATACCAACCCACTGTCTGCTGCAGGAATTGGATCAGGTCTGGTGAATCAGCGGCAGCCGCGAGCGTACTTTGCGAGATACGGGGCGAGGTGCCGGGCGAGATAACAGCAGCGAGCCCGATGATCAAGGCCGCTGTGGCGAGAAATATGATACCAAGCCGCGCCCATCGGCGTGAAAGGGATCGCACTCGGCTGAACGTTACACATTTATTCATCGCTTAAGCGTTCCTCCGTCGGCCCGATCGACGCTCCAACGTTTGTTAGATGCGTGTCACAATGCGAGGAGAAACCAGAATCACCGTCCAGAATCATCGTAAGGATAGGGCGGCGTCCGGCAACAGGTGATAGACAGGTTATCCTTGAGGGCTCACGGTCCTTGATTCGGCTGACGGCGATTTTCCGCCCGCATCGAATGGCTTCGTTTTGGGGTGTTGCTGGACTCAAGGCGTTCATTCTAAAGGCCCCGAGTAGGCTTCGTTCCTGTCAAAAAAAATCTTACGAGCCCGGATTTTCCGCCGAGGATAGGTGTGCGCGGCCCCGTGGATCGCTGGGAGTTCCGGCGGTTGGCGGACGTCCGCTTGGCCGAGGGTCTTAAGCTTCTGATGTGTCCCATAAAAGTGTTCTCCTTGGTGTTTCTCCTGGGTGTTCTCCTGCGAACAGACTATCAGCCGAGCTTGAGACCCAGGAGACGGATGAGACGCATGAGACAAAATAATTTCGGGATTAGACTCAGCGAGTTTCGAGGGTGATTGGGCGATGCGGAGTCGGAGGCGCGTGGCATTTTCTTGGGAATCGTCTACAAACCGGGAACCTACAGAACGACGTCCGCGCTACCTGGCTGTCAGACACCAGTCCCGTAGCGGAACACTCACGATCCGGGCGCGTGACCTCAGTCACAGCATTCGCAGTAAGTTCTACGGTCTAATCCAGAGTGGGGCCTGAGAGCGTATAAGATGGTGGTCGACGAGGTTGGTTTGATGGCTCAAACGACGCCGGTGGATTCGCTGCCTGACCAGTGGCGGGTGGCTTACGAGCGGGACCGGCAAGGCCAGGCCGTCTATGCCGATCCGGCGCCCGAGCGCCGGGCGGGACGAATGCTCGCGGCCTTCGTGGTCACCGGACTCGCCTTCCTCGCGCTTCCGGGAACGCTGCTGGGAGTCTGGAACCTCATCACCATCGCCCAGCATCACGCCATTACGGCGGCAAGTACGGCTTGGATTCAGGCCCACGGACACGCGCAATTGTTCGGCTGGGTCGGGACGTTCATCCTCGGGATTTCGCTTTACACCCTGCCCAAGTTTCGCGGTCACGCGCTCAAGCGATTCGGCGAAGCCTGGACGGTTTGGGCGCTCTGGACGCTGGGTGTGGCGGGACGTTGGTGGGCGGGATTCAGTTTGTGGCACTGGCGGCCGGCGCTCGTAGGCTCGGCTTTGCTCGAACTCGCGGCTTTCGCGCTCGCACAGCACATTCTGGTGTGGGGCGCGGGGACTGACGCCGCTTCGGCCCGAGGTACGACGGCCAAAAAGCCCAGCGACCTCGGCTCGTGGTTAGGCATCTTCGGATTCGCCGCGCTCGGCTTGGCGCTCGTCATCAACCTTGTCATTGCGGTCGAGTTGGTCCGTACCGCGGCCCTGCCCGTTTACCCTGCCGCCGCCGACCATACGTTTCTGCTGGTGGCGCTGTGGGGATTCACGGTTCCCGTCGCCTGGGGATACAGCACGCGGTTTGTGACCATCTTCCTGGGCCTCGAGCCGCCCGTCCACAAAGCGGCGCTCGCCTTGGGCGCCGGGATTGGACTCGTAGTACTCCTGGCGATTGTCCGCGCGTTCCTGCCGGCGGACCTCGTGGCAATGCTCGTGACCGGGGCGGCGATCTGGGCGCTCCAGGTATTCCGCCCCTCGGTGCGGCCGCCCAAGCTCCTCGGCGTTTACCGCCGCTATCCGGCGTTTATTCGGGCGGCTTACGTCTGGTTGGTGATTGGGGCAGTCCTCGGATTCACAGCCGACCTCCTGCCGCGCGCCTCGGGCCTGGGTGGCGCGTCGCGTCACGCCATCACGGTAGGATTCGTCGCGACGCTGATTTTCGCCATCGGCCCGCGCCTCCTGCCGGCGTTCTTGAGCGGGCGCGAACTCTTCAGCTCGCGGCTGATGGCCGCCAGCCTCTGGATCCTGAACCTCGGCTGCCTGCTCCGGGTCTCGAGCGAGATTGTCGCCTATTCGAGCGGCGGCGCGGCGTGGATCATTCTGCCGGTTTCGGCGCTGCTCGAACTCACCGCCGTCGTGATCTTCGTCGTGAACCTGGGCGCGACCCTGACGCAGCCCATGCCCGCCTGGTTTCCGCCCGAAGGCGCCAACGCTCAACTGCCGGTCTACTGGTACGTCACCAGCTTTCCCAAGACGCGCGCCATCCTGATTGAGTCCGGCCTGCGGACGCTGGCTCGCGTACGCGACGTTCCGCGTTCGTTGAGCCTGGGTGAAGCGGTCGCCGCCGACGGCGCCGACCTTTCTCAGACGCTCGCCCGCCTCAGGGAATTCTTCCGCCAGCGCCAGCCACGCCGCGCGGGCCGCTAACCGTTGGCGAGTTACCGCCCTTTCCCGTCGTAGAGGCGCCCTTCAGGGCGGCACTTACAATTAGTGATTTGCTTGGCCGCGCCTGAAGAACTGACCGATCGCGCGCCCATACACAGGCCTGTCGAATCTAACCGGACGACGCCTGACCCCCGTGGCACTTCTTGTATTTCTTTCCGCTGCCGCAGGGGCAAGGATCGTTCCGGCGTATCTTTTGCTTTGGCCTTCGGACCGACGAAGGACGAATGGCTGAGCGCTCGCGCTTCCACCGAAGCAACTCGAGCACCGGGGCGTTTTCCTGTCCGGGGGGAATAATTGGCGACTCGTTCTCGTCGATCGCTATGCTGTCCGGGTCATTCCTACCGATCTCCCACGCCTCCCTCGCGTGCAAATCACGTCTGATGAGATAGGGATCCCGCATCAGCTTAAATGCTCCGCCCGTGGTGAAACCAGGCACTAAGAAATAACTACCGAATTTCTTGTAACTTCGAAGAAATCTCTCCAAGTTCTGCGGATCGTCCGGGTGCATGGTGTTGATTCGGCTGACGTTGACGACAAACCGAGTATCAGCGCGCGAGAGGGCAGGCTCAGGGTTAGACCCTATGACGACTCTGTACGAGTAAGGCTCCGCCTTGTTTATGCCCTGCACGATAGCGATACGCAGCCTCTCTTCAGCGCCAGGCATTCCCAACTCGTTACGCCAGTGCCCGAATATCTGCTGTGCAGCCTCTGAGTCTTCGAATACAGGGGCCAGGATCGGCGGGCTCGACTCATCGGGTGAGGTCGCGAAGGCCGTCCCGACCCAATGTCCCTTCTCCCACAGGGTCTCGCGTATGAGCGACACGATTTGGATTTGGGTGTGCTTCGTACGCCCACGGTCGACCAGATCCTGAGGCGGTTCCCCCACCCCAGGAGTGAGTAGCGAACCTCCCGCGCCTGGACCGGGCGCCTTCTCAGCGCGAACGTCATGGGCATCCCACGCCTCTGAGCGCTTAACAGGATATTCTCGGGCCTGTGGATCGGACCAGGCTGAGATCTGGCTTTTCGGAGTGTAGCCCAGCACATTTCCGACAGCGACGAAGCTCCCGGTGAAGCTGAGGGAGCGATCAAGCGCGAGCTCTTCCCGGAACAATTTCTCGAGTACTTGGAGAACGTCGTCGGCGATCACGATTCTTGGGATGATGGTCGCGAGAAGTTCAAGAAGTCCTTCCTTGATCTCCTGCTGTGCCTCCATGGGCATGCGGTCTGGGTCAAAAACGCAGCAGGCGATGTTTACATGGGGCCTGCCCGTTTGGTCTTGCAGCTCAAATTCGAAGGGGCGCTTGGCGAAATCGGACTTGCGCACCGCCACCGTTAAGACTGGCTCACGCGACACCATCCATTCAACCGTGCCAGTGGATAGTAGACTCTCAAGAGCACCGAGGAACGACTCGGCAAGTTCAACGCAAGGGGAAGCGTTTTGACACTCAACCGTGATATTGCAGCCGAGTACATTGGACCGGAGTGTTACTTTCCTCTCCTCGTAGAGCAGAGGTTCTGCGGGTAGGTCCTCGGAGGCGGGCTGATCGCGCCACTTCAGAAAGAAGGCGTGCGGGTCCTCCTCGTCAGCCAGGACGCCAGGCCCGTCACTCCCTCGAAGTTCCTCTTCATGGCCGAGGGCGTAAATCAGCGCAATGGACGCCCTGAGTAGTCCTAACCCTTCAAGCACATCTGGAAGTTTTGATAACCGCTTGAGTTCCCAAAGGTCCGTCTTCAGCAGAAGTATCCCGACAGTCAGATCGAACTCCATGTCTCCTCGGCAAAGAAGAGACTTGTCGCCGCCTTTTTCGATCAGAACCCGTCTAACGCCTGTGTCTGCCTCATGCCAGGCAAGGATCTGGCGTAGGCGACCAAGCTGTAGTTCCAGCCACTTCAGCCGTCTGTAGCACGCGGCTTGCGCGGGTGTGACGTCCCCGTAGCTCCAATATTCTCCCGTGGCCAAAGATGCCGCCGCCAGCAGCGTGCCGCGCGCTGCCCACAGCAGGCCCACTCGCTCGTAGGCGCACCCGCATAAGTAGAGAGCGCGCACGGATTCGTGGCGGCTCTCGTGCTTGTACAAGCGCCGAAGTGCCAAGCCAAGCGTGCGAATCGCGTCGTAGGGCCGGTCGCCCTGGAGTTGTTGTCTGCCATGCTCCATCAGCATGCGAGCAGCAGAGATCTCGCCCTTCCGACTCGACGTGATTTTCACAATCGTCTCGAAAAGCTGTTCGTACGCCGGGACGCCGTGAAGGATTTCGCCTAGCTCCGTGACGATCTTGGCCAGAGGTTCCAGTGGGTATCCCGCGAGCCCTTCACACTTGCAAACAACGTCGCGAAGGTCCAAGAGAACACGATCAACTGCCCCCTTAGAGGTGATTGTCAGGCTAAGCTGCACTTGTAGGAGCAGGGTTTGAGCCTGGAGGGCTGCGCTGGGCTGGTCTACTTCCTGGCTCAGCCTTTCCAACTCCCTGGTCAAGGTTTCTGTATGCTCTTGGTAAGCCGTGCTCGTCTCGTCGACGTGACGACGCACTACAGCACTATGCAGCAGAGTCCACACATTAGTGAGAAGCTCCAGGTCATAAGCGTTTCGACTTCCCTTCGCACGCTCTTCGACTGTCCGATATAGCCGGACAAACTCCTCATAGTCCTCGTGCCACCAGAAAGCCGTCCAGGCTCTCTGGTACGCACACTTCAACCGCTGGTGCTCAGTCCCACACTTGCAGGCCATCCGCTCCGCCCGGTCGAACAACCCGTCAATCTCGGTGCGTGGTCGTTCGAGCTGCCTCGCTAAGTCGGCGGCCTCAATGCAGTCCTCGGCAAGTTGAAATCCGAAGCGGCCTTCTCGGAGTGCGACCTTAATTCGCTCTTCAGCTTCCCTCAGGTCATTCTCCCGTCGGGTATCGAGCGGTCCCTTCCGTACCAGCTTCCGTATCGAGGTCTCAAGTTCGAGGTCTTCAATAGCAAGAGCTTCGCGCCCATTGCCAAACACCTTGTCCAGAATCCAGGTCCGGTCGAAGATTCGTACCTCGTCGAGGCCGTGCTTCGCGTGTAGTTCAGCTTCCATCTCAGCCCGAGCTCTGTCGCGGATGAACTGGCTACTCACAAAAAAGGCCTTCCGGTACCCACGGCCAGTTTGAACAGCCTTGGCCACATCAGAACGGACCTTCTCCTGCCATTTCTTCTTGGCACTGAAAGCGAATGCCCACCTCTCGGAGGCCGCCTCCCTCCCGATCCCCTCGTGCCATCCAAGGGAGAGGCTATCTGCGACCGGGTACGTTTCTGAATCCACCTTGCTGTCCCCACCCCCTGTCGGGCCAGTCTGAGGCAACAAGTTGGGGCAGATTTCGCGCTCGGCCAAGTGTCGAGCAAAGATCGCAAACTTGACTTCCTGGCTACGGCTGGTAAGCGTATCCAGGTGATATTCCAGCACCGAGCGGTCAAGGCCTGCCTGTTCCTCGACGATGGAGTCGGAAAATCTCTCGGGACGCCGGGCTCTTAAGAACTCTCTTGGCGAAAACCGATCGATGTTCATAGGAGAAGTTTGCCGTCTCTGGGTCCCGGCTCTGGCCGGACGGAGTACTCAGGTCAATCAGTCAAACTCCCTGTTCGCAGGCTCAGGCCCCGCTGACAATTATACTCCGCGTGACTGAGGATGCCTTTCCCGCGTAAGATCTCGGCCCCGTCGCAACCACCGCTCGACCGCGCTCGCTGCGCTCGGAATGAACACTTGGGAGGATGAACGTTAGCCCATTATACTAGCCTATCGACAGGGTTGCAGAGTGAGCCGCTTACCTTTTGGGTGAGATGACTTCGGATGCGGCGATGCTTCGCGGACGGCTTTTCCACCAGAAGTAAGGACGAGCCGCCCACTTCAAAAGCTGCATTTCGAGATTATAGCCGCGCGACTTCCAACCGGGCGGCGCCAGATAACGCGTGTCGCCGGGCTGGACGACCAGGCTGACCTCGATGTTGGGCGTCACGTCCATGGGAATGTTGTTGCGGCGGCAGGCCTCGTAGACGTGACGGAACACAATCAGCAGGTCCTCGTAGCGTGGCGACGGCGAGTATTGCATGTCGGACCCGACGGTGGGGCGGAAGACGCACACGGTCGGGAACGCGCCGAGGCTAGTGATATAGTCTACTGCCTTCAGCGTGTCCTCCAGAGGCTCGATGCCGGCGATAATTTCGCCCGAGCAGGCGCCCTTGCCCAGGACCCGAGTGGTGTATTCGAGCGCCCGGAAGAAGCTTTCCTGGCCGATGAGCTTTGCCTTGCCCGGACAGATCCTCGCGAAATACTCGGGGTTCTGGAACTCGTAGCAGAAGCTGAAGTGGTCGGCGCCCAGCTCGATCAGCCTGTCGTACTTCCACAGGTCGCGCGTCGGGGTAAGCTGCACTCCGATCAGCGCTCCAACCCGCGATTTCACCGCCTTCACGTAGGGCGCGGCGCGATCGAGGTCCTGGTTGGTCTGAAAGCCGGAGTTGAAGTGGACGAACGTCACGCCCGATTCATCTTTTGCCGCCTGCGCCACTTCGACCACGTCGTCCACATCCTTGAACGCCACTTCGTTGACGCCGACGTTCAGTCCTGTGGTGCAGAAGCGGCAATTAAGCGCCGGTGAGTGATACCAGAATCCACAGGAGTTCGAAATGTAGATGCCGAGATAAGTCCCCTGGAGGACGCCGATTCGCGTCATCGGGATGCCGCGGGAAGTCGTGCGGCGATACCAGGCCGGCTCGGGCGGCAGCCGCACCGGATAGCGGAAGCCCTGCCGCTCGTCGACAACCTGCCATTCTCCGCGCGCGTGCGTCAAGCGGTAGCAGGACTGCCGGGCAAACGCTTCCTCAACCGGAACGTTCACCCAGACGTCTTTTAGGGGTCCGGGAATGATGATCTCGAGTCCGCTGCCGAGTCCGGCTCGCGTACGATGGATGGGTCGAGCGTCAGAGTTCAATTCCTGAGCGCTGCCGACGCGGATACCCTGGGCAAACAGGTCGATTTCAAGTTCGCAGGGATTCAGCGGACGGCGCGGGCTGAAGGGCTCGGATTGAAGCGTTTCCGTTGCCGTTGTGCCGCTGTTTGTCGGCATGAGAGCTTATCCCAACCTTTCGCGACTCGCCGTACGCCCTCGTTCACTCTCGCCGAGCGCAGCAACTCGCGTGCGCTAGCTTAGGTGACGCGCATCGCTCATTTCTGTGACCTAGGTCACACTTGGTCATCCTCGGTCAAAATGCGCAAACTAATCGGTTTGTAGGATTGACTCTCATAGGTTGCGCACGTAGTCTCCAAGGCCAGGAGTGCACCGTGGGACAAAATGGCCATGCGGACGTTGATCTTCGGGAATACGTTACTGAGATCGCGCGTGAGTTGACCGAGCGAGTGGACCACCAGCGGGAAGTCTTGGTGAAGTACCTCGACGACCGCGAACAGCAAGGACAGGCGATCGATTATTGTCCGCTGATTGACTGTAGCCCGCGCCAGAAATATCGCGCGGCACTGCTCGATGCGATTCGGGTGATTGAAGAGACGCGGCGGTCTTTCAAGTCGCGGCAACTCGAGGAATTACGCAAGCGGCTCGAAGGCGTGCTCGCGGATGACGCGGGCCGGAAGTTGTAGGGCCTAGACTCCAATCTAGCAACACTCACTGATGAACGTCTGACGGCCCCGATTCCACGATCGGGGAAGTGCGGGCGTAGCTGATTCTCCCTCGCCTCAAACGAGTGAAGAGGAGCTTCGGTTGCGCCCGCTTTCATTTTAGGGCCAGGTCGTTTTCGCCGAATCGCCAGTCACCGGGCGCACTGCCGGAATCGAGCGGCGCCCACTGAGGAGTGAATCATGAATCCAGGCTATCCAGACCAGGACGCGAGACCGTCCCCTAAGAGCAACGGAGGCCGGTGGGCCGAGCACGCTCGGGAGTGGCACTCGCGGCTGGCAATCGCCGTCGCGGGATTGCTGGGCTTCCTGACACTCAGCGGCTTGTCGATTTGGCTGCTGCCCTTCAGCGTGGCGAATCAGGTGACGGTATTCGCGCATACGCTCTTAGGACTGGCGTTTCTCGTGCCCGCCGCATGGTATCTCGTACGGCACTGGCGACGTTACTGGCGCGATCCGCTCAGCCACCTCCAGTTACTTGGCTACATTGGCGCCGCCGTACTCCTGCTGTGCCTTGTCTCGGGCGGTGTCTTGACTTACGAGGCGGCGGTCCACACCCGGATCAGGTACGGCTGGGACACCCTCCACATCGTCACGACGCTCGCGATTCTGGCGTTCGTCCTGCCCCACATTCTGCTCGTCGTACTGCGCGACCGACGGGGAAGCGCCGCGAGTGACAACGTAGTGGTGACGCGCGCTGCCGGACGCTACGGCCAAGGAGCGCTCGTCCTCGCTATCGTCTGCGTCGCGCTCGTGGCCGTCGCGTGGTTCGCCTACAACACCCCTCGCCTCCGGAACCGCTTCCCCTCCGACTACAGTTACAAGTACGGCAAGGATCGCCCGTTCGCGCCCAGCCTCGCCCGGACCTCGACCGGCGGGGCGATGGACGACCGCCTGCTTTCGGGTTCGGCCTCCTGCGGCACTTCGGGCTGCCACCAGCAAATCGTCGAGGAGTGGCAATCGAGCGCCCACCGCTATTCCGCCATGGACGCGGGATTCCAGAAGGTCCAGATGAACATGGCGCAGCAGAACGGTCCGGAGTCGACGCGTTACTGCGGCGGCTGTCATGACCCGATTTCGCTGTTCTCGGGAACCAAGAACCTCTTCGTCGCGACGGAAAAGCTGACGTCGCTCCATGGATATCAGGAGGGCATATCGTGCCTCGCCTGCCACTCGATTCGCAAGGTCGACCTCAAGGGGAACGCCAACTACGTTGTCGTGCAGCCGACGCGCTACATGTTCGAGCTCGATTACGACCAGAATCCCCGGCCGGCCACGCGCTTCCTGCGCGACTTCATTATCCGCGCCTATCCGCGGCAGCACGTCAAGGACCTCTCGAAAACGCTCTTCAAGACGCCCGAGTACTGCGCCGCCTGCCACAAGCAGTTCATCGACCAGGAGATCAATAACGTCGGCTGGGTCCAGCTTCAGAACCAGTACGACAACTGGCGGCAGAGCCGCTGGAACCACCCCGGCGATCCGCGCAAGACCATCGAATGCCGCGAGTGCCATATGCCGCTCGTTGCGTCCACGGATCCTGCCGCGGGCGACGCGTCGGATTACAATCGCACGCCCAACGACGGCAAGCATCGCAGTCACCGCTTTGTCGCCGCCAACCAGTTCATGCCGGCGGTCCTGAAACTGCCCGGCTGGCAGAAGCAGTTGGAACTCACCGACCGCTGGCTCACGGGCCAGTACGACATTCCGGAGATTGCTGACAAGTGGGCCCACGGTCCCGCCGTGGGGATGGAACTGGTCACGCCCGACGAGGTGCGTCCGGGCGAGAAGGTGGACGTCAAGCTCGTTCTGACCTCGAACAAGGTGGGACACGATTTTCCCACCGGCCCGCTCGACATCATTCAGGCCTGGGTGGAACTCATCGTCACCGATGACCACGGCAACGTGGTGATGCAGACCGGGACGGTCAACGCCAAGGGGTTCATCCAGCCCGGCACGTTCATGTTCAAGGCGGAGCCTGTCGACCAGAACGGCAACCTGATTGACCGGCACAACCTCTGGGAGATGGTGGGCGTCCGCTATCGCCGCTCGCTCTTCCCCGGCTTTTCCGACACCGCGGACTTCAGCTTCTGGTGCCCCCAGCTTGCCCCGGTACGCACCAAGAAGTTCCCGCAACAGTTGTCCTACGACATCAAGGTTCCGGGCAAAAGCGCCGGACAGTTGCACGTGACGGCGCGGCTCTGTTATCGCAAGATCGACCAATTCCTGCTGAACTTCTTGTTCGGCGAGAAGGCGGGATTGACGTCGCCGGTTACCGCCATGACGTCGCAGTCGCGCGACATTAAGGTGGTGGGCGGCGAAGCCCCTGCACCGGAAAGAACTCGGGCTCAACGTCCGGAAACCGCTCCGGTGCGGACGAGGACCCCATGACGTTTACGCAGAGCCGCCGACAGCAGTTGATTGTGAAGCACACGCTGATCAGCGCGTCGCTGCTTTCCGTAGCTTCGGCCGTCTGGTTCGTGGCGCGGCCGAGGGTGCAGCCCTACACTCCAGGCGAGGACGTGAAAGGCATCACTCGCGAACTCGACCGCGCGCTGCCCTCGGGCTACCCGGCGATCCAGTTCACCAACGTCGCCCAGCAGGCGGGTATCGGCTTCCAGCACTTCCAAGCGAAGCGTTCGAGCCAACTCCCCGAGGACATGGGGTCGGGCGCGGCGTGGGGCGATTACGATGGCGACGGCTATCCCGACCTTTATGTTGCCGACATTGCGGCGCCCCTGACCGCGACGCCCGAGGAACTTGCTGCGTCGTTGGGCGGCAACCGGCTCTATCACAACAACCGCGACGGCACTTTCACCGATGTCACCGTGGCCGCGGGCGTGGGTTACAAAGGACTCTGCAACGGCGCCGCCTGGGCCGACTTCGACAACGACGGCCGGCCGGACCTCGTCGCGACCTGCTACGACCATGTCGTCCTCTATCACAATCGCGGCGACGGCACCTTCGAGGACGTGAGCCACCAGGCGGGCCTCGACAAATACCACGGCTTCTGGACGGGCGCCTCTTGGGCGGACTACGATCGCGACGGTTACGCCGACCTCTACGTCTGCGGCTACGTGAAATATCACTACGACGCCCAGCTTGCCGGCAAATCTTCCCGCCAGTTCACCGAGATGGTCCCGTACATGCTCAATCCGTCGTCCTTTCAGCCCGAGCGCAATCTGCTTTTCCACAACAACGGCGACGGGACGTTCACCGAGGTCGCGAAACAGGCTGGCGTCGATGACTCGACGGGCCGCAGCCTTTCCGCCGCCTGGGCAGACTTTGACGGCGACGGCTGGCCCGATCTCTACGTCGCCAACGACATCTCCGAGAACAAGCTCTATCTCAACCTGCACAACGGCCGCTTCAAGGACGTCTCGAACCAGGCGTGGGTCAACGAGTATCGCGGTTCGATGGGACTCGCCGTGGGCGACTGGGATCGCGACGGCGACCTCGACATCTTCATCACCCACTGGATCGCGCAGCAGTACGCCCTGTTCTCGAACCTGCGCTTCAATCGCGGCATCACCGCCAAGCCGGGCCGCCTGCGGTTCCAGGACGTCGCGGACATGGAAGGGCTCGGCCAGATGACGCTCGGCGATATTGGCTGGGGAACTTCGTTCTTCGACTACGACAACGACGGGCAGCTCGATTTGTTCACGGCCAACGGCAGCACCTTCGAGGATGAAAAGGATCCGAGCCACCTCAGGCCGATGAAGAACTTTCTCTTCTGGCAGAAGAATCCTGACGAAGGCTTCTTCGAGGTGGGTGCGGTCAGCGGCGCGGCGTTTCAGGAAGAGCACGTGGGCCGTGGCGCCGCCTTCGCGGACTACATGAATAACGGCCGAGTCGGCATCTTCGTGGTCAATTACCAGGATCGGCCGTTGCTGCTTTTGAACGACGGCGGAAGCAAGAACTCGTGGCTCAAAGTGCGCCTCCACTGCACCAAGAGCAATCGCAGCGGCTTCGGCGCCAAAGTCGAAATCGAGTCACAGGGCGAGAAGCAGTTTCAGGAGATTGGCAGCCAGCCGTCGTACCTTTCGCAGAACTCGCTCGACGCCCACTTCGGACTCGGGCACGCGACCGAGGTCGACCGGCTGACCGTCCGCTTCCCGAGCGGCATCGTGCGCGAGATGCGGAACGTTCCCGCGAACCAGACCGTGACGGTGGACGAATAGCGCTCTATGAAGAAATCCCTGGCGCTGGTGGCCGCGTTCGTGCTCGCCGCCTTCGGCCTGATCGCGCTCAACCGGCGAAGAGCCGCGGATAACTTGCCGGAGGCCGCGCCCGCCGGCGCCGAGCGCCAGCGCATTCAGACCTTCTGGAATACCTACAACCAAGCGAACGCGTTACGCCTGCACGGCGCGTATTCCGGCGCGGTGCCGGTCTATCAGGAGTGCCTGCGGCTGAATCCCCAGCACGAGGACTCGCTGTATTACCTCGGCGATTGCCTCGAGGAGACCGGCGACTACGCCGCAGCGGCGTCGACGTATCGCCGGCTGATCGAAGTCAATCCCGCGAGCGCGCGGGCGCTCGCCGAGCTCGGAAACACGCTCGCGCTCACGGCGCCGGGCGCGCCCCTCGATTTCAGCCAAGCGCGTGACGCGTACCAGCGCTGCATCTGGCTCAACCGCGAGCAGGCCGGGCCGTTTCTGCGCCTGGGGATGCTCGAACTCAACCAGGGCCGCGACCGCGAGGCGATCGACGACTTCCACCTTGCCGCCGGATTCGGCTCCGCGGAAGGCAATTATCTCGCGGGCTACACGCTTTTCCTCCAGGGAAAATACCGTGCCGCGCTTGAGCCGCTCGAAAAGGTCATCGCCGCCTACGCCAAGGACCGCAAGCTCTCAGGGCGCGGAGTGCTTTCCGAGGGAGACGTGCTGCCGGCGCCCGGCAAGCCGCTCACCGCGCTGGAAAAGTCCGGACTGAAGTCGATCGTCCTGCTCTACTGGACGGCCACGCGGCTGGGCGGGTATCCGGCGGAAATTCCCAAGGAGTTCCGCGTCACCCGGCCGTTGCCAGGCGACGCCGGGACGCTCGCGTCCGCGAACTCTCGCGTCTCCGGCGTGACGTTGCCCGCCGGCCGAGTGGTCTGGTCAGACGCCGATCCGCAGGGCCGCCGCTTCGCCGCGGTGGTAGCACCTGGTCAACCGGTCAGGCTCTATCGTCTCGACGGCGAGCCGGGTGGCGCGATGTCCGACGTGACGGCGGCCGCCGGCCTCCAAGGCGTGCGCGACGTCTGGGACGCGGCCTGGGCGGACTACGATCGCGACGGCTATCCGGACCTCTACCTCATTCGCTCGGGCTTCGTGGGAGCGGGACGGAACGCGCTCTATCACAACGACCGGAACGACAGCTTCGCCGATGTGACGTCGGCCGCGGGCCTCGCCGGCGAGCGCTCGACGGCGCGCGCCTGCTTCGGCGACTTCGAGGGTGACGGCCGGCCCGGCCTGCTCGAAGTGGGCGGCTCAGCCGGAGGCAAGAGTTCCGTCCGGCTCTTCCGCAATACCGGAGGGCGCTTTGTCGACGAAACCCAGGCGGCGGGCCTCGCGTCCACCGGCGCCGCCGTCGATTGCGCCGTCGCCGACACCGCGCGCTCCGGCCGACTCGATGTCTTCGTGCTCTTCTGGCATCGCGACGCCGTGCTCTTCCGCAATCAGGGAGGCGGGCGATTCGAGAACGTCACGCAGCAGGCCGGACTCCAAGGTATCCGCGGGACAGGCTATAGCACTCTGTTCTTCGACTACAATCGCGACGGGTTTCCCGACCTGCTCGTGACCTCGCACGCCCCGGCCGAGGACGCCGTTCGCTCGCTTCTCGAGCCGGACTACAAGGCCACTCAATTCACACCGCAATTATTCCGGAACAAAGGCGGTGCAGGCTTTGAGGAAGTCACTGCCCAGGCCGGCTTGAATCGGTCCTACGGGACGATGCAGGCCGTCGCTCTCGACTTCGACGCGGACGGCTGGCCGGACCTGCTGCTCGTCAACGGCAGCCTCGACCGCGAGCGCCTCGAGCCCAGCGTGCTCCTGCGGAATATTCAAGGGCGCGAGTTCCGCGCCTGGTCCTATCTTCCGGGCTTCGACTGCCCCGCGAACTTCATCGCGGCGTCGATTCTTCGCGCCGCGGCCGGCCGGCTGACGATCTTTCCCGCCACCAGCCCACCGCGGCGGGCGGCATCTATGTAGCCCAGGGCGCGAGCCCTGGGGGATACGCCTTCACCCTGCTCCCGGACTCCCCTCCCCCCGTCGCGGGGGAGGGGCCGGGGGTGAGGGGGCGTCACCCAATTATGCGAAGCTCAGTAAAGGGTAAGTCTAAAAAGAAACGAACCCACGGCACAAAAACGCGTGGTGCGGCGACCAACTGACGCTGGCTGGACTTACGAAGCTGTTCAGTTTATGCTTGCGGCCAAGTGAAATCCGGCCCGGCACTGGGAGGCTCCATGATCAACGCTGCCCATGTAGTGCTTTACACGAGCGACGCTGCCGCCGACCGCGCTTTCTTCCGCGATGTGCTCGGCTTTCCTTCCGTCGACGCGGGCGAAGGCTGGCTCATCTTCGCGCTGCCGCCCGCCGAACTGGGCATTCATCCAACTGAGGAAAAGGGCGCGCCCAAGAGCGACGCACTGAAAGGCCATCATCAGCTTTATCTGATGTGCGACGACGTTCACGGCACCATGAAGGAGCTAAAAGCTAAGGGCGTGGAATTCACCCAACCCGTCAACGACCTCGGTTGGGGTCTGCTGACCGCGCTGAAGCTGCCCGGCGGCAGCGAGCTTTGGCTTTATCAGCCGCGGCACGCGTCACCACACGCCTCCTCTCGCCGCTAGTTTGTCCGCAAATGCAAGTCTGGACAACAGCCCTCTCCCGCCAGGGGGCGAGGGTCGTGATTCTCGGTCCTAGTCTCGCCTCCCCCCTTCGCGGGGGAGAGCCTGTCCTGAGCGAAGCGAAGGAGGCTGGGGGTGAGGGGGTTGCGACTCAATGGTGCGAAGCTCAGTAAAGCGTAGGGTGGGCTTTGCGGTCCCGGACAACCACTTCTGACCGTGGGCTCTGCTCCTTGGGAAGCCCACGGTCGATCAGAGGACTATTGAGCGTGGCTACCGGGCTGGCTCGGCTGCCTGCCGACTCGATATGGCTCACTACGTAGGCTAGCTAAAGATCTCGCCTTTTTCCAGTCGCCGCATTCAACAAAGCCACGCATGACCCCTCACCCGAAGAGAAAGCGAGAGTAGGCGGCCCCTTGCGGTCAGGCTTCGATAGGCGCTACAAGGGTGCGCCCATCATCGGCGACTTTTCGGCGGTTGGGAGAACCTGAAAACCGATGACAAAAAGTGTCAATCGGGGCACCTGGGCGACGCAAAATCTATCTATCCCACTGATTCTGACCAAGTTGCCTGAAGCCCGCAAAGTGACAAATTTTGGTAACAACTTACTTGGCTCACCTAGTATCCGACTGATTCCAAAGCAAATATAGTACTTGACTCACCCGAAAAACGTGCTATCTTGTTGACATGAAGAAGAATAGCGCATACCCAAGTAGTTTGATGGAAGCCGTAAGGCA
>DASZAI010000033.1:0-21863 GCA_035945295.1 Terriglobia bacterium | reverse complement strand
AGTTGTACGATCAACGTGACGTTCACGCCGACGGCCTCGGGCGCTCGCACCGGGACACTGAGCGTCACGGACAACGCGGCAGGCAGTCCGCAGACCGCCAGCTTGAGCGGGACCGGCACAGTTCCAATCGCCAGTGTATCGTCGTTGAGCCTGAGTTTTGGCAACCAGACGGTGGGTACGATGAGCGCGGCGCAAGCGGTAACGCTCTCGAACAGCGGCGGCGCTACCCTGAGCATCAGCAGCATCACGGCGACCGGCGACTTTGGTCAGTCGAATAACTGCGGGGCTTCTGTGGCTCCGGGTGGAAGCTGCGCGATCGACGTCACGTTCGAGCCCAGCACCTCGGGCGTCCGAGCCGGCACGCTGACGATTACCGACAACGTGGCTGGCAGTCCCCAGAGCGTAAGCCTGACGGGCAGCGGAATCGTCATCACTCCCGCCGCCAGCGTCTCTCCTTCAAGCCTTGATTTCGATGTTCAGCCCGTCGGAGCGGCCGGCATCACCCTGACGGTGACCCTGACGAACAGCGGGTCAGGACCCCTGGTGATCACGAGCATCGGAACCACCACCAACAGCTTCACTCCGGTTAACAACTGCGGCAGTCAGCTTGCCGCCGGGGCGAGTTGTGCGATCAGCGTTACGTTCACTCCCCCAGCCTCTGGACCCGCGGGCGACATCCTTCTTATTGCCGACAACGCCGGAAGTGGTTTGCAGGTGGTCAACCTGATAGGAGCGGGTGGCGCCCCGATGGTGAGTCTCGGGCCCACAAGTCTCGCTTTCAGCGTCACGCTTATCGGAATACCGAGTGCAGCGCAGGCCGTGACCCTCAGGAACATCGGCAAGGCGCCGCTCCTTATCTCGGGTATTACTACGAGTGCTTCCAACTTCGCTCAGACCAACAACTGCGGAGCCTCGCTTACAGCGGGAGCCAGTTGTACCGTCAACGTAACATTTACCTACACTTTCAGCGGGGTGACGTCCGGCACGATCACCGTCGCCGACAACGCGCCGGGCAGCCCGCATACCGTCAGTCTGGGCACGGCTGGCCGTGGCTACCAAGTAAGCGTGTCGGCATCAGGACTCAACTTCGGCAGCCAGCCGGTCGGCAGCGCGAGCGCCGCGCAGCATGTCGTCCTGACAAACATGGGACTGATGTCCGTAAGCATCTCCAGTATTACCCTGAGTTCGGCCAGTTTCGTGCAGACCGGATCCTGTCCGGCCAGTCTGTCGCCGGGCGGCAGTTGCACACTGAGCATTGCCTTTGTGCCGGCAGGCTCTGGCAGTGCGAGCGGAACGCTCACCTTCGTCGACAACGCGGGTGACAGTCCGCAGAAGATCAGCCTGCTTGGGATCGGAACCGCGCCGGCCGTCGTTTTGTCCCCGTACAACCTCACCTTCGCGAATCGGCCGATTGGGACGACGAGTCTAGCCCAGGTTGTGGCGCTGGCCAACGTCGGTGCTGCACCGCTCAGCCTTGCGGGGATTGCCGCCGCAGGAGACTTTGCGCAGTCGAACAACTGCGGCGCCTCGCTTGCCGCTGGGACGAGTTGTCTGATTGGTGTCACCTTTGCTCCGACCGCGACCGGTACAAGGACGGGGCTCCTCAGTGTCACTGACAACGCCGCCGGCAGCGTGCAGAGCATCAACCTCAGTGGTACCGGCGGTCAGGGGACCCCGGCGCCAGCCGTCAGCTTGTCTCCTCCCAGCTTGACTTTCACGAACCAGCCTGTGACGACGACCAGTTCTCCTCAGGCTATAACCCTGACCAACACCGGCAGCGCGGTGCTGAGCATCGGCGGCATTGCGGCCAGTGACGATTTCGGGCAGACGAACAACTGTGGGACTTCCGTGTCAGCAGGCGGAAGCTGCACCATCAACGTGACGTTTATGCCAACTGTTTCCGGCACGCGACCCGGAATGCTGACGATTACCGACAACGCCGCCGGCAGTCCCCAGGCCGTGAGTCTGACCGGCATGGGCGCGGTTCCGGTAGCCAGCGTTTCGCCGCTGAGCCTGAGTTTTGGCAATCAGCCTCTCGGGACAACAAGTGCTGTGCAGGCGGTGACGCTGACGAATACGGGCTCCGCCCCGCTGAACGTCGCCGGCATTACTCCTGGCGGCGACTTCTCTCAAACGAACGACTGCGGGACTTCCATGGCGGCGGGTGGAAGCTGCACCATCAACGTGGCGTTTATGCCAACGGTTTCCGGCACACGAACCGGAACGCTGACGATTACCGACAACGCGGCGAACACGCCGCAAGCTGTAGTACTGTCGGGATCGGGAACGACCGCGAGCAGCAGTCCTCCCGCGGCGAACCTCCAGCCTTCTTCTCTGAGTTTCGGCAGCGTGGCTGTCGGCGCCTCCAGCGCTTCTCAAGCTGTGACGTTGACCAATACGGGCGGTGGACCGCTAGCCCTCTCGAGCATCGCGACGACGGATGGCAGGTTTACGCAGCTCAACAATTGCCCCGCTCAGCTTGCCGTTGGAGCGACGTGCGCCATCAATGTGACTTTCGCGGCCCCGGCCCCCGGAAGCGCCGCTGCGGCGCTGGCGGTTACGGACAATGCGGCCGGCAGCCCGCAGAGTGTAAGCCTCGTGGCGGTTGCAGCAAGCCCTACCGTGAAGCTTTCCACGAGCAGTTTGAGTTTTGGCTCTCAGCGCGTGGGCACCACCAGCGCCCCACAGTCCGTGACACTCACCAACACGAGCTCCTTGCCCTCGACGATTACAGGCATCACCACGACCGGAAACTTTGGTCAAACCAACAACTGCGGAGGCTCTCTCGCGGCATACTCGAGTTGTACGATCAGCGTCACCTTCGCGCCGACGAGCTATTATCTCAAGTCGGGGACTCTTGCAATCACGGACAACGCCATTGCCAGCCCGCAGACCATTTTACTGGCAGGCATGGGTTCGCCTCTCTAGAGGTCTCGATCCTGAAGCGATCGCATCTGAAACATCATCCCGGGGAGCGGCGTCGGGCCACTCCCTGACCGCACCTTCACCAACCTGATCGTACCTGACGCCCTCGTTTCGAGTCCGGGTTAAACCCAACCACGCCGCCGCTTGACCAAGGCGCGCGCTTGGAGCCACAATGGCTTTGTGCAGCCGCGCGCCCTCACGGGTGAACCACGCGGCTTGATTTCGCGCGAGCGGTGGCGGTTCTTGGGGGTGAGGCGATGACGCGAATAGGGAAGGGAATTTTGGAGTGGGTCCTGACGCTTCTGTTTGCCGCTACGATACTTCCGGCGCAGAGTGGGTCTGCATCACCGCCTGAACGGCAGACAAAGTCGCAAGGCGGCGCGCCGGCTCAGTCGGATGTCGCGAAGCCCGTTACCAGCTCGCAACCCGCACGCCTCGAACTCGCGCCGGTAAGCACCTCGGAGACGGCCCGCGGCGCGGCTCGCGAGATCGCGAAGCGCCAGCCGGCATCACAGGCGAAATCCGCCGACACCAAGTCCCAGACCGACGAGTCACGGCGCGGTGCGCCTGACTCCTCTGACGTCGATGAGTTCAAGCCAGGGCGTCCAGTCGACTCGACAGATGACGCGGTGGTGGTGAAGGAGTCCAAGAAATCGGCCGGCAAGAACGTTCACGGCACTGCCTACGGGTCGCTTGACCCCACAGCTCGCGGGAATCGCGAAACCGGTGGCTCGGCAGGCACCACTTCGAAGGGCGGCAAGACGTCGGTTTACGTCGAGACTGACAGTTCGCACGCTACCTCGTCCTCACACTGATCGATGAGACTGCTTCGATTGCTTCCGCAGATTCGCTCGTCGCGCCGCTCAAGTGCGACGAAAACGGTGCGCGCCGGGAGGCAGGGAGTCCAGGCGGTGCGCGTCATCACCATGCCTTGGCGTGTCCTGGGCTTCGCTCTTGGGACGTCCCTGGTTGTGGTTCTGGCGCTCGGCCCGCGCCTCACGAGCGTCGCTGGCGCTGAGGCCGCCGGGGACGCGCCGCCATCCGCCGCGCCGACCAGTCTCCAGTGCGGGACAGTTGCGAGCACCATCCTCGGGCGGTCCGTGAGCTACTGCGTCGCGCTGCCCGCGGACTACAACTCCTCCACCACGACTCGTTATCCCACGCTCTATTACCTGCACGGCTTGTTCGAGCACGAACGAAGCTGGGGCGATCGGGGCGGCCAGCAGATCTTGAACGGCCTGCTCGAATCCGGCCAGGCCGGCGAGTTCCTCGTCGTTTGCCCCGACGGCGGCAAATCGTTTTACGTGAATTCGTTCGACGGGAAAGAGCGCTACGAGGATTTCTTCGTCAAGGAATTCGTGCCGAGCATCGACCGCATGTATCGCACGCGCGCGGAGCCTGCGGCGCGCGGCCTGAGCGGGGATTCGATGGGCGGTTACGGCGCGCTGCATCTGGGGATGCGTCATCCGGATCTCTTTGGCTCGGTGAGCGCGCAGAGCGCCGCGCTGCTTCCGAAATTCCCCGACCCGTTGCCCACCGAGGGACGCTGGGGTTTCTACGCCCGAGTGCTTTCCGGACCGTTCGGTTCGCCGCTCAACGAAACTTATTTTGACGCTAACAATCCTCTGATACTGGCCGAGCATCCCGAGCAGTTCTCCGGACTCAAGCTTTATTTCGATTGTGGCGACCACGACCGCTACGGCTTCCAGGAAGGCAACGAACTGCTCGACCGCGAGCTCACGGAGAAGCACGTCCCGCATGAGTTCCATCTGCGCGAAGGCGACCACGGCTGGAGTTATCTCTCGCAGTACATGAAGTACTCGCTGCTCTTCCAATGGCATTGCTTTGAGCAGGCCGGACATCCGGCGGGCGCGCGAGCGTCCAAGAGCCAACCGGAAGGCAGGACGCGGTGAAGGGACCCGGAGTTCTCCGCTGCATCCTGCCGTTGATGCTGGCAGGCGTCTTCGCTCTCACGCCGGCGACGGGCCACTCGCAACACGCTCCGGCCGCCCAAGCCAGCGACGCCGAGACGCGGGTGCTCGATTACATCCGCGACCATCTACGTCCCGGCCGGCCTCTCCTGATCTCCGAGCTCTACAGCAACGTCTTCACGCAGCCCGCCGAACGCCAGGCGCTCGACAAGCTCTACAACGCCTTTTTCCGCATTCCATTGTTCCTGGCGGAGTACCAGCAGAAATTCGGCGCGCCGCCGCCACTACGGACTATCGCGCAGCAGTTCGATCTCAAGACTCCCGGAGCCGCCGACATCCTGCTCCGCGTCATGGAAGCGGATCCGCGCGTGCCGCGCTTCCTTACCCGCGATCCCAAGACGGGAGAAATCACCCACGTTGATGTGGAGATGATTCGGAGCGATCCGCACTTTGCCCACGCGGTCACGATGCACTTGAGCGGTTGGGAAGGCAGACCCGCGCCGGACTTCAAGCTGAGCGCTCTGGACGGCCGCGAAGTGGACTCCGCCGCGCTGCGCAACAAGGTGGTGCTGCTCTACGTGTGGTTCACGGGCTGTCCGCCCTGCATGAAGGAAGCGCCGTCGCTGGTGAGGTTGCAGGGTGAGCTCGGAGGGCGCGGCTTCGCGATCGTCGGAGCGAACGCTGACCGCGTGCTGGGTTTGGGCTATGGTGATGACGTTCGTCGCCGCTACGCGCGCGACGAGCACGTCAACTTTCCGATTGTCGGCTGGACGAAGGAAAGCGACGCGGCCTACGGTCGCATCGCCGTCTTCCCGACCCTATTTCTTATCAGCGGAAAAGGTGTCATCATCCACCACTGGGTGGGGTACGTTCGGCCGGAAGAACTTCGTCAAGCAGTCCTGGGCGCGCTCACCGGCCCGTAGATTATCCGCCCCGGGCGGACGCACGGCGGCTTGCCGCAACAACAAATCGAACGAGGGGGTTCGACACCATGAAGCACGGCTATCGGTTGACGGTTTTCGCGCTGATGGGAGCGCTCTGCCTGACGGCACTCGAGGCTGGGGCGCACGGCAACGAGCACGGCGAGGCCAAGGCGACGATCGGCGGCGCCAAGATTACGATCAGCTTCAACCGTCCGACCCTGAAAGGGCGTGACCTGAAGACGATGATTCATCCCGGCGATCTGTGGCGGCTGGGAGCGGACATTCCGACGACTATCGAGTCTGACGCGGACCTCGATTTCGGGGGGACGCGCGTTCCGAAGGGGAAGCACGTGCTGCTGGCGCGCCTCGTGCAGCCGGGCGAGTGGACGCTGGTCGTCTCGAGTAAGGACCGCATGCACTACGAGCCGAGCGCCAAGCTGGCCGAGGTCCCGATGGAAGTCCAGGACGCCAAGGATCCCGTCGAGGCCATGTCGATCCAGCTCACGAACAAAGCCGGCCGAGGCGTGATCGAAATTGCCTGGGGCACTCAGCACCTCATCGCCTCGTTCACGCCGGCCAAGTAGAAAGTCCCAACTGGAGTCCGGTCCCAGGGTTTCGGTCGAATGCCCCTCCCGAGCGAGCCTGATTCAAGACTTCTCCTTCGACGGCATCGCGTCCGGCGTCGTGCGCCATGATGAAGCGATCATCGTCCAGTGTTCTGGCCCTGTTTGCGCATCCTGATGATGCAGAGTTCCTGTGCGCCGGAACCCTGGCACATCTCGCGGAGCGCGGCGCGGTCCTCCACATCGCCACCATGACGGCCGGCGATTGTGGCAGTACCGTGATGCCCCCTTCAGAAATCGCTCGCGTCCGCCGGAAGGAGGCGGCGAGGGCAGCGAGGATGGTGGGCGCTTCGTACACCTCGCTGGGCGAAAAGGATCTTTCGATCTTTTACGACCACCGGACACTCGCGAAGGTCATGGATCTGGTTCGCCGGGTGAATCCAGCGCTGGTGCTGACCCATTCCCCCGTCGACTACATGGTCGATCACGAGACGACCAGCCGGCTGGTGCAAACGGCGTGCTTCGGAGGCGTCGCGCCCAACTACCGGACTCCGGCTCGCGGCGCCCGGCCCCGGCTGCTGTCGCGCGTGCCCCATCTCTACTACGTCGAGCCGTTCGGCGGCCGCGATATTTTCGGCCAGGAAATCCGGTCGAAAATATTTGTGGACATCACCTCCACATTGGCGCGCAAGCTCGAGATGCTGGAGTGCCACGCCAGCCAGCGAGCCTGGCTGCGCGCGCAGCAGGGGATCGGAGACAATTCCGGTGTCGTCCGCCGGATGGCGGCGCGGGCCGGGGAACGCTCGGGTCTCGGCTGCGCCGAGGGTTACCGGCAGCATCTTGGCCAGGGCTTCCCGCAGGACAACCTGCTGGCCGTGCTGCTCGGCGATCGGGTGCGGGAATTGAGAACGAAAGCGGATTGCTGAGGATGGGTGTATGAACCATGGCATCTCGCTCGAAGAGCTCGAGGCGCGGATCCGTGATGTTTCGCTCGACGCCGATCCCGAGGCTATGCGCCGCGACGGCTATCGCGTCATCGACTGGCTGGTCGAGCGGGTGACGCGCCTGCGCGCGAGTTCTCTGGGCAACGAACTCCGCCGTGAGGAAACCGAGAAGCTGCTGCGCGAGGCGATGCCCGAACAAGCCAGCGGGTTCGAGCGCGCTTTCGAGGAATACGTGAGCAAAGTGGCGCCGAACGCCATCCATCTCGATCATCCGCGCTTCTTCGCTTTCATTCCCAGCGCTCCGAGCTTCGCGAGCGTCCTCGCCGATGCGCTGGTGGCGGGAACCAACGTTTTCGCGGGCACGTGGCTCGAGTCCTCCGGGCCGAGCCAGGTGGAACTCGTGGTCATCGACTGGTTCAAGCAGATGCTTGGTCTGCCGGAACAAGCCGCGGGATTGCTGGTGAGCGGCGGTTCGGTGGCCAACCTCACGGCGCTCGCGGTGGCGCGCCGGGTGGCGCTGAACGACTTGGTCGCGAACGCCGTCGTGTATCTTTCCGACCAGACTCACGCCTCCGTCGACCGCGCGCTGCGCATCCTGGGATTCGCGCCACGCCAATTGCACCGCGTCGCCACCGACTCGGGGTACCGCTTGAATCCTCGCGACCTCGAACTCCAGGTGGGGCGTGACCGCGAGAAAGGCTTGCGGCCCTTCGCCGTTGTGGCCAGCGCCGGCACGACCAACACCGGCGCCGTCGACCCGCTCGCCGAGGTGGCCGAGGTCGCGAGCCGCAACCGCCTGTGGTTTCACGTCGACGCAGCTTATGGCGGCTTCGCGGCGCTTACGGAGCAAGGCCGTAGACTGCTCGCCGGCATCGAACGGGCGGATTCGGTGGTCCTCGATCCCCACAAGTGGTTCTATTGCCCTTTCGAAGCCGGATGTGCGATTGTCCGGGACGGCGGCAGGATGCGCGAGACTTTTCGCATCCTGCCGGACTACATGCGCGACGTCGCCCGCGAAGAGCAGGAAGTGAATTTCTGCGACTATGGCGTGCAGTTGACCCGGAGCTTCCGGGCGTTGAAGGTTTGGATGGCGGTGAAGACTTACGGCGCGGCGCGTTTGCGCGAGGTCATCGATCAGTGCCTCGACCTCGCCGACTACGCGTCGCGGCTCGTTGCTGGTTCACCTTGCCTCGAGCTGGTCACGGGACCCACACTGGGAGTCTTCACCTTTCGCTACGTTCCTCCAAGCTTCTCGAAGTCCGCGCCCAATGCTGAGGACTTTTTGAATCGCCTCAATCAGGACCTGGTGGCACGGATCATCGCCGGCCGCCGGTTGATGCTTTCATCGACCTGGCTCGGCCCGCGCCACGTTCTGCGCTTCTGCGTCCTCAACCACCGCGCGCGCAAGGATGATGTGCGTGAAGCCTTGAAGCTGATTGAAGAATCCGGCCGGGAGTCCGAAGCAGACGTCGCCTCGTTACGCACGCCGTTGTGAATGCGGCAGAGCGCGTTGCCGGCTGGAGCTGGAACCTCGTGCATCACTTCGCTTCTGAACCGCGTCGAAAAGGGAAGGAGCGTCGTCCTGGAGCGTGACGATTCAGGGGTGGATCTCCTCTTGGCTCGAACTTCCCCAGCGTATCCGAGTGTTCTGACGGAGGGTCGGCCGAATCTCTTCCGCGCGCCCCACGCCCGTCCCGGGATTGAAGCGGCACGGATGCTCGTGTGCCTGTCGCTGGTCCTTGCGGCGACGCGGCCCGCCCGCGCGCAATCCGCTACTTCGAGCGAGACGGCATGGGGCCAGCCGGTCGTCGACATGCGCATCGAGTCGGATGAACCGATGAAGCTCCATGATTTCTCGAGAGCCATCACGCAGAGGATTGGCGCGCCCCTCGACCGCAGCCAGGTGGCGGAGAGTCTGAAGAACCTTTACGCGACCGGTCGTTTCCGCGAGTTGCGCGTGGACGTTCAGCAGAAAAAAACAGGAGTGGTGCTGATTTTCGTCGGGCAAGCGCAGCTATTTCTGGGCATTGTCCAGGTCGATGGCGCCCCGCCAGGGGTGCGACCGGGCACGCTGCGCAGCGCCTCACGGTTACGCCTCGGACAGCCGCTGTCCGAGGAGGACCTGGCGGCAGCGCGCGATCGCCTGCGCGCGCTGCTCGTCGCCGACGGCTACTATCGGGCCGAGGTCACGTCCGAGCTGGAAAGACACCCTTACGGAGTCACGGATGTGGCGTTTACTGTGGTTGCCGGACGTCAAGCGCGGCTCAGCGGCGTCGAGTTCGAGGGACAGCCGGTTTTCGCGCCCCCGCGGCTCGCCGCGGTGGCCGGCTGGAAAGCGGGTACTCACTTGACGTCGGCCGGCGTAGAACGAGGACTCGAGCGGATCCGCAAGTTCTACGTGCGACAGAGGAGGCTTGAGGCGAGGGTCAGCGTGCGATCGAGAACGCCGGATGCGTCCAAGGACCGCGAGAAGCTGGTGCTCGAAGTGCAGGCCGGGCCAATCGTCAATGTATCTGTACGCGGAGCTAAGGTGGGCGCGAGCAGGGTGCGGGGCCTCCTTCCGGTATTCAGTGAAGGCCAGACGGACGACCTGGCGCTGGATGCTGGAGAGCAGAAGCTGCGAGATTACTTCGAGCGGCTCGGGTATTACTCGGCTTCGGTCAAGTGGAGTCGCGCGACCGCGGCGGACGGGCACACCGTGAATATCGTCTACGCGGTGAATCTCGGCGCTCGCGGTAACTTTGCCGGTCTGGCCTTCAAGGGCAACCAGCATGTGTCAGCGGAGGATCTCCAGAACGTCATCGAGCTTCAGCCGGAGCAGTTCCCTCGGGTGCGAGGCGTTTTCAGCCGGGACCTGCTGGCGCACGACGTGAAGGCGATCCTCACGGTGTATCAATCGCGAGGTTATCAGGACGCGAAAGTAAACCCGAAGGTGGACGACCACCACGGCGGGGAGGCCGATCATTACTTTGTGACTTTCCAGATCGAAGAAGGCCCGCTGACCACCGTGAGGCGCATGTCGCTCGAAGGAGTCGACGAGACGACCGCCGCGACGCTTCGTTCGTTTCTGCTGACCAATGCCGGACAGCCGTACTCGGCCGCACGCGCGCGCAGCGACCAGGACTCCATCCTGACCTACCTGGCGGATAAGGGTCACAACCATGCCGACGTCAGTTGGCAAGAGTCGCCGGTGCCGGGCCAGCACCAGGTGGATTTGACGTATCGAATCGAGCCGGGAGTGCGGGAGGAAATCCAGCGGATCATTCTGATGGGCAACCGGTATACGCGTACCGGGGTGATCAACCGTCAGCTTGCTCTGCGCGACAGCGAACCGCTTCGGCAGAGCGACGTGCTCGATTCGCAGCGCCGCCTCTACGACCTGGGAGTCTTCAATCAGGTTCAGATTTCCCACGAGGACCCTGAGACCGGCGGCGCCGATCGCACCGTCCTGGTGAGCGTCGAAGAGGCCAGACGCTGGACTCTGGGGTACGGTTTCGGTGTCGATGTGCAACGCCTCGAGAACAGCCAGCCGCAGGGCCAGTACGGGGCCAGTCCACGTGTATCGCTGGAAGTCACTCGTCTCAACGTGGGAGGCCGCCCGCAGACGTTCTCGATACACGCACGCTACTCGGATCTGGAGAAGGGCGGGGCCGCGACTTATTCGATTCCCAATTTTCTTAACCGGCCTGACCTCGTCTTTCGCCTCACGGCGATCGACGAGGAGACTCGCGACATCCTCACCTTTACCTCGATGCGCGAGGAAGCCAACGCTATCCTGGAGCGGCATACCAGCCCCTTCACGTTTGTTCTGGCGAGATACAGCTTCCGCCGTGTCAGTGTGGTCCAATCGACGTTGCGCGTCGCGCCGGAAGAGATTCCATTGTTCAGTCAGCCGGCGCGAGTGGCCATGACCAGTCTCACTTACGTGAACGACCATCGCGACAATCCCGCCGACGCCACCAAAGGTTCTAATACGGTCGTCGACGTGGGAATCGCCTGGAGTGCGCTGGGCTCCGAAGCCAACTTCTCGCGGCTCTCTGCCCAGAATTCGACCTACTACCGTTTGAGCCGCCATCTGATCTTCGCACGCAACACCCGCGTGGGAGTGGAAGGGATTTTCGGCGGCTTGAGGAAGGTTTTCGTTCCGCCTTCGGGAGGGAAGCCCGGCTTCTTCGTCGAGACGCACGATATCCCGCTGCCGGAGCGGCTGTTTATGGGCGGCAGCGAGTCGCATCGCGGCTTCGGACTCAATCAGGCGGGGCCGCGCGACCCCGACACCGGATTCCCGGTGGGCGGCAAGGCGCTGTTCCTGAACTCGCTCGAACTGCGCATTCCGCTTGTGGAAAACAAATATGGCCTCGTGCTGTTTCACGATGCGGGCAACGTCTTTTCGACGCCTCGCAAAATGCGTCTGCTGAAGGTGACGCAGAATTCGCCCACCGACCTGGACTATACCGTCCACGCGGTGGGGCTCGGCATCCGCTACAACACTCCCGTTGGTCCGCTTCGGCTCGATGTGGGCTACAGCCTGAATCCGCCGCGCTTTCAGGTGGTTCAGCCCAAGACGGGGCTGGTGGAGGTTCACCGATTATCGAACGTGCAGTTTTCGCTCAGTGTCGGACAGGCTTTCTAGCCATCCTGTTGCTAGCTTTGGTTGCGGCGAAGTCAGGGACAGGGCTGACTCGCGCGGGTGCGCAGACGCTTGACCGCGTCGTGGCATCGATCGGGGAGACTGCCATCACACGCAGCGACGTCGAGCGGGAGTATGCGCTCGAAGCAGTGATCGATGATGGCCGCTTGCCCAAGATGCCGCCGGATGCGGCGGCCCTAGTCCGCGTTCGCGACCGCCTAATCGATCAAGAACTGCTGGCTCTCGAAGCGCAGTCGGCGAGCGAAAAGCCCGCGAACGTGAAAAAGGTCGCTGCCGAGCGATTGGCTGGAATCCGGAGGAAGTGTTCGAGCCAGGAGGCCCTGGACTCTGACCTTCGGTCGCTGGGAATGGACGAATATCAGCTCCTTGGGGTGTTGGAAGGTCAGGAGCGGACGCTCGAGATGATCAACCAACGGCTGCGGCCCGCGGCCTCGCCCGACCGGAGCGAGATCCAGGCGTACTATCGCAACCAGTTCGCGCCCGAGTACGCGAAGCGTGGCCAGGGCGCTGCTCCTCCGCTCGCCGAGGTCGAGAGCCAGATCCGGGAAATTCTCACGCAGCAGAAGATCGATGAACAACTGACGGCTTGGCTCAGAGAATTGAGGCAGACTCGGCACGTGAAGGTTCATCCGTTCTAGGTATCGACATGGAGCGCACGCCTCGCCGAATCTCAAAACCCGTCCGGTTCCTGATATACGCCTTTGGAGTTGTCCTCGTTCTATACCTCGGCGCGGTGACGTTGATGAGCACGCGCTGGTTTCATCGTTACCTGCTCGACCGCGTGACGGCGAGCCTCGAGAGAGCCACCGGAGCCCGCGTCGAGATCCACCAGCTCCACGTGCAGCCGGCGGTCTTTCAGGCTACGCTCGAGGGAGTTGTGCTGCTCGGCAACGAGTCTCCCCCCGACCCGCCGCTCTTCAGCGCTCGAACCGTCGTGCTGGGAATCAATCCCGTCTCTGCCGTCCAGCACAAGCTGCTGCTCCGCCGGCTGGACATCGCGGACGCCGAGGTTCATCTCCACACGTATCCCGACGGCTCCACGAATATCCCAGGACCGCAGAGCCGCTTCCTCGATGACATCCTGAATCTTTCCATCGGAACCCTCAACGTGGTGCGGACCGGTTTCGTGTGGAACAGCCAGCGCGCTTCCGTAAACCTGAGTGCGCGCGACGTTGCCGTACTGCTGCGCTATGACCTTGCGCTTCGCTATCAGGGCCACGTCGCGGCGTCGTTAACCCAATTCGATGCCGGGGGGTATTCGCTGCCTCCAGTCACCTTTGCGACGCGGCTCGAATTCTCGCGCCACGAACTTCTCCTCACGGACTTGGTCTGGCACATCGCGCCGTCCGCGGGCCTCGGGCTCGTCAGCGGACAAGGCTCTTTGAGCTTGCACAAGCTGCCGGAAACAGATGTGGAATTCGCGCTTCAGGCGAAGGGCGACCTGCTTCGCGTCACGCAGACTTTGCATTTCCCTGAGCTGAGGGGCGGGAGTTTCGAGTGGACGGGGCAGGGAAGTTATCACGACCAGGAACTCGAAGCCCGTGGCCGTTTTGCATCGCGTCAGGTGGCGGTCCGCGCGACAGCGTACCAGGCGGACCACATCGACGTATCCGCGGATTACACGGTGGATCACCGTCGCATCGTGCTTTCTCGACTGACGGCATCCTTGCTGGGAGGCACGGCGCGGGGTGGAGGCGAAGTCACGCTCGAAGGCTCGCCCAGGGTTAGACTGCGAGTAGAGCTTCGCGGCATGGATCTTCAGCGCTCCCTGAAGATCCTTGCCGCCGGCCGGCCGATTCCTGCGCCGCTTCCGATGGCGGGCCAAGTGTCCGGTACCCTCGACGCTTCTTGGCGCGGGAACCTGGCCGACTTGAAGTCTCGTTTTGACTTGACGCTCACGCCTGCCGGGGGTCTGCCGGGCGGTCGCGCGGTGTCGGGGTTTGCGCGCGGGAGCGCCACGGCGATTGGCGCCGGGCCGGTCTTCGAGTTCGAAGCGGCGGAGTTTCACACACCCCATTCGTCTCTCACGGTGAAGGGGCTGCTGGGAGTTCGCGAGTCAAACCTGGCGATCGGGCTCACGACCTCCGACTTTGAAGAGTGGAGGCCGCTCGCCGAATCGATGTTTGGTGTGCCTCCGGACCTGCCGGTGGTGCTGAAGTCTTCTGCTGTGCTCTCGGGGTCGGTCACGGGCCCGCTCGATCGACCTGGTATCCGCGGTCAACTGAAGGTAGGCGCCTTCGAGTATCGTGGCTGGACGTGGGCGGAACTCGAAGGGACGGTCGAGGCCTCTCCGAATCGCCTCCACGTTTCTTCGGGTAAATTGCTCGGCGGAAGCAGCACCCTAACCTTCGATGTTTCGGCCGGGCTGAGCGACTGGAAATTCCTGCCGCAGTCACCCGTCCACATCACCGCCGAGGCCGAACGAACATCGCTCGAAGGGCTGCGCGATGCTCTCAACATCCACACGCCGGTCAGCGGCCTGGTCACTGGCCGGCTCAAACTCGAGGGAAGCCGCTCGAAACTGACCGGATCGGGCGATGTACGAATAGAGCAGGGCATCGTGGCCGCTGAATCCTTCGACCTATTCTCGGCTCATGTCGAGGCGACCGGTACACTGTGGAAACTGGACGCGATTGAGGTGCGCAAGAACGGCGGCCGCCTCACAGGTAACGCGTCTTTCAACCCTTCGCCGCGCGCCTTCTCAATCGATCTTCACGGGACTAACCTTTCTTTGAAAGGATTCAAAGAGCTTGACACTCGCGTACAGCAGGCCCTGCCACTTGCCGGGCCCGGAACCCTCGGCGGTTCGCTCGACCTCGACCTGCGAGGCGAGGGAACGCTTCAGAGCCCGCGACTTCGTGCGAATTTTGTGGTCCGTGCCTTCGCTCTGAACGGCGCCGCCTTGGGCAACCTTCAGGGTCAGCTCGACTGGCGCGAGCCCGAAGCGCAACTCAAGGCCGACCTGCGCGGTGCGGGCGGGTCCGTGCACTTCGAGGATAAGACGGAGATTCGCGACAACTGGCCGTCGCAGCTTACCGTGCAGTATACGGGCCTGCGGGTTGATCCTTGGATCGATCTGTTCCGCGCGCGGAAATTGGGCGCGACCGTGACTTTGAGCGGCGCGCTGACTGTCACGGGTCCGTTGAAGGACTCGACGAGGCTCGAGGCTCATGGCCAGGCTACGCAGCTCGACATCAGCTTTGCACCTGACCTCATCTGGAAGAACGACCGGCCGATCGACGTTGCCTACACCCAGGGAGTGCTGAAGGCGACCCATTTCCAGTTGCGCGGACCCGAGACGGCGCTCGATGTTGAAGGTTCGCTCCGCGTGACACGGCCGGAAGAGCTCTCCTGTTCCATTCAGGGGCACGGGGACGCCAAGTTGCTCAAGGTGTTCGACCCGGCGCTCGAGTCAACCGGCGGCTTCGATTTGAAGCTGCGAGTGAGCGGCAGTCCGCTGCGGCCGTCGCTCAGCGGGACTCTCGCTGTACGGAGCTTGAGTCTCGGTTACGGCGATCTTCCTTTTCGTTTAGCAGGGCTGAGCGGAGACATTCAATTGGACGGCGACCACTTCACGGTCCAATCGCTGCGCGGCGCCGGCGGCGGGGGTTCCGTCGAGGTTACCGGGTCGGGAACGCTATACGGCGCGCCGAAGTTCGACCTGCAAGCTAACCTCAGCCAGGCCCGAATCGAGTTTCCCGCGCAGATCACATCTCTGCTGACGGGCACGCTACACCTGGCCGGAACACCCCAGGGTGGGCAAGTCACCGGCGACCTCAGCGTTCAGCAGATGTCGGTGAGCGAAGACTTCAACTTGCTCGCCTGGATGGGCCAACTCGGTGGCCAGTCTTTAGGCCAGCCGCCGGGTCTCGCTTCGCCACTTGCTTCGAAGGTACGACTCGATGTCGGCGTAACCTCAAGTCCGGAGGTCCGTCTGGAGTCGCACGAACTGACGGTGGTCGCCACCGTGGACATGAACATTCAGGGCACGCTGGCCAATCCTGTGGGATTCGGCAGCGTTCACATCCAGAGCGGCGAAGCGGTGATTCGTGGCGAGCGTTACAAGTTGACTCGCGGCGACATCACGATGACCAATCCCTTCCGCACGGAGGTGGATGTCGATTTCGAAGCTGAGACTCGCATCGAGCGCTATAACCTGACTTTGGACGTAACCGGACCCGCCGACCGGCTGAGGGTATCCTATCGATCGGATCCCCCGCTGCCCACCACCGACATCCTGTCACTGCTGGCGCTCGGCTACTCCCGCCAGCAGCAGTCCCTCACGGCGACCGGCTCACAGACGTTCGGCACGCTCGGCGCCAGCGCCATCCTCTCGCAGGCGCTGTCCACTCAGGTTTCCGGCCGCATCCAGCGGCTCTTTGGTGTGAGCCGTATCAAGATCGATCCAAATGTCTACGGCCCGGGCGTCGGCGCCGGCCCCCGTGTGACGGTTGAAGAGCGGCTCACACCCGACTTCACAGTCACTTACTCGACCAATACGTCAGGATCACAGCAGCGAGTGATCCAGATCGAGTACGACTTGAGCGATCGCGTTTCGCTGATTGGTGAGCGCGATCTGAACGGCGTGTTTGGTGTGGAAGTGCGGTTCCGCCATCGGTTCAGATAATCGTACCGCAAGCCGCTGACCGAGACGCCCCTGTTCGAGAGCGATCGGCGGGCGTCCTATGAGCATCCACACTCCGCCGCGCGCGCAACCCATGAGGAAAGTGGGCGTGCGGCAGATTTTGTGAGAGTCACGCGGCAGGGTCGAGGCTGTCGCGCGCGAACCCCGCTCTGCTATACTCATTGTCCAGTACGCACGCGCTTCCCACAGCCTGGAGAGGTGTCCGAGTGGCTGAAGGAGCACGCTTGGAAAGCGTGTTTGCGAGAAATCGCAACGTGGGTTCGAATCCCACCCTCTCCGCCAGCTTATCTAGTCATGTTTCCTTGCGATTAGCGGCCAACTGTTTTTCGTGTACCTCTGGCGTACCCTTCGTCGGAGCGGTCGGGATGATGGGGGTATCCTGCTGAACCGCGAGAAGGGGTTTCACTCCTGTAGCTTTCCCGTGGATAGGGCAAACACGAAAGTTTCGTCACTCACGATATTCTTCACCAGGTCTTCACAGGCGTGGTCGATCAGGTGCCCGTAAGTGTTCATCATCGTGCGGGACTCTCCACGGTAGCCTTTCGAGTAAACGTGCTTACCATGCGCGTCCTCGATGGTGATATTGGCCGAGGCATCCACGCCGGGTTTCTTGAAGGCAGCGGGATGAGTGGTCACCTCAAGTAGCTCTATTGAAATGCGGCAGCAACCGCCTTCCAAGTTCGCCACTGTCCTGAGACCCTTGGTCTCCAAGGCTTCAACCAGTTTACTCTGGAGATATTCCGAGACCTTGTCATAAGGCTCGCTGCGCAACCCATACTTCCACTTTCGGTCCGATTTCACATACGAAATCTGATAGCCCGTTGGAAGAACCGCCCTTTCCTCCGGAGTTTCAGTGCCCGACTTCACGGTTTCGGTGCCTTGCGGCGAAACTGTTTGGGGGCGAGCCGGTGGAGTTGAATGGGCTGACTCTTCCTTGGGCGCGGCCTGATTCGGACTCTTGACCATTGTTAGAATAACTGCTTCCGAGACTCCACTTGCCTTAAGTTCTTTGAGCGCGGCGGGTGAAGTATCGAAGTTACTCGCGGAGGTCTGTATCTTGGCGACGATGATTTCGGCTGACAGTCCCGCCTTTGTCATTTCCACGATGTCGCTGTTCGTGAGCCTGCCGGGGGTATGGGAAGATTGGTCAGCATTCCCCTGTTGGGGGGGAAGAGCGGACGGAGCTGGTCTCACAAGCACTAGAGCGGTGACAATGACTAGCAAGGATCGACGCATGGTTTCCTCTCTCAGTCCGCGTCACGGCGTTTTGTTGCCCTTGCGCCGGTTCTCCCTCTTGGGCAAAACCTGGATGTTGTCGGGATCGTTCGACCCACCTTTCGAGAAGGGGTGCTTGTGGTCGAACTCGAAACCGCCTTTCCTAATCTTTCCGTTAGGATTCTTCCTGTAAAACTCCTGGTGGAATTTGGCCGTCGCGAGCCGCTTGCTCTTTACGGGAATGTAGCGAGACCGCTTCTTACTCTTAGCCGAGAGTAGCACGATCACAAGCACAACGAGGATGATGAGCCAAAGATTCTGATCGCTACCCGACGCGCTTGGCCGTCGAACCTGACCGAACACGCACGCGCAGGTCCCCAAGTAGGCTAGGGTCAGGCTTTTCAGCGGCTTCAACATTTGCTCCCCCAAAGGGAGTTATCCTCGGTGGATGATCGCTTCGTGGATCGCGTGGACGACCTTTTCGACATACGCCTTCTCTCTTGTGAACAAGGTCGAGGACTCGCCCGCCGCACTGGAAATGCGAACGTAGTAATCCGGCTCCAAGGAATAAGCCCACCAGACTCCGCCCACCAGCGCCAGAAGGCCAAAAACGGCGGCGGCCCCTGAACTTGTCCCAAGTCCTATAAACAGAACCACCAAGCCTATAAGGCTCAAGAGGCCAGGGCGGGTGTAGCTGCGATCTTCTTGCTCTATTGAAACGGAGGTGATGTTGGCCATCGCGTAAGTCGTATTGTCCACTGTCAGTCTTGTGTTAGTGATCCGAACCCCTCGGTCATCCGAGTAGAAAGTGACCTCCTCTTTTTCACCCCCCATGGCGAACCCTCCTGAATCCGTTTGCATTGTTGCTTATAACCGATTTGTTGCTCAAAGTCCACAGGCCATGATTCGCCTATGGCCGAGGACATTCGCATCCGCTTCGGGCGGAAGTTACGCAAGCTGCGAAGGCGGCGAGGATGGACGCAAGTTCAGATGGCAGAAAAACTCGGCTTGGACAGAAGTTATCTCGCAGATGTGGAACGTGGAAAGAGAAACATCTCGCTCGTCAATCTGGAAATCGTCGCGGGGGGGTTCGGATTGCCACTTTCGAGATTGTTGACCAAGGTGTAGTTTGATAAGGTGGTGGTCAAGGGGTCGTCGAGAGGCGACGCCCCGCAAGATGGAGACCAAGCCCTGCCCGACGTGTTCGGCTGATCTTCCACATGGTGGTCCGCAGTCTCGCGGAGACACTCTATTCGCCTTGGAGCGCTTGATTGCTAAGGCTGAAGCACTGCCGTCACTGCTTCGGAGTCCAATGGAATGGAAAAGCCAGAACCCTGGTCTTCCCTTTACTGTGATTCTCGGTGACCAAGAGTGCCCCTGCTACCTGACCAGTTTGGACAACGGAGTCAGATACGTCCTTTGTAACATGGGGACGGTTTATGCTGCTTCCTTGCGGCGGATTGCCAAATTGAGTTTCTGGAGGACTAAGGACTCGTTTGTCGCCGACGAAACCGGGCTGCGCGTCCCGACGGATGAGACCATGAAGGCATACGTCCGGCACTTGGACGTGATGAAGGCAGAACTGTACGAAGCAAGGGCAAGGTTCGCTGGCGTAAAGCGAGCCGGGCGGCGGGTGAACGCCAGCGCCAGGAAGACGCCCGCCGGGAGAGGCCGCCCGAGAGACAGACACATCAATACCGCTCTCCGTCTGCTCAGAGAAGGTATCAGACGCCACAAGCACGAGTATCCGAAATCTAGAGAGCGCTGGCTTGCGGTTTTCAGGAACGAGGTGTGTCCTCACTTTGAAACAAACGTCTGGCCCACGACGATAGTTGGCTGGACTGGCACAGGAAAGGAAAAGAAGGCGGCTGTGAAGAGACTCAGAAACGCTCTATATGGCAGAGGTGGCGTTGGCATCTGCCCCCCGGAAAAAAAGTCGAAAGTAATTTAATTAGGCTGCAGCTCCCCACATTTTTATCCCATTGAGCACGAACCGGTTAGACCCCCTCTTTTTTTTCTTCGAGAGATAGTTCTTATCTTTTGACAACCCCGAAGTTGTGCGAAAGACTCGCTCACGATGGCGAGGACGCGCACCCAAGGCCGAAGGTGGTTAACAAAGAAGACCGCTGCGGAGGGGCGCGCGTGTCAAGAAATCTTAAGATTCCGAACATAAGGAGAAAAATACCATGCCGACCGTCAGGAGGTCTCAGTTGCAGGACGAAAACGATGAGCTCCAAGGAACCATTACCGAAGTTTCCGATCTCGTCGAAGAGGCGCTAGACCCGGAGCTGTCCCGCGAGGAAGTCGTCGCCAAGCTCAAGGAGATTCAAGAGGCCGTTGCCGAAGAGGAACCCGAAGAAGCGGGGGAATGACTCGGTCGCCCCGTTGCGGCGATGGCTGGCGCAAGCCAGGCCATCAAATCTCGGATAGAGGACACCGCCTTCGGGCGCAACGCTGCATACCTGCAGGCCCGAAGCGATGTGCCCTCTGCGGATCAACGCGCTTCCTGGTAGTCGATCACCGGGACGGCGATGAGCACAACGATTCACCCTCGAATCTTCGGTGGCTCTGTAAATCGTGTAATACGCGGTTAGGGCTGGCGATGGCCAAGGCAGGCCAAGGAAGGAGGACTAGCCAGTACAACCCCGGTGCGGAGACCCTCGCGAAGTACGTGTCCGCTGCGGTCGAGCATCAGCGGGGCGAACACGATGCGGGCGGACTCGTGATCCACGAGACGCCCAAGGAAAAACGCCAAGCATTCGCGAAAGAGATTTGGCGTAGACGTCGGCGCAGTGGCCGTTAAAACAGAAACGGCCCCGCCTGGGGGCGAGGCCGTTCCAAGAAAAACTGTAAGCTGACAGCTTCAAGCTCAAGCCTAAGCTTACCGGATACTCCGCCGGAAATCAACTCCAATGGGTTAGCGGACCGCAGTTGGGCGCGAAAAGTGCGGGCACTGGTGCTCTTGACAGGGGCTCATCAACCCGCGACCTAAACGGGCGTGACTGCGGGCCGCGCCCTCCACGCTCGGCAGGGAGAAAACAGAACCCTGTCCGGGGGTCTGGGGGCAGCGCCCCCGGTGGCTCGCGTTTTTTTGCGAGCCAGGATTGCTAGAAGGGGAGAAGTGTACCCGGCAGATGAAGTGAATAGGGCAATGGGTACGTGGCTGGCACTCACACCTTGGGACGTCTTTGCCACGTGGACGTTTTCAAAGCCGGTCCGACTGAACGGGGCAATGTATTGGGCGAGGCGCCATTTGGCCCAACTCGAAGTGATGATGAACGGATATGTCGAGGCTCGACCGTCTCGTCGGAACGCATGGGGTTATGTTCGAGAAAGCGAGCCGGAGCTAGATTTCCCGCGAAAGCGCCTGTACGCGTTCGTCGCTGTCGAGAAGGGGGATAGCGGCGGCCTGCTGCATTTGCACTCTCTAATTGGCAATGTGCGCGATCTGAAGCCATTCTGCGGAGACATCCTGCGACCTGGGGAGTGGGGCAAAGACTGCTGTATGCTGCACGCTTGGCCGTGTGGAATTGCGCGGGTCATGCCTTACAACCCCAAGCTTGGTGCTTCGTTCTATGTCAGCAAGTACGTGACGAAGGGGCTAGCCGAGTGGGACCTTGTCGGACCGTTTCCTTGCCCACCGGGGCGCGGCTGAATGGAGGCTTTTCGAGCTTGGCTGGCAACGGAATCTGCTCAGAACGTTCGGCAGAAAGGCCCGAGGCGCACTTTCAAGAGCGCCATCATACCGTGGCCGAAATCGCCGAGGTGTGGAATCTAAGCCGCGATGCCGTCAGGAAGATTTTCGAGCGCGAGCCCGGCGTCTTGGTACTTGGGAATGACGGCTCGCGCAGCAAGCGCGGATACCACACGCTGCGGATTCCAGAGTCGGTCATGGAGCGCGTTCACCGGCGCTTGCGCAATCCGAGCTGTCAAGGCAAAGTAGAAAGTTCCTAATCTGAGCAAAGTAGAAAGTTCCGCTTTGCGGTGTCGGGCGGCTAACCGGAGGAGCCCGTAGGGCGACGGAGGTTAGCCGCCCAACACCGTCACCCCTCACCCCGCGCCACTC